>JABHXA010000001.1 GCA_018657495.1 Fidelibacterota bacterium
TCTTCTGTGTCATAAATCCTCCTCTGTAAGGTTAATTTATGACTTCTTTCACTGTCCTGCAAAGTTAGGGAAGTCCAATCTAAGTCTATCAGTTATTGTGGATGCTTCTTCCTGTTTTATTCCTTTGCCTTCAAAATCTAAGACTGCAATCATCGAATTTGAAAAAAGGGATGAGAACATAATTGAGAATATTAGCGCTTTGCTGTAGGTCTTATAGGTCATATTTAGATATTTAGTAATATGTAATAATGATATTTTTTCCATGGTAATTTATGCACTAAAGTTACACCGATTCAAATTATGTCGAATCAGAATTATTGATAGAAATAATATAATATGCCTCATATCGTTTCCACCTGTTTCTACCATATTTCTAATAAAGGTGATAAAAATATTTTAAAAGTTATAGTTTAAATACTCGTGTTAGTTTAATCAAATGCTATTTGGGTTGTCAACAGAATTCTACAGAGTGATAAATTCTTGTATCTTGTGCATCTTCAAAAACGATTTGACAAAACAGTCTATATTTAAGGAGAATATCGTTGGCCTGTACAATATAACAGACTGCCATGGCTATTGGGATGAAACAGTTTTCATTACAGTAAGATAATTGGTTCAAAAGGCCTCTTTAATAAAGATATCATCATAAATTTTCAAACATCCCCTCAAATCTTCCATCCAAAAAAGACATTATACTGATTATTATTGCCAATTTAATTCCGGAAGGCTTTGACACGCTACAGTGTAAAGCTAACTCCAGTCGCCCTTCGGGCTCCTTCCGTTAGCTTTAATAGTTCTGTTAAATGATAGGGAAATCTAATTGTCGTTGAGGGTATATTATAGTTGTCGCTGGAGACCCCAGGCAGCCATGGTTTTTGGTGCCACAATAACCCCAATTGAAGGTTTAAAAATTCAAGCTTTATTAAATTGGTATGAAGATAATTATGCCGATTGGAGCCCTGAAAGCAGACAAGTAAATGACTTTGGTGACGATGGTATAGAAAAAAACGATGATAATAATGACGGAGATTATACCGACCAATGGGACACTGCACCTGATAATGGTGAAGATGATGGTGTAATAAGTGATTCAGAATGGCTTTTTGCTGATCGCTATGAAGTCTGGAAAGCACCCGGTTATACTAAAATTGATGTACATGCATATTATGATATTCCGATACAATTTGGGAATACCAATATTCAGGCGTTTTTACATATTTTCAATTTATTTGATGAAATCTATGTTCAGGATGCCGTTGATAATAGTCAGTATAATGGCTGGGATCATACTATACATGATGCCGATAATGCAGAAGTATTTCTTGGTACACCAAGGTATGTCAATGCCGGTATAAATATTAGATTTTAAAATTCATATTCAAAATGAATATAAAAAAGGGCTGTTTTAACAGTCCTTTTTTATGCCTTGAAATGAATTTATGGTGTATTATGATCAATGAACCAATATCGCCATTTGTAACAGTTTAAACTTTTCATCAGCTACCCGCTGATATCTTCACCCCCATCAACACGAATTGTATTTCCTGTGAGCCAGGTTTCTTCTGCAAGTCCTAACAGTCCAATAATTTTTGCCACATCCTTAGTCTGAGTCAGTCTCTTACCAGGATTCATTGATTCGGCAAGTTCAATCATTTTCTCATTTTCCGGGATTTTCCTCAAAGCGGCGGTATCCGTTACTCCAGCCTGCAAAGTATTACTGGCAATACCAAACTCACTGAATTCAAATGCCAATTGCCTACTGTATGATTCTAGGGCAGCCTTGGCAGCAGATACAGCACCATAAGCTTTCCATTGACAATGTCCACCTGAACTGGTCATTCCAAAAATTTGACTGCCTTTTTTTAATAATCCGGCATAATACAAATCCTGAGACCAATATATAATGCTGCTTGCCATCACATCCAGAGTCATCTCAATTTGTTTCTGTGAAAGTGATTGAGCCGGACTCTCACCGATGACTGGTTTTAAGGCACCAAATGCCAGACTATGCATAAGAATTTTTACACGGATATCTCCAAAACTCTTTAACTCTTCAATTACCCGATGTCTCTTATCTTCATCTGTTGCACTCATATTTTTGAATACAACTTGTACACCTTCTGACTTTAGATCAGTGATGAGTTCGTCGATTCGTTCTTTCGCAGATCTTCGATCAAGATGGATTCCATAAATATTGATTCCCTTGCTGGCTAACTCTCGTGCAGTAGCTTCACCAAATCCACTGGATGATCCCAGTATTACTGCCCAGTCTGACATATATTTTCTCCTAAAATTTGGTGCAAATTTAGGGTAGGCAATGAGACTCGTTCAATTGATTTATCTTTGTGGGTATTTAGACACTTCCGAGATACTGAGATATCAGGGATACAAAACTTTTTCATTTCATATCTTATACGGGATAGAAAATTATTGTATAATCGTATTGTTAAATGTCAACAGACAGCAAACAAAATGTTTTGTGTCGTGATGCTGGAATTTGTTTTATAAGCTGGTAATTTTGGCGTTAGGCATGCCACGGGCAACCTTCAGGTCTTACAACTTAATTTTTTGTCTTCTAAACTGAGAAACAGCTGAAATAGAATAAACAAGTAATGCTGCCCAAATAAATCCAAAAGACATTATATGTAACGACGTGAATGGTTCATGATATACGCATATGCCAATCAGTAATTGTCCGCTGGGTGCAAGGTATTGTAGAAAACCGACTGTAATATACTGAATCCTTCTGGCACCATGAGCAAATAGTAAAAGTGGAATCGCTGTGACCACACCACCACACATTAATAATAAAATACCAGGTAAATCATTTCCACCAAATAGTTCGCCGGGTCCACCACCCTTCATTAATAAATAGAGACAGGCAAACGGCATGAGAACTATTAATTCTCCTGTCAATCCGGGAAGAGAGTTTACCTTACCGGTTTTTCGTAATAAGCCATAAAATGCAAAAGAAAATGCCAGGATCAATGCTATCCAGGGAAGCCGATCGGACTGTATGGTAAGCATCACAACGCCAACTAAAGCTAATCCTATAGACAGAAATTGCCACCTCCCCAGTCTTTCTTTTAGTAAAACCATTCCCAGTAGCATGTTGACAAGAGGATTTATAAAGTACCCCAAGCTGGCCTCCACTAAATGATTATTATTCACTGCCCAGATAAAAACAAGCCAGTTTGTACCAATCAGAACTGCCGTGAGCATCATGGTCAGCAGATTTCGTTTGGATGAAAAAGCCAGTTTGACTTCTTTCCATCGGGATTGAGTAAATAGAATGATTGAGACAAAAACCAGTGACCATATCACCCTATGTGACATGACAGTGATCGATGGGACATGACTCAATAGTTTCCAGAATACTGCCACCACTCCCCACAGTAAAAAAGCAGACATGGTTGTAAGTACACCTTTTAGAGATTCACTCATTAGGACAAATCACTCAAATAAAATAGAATAATCATCCTGTAAATTGAATATTCTTTCTTACATTTACCGACAAAAAACTCACAAAGGAGTTCGTACATGGAAACAGTTTCGGTAAATAGTTTTGTTACCCGTCAGGTAAAGGGCTCAGGTAAGTCTTTTGCTCTGGGACTTGGATTTGACGAGATCGCCGAACATGCAGCCACTCAGTTGAATACAGGTCATTTTGAATCAGGATATCGCCAAGGCGTTCGTCTTGTTCATGTATCCAATTCACTGCTTCAATATTTTTTTAGTCCTTTGGTTAAAATTTCCAATGAAATGCAATTAAAAGCAATTATCACCCGGCGGCGTGAGAATGAAGAGCCGTATATTCAAATCCGAGCCATTGGTGTCCCGCCATTACCGGCAGGGTCTGTAAATCTTATTCTTTATCATCATGATGTTCTTGCTGAAACAAATGAAGATGAGACAAATGCCGATTGGGAGCTCATTGCCTTCAACTGTCTTCCAGAGGGATTGGAAAATATGCCAATGGGACCGGTAACGATGATGAGAAATCAGTTGCAACTGACTGGTGGAACCAAGGGAACATACTCTACTGAAGAATGGGCTGAATCCGTGCGATTCTGGCAAAACTATGCTATGTGTGATGACTCTGCTGTGTAATTAAATCAATAATCAATTTTCCAATAATAAATTTTAAAAGGTACAATATGAATAATAAAAAAATAGTTTTGGTTACCGGAGCCAACCGAGGTTTAGGTCTTGAAGCTGCAAAAACATTTGCTGAAATGGGTTACTATACCATTCTATCAGGCCGGAATGCTGACTCACTTGATTCTGTGATATCAAAATTAAAAGACCAATTCCAGAATATTGATTCTGTCATTCTGGATATGTCTGATAAGCAATCCATAAGGCATGCTGCTGATGGAGTTTTGTCTAAATATGGCAAAATTGATATCCTTGTGAACAACGCCGGTATCCTGATTGATGACGCAGATTCCGGTGCGGATAATTCCATTCTCACAATCAATTCCAATATTATACATAAGACAATGATGACGAATGTTTACGGACCTTTGTTATTGAGCCAGTTGCTTATCCCAAAAATGAAAGAAAATGATTTTGGTCGAATTGTCAATGTCTCCAGTGCAATGGGACAATTATCAGATATGAATGGTTTATATCCAGCCTATCGTATATCAAAAGTATCATTGAATGCCCTGACTATTATTCTTCATAATGAATTGAAAGGGACAAAAATTCTGGTGAATTCTGTAAGTCCTGGCTGGGTGCGAACTGATATGGGTGGCAAGAACGCCCCCCGCTCTCTTGAAGAGGGTGTTCAGGGTATGATTCGGTTAGCAACACTGGTGGATGGCGGTCCATCAGGATTATTTTTTAGAGATGGGGATCAGTTGGACTGGTAAAAGATCAAGTGTATTCGTCAAAAATAATTCATGTTGATATGGATGCATTTTATGCGTCTGTTGAACAAAGGGATAACCCGGAATATCGCGGGAAACCAGTTGCTGTTGGGGGATCAAAGGTGCGCGGTGTGGTGGCGGCTGCCAGTTATGAGGCGAGAAAATATGGGATTTACTCTGCTATGCCATCTCGCACGGCATATAGAAAATGTCCCGGTATTATTTTTGTGAAACCACGCTTTGAGGTGTATTCTGGAGTTTCCAGGCACGTCATGGCCATATTTAGGGATTACACGGATTTAGTGGAACCCCTGTCTCTGGATGAGGCATACCTCGATGTGACCCGAAATAAACTGAGATTCTCTTCAGCAGTTTTAATTGCTCGTGAGATTCGGGCAAGAATAAAAGCCGAAACGGGGCTAACTGCATCTGCTGGCATATCCTACAATAAATTCCTTGCAAAAATTGCTTCAGGAATGAATAAACCAAATGGGATGACAATTATACCTGAAGAAGAAGCAATTGAATTTTTAGAGAAACTTCCCATACAAAAATTCTATGGAATTGGAAAAGTCACAGCCGAAAAAATGAAATCAATTGACATTAATAATGGTGCAGATTTAAAGAAAAAAACTGAAATTGAACTTATGCATCTTTTTGGAAAGGCAGGTAAATATTACTATAATGCAGTGAGAGGAGAAGATAACCGCAAAGTATCAACTGAAAGAATTCGGAAATCCCTTGGAGCAGAACGCACCTTTGATATTGATTATTCAGATAAGGAAGCACTCACATTACAATTAGGTATGATATCCCGGGTTGTTGCAACCAGATTGAAAAAGAAAAATTTTAGAGGTAGAACACTTACCGTAAAAATTAAATATTTTGATTTTGAGATTCATACGCGGAGTAAGACTTTTAAAGATTATGTAATCGATCAACAGGATATTCTTAATAAATCAATGGATTTACTGTTTTCTCCAAAACTGGAAAAACCAGTTAGGCTGCTTGGAATCACCGTGTCAAAATCCGATAAACAACCTGAAGTTGAAGATAATAATCAGATAACCCTGCAACTGCAATGATAATAATATTCTTCATTGGATTGAGACGTATTAATTCTGAATTGACAATGAGCATTTTCCATTTGTTGACCTGGAACTTCCAACTCAGTCACCCCTATTAATGTATTTATTCATTTATATCTAATTTCATCTGAAAACTGTTCGTTTTGTCTTTTCGTTAATTCTTATTCCATTTTTGACCCTTTGCTAACTGTGAAGTTAATATCGAAGAATTTATTTTATTCAATAGTAAAAAGTAGGATAAATTTCACATCAATCAAAGAATGTCAATGTTTATCAATCTTTTAATATTCCAAAGGAATCAATTCATGTCTCGAGTTAATTATTTTCTCATTATCAGTATCTTATTCAATGCGATTATTTTCACACAGGATACACCAAATCCATCAATACAAATTGATGCAGATACTACAAAAAAAACGCCAGTAGTTACAGTTGATATTGAAGAAGACGAAAAGGATAAATCTAAATTACCTGCATTTGAAGAGCTTGTGGAAGACTATGAAAAAATATCCGGTTTATTTGATATGTATTGGGATAAGGAAAAAAATGCAGCTTATTTCTCGATTCACCCTGATCAATTTGAACAAGTTTATCTTTGGAATGTGACCCGTCAATCCGGTGATGCAGCATATTTTGATAGCGGATCCATGATGGGATCTTTCCCATTTTTCTTTAAGAAATTTGGCGAGAGCATCCAACTTATTGAGGCAAATACTCGTTATCGTGCCAAAGAAAATACTCCAACCGCAAGAGCAATTAAGCAGCAGTTACCAAATTCAATTTTATTAAAATCAAAAATCTTATCAGAGCCTGATTCACTCAATGGGAAAATTCTCATCGATATGAAGGATTTTTTTATTACCGATAAATATACCATGGTGGGCTATCGGACAGGTAAATGGAAGCGTAAGTATGATTTTGACAAGGATAACAGCTCATTTATAACATTAAAATCGTTTACCGAAAATACCGAGGTTGGTGTTGCACTTCACTTCAAATCTGACAAACCCCATGGCAGTAGTACATTGGCAGATTCAAGAAGCATGCTGCATAAATATCATTTCAGTTTATCTGCTATACCTGAATCGGATTATCAGCCACGAGTGGCCGATGACCGTGTTGGACATTTTCAAACCTTTTATCAGGATTACTCTTCACTTGATCTCAACTCACCGTATAAATATTATATCAATCGCTGGAATCTTGAAAAAAAAGACCCCGATGCAAAATTATCTGAACCCGTAGAGCCCATTGTTTTCTGGATTGAAAATACCACTCCGGAGAAATATCGTCAAGCCATTGCGGAAGGTATTCTTATGTGGAATGAGGCATTTGAAAGAATCGGTTTTAAAAATGCCATGGTAGCGAATATAATGCCTGATGATGCTGAATGGGATCCGGCAGATTCAAGATATAATACTATTCGCTGGATTATTCAGCCTGGTGCCGGTTATGCAGTAGGACCTTCCCGCGCCAATCCCTTTACCGGTGAATTATATGATGCAGATATTCGTATCAGTTCAGATTATGTGAGACATTTTTACCGGGAGTATGATGAATTTGTCACTCCAGTTTCCATGAACGATGTATTGAATTGGATGGACCCGCCAAATGAATTAGAAGACTATAATAATCACCAATGTGAGTATTCACAGGAAAAACACCGACAGATGGTTTTTGCTTCAAATTTTCTTTTGGCAAATGGCACACTTGGCACAGATGATCTTGAAGAATTCGTCATGGCAGGATTGTCAGATCTCGTTGTCCATGAAGTTGGTCATACTTTAGGTTTACGGCATAATTTTCGAGGTACTTCCATATATCCTCTCGAACTATTAAAAAATTATGAATTTACTAGCGAATATGGTATTGCCGGTTCAGTTATGGATTATACGCCAATAAATCTTTCACCTGAAGGCGAGCCGCAGGGATCCTATTATCATACTACCCTTGGTGTGTATGATTACTGGGCGATTGAATATGCCTACCGTCCTTTTGACAAATCCGAATTTGAAACAGAAGATGAATTATTAAAAAGCATCGCCAGTAGAAGTGCTGAACCACTTCTCGCTTATTGTACAGACGAAGATGCCAGAGGATATTCCATGCGTGGAATGGATCCCAGCTGCAACTTATATGATATGACCAGTGATCCATTGGAATATTATCAATCAAGAATTGAAATGGTCAATGAATTATGGAAGAACCTGCCTGAAAAATTTGAAAGTGAAGATGAATCATATTACAAGCTGCGATCTGTATTTGGACAGGGTATCGGTGAATATCGAAATATGTGTAATAATGTACCCAAATATATTGGCGGTGTTTATGCATATCGGGACCATGTCGGTGATCCAAATGGCAGAATTCCATTTGAAGTAGTTCCAGCATTAAAACAGCGTCAGGCATTGGAATTTTTAAATGCACAAATCTTTTCTGAAGATGCATTTCAGTTTTCTCCAGAATTACTGAACAAACTGGCTCCCCGGTATTTTGGTGATTTTCGAGGATCTAATTGGACAAGAGCAAGACATGATTATCCGATTCATGATGTTGTATTTGCCCTACAAGCTCAGGCATTATCCAGATTATACTCAAAATCTGTTTTAAACAGGATGCAGGATAATGAATTGAAAATTCCCATCAATGAAGAAATATTCAAGATGTCTGAATTATTTAATACAATGCAAATGTCTTTATGGTCTGAGATGGAACAGCGGGAAAATATTAATAGCTACAGACGAAAACTGCAAAGAACTCATGTACATATTCTGGTTAGTATCCTGCTTCAAAAAAACAATGATTATCCTGGAGATGCAGTCTCACTTGCTCGAAATAATCTCATTGATTTGAAATCAAAGATTAAAAGGATTAAAAGTCATCCTGCACTTGACTCATACACTAAGGTCCATTTGACAGAAATCGAGTCAAAAATCAGTTCCGCTTTGGAGGCAACTTTAAACAGAGAAATGTAATTCAATATTTGAATATATATAAATATTATCAATCCATATACTAGGAGTTATTATGGAATGGAATGAATCTTTTAACATTGGTGTAGAAATTATTGATGAACAGCATAAATCGCTGGTATCCCATTTTAATAAATTACAATCTTCAATTGCAAAAGGGCAGGCCAGTGAGGAAATTGGTAATATCTTAAAATTTTTGGTAGATTATACAAAATATCATTTTAAATCGGAAGAAGAACTGATGGCGCGAATAAAGTATCCCGATATAAAGACGCAAAAAAGGGATCACCAGGAGTTTGTTAATAGCGTTGTTAATTATCTAGTGAAATTAAAAAAAGGGATTCCAGTTAATACTTTCAATATGATTCACTTTCTAATTAATTGGATTACGAAACATATCATGAAGGAGGACAGAAAAATCGCTGACTTTATCCGAGAAAATAACGTTCAGCTGTAATCAGTAACGAAAATTAAAGGAATGGATTGAAAATTATCGTATTCTCTATTTTCTGTTTGTGAACCATATTTACCGAAAATAAATATTTGCAATCCACACGTAATGCGGCTGCAATCACCAATGAATCATAATAAGGATATTTAAGTTTATCCATTATATCGAGGGCGCTGTGATATAATTCAATATTGGTGTATACCTCACAGAGAGGTTCCAGAACATTATTCAAATATCTTTGACAATCTACATGCAGCATTGGGGTCGGGAAATGCCTGGTAGCAACGTTCAGAAATTCTTGAAGCACCTGATAGCTAATAACACCTGAGGAAGTACGCAATGCCCGTTCAATTAAACTAACTGCTGTTCTTTGTTTTGTCGGTTTCTTGGAATTGAATGACGCAATAAATATATCTGTATCTATAAAGTATTTATCGTTCATTATTGTTACCTCGTGTAAACTCTCCACTTGAATCTACGTAATCAAGCTGTTCCATAAATTTATTAAAATCTACAACTTTTGTATTCTTTATGACATATTGTTTTAACCATTGCTGAAAGTTAGCATTCAGGGTAGTATGTTCTCTTCTTGCTACTTCTTTTGCTTTGCGTATTAATTCTTCTTCAGCGCTTAGGGTGATATTTTTTAACATAATTTCCTCATTTTCAGGAAGGGAAATGTACACAAAATAAATGCACACATTTTCTTAAAAACTTTCTTCAAGAGAAAATAATTTAATGGATTAAGTCAGAAAACCACAATTCAAATTTTCATTTTATTAAAGATACTTAAATATTTATGGTCGGAGGGTGAGACTACACCCGGCTATTTCTCGCTTTAGGATGATTTTTCTATTTTATTTGAAGTAACATCGCAGCAACCTGCATTTTTTGACAGTCCAACGTCTTTTAAAAATTTATTATTCCCCTTCTAAAGTCTAAATTTCTTTCTCATTATTTTTTTTAATTCGTTCAATTTGGAGGCGTGGAAATGATTCTAGCAGAATTTTCAATTTATCCCACCGATAAGGGTGAAAGTGTCAGCGACTATGTAGCGCAAATTCTAAAAATCATTGATGAAAGTCGTATACCATATCAATTAACTCCTATGGGAACCATTTTAGAAGGATCATGGAGTGATGTTATGAAAGTCATAGGCGATTGTTTTTCTCATTTAAAAATACATTCAAACCGTATAGCAGTAAATATCAAGTTAGATTATCGACTTGGATCCAATTCCCGTATGACTTCAAAAATTGAAAAAATTGAATCAATCCTGAATACGAAATTAAGTCATTAAATATGGTTATGAAATTTCTCTGAATCTTGTTGAATAATCGCCGGAAATGAGAAGAATATCATAATAAATTTGGCAGCTTTCAGAAGCTTAAAAATATTATTCTTGCACAAATCGACTGTGATTTCCTTTAGGAAATACAGTTTAAAAGGAGAATCGTTATGGCTGAACTTTCAATCCAAGGATATGGTGATGATCTCACTGTCAATGGAATACGGATTGGTGATCTCACCCCCCGAGAACACGAAAATATTGAAAAAGAAAAAGGCGGAAGAAATTATAGTCCTCTTGAAAATGTAGTTGTTTCGCATGTTCAGGACTCATCAACCCTAATTTGTCGAAAACCAAACTCTGAGGATGTAAAATCATTTGTTGAGGAAGAATTGATAGATGGATTATGTTGCTATTCTGCTGTCAATCAGGGCCAGCTGAATCAAACAATTGTTGATGCAGTTGTTCACCACCTCACCGTGGATAAATTGCCAACCGTACCCAGGTCTATCCGCCACAAATATATGGCAGCCTTTTTGATGGCAACCACTGCAATAACGGAAATGGACCGAGTTGTACCAAAGGTGGCAGGTGTTGAAGCTCCTGAGTTGATGTTTAAATTGTCACGGCGTTGGGGATATCGTGTAAAAGGCATACCCGAAAACGAGGCGATTGTCGTCGCCGCCAGGGGAAACTTTCATGGCCGTACAATGACTGCAGTCTCGCTGTCAGACGACCCGGATGCGAAATCTGATTTTGGACCTTTTGTTCCTGGGATTGAACTCGTTCCATTTAATGATATTCATGCTCTTGAACAACTGTTTGCTGAAAAAGGGGATAGAATTGCATCATTCCTCGTTGAGCCTATCCAGGGTGAAGCCGGTGTGATCATCGCTGATGACAGCTATTGGCCGGCAGTCGCAGAATTGTGCAAAAAATATAACATCCTTCTTGCCATGGATGAAGTTCAAACTGGTTTCGGAAGAACCGGTGCTAATTTTGCTCATCAGTTATATGGTATAAAACCTGATTTGATGGGTTGCGGTAAAGCTGCTGGTGGTGGTATTTTGCCAGTGTCCTTTGTCGCAGGTCGTGATGATGTAATTGGTGTTTTGACTCCTGGATCTGAAGGCTCGACATTTGGTGGTTATCCCCTTGCCTGTGTGGTGTCTATTTTCGCAACAAAAGTATTGGTGGATCAGAATCTTGCCAAAAACGCCCGCATACGCGGTGCCCAACTCATGCAGCATTTTGAAGATATTAAGTCTGAATTCCCCGATAAAATAAAAGAAGTCCGCGGGAAAGGATTACTCATCGCTTTCGAGATGTTTAATAAACCACAACTCGATGGCCATAGAGTATCTTTAGAGTTGCTAAATCATGGTGTTTATGCCAAGGAAACACATCATTCAACAGTACGAATTGCCCCAGCCCTGACTATTGAGGCATGGCAAATCGATAATATTGCTGAAGCTGTTAGGGACGTAATCAGTAATTTGTAGAATATTAAGTACCGCATTCCATAATTATCTGGAGTGCGGTATTCAATTTCGCACATCAGAAAATGAGTGGCTCTCTCTTATTTTTTTAATTTCTCTATAGTAACCAAATCCATTTCTTTTTGGGAAAACTCTTCAAAACGTACATTGATTATTCCCTTCTCCAAATGCACCGTGAATATGCATTTATTTGTATGAATATCCCACTCCATATTGGTTCCAATCACCTTTTTTACATAACCTCCATCCCAGGAGAAATTGTCAATTAGATATTTTGGGAAAACAATTCCCTCTCCAATTGATTCCATCCAAATTGATGGAGATAATACTGATGAATACGTTTTAAAATCAGGCTTAATCTCTATAAAATCAGGTAGCTCAATAATATGCCACAACCAGCTATTCTTCATGGATATTACTGGATTACCATATTCATCTGTGGTGAAATTGAGTATCTCTTTATAACTAAAGAGCTTTCCTTTTGTTTTATATACCCAGCTTTCAGATTCCCTCCCCAATAAAGTAAAAATCTGTTCTGATACCATGTCAGCCTGGGAGATTCTATCGCTCTTTACCGGATTAAAATGAATTGAAATAACGTCATTTAATTTGCCATCTGAGAAAGCGGCCGCTTTTGTTTCAGACCCAAGGGAACGTTCCTTTTGCAGCTGATAATGGATATGCGGTACTGGAGATCTCCCTGAATTACCGCAATAACCAATAATTTGACCCCGTTTCACATATTGACCTGGAAGCACGGTTACACTACCCAATTTAAGGTGACTGATCTCGCTGAATTCCCCATTCTGATGATCAATAATTACATAATTTCCCCAATTTTGCTCCGTACTTGCAGTGCCGGGAGGATTGTCAATAATCGTATTTTCAATAGCAGATACCAAACCAGGTGCAGAAGCTAAAACCGGCAATCCAAAGGCATAATAATCTTCCAGTGAATTTGCAAACCCTTTGGCCTGATTCCCTGAGGTATCACGGATAACAAAGTCCCAGGCGTATTTACCCTTTTCCTTATGGGTCCATTCTCCATTATTACCTTGCAAGACAGTCCACTCACCCAGAAAAGGCGGAGAGATTTGAGTCTTTTGCTGATTTAGATAATCACGAAATCTATTGAACCAGCGGACATTAGCTTCCGGACTTTTAATGAGGTACAAAGGCACCGGTACGTTTTTTAGATGATAACCATCCTGAAATAGTTTTTTCGCAGGAGCAAGCATAAGAATTGCAACCAGATTAAACGGAAATACCAAAACCGGTAATCCGGCAATATCCAAAAGAACCGTGGATGCCTGTTCGACGAATCCGGTGATAATGATTGCAATGGTTGCAAGCAGGAACACATTTCTATTGTAAACCAGGAAAAATCCCCCAAAGGCCAGAGCTATCAACACATAATTCAAGCCATGAAATCCCACCAGTGAACCATTGAGAAAATAATAGGTGATCATGCCAATTATTCCGCCCCACAGACCAAAAAAAGCCGAAATTCTGGAAAAGAGAAATATTGCAGTGAGTACAAGAAATCCTGAAATCAAATTATCCTGAAAGAAAATACTGCCGAACATCTTTATGTATTCAAACATCCAGTATGGCAGAATGTTAAATATCCACAGGTCGATGGATTTCATGAATGCAATAGGTGTTAGACTGATATCAACTTCAGTGCCTGTGCCGATAATAAATATGAACATCCAGAATACAAAAGTAAACGGGATACTCAAAACAGGTAGATCAATTTTCTCAAAGTGAACTGAAAGCATGAACGTGATCAATCCAGTTAATATTGCACCTATCAAAAGAAATACAATTATTGAATAATTCAATTCAGCATATTTGGTCAGTGCAATTCCAAACAGGATTCCGTTAATTCCAAAGATTCCGGCTTTATAAACATGTTTATTGGGGTGGAGCCATTTCCCAGTTAGATTTGAAATGATATTCCCAGCCAATCCCATTAGACCCATCACCGGATTGTAAAATGTCGCAGTAAAAAGAATAAATGACGGAATCAGATGGAGAGAAAAGGCAATGATGCCATAAGATTTAAGGCAAATCCTGAAAAATTCGATCATGTGCCTATCCCTATAATTATGTTGTGTTTTTTATTCAATTACAATTATTAATTAAGTTTGATATATCGCCTTGATCACCAGATTTATATGTCGATGAATTATCACGAAATTGAAAATTCATCTGGTACATATTCTCCCTGTTGAACGTATTCACGGTTTTCTTTTTCCCTGATCACATGAATATTTCCCTTATCGATGGCAATAATTGCCGGTCGTAAATAAATAAACTGCCAACTCTGACTGATATTGTATGCCCCAACATGTGGTATCACCAAATGATCTCCTCTACGAACCGGCGGCAAAGATATGCTGGGTCTGAGAACATCGATATTCATACATAATCCGCCATATAAAACGGTTTCTTCCGTCGTCAAACCAGAATCCTGGGCTGTTTGAAAAGAGTAATTATACCATTGAACAGATGAGAGGACATTCATACCTGCATCGACAACGATCCCCCGTTTTCCACCTGGAAGGCGTTTTTGAGCTACCACTGTTGTGATCAATGTGAATGGCTCATCCACTAAAGCCCGGCCCGGTTCAAGAAATAACTGTGGTGCTTCGTTTCCCTGAAATGGACCGTTCATCAAAATCGGGCAGATTGCTTCAGCATATTGATCGAAGGTGGGACAAGTGTACTCAGAGGATTGCCAGGCCCAGTTCAAAGTATTATGAGAAGCATAACCGCCGCCGATATCCCAATATTTTAATGTAACGCCCAGCTGATTTTTTATATAGGTATAAAAATTTACCAATCCCTGCGCTGCCATAGAATAAATATTCACATCATCCACGTAAGTCCCGGTATGGATATGCAATCCAACCACTTCAAGTTTACCACCTGCCTGTATTCGTTTTACCGCATCAAAGGCATGGCCCGCTTCGACATTAAATCCAAATTTATGCCATGGTGGATTGTTTAAATCCATATTAATACGAACACCAATGGAGAGCTTTCTGCCTAACTCGACGGATATATCTTCGCATACTTGAATTTCATCGTAATTATCCACATTAATCATCGAGTCATTATTAAAGGCGCGGATCAAATCCTCATGCGATTTATACGGTCCATTAAAAATAATCTTCTCGCCCGGTATCTTTAAATCCCTGGCAATATCATACTCAAACCCTGAAACTACTTCAGCCCAGGCCCCTTCCTGATGCAATATTGAGCACACTGATTTCAGGTAATTTGTTTTATAGGAATAGGCAATTTGAGTTCTGGGATATCTTGTTTTGAAAGCTCTATCCATATCGCGATATTGATTTCTCAACTGCTCAACTGAAAGGACATAGAGAGGTGATCCATGTAAATTTGTGAGTTCACCAATAGTGAGTCCTTCGATACGATCTTGAGGTACAGTAATTGGGGGTCTTCCGAATTTATTTGTAACACCAACTGAATGTCTGACAATCGTGGGTTTTAAATAGCTTTTCTTTTCTGACATCATCAACCTCCTCTAATTTTTAGTCGTACTATAATGTAACTCACCGATGGTTGTTAATTTTTCGATATATTCAAGTGGGCATACCAGATCAGTAGCGTGGCGGACAAAACACACACCTGATTTAGCCGGCTCAAGCGGTTCAACCGTTTTTCCCATGGCCAAATCCACTACCATGCGGGGGAGATTTTGGTCTGCTCCGGTACACAAGAATATCCAGGCTGGAAATCTTGGGTTTATCTCGATCAGATTATATTCTTTCGTTTTAGTATCCTGGAGAATTTCAACTTCACAGGGTCCTTTCCATTTTAGTTTTTTTAGGACTTTTTTGGAAATTTCCATCAAATCGCTATTTCTCAATGTCACCGCCGCCCATGCTTTTCCTTTATCAGTAAGTCGGGTCTTCCGAATAGGCACCGCCCCCATTAAATTGCCATCATCATCACCCACACAGCATATATCAAACTCTTCGGCATCTAATTTTTCCTGGAGTATAATCGGTAGTCCCCACTTCAGTTTAATCCTGTCAAAGTGATTTAGAACCTCCATGTGATTATTACAGGTATAGGCCTCATAAAAAACACCTTTTAACATGAGTGGAAAACCAATATCTTCTACGGCTTCTTTTAGTTCACCGGGATCCTTGATGACCCTGGTTTTGGGGTAAGAGATATTCTCCTTTTCGCAAAACTCAGCGAGATATACCTTAGATATTTTATTGGTGATTTTGCTCTCCGGGATAAAGAGGAAAATACCATGTTGGTTTAATTCAGGCTCCAGTTGCTGGAATGTCGTCAATTCGCTATCTAAAGTGGGAATCAAAACATCAATGCCTACCTCTGCATTTATATACAGGACTCGCTCCAGAATATATTTACTACCCTGATTGGGATATGGAATCATATAAACATGATCAAGCAGACCATCATCATAGACACCTGTATCCAGTACATCATACGCAAGACCAATAATTTTTCCGTCCCATCCTTCAGGGTGCCGCAGAGATCGAATTACACCAATTCCCGGTGCCGGATTATCGGCAGCATGGAGACCGGTTACCGCTACATTAATACTCATTTACTAATCAGTCCCATATCCGTTAATTGCCGGTAAAAATCATCCATATCTTTTCTTGCAGTATCCTCGTTTACTTCAAATTCTTTCATGATTTTACCCAGTATATCTACTGCCTGCAGACCATCTTCCATGCAGTTGAAAATAAACTGACCCGTCACATTCAATGTATAGGTAAGCCCTGAATTATGGTCAAATAAAAACCCACTGTCACTTAAGGTTAATTCCGATTTAAATAGCTCTGGCAATTTGGCCTCCTGTTTTAATATCCATTTAATTGTGTTAATAGTCCAGTTTTATAAATCAACAGATTATCAAGATGAAATCCATTTACCTTACACCAATGACAATACTCAAGAGTGCAATCCACTTTTGGAACTTTTGTGCCCCATATTGCTATTTCAAAACTACCATCCAGCAATATTGGTTTGATGGATACCTCATATTCAATGATACCTTCATATATAATTATGATATCGTGTATTCCATCTGTTTCCGGTATTTCAGCATTGAATGGATACCGAGAAGTGCCCATCCAAATTTGATCGTGTGGCGAATAACCAGATACCATTACTTTAACAGGCCAACCAGTGTCAGCATCCACAACAATATTTACATCAAGACTCAAATCGTCCTTTGAGAATGATGCAGAGAGAAAAATTGAAAGTATCAGCAATAATCGTTTCATATAATCCTTTAAAATCTTATCTGTAATCCAAATGTTAAATATCGGGTATTATAATTTCCGGGAATGTTATAAAACTGATATTTATGAAATGAGATGTTACCATATACTGTCCAATGGGTGGCTATTCTTTTCGACATATTGCAACTGACATATTCGGTTAATATATCTGAATTATTGTTGACAAGCAATGCATGAGAATCAACAGCATACCGACTCTCGCCAAATCCGAAAGACAGTATCGAATAAAGATCATTTTTACCTTCATATTCCCATACACCATGATGGGCATAATAATTCTTATCGGGAAAGAAATGTCCTGATGACCCAATCCTGAAAATGTGCTTGCCAATTTTTTTGCTAATCATTAGACCAATTTGGTCAAATTTTGTTTTTGCGCTGGATATATAATTATATGTGGTATCCTGAAAAATGGTTTCATATTCATACTCATCTGTAAATGCCTGTGTATCTAGGTATTTTGATGAAATATAATTGAAGGAATAACCCATATTCTCCAAATCGCCCATTAATTGAAAACCAAGAATCCAGCCGGATTGATCAGAGCGAATTGCTCTATTCAGGGTGTAGACGCCGGGAGAGTTTAGAGTATCATTTACCATACTGAAATTTGTTTCAAAATGCCCGACAATTCCACCCAGGGAGAACCATGGTCTAATAAAGAAATAGTCTTTGCCAAACAAATTATACTGCTTGAAATCTTCATTATCATTGCTAATTGTGATTTCTTCATATGAAACGATGAAGCGATCTTTCCAATGGCGATCCATTGAAAAATATATTGAAGTGGATGAATATTCTGATCCCGTGGAATAATCACCGCCCGTCGCATAAACTGAGGCACTCACATTCCATGGATATAGATTGAGGATACCGGAATAGTTTTGTGAAACACCACAGGACAGAAGAAAAATGAGATAGATTGTATTTTTAATTTTATTTTTAGACATAATTAATTGCCAACTGGAAAAATCCCTTTTAAGTTTTGAAATGCCGCATCAGAGCTGCATGATGACGGAAGGTTAACCTGAATTTTTTGTTTATTTTCCGGAGAGTAAAACACGGGTACACTATTATCACTTTGAGTTGCAACTTCAGAATATTCATATAATAGCAGCGATGAAGCCTCACTTACAGTATCAAAGATATTTACCAGAATATTTGTGTTACCGTCTCCATTAATATTCCCAGCGTAGGGTCCAATTATGTAACCTGAATATTCTTCACTTTGCCATTGAATTGACCCATCATCAGTATTCAAAACTACTATTCGAGATACATAATTATCTGTCGATTCAATATATTCGTTTACCCCTAAAAAGAACAATCCAGTCTCGCTTTCAGGCTCTTGATATAACTGGACACGGGTAATGTAACCATCCCAGGTATCTGAATCCCATTGTGGAGTATTGTCTGCAGGAAGCTGCAGGCTAATATGAAAGAGTGTATCTGATGTGACGGTCTCGTGTAAAAATATTCCGCCTTCAAAACCTTCAAATAATTCCTGATCGAAAATCTGCAGCGATAAATAGTCTGATTCTTCATCAAGAAAAGACCAATCAACCTGATAGTTGTTCACCGCATTATAAATTGTTACTGTATTGAACAATGTTTTGGTAAGTTCAGGATAACCATCCAAATTGATATCAAATGATAAATGTCCACTTTCGTACTGATTTTGATCCACCTGCCATTCCTCAATGATAGTCAGGTTTTGATAAAACCACTCACCTAATATCCGATCTATCATCAATACAATATCCAGAATATCAATTGACTGATCATTGGTAATATCGCAACAGGGAAAATCTTCAAAATTACAGCCATCCATTATGCAGGTGACCAATGCGACAATATCAAGAATATCCAGCATAGTGTCTTCATTTATATCACCGGAACCACACCATTCAATGGATATCTCCGATGAAATCAACTGATAGGTTTCTGAGGTTTGATGATACTGATTATAAAGAATTTCTGTTTTACCATCTCCATCCAGATCACCAGAATATGGCCCGGTAATATACCCATCAATATCTGGCTCATTCCATAGAATCTCTCCAGTAGAACCATTCAATAGAACAATTGAACTTGAATAATCACTATCAGTTGAGTTCACAGATCCAATTAGTATGTTCTTGTTTCCATCTCCAAGTAGATCAAATGAATCAGTTCCTGAGAGATAACCCTCAAAAATGGGTGAACTCCACATCGGTTCTGTATCAAGGTTTTGGTAGAGGTGAACCTGGAAGCGATTTTGCGTCCAGATATCGCTGGATACAACGATGAACTCAGACGATCCATCAGTATTAATATCTAATTCCTGATATAGGGTATTGTATTCGAAATCAAGGTTATTAAGTGACCAGATTATGCTGTAATTATCTGACCCATCATATACGGTAATGTATGGTCCATATTGTTTAGTCAAATCGACAACATCGTCATCATTCACATCAAAAAGGATATGTCCGCTTTCGTAATAATCCTGATCAACCTGCCAAACAAGATTGTATTGAGCAAATGATATGGTAATCATTATGAGGAGAATATATGTTGTCATCTTCATTTTGATGTGATTGTATTTGATTTTAAGTTTTTAGACTTTGGATTATTTTAATCCTTTAAATTCTTTGACATTTTCTACTTGAAATTTATTCCATTTATTGAGAAATATTTTCAGGTGATATTAAAATAATTGAATTAATATTTTATAATTAGTCCAGGTTTTACAATCACCACTCCGATCCAAAACGGATAAAACCCTACAGAACAATTGCCAGGGCGCTTTGACGTTTTTTACTCATATCAAGTGATTCTATTTTGAGATTTGCATATTTTATACCCCATCTATATTTTTAAATAAAATGTTGGGTGGAATACTCGAATCAAATTATTTTTAGGTAATTCTCAGGTTATGAAGGAGACCAAAATGAATGAACATGGACATTATGCAAGATTGCGTAAAAGATTTTTAGATGGCGGTTTGGAAGGATTTCTGGATTATGAGGTCATCGAACTCTTATTAAAACTTGCCGACAATAGACGGGATCAAAAAAATACCGCCAAGAATCTGATCAAAAAATTTAAATCATTAAAAGGCGTTCTTGAAGCTCATCCGGATGAATTAAAAAAGGAATATGGGGTTGGGCCGGCAAATGTTTTTGGCATTAAAATGATACAAGCCGTCTCAAGACGATATTTGAAGGATCAGATTATTAACACCGATTATGTAAAATCGTCCAATGATGTGATCGATTACCTCAAGCATCGTCTCAGGGATAAAAACAGAGAGTCCTTTCTCCTGGTTTTGTTAAATGGACAAAATAGAATCATCTCAGTTGAAAAACTTTTTACAGGTACAATTACCACAAGTGCAGTTTATCCGCGGGAGGTGATCAAATTCATATTGCAGAAGGATGCAGCTGCTGTCATTTTTGTTCATAATCACCCTTCAGGAAACCCTCAGCCATCAAGGGATGATCAGTCAATTACGAATAAATTAATATCAGCTTGTAAATCTATCGATGTGGTCGTTCATGATCACATTATTATCGCCGGGAATCAAATCACCAGTTTTGCGGATAAAGGATTGATGCCGGATTGAATGAAACATTAAGTCTGATATTTTAACTGTGGATAGGAGAGTAAGAAAACGGACTTTAGCCCAACAAATAAAACCTATTTATTTGTGAAGGAGTTTTTTATGCCTGTCCTGTCTGACCATTAAAATCCAGGATGTCTATACCAAATTGACTGGCAGCACTTTTCCATTTTTTATTGTCAGGTGTCTGGAAAATGAAATCACCGGTGGCAGGCATGACAAGCCAATCTCCATTTTCAACTTCTCGTTCCAATTGCCCCAACCCCCATCCAGCATAACCAAGTGTGAAACGGAAATATTTGGGGCCCTTGCCAATTAAGATATCATTTATGATATCGGGATTTGTTGTGAGCGACACCTCATCTGAAACGGTAAATGTCCCATCAATGTTATAGTTCTTGTCATGGAGAAACAATCCCTGTTCGATCCTCACAGGACCACCAAAATATACATTGGGATATGGGGTGATTTGATCGAGATGGGTCTGGGTAAGAATTTCTTCAACATTATCAGTCATCATAGGTTTATTGACAATGATGCCCATAGCGCCCTGTTCATCATGATCACACATGAATACCAGGCTTTCTTTAAAGATGGCATCCATCATATGGGGCATGGCAATGAGGAAATGATTTGAGTATTTGTTCATAACGGAATTAAAATTTAAAGAGATTTCAGTTCATTCCTTAAATAAAAATTACATTAATTTCAGTTTTTTTAATTATGTAATTGAATAGCATAAATGATTAGTTTCACCCAATTATTATCACTGAAATATTCTTAAGAGACTCGCATTAAATGAAATTACCATGGAAATTATTAACCGCCAAATTTATTAGTCGCCCAAATAGGTTTCTGACTGAAATTGAAATTAACGGCACCAAACATCTTAGTCATTTACCTGATCCCGGCAGACTAAAGGAATTACTTTTTCCCGGCGTAAAACTCCTGGTTAAAAAAGAAAATGGTCCCCATCGTAAAACCGGATATTCCACCCAGGCAGTATATTCTGGGAAAACATTAATTTCCATCAATTCCTGGCTCCCAAATACATTTGTTGAATATCTCATTCAGAATAAATCCATACCATTTCTCAAAAACTGGCAGGTAGAAAAAAGAGAGCATACCGTGGGTAAAAGTCGTTTTGACTTTCTGTTGAGGAATGATGAAAAATTGTTATATCTTGAAGTTAAATCTGTGACTTATGTAGAAAATGGGGTCGCAAAATTCCCGGATGCTGTAACCGAACGAGGTAGAAAACATTTGATGCATCTCTCAGAAATGAAGGAAGCTGGAAAAAATTGTATGGTCCTATTTGTTGTTCAGCGACATGATGTAGATTTATTTACTCCGCAATGGGAAAGAGATCCCAAACTTGGCAAAGCATTGGTTCATGCCAAAAAAACTGGTGTGGTAATCCATGTAATTAAATCCAGTATGCAAGTTGATCAAATCAATTATATTGGAGAAATACCCTTTGACCTTTCCATCCCTGATTATGTGTAATCCTGATAAAACTACAGAATGCTGTTACCAAATATGAAAAGATGTTTATCTAAAAGATAGTTTGCTAGTTGGCTTCTCTGGATTGATCTGGAAATTTAAATTCAAGAGCAAATATTCCATAACCACGGGAATCCATATCTGGAATTTTGGGGCTAACTATTTCAATAATACTTGGTGTAGAGTGAAACAAAACCGCTTTTCTCGATTCACTATTGACGATTTCAGCATCAATACCCAGAAACGCTTGATAGTATTCGGAGGTCTTTTTAAGTTTATTTGTAAAAACTAAAATCTTCGAAATTCCAGTCGCACCATTCTCATGTATTGCCGCATCATGATTAAGAACAGGAATCACATTATAATCTGATATGAGGAAAGGCAGCTCGTGAAACTCTGGGATGCTCATCTGCCAACATAGCTCTAAATCTGGTAATTTTCTCGTCATGTTAGCAGGAGTTGATAATTGTACACCTTCATGGGTTATCCGGGTATAGTCATCTTGAAATGATCTCGATTTTATCGCAAAATCGATCATACCCTGAGGACAGAGCGCCATTCGGGAGACAACTCGTTTTGCTACAGTCATTCTCGGAGAATTATGTATAAAACTACTGAGATGAAGCCTGAACATCCATTTAAAGAAAGTCGATTGTATAGAATTAGTGAAAGATATTAATTCAATAAAAGTACCATCTAAAAAATGGATCATCGCATTTTGAGTTATTCCACCAGTGTGGATACCTCCCCTTAAAACGTTAAAGCCATTTTTTTGAAAATCTTCAACGGCAATATCCAGATTTTCTACATAATGAACAATATGGTCAATTGTTAATTTTGACTTTGGCATTATTTCCTTAAAATTTCTGTATATGATTTCATTTTTAGAACAAAATAATCAAATACCAGGCTTCTTCGGTACATATTCACCATAATATCTGCATCTTTTAGCATTCGGATCTTCTTTGTTTTTCGACGTCTTTTCATCACAATACCCGGATGACTAATAATCCACCAAAGGGCTCTGAATTGGGCAATCCCATGATCTGTCCTTTTTGAAAAAAGGTCGCGAAAAGCCGATAATAATTCCATCATAAATCGTGGAATTGACAATATAACACTGTTGATAAAACTATAGTTTGTCAGCAGCAGCAGAAAACTGTTGCGGTGATTTAAATAGGTTTTCTCTGGAGAAGAATATTGAAGTGTAGCTCCCCCCATATGATATATCACTGAGGATGGCTGAACAAATATCCGGTATTCCATCAGCTTGCATTTCCAATGATAATCGATTTCTTCCATGTGAGCAAATAAATCTTCATCAAAACCACCTGTTTCCAAAAACAAATCTTTTCTGGTGAGAAATGCTGTGCCTGAAGCCCAGAATATTTCAATTGGATCATCATACTGGCCTTTATCCATTTCAACGGTATCAAAAATTCTGCCCCTGCTGAATGGAAAACAAAACATATCCATGAATCCTCCGGATGCACCGGCATAGTCAAAAAGTTGACGATTATGAAAATTCAAAATTTTGGGCTGAACGGAGGATATTGTTGAATCCGATTCTAAGATATTTACCAATGGCAATATCCAATCCGGTTCATGGATAGTATCATTATTTAATATGAGCAGGTATTTCCCCTTTGCCTGTTGAGAGCCAATATTACATCCTTCGGCAAAACCATGGTTTTCAGAATTTTGAATAATACAAACATACGGATAATTTTTTTGTACAAAACTGACACTGTCATCAGAGCTGTAATTATCAACAAGAATTATTTCAAGATTCTCGTACGAGCATAACTTCAATGATTGCAGACATGAATCAATTATATCTGAACCATTAAAATGGGGAATAATTATTGATACAAGGGGAAGACCTATGATTCCTCTTCTTTCAAATATTTTAACATAGACTTTGCTTCTGTATCATCCGGGTTGGATAATATCCAGTTTTCTAATACCTCAACAGCCTCAGAAACTTGCCCCGATCTGGAATAGGCCTGGACTAATCCTTCCATAAAATTGGGTATGTGGGAATATTCCTTTAATCCATGTAAATATTTGTAAACCCGGATAGCAGATTCGTAATCAGACAATTCATTTAAGTACATCTGACCAATATAATAATGGGTCTCCATTGGAAGATCAACATAGTTTTCAATTTCCAGCAATCTCTTTTTAAATTCCTCAACATCTCCTGCACCATTGTATAATCGGGCAATTTGTAATTCCAAATCAGGACTATTATACGGCAGTAAATCATTTGGGAAATATCGATCCATATCTTTTAGAATCCGGTAAGCGTTTTCTTTTTTTGAATCATTGCCAGAATACACATCACTGAGTGTCAGTCGTAAAAAGCCTGATCGGTAATTTTGGATTAATCTTTGGATATTTGAATTATAAAATACTTCGGGATTATCCAGGTTCCGATATCGATAGACTCCATCGTCAGAGGCCATATGTTCACGATAATCATCTGCAGTGACAATTAGTTTATCCATATTGCTCGTTTGAGTAATATTCTGAAGCATTCGTTTATAATCTAATTCACTTCCTTTTTCGTGGGTAAGTCTGTAAACCAGACCTTCCATTTGCAAATATTTATTCAGACCAATTTGATTATCAGGAGAAACGGTTACTGCAAAATAGATGGGTCTTTTCCATTTCATATCTTTGATGATTCGATATACCATCAGATCCTGCACCCGGATATATCTCCCGGCGTAGGTGGGTTTCAGATTCCATGTAATTGGTGTTTTATCTGGGATGGGGCCAGCAATTGAAATATCCTTTGGCTCCCAAACGATTGGCGTAATTCCGGAAATATCCTTATCTGACATTTTCAACGGAAGGGTAGGCGGATCATCCCGTAACTGTCGAATATACCATGGTGTGTTTAGTAGACTTAAGTTCACAACCCGTATATCTTTACGTATGCCCCTCACCTCCTGAAGATACCATAATGGAAACGTATCATTATCACCATTGGTAAATATGATTCCATCCGGTTCACAGGAATTCAGCATATTATAGGCATAGTCCCAGGCCACAAAATTTCCAGCCCTATTATGTTCTCGATAATCCTTTGCCAGCATATTCACCGGCATCATAATAAATAGCAGGATCATTAATCCTGCAGTTGCCATTTTTGAACCGTTCGCATCTTTCACCAGCTTTGAAATCCAATCTGCAATGCCGGCGATACCGATACCGATCCAGATTGAAAATGTAAAAAAACTTCCTACATATGAATAGTCTCTTTCCCGGGGTTGGGGATCATATTGATTTAAATATAAAATGATAAGCAGACCAGTGGTAACGAACAATGCCAGCACAGCCAGGGCTCTTCGCCAATCCTGCTGGAAATGAAATACCATACCAATCATTCCAATAATAAATGCCAATGGTATGATATATCTTGTGGAATTGATACCTTCCTTATATCGAAGAAGAGTGCCTTTTTTATTGATCACCGGCCAATCCATCTCCCCCTTACCAATGAATTGCCAGGCAAAATATCGTAGATACATTTCTTTTACCTGATAATTCCAGATAAAATCACGTACTTCTTTTGGTTTTGGTTTGCCTCGATTAAGAGTGTATCGTTTCCAATAAGTGTTTTCCGGTCGCTGGAGTGTAGATTTTCGATTAAGGATATCCCAATCACCATATTGTTCACGATTTAGATAGGAGATTGCCCCTGCAATAGTATCAGGTGAATTTTCATTGATGGCAGGATTCTGGACCGCCCGGATAAAAATTGTCGTATATGTGGAATATCCTACCAAGACTAAGGACAGGCAAGCTAATAATGTGGCAAGCAATGTTTTTTTAGATTTGATGAAATAAGCCGTTGCGGCGAAAATACCTAAGATAATAATGATTGTCATGGACAATCCTGTTTTATCCAGTAAGTTTGGAATTCCCTTGATAATCCCGAGATATATCACACCAAAGGCAATTCCTGTTAAGATAATTACGGTGAGGAAGGATACTGGCCTGAACGGATATTTTTTATAGTAAATAATGAGAGCAAGAAAAGGAAAGGCAAGAAGATTCAGTAAGTGAATGCCAATGGCCAATCCAACCAGATAAGCTATGATTAGAATATTACGAACATTGCCCTGTTTTCCAATGCCCTGTGCCCAGCGAAGGATAAGCCACACAATGATTGCTGTAAAAAATGTTGCCATTGAGTATACTTCTGCTTCCACGGCATTAAACCAGTGAGAGTCAGTGAGTGAAAACGTCAAAGCTCCAATGAATGCACTTCCAAAAGTAATTATCGCCTCTGAATTTGTTTTTACCGGTCCTTTCCATTCTTCGATAAGCTGGACAATAATTAGGTATAAAAGCAATACGGCTAATGCACTGACAATTGGAGATATCAGATTTACTCTTGCTCCAACATCACTGAAAAATGGCAGATGAGAAAACACATTTCCGATAATTAGAAATAATGGACTCCCCGGTGGATGCGGCACACCCATGATTACCGAGGTAGCAATAAATTCGCCACAATCCCAGAATGAAGTGGTTGGTGCCATCGTCGAAAGATAAACGATAAATGATAGTATGAATGCAATCCATGCCAGGATATTATTCATTTTTTTGTAGTGATTATTCAAAATTAATTTTCCAATTTACTATTAAAATTTATGTATTACCTGTGTGACTGCCTCTTCTGGCGAAACCCTAAATTATTTCACCTTTAGATGTTCCGTGCTGATTATCAGAAACACCTTTTTGACTCACGAAATACCTGAAAATCGATAAAAATACATCGTAAAGTTTAGCTATTTACAGGTGTATCAAATACCAATAAAATAGATTGATAAGTCCACAATCAAAATATTAATGGGTATGTGTATCTTATTTTAAGATTTGATTAAACTCTTTTAACAACCGTAAACTATTGACGGTCTTGAAGACAATTAAAAATCAATACAAAGGAAAATAGATGAAATTATTTAAATTACTTATTATCCTTGTCTGTGGTTGGTAGCATTGCATTCTCACAGTTCAGGATTGCTTATGATGTAAATCAGGAAGTGGAAGCAACTGGTGGCGGAAACAGCATAACCGCTGATGTTGAAGAAGGGATAAGTCTTAGCTATGATTATATGTTTACCGATATGTTTGGCGCCGGCGGTGAATACCAGTTAGAGAGAGATGATGAGTTTGCAATCCATTCTGTTTACGGAATTGCAAATTATAATATTACAGATGCCATAAATGGATTTGCCCGAGTCGGTCTAGATATTCCTAATGAAAGTGATATTGATGGAGGTTTATGTTGGTCAATTGGTGCCGGATATTCTTTCTCCGAAAAATTTGGGGCTAATGTTTTGTACTCATGGTACGATATTGATGTTGGTGAAGGAGTAGATATGACCTATACGAGGATTTCAATTGGCGCAACTATTACTCTATGGTAGCTTTGATCATATTGAATTATAAGTTAATATAATAAAAAAAGAGCTCATGTTATTCATGAGCTCTTTTTTTATTAATATATCCCATTCTGTGAAGTAGAAAGGTAGAGAAAATGAACGTGCAGTAGCACAATTACTCTTAAGTTACCATAGTTAATAAATTTTTAACTTAAAAAAGGAGAATATACCTTTACACAATATCCAATTTGGGTTTCAGGATATTGTCGATTTCATCATCTAATATCTCACCATAAAATCACTGAATTCACCTAGGTAATTTTCTTCCAGTATATCAATTGATTGAACTCTTGCCATAGGCGGACCGGATTGACACCAATCCAGTAATTGTTGTACTTTCTCTCGATTTCCTTCCACAATTAATTTGACCGTATTATCTGGCTGATTTTTTACCCAGCCTGTTAATCCGCCAATTTTCAAAACCTGCCGGCGGGTGGATTCCCGGTAATAGACGCCTTGAACGCGACCGGAGATAATAGCTGATACTCTCCGGTAATCTTTCGTGTCTTCCTTCATGTTTAGTTTTCCTGAATTATTCCTGATAAATTTAGGAAATGATTTTTATATGAAAATATTTCATACCAAATAATTTATCCAAAATATATACATTGTCTAATCTCATTAACGCCCTCGACCTGAATAGAAATGTCGTCATCCGAGCCTGCGCCGGTGCAGGAAAAACCTATGCATTATCCAAAAGATATATCGCTATTCTCGATGAATTCGCCAAAAAATCAATCGACTCACCAAAAGCTGAATGGCTGGGACCCGCAAATATTCTGGTAATCACCTACACAAACAAGGCTACAGCAGAAATGTCCAGCAGGATATACAAGGATATCAACACCCTCATCCGAAAAGGCAAATTAGAAATAGATGGTCTTGGGCAAAATATTCTTCACTCAAGCGCCGATGGATATTCAGATTGGATACTGGAAACCTTCTCTCGAAATCAAATAAAAACCATCGATGCATTCTGTGCAAAAATCCTCCGGGAACATCCCATACAGGCAAAAATAGACCCAACCATTTCTACCGGTGATGAAAATGATATCCGGGATTTGACTCAAAATCTCCTACATGTTTTTTTCCAACAGCTTTACTCTAATAATGATGAAAAATTTCTCTACCTGGTAAATCATCTGGGTTTGTACAGAATCCGGTCCGCCATCCAATATCTAATTGATAACCATAACGAATTATCAATATGGGAACGTCAGTATTCTGGCAAAACTTCAAAAGATATTTTCCAATTATGGCGGGATAAATATGAGCCAGATGCCGACGTGGGTCAGGCTGCCGAAATCCTGTCTGAATCGTTTGAACAGATTCTCACAGTTCGTATGCCTGCAGATACCAAAGAAAAAATCCAGTCAATGCAGAAAATGATTGAAAACTTTGTTCAATCAGATGAACCCAAATCATTTTACTGTCAATACATTCATCCCATGCTTGTAACCGCTAGCGGCACATATAAAAAGAGAGTCGATCTACTGCCAAATCAGAGTATCTGGAAAAGCAACGGATACGAGATTAACGATCACAAAGCAATCAAACAAATTTTTCTGGATTGTATCGCTGAAATCAAATCCATACTACCTGAAGAAATAATTAAGAGTCTCTTCACTGCCGATGATCAATTGGCAGCCAAACTCCTTGTTGACCTGGTCAATCTCTATCACGAGTTTACGCAGCTGCTTTGGCAGAAAAAGCTTGAAAATCATATGATCAGTTATGCTGATGTATTATTCCAAACTCATAAGTTGTTATCTGAATATCCTGGGATAGGCGAACAATACGGTCGAATATTCCCGCATATCATGGTAGATGAGTTTCAGGATACCAATGAATTGAGATGGAGCATTATCAAGACTATATGTTCTTCAAAAGGAATTATACGTTCAAAAGGAATATTTCTTGTCGGGGACGAAAAGCAGTCCATCTATAAATTCCAAAATGCTGATGTAAAAGTACTTAACCATGCGATCGGGGAATTGAGGAACATGGATAATCCTCCACTGGAAATTGAGTTTGATGATAATTATCGATCGTCAGCTGAATTTATCAAAAAAGCTATTAATCCTTTATTTTCCAAGCTGTTTACACCTGAAGATGACATGCAAAAATCCTATGAAGCAAAATTTAATTCCACATCCTATCCTCTCAATAAATCCCATGACTTGAAAGAAAAAGATACCAGCATTGGCGGCTTTATTAATGTAAATATCTTGACGGTTACAGCTGACGAATCTGAAAGTGGTGAATCAACATATAAACAGGATGATTTGGCTTATGCCAGACATTTGGCAACTATTTTAAAGGATCTCCAGCAAACCTCACATTATAAACAATTAGACTGCCCACCAGGGAAACCCAAAATCGGCGTGTTGCTGCGAAATGTAAAAAGCAATATTGGTCCATACCGTGAGGCGTTCAAACAAAGTGGTTTAAAGGCTGAAATTATTGGCAGCCGAGGTTTTTATAGTCGTCAGGAAATTTTAGATGTTGAAATGATCATATCCGTTCTCATCAATCCACTGGACGATGTGGCTCTGGCAGGTCTCCTTCGATCTCCGATTTTTGCCTTGAGTGATGATGAACTTACCCAGATGCTCGAACCGGCTAGGGGACGATTTCCTGTATTTGAATTATTGGAAAACCATTTCCCTGACATATTTGAAGAAATAAACAATTGGCTTCATAGAGTCCATACAGATCCATTAGATCGTTTATTGACAAGCATATTTCATAGTGAGTTTCGCGAGTTAGGATATCTCTCTGAAAATGATGGATCCCAAAGATGGAAAAATATTCATAAATGTATCAGGTTGATTCACAAATGGTCACTGGATGGCAAACATTTGATTCGGATTCAGTTATTGCTCAGACAAAGACGATCTACTCATCCTGATGAGGAGTTTGCCCAGTTATCAGTAAATAGCGATATTGTCATCATGTCCATACACAAAGCAAAGGGTTTGGATTTCCCCTTTGTTGTTCTACCCGACTTACACCGACAGATGAATTTTGACAATAAATCCAGCTTTTCAATGGCGTCTATTCCGGATAAATCAGGTAATGAACATACAGAAATGGGATTCACATTCTCCTCGCATATGGGTAAAAAATCAAATTCTGTAATTCTCAGACTATTGAGAAAAAATGCGTTTCAAGAACTTTTCGCTGAATATATTCGTTTGTTTTATGTTGCGGTTACCCGAGCCCAATATGGTGTAATTCTGTCGGGGGTTGTGGAAGAACATCCCAAAAAAGGATATCCTGAAATAATTGAGTTTCGTAAATCAACCAGTACCTGGATGAACTGGGTAAGAGGCATTTATCAGATAACTGCCGATAGATTGACCGAAGGCAGTATAGACCATGATGAAGCAGATATTACTCTAACTCCCTACCGTCAAACCAAATGGGAAAGTAACTCTCACAATATCGAATCTGTTGATTACTCATATCCAATTCCAAAATCACCAATCAGTTCGTCATTTCATCTCAGCGTTCATTATTTATCGGAGACTTTGAGTCCAACTGCTGAAGTGGCTCCATCTGAAGAATCCAGTCAATATTCTTCTTCTGCATTTGGTACCTATATTCATTGGGTTTTGGAACACAATTACCTAGACATCGATACGTATGATCAGCAACTTCGAAACCAATTGGATCGACCACAGTATTTCGAATTAAAGAATCATCATGATGAAATTTTTCAGCACATACGTGAATTAGCCGACTATCCTCAAATTACAAAAGTGTTTGATTTTCCTGAAACGGATCGTTTTACAGAATATCCTGTAAGAGCCGAATTTAAATCTATCAGTACTCACCACACCCTCATAATATCAGGAGTGATTGATTTACTATATAAGGAGTCTGATGAATGGGTCGTTAGGGATTACAAGACAGACAGTAGCAGGAAATATCATAATCAGTATGTTCATCAGGTCCAGATATATTTACAGTTGTTGAAATATATGTTTCACTTCCCAAATATCCGCGCTGAGATTGCTTATACCCGTTTACAAGATATTACAGATGTTCCTTTTGAACCTGACTATTTCAATAAAGTGGAATTTGAATCTATTTGCGGTTGGCAACCGAGTTATCCTGACAATAATAAAATCTTCCTCTCAGATCAAATGAATTCATTGCCTGAAAATGCCATAATAATTTGTCCATCAAAATTGAGAATTAATCAGTTAATGACGCATTTATCTTCGCAGAATCAACTACATCCCACAATGATAATTGATACCTTCACCGGATTGAATGCAAAATTTAATTCTCAACCTGCACCCGGTCTGCTCATCAGAAGTTTGATTCGTAAATATCAAAATAATTATTATCTGGATTATTCCTTTAAAGAATACCCTGGAATATTGCAGGCACTAAAGAAAAATTATGACCTGTATGATAAGCATGGCATCCTCCCTGATAATAAATTGCAAAACCTGAATGAGGATATTGAAGCACAATTATCAAAAAGTGGTTACTTTCCATATTTATCTACTGACAACTTCAAGTTGAGCCTATTTCACGGAAAACATGTATATCTTGATTCTTTGACACCCGTTTATAAGAAGGAAATTGATTTCATCCCGATTATCAATCATCATTGTGAAAAGTTAATTCAGATCGAATTGGATTCTCAGGTTGATCAGGTTCACCTTCCGCCCTGGCATCAATATTTTGATTTAAATGAAGAATTGACGGATATAAAAAATAGAATTATAACCCAAATTTCAAAAAATATAAATTTGGATGATATCATTATTGTGCTGCCATCCATGGAAAAATATATTCCAATTCTATTACCAATTTTTGAGGATGCCGGTATTCCCATGCAGCTCTCAAAGGGCGAGCCTTTATTCGAAAGACCAGTCATTCATGCCTGCCTGACATTGCTGCGATTAATGGACTCAAATCAACTGACCTGGCAGGATATGAGACCATATTTTATGCATCCAATTTCATATTGTGTCTATCCTGATGATCACAATGAATATATGTCGTTGTTGAGAAAACTCGATATTAGAATGAGACGAAATGGCAATGCCGGCAAAGTTTTGAACAAACTGGATTTATATCAATCCCTCCTTGATGCTGCAGAATCAAAATATCATGCCGATATTGATGTTGAGCCACTGTGTAAGTTCATAGCCGAATATGTATCAGAGATCAACAATTCCACCGACCCCATCTATAAACGATTTGAGTATGTGATAACTCACTTATTTAAACAATATTCAAAATCGATCGGCACGATGGAAAAGAAAGCAATTGATGCATTTTCTATGATTGTTCAGCAACTTTCAATCTTTCTAAATCAGAATTATCCGGCTATTTCTGTTGGGGAATATGGACTGGAGCTCCGTGAATCTTTGAAATTGGATATTTCCACAGAAACTCACAATGATGGAATATCGTTGTTATCTGTCGCCGACAGCATCAGCAATACATTTGGAAAATATCTCTATATCCCAGGTTTAGTGCAGGGAGATTTTCCATCCCAGACACCAACTGGATTTATGATGGAAAACATCCCTGATTTTCATTATAATGCCAATCAAATGATATTTCATTCATGGATATCTGGCGCAAAGGAGGTTTTTCTTTCATGCCCTCTCAATGGAGTGGATGGCAGTGAACAGCAATACTCTATCTTCCTCGAATCCATGGAAGTTATCAAATCAACCCCATACATTTCTCCTGAACTTTTCTACCGCAATAAATTGCTGAAAGTCAACGGGAATACACCACTTAATTTGAAAAAACAAATTCATCGTCATAATACATTATTAAATCGAAATCCTGAAAATGAATATTCTGGAAAAGTCCCTTCATTAACAGAATATCATAAGGGCAATCGTTTCTCTGCCTCACAGTTGACCATGCTCACAAAAACACCTTTATTATATTTGATGAGATATATCTGGAAACTCCATGAAATAGACCCGGAGTACAACATAGCCGCCTTCATGGGTAACGTTATCCACAAAATTCTTGAATTATTTGGCAATAATGATCCATCTGGCTGGGAAATAAATAAAGTGACTCCACAAGAAGCAGAATCTCTTTTATTTCAGACCTCTAAGAGTGTGATACAAGATTATCCTGAAATTGGTTATGAGGAAAAATTATATCTACAGTCTTTTACCAATGGATTGGTAGACGAAAAACAAGAGCCTGGTGTATTTAAAAATCTCCTGCTTGAAGATCGCCTCATAATCCCCAATTTTAAATTTATTAATGCCGAGCAAGCTTTTGGATATCCAAATATTAGCAATGGATCCTGGTCGAATTTTACTATTTCCCACAATGAATTAGGCTCTTTAAAATTTGGTGGAACTATTGACCGTATTGATATGCTTTCAAGCTCAGGAATTATACTTGCCGTAGATTTTAAAACAGGTATCGTTTCAGAATTCAAAACCATATCTGAAATGTCTCCACAGTTGAAATTGTATTATCTTGTTTTAAAAAATCAGTTTCCAAATCAACAGGTTCTCATGACCTATCGGAGAATCAACCGAGATCAAAACAAATCTGGATTTTCAAAATCCTGGTTAGGTGATTTGGGACCAAGTGATATTGATGATATTCGTCTCAATAAACCAAGTTCAAAAACAATTATTTCCGGAGATAATCTGGAAAATATTGTAACAGATGATATACTTGCAGCATTTAGCCCCTTTGTTTTGAAGTATTTCCCCATTTATTTACAGGGTATCTCGCAAAAAGAGATTCGGTATAATTTCCTCGAAGCAGCATCGAGGATTGAGACCATGAAATATTGGCGAATGACAAGGGATAATCGAGAATAACATCGGTTTATTTACCTTCCCCCCGCCTTGAGGATATTCCGGAGACATTGAAGAATTTTGACGAGGATTGGATTGTGTGGCTGTTTGAGGTCCAAGACCATTGGAGCGAGTTTCCTGCGATCCCGAGTCAAAATTCTGAAACCGGAAAATCCTGATAGCGGCATGTTCTTTTGATTCTTTTCTTCAAAGAAAAGAATGATGAGTCCGCGACATCCCCGCGGCACTGCTATTGCATTTCAAATACCTATCGCACAAGAATTGTAATTATTTTATGGGTAATCAACTCCCCTCCATCATTTACAATTCAAACTATTGAGATTTTCAGTTTGTAACAGTATCCATAAATGAGATATTCCCTCGAATTATTTTCGTAATATTATTGTCACATAAATAGAGATATATAATATATAAAGATTCAAAGCCTCTTTTTAGATTTATAATTATTACCATTGGAGAAGATAATGAAAATAAAAAACGTATTTATAATTGTTACATCCATTCATTGTTTTGTTTTTGCCGATAATGCTATCAATAATCTTCATTTACAACAGCAGTTTAACCAACTCTATCCAATCTCATCTATATCAGATCAAAATATATCGTTTGTTAGGATTCAGTCAGATACATTTTTAGATGATCATGTTCGAACAGCATCCAGTAATAGAACACTCGCAGATTATGTTTACCTTACGGATTTAGAAGAACGAGGTGGAGGCCCATTCGTACATGATAGTCCTGGAAATAGACGAAATGCGACTTTCGGACAAAGTGAATTGTTCAGCGGTGGTTTTATCCAGACCAATAGTACTATGGTAATGGGCGTTTTTGGCTGTCCTGAATTTCAAACCACTGTATTTTTAACAATCGATCCTGAAACTGGAGAAATTCATTATCCCGATGTTTGGATATGTAATGAAAACCAAGTTTTTCAAGGCGATCCTCCAATATTATATAGACCACCAGTGAAATTTCCTCCTAACGGTTATGTGTTGGCTAAGGAATCGGCGATGAATGGTGAGGGTTATGTGTTTGATTCCACCGAATTATTAAATCATGATTTCTTCCATCGTGATACATTGATTATGACAGATATCAATTTTTATGCTGATTCAAGTGTTCATGTAAAACGCTGGTGGTTTCTCAAACCACCTCATTTAAATTTATCGGCAAGGCTAGATACCACAGAAATTCCATTCCCTTTTCCAACTCATTTAGAAGGAGTAACTGACCCCACAACAAATTGTGCAAATCCTAGTGACCTGAGAACTTGCACATCATATAGTGATTCCCTCATTTCATACCATGCCAAATATCCTAATGGTGCAAGCGGGTTGGATGAATATTATTTAGATGCAACTATTTCTGGTCCCCATGGATACTCAACATCTGAATACATACCTCTGGCAACCGATACCGGTATACCAAATCCTGAAAATTTATTATCTGAAGAAATTATAAATCCCGATGGTCCGGCTGTTTTATACATTCAGGGTGGTCCAGTCAGAGTTCGTGGTATTTATCAGGGACAATATACAATTGTAACTGATGAATATATCACTTACCGTCGTCATGCCTGGCCGAATAATTATACCGCCCCTATTGATACACTTTGGTGCAATATCTGGATTACTGATGACCTCCGAAACGCTGAAGCACCTGTTGGTAATGATGGTCCACCGCAACCTGATGAAAATTGTGATGGCGGATCAGAAAACCGCATGGGATTAATATCCGGGGCAAATATAATTGTCGCCAATACACTCCTAAATGGTGCAGCAAATTCCATGTATGGATCCGGAGTGGTTATTCATGCATCATTAGTGGCATTCAACGAATCTTTTACCGTCCAATATTGGCAGAATGTTACAAACGGGCATTTTGATCCTCCCTATGGAGATGGCCGCGGTCCCTGGGTAAATGGATTTAATGGATATATGGTGAACCACGATTACAGAGGTACAATTACACTTTGGGGTGGAATCACTCAACAATATCATGGTTATATCCAACGCAATATGCCCGGACCGTATAGTCAAACTATTGGCTATCAGAGCAACTACCAGTACGATGCAAATAATGTCTGTTCTCCACCTCCTTATTTTCCAACCATACAATTTGTCGGTGAAGGTAATAGCTTTGTTGATTTAGGTGATATCACTCAGGATGGTGTAACTGATGTATTAGATCTGGTTGTGATGGTAAATATTGTACTAGAAAATTATTATCCATCTGAGATAGAACTTGCTCTTGGAGATGTGGTCACATCAGGTGAAATTGATATTGAGGATATCGTCTTATTGGTCAGCTGGATACTTGGAGATAATCTGATGAGCTCACAACCCCTCAGCGATGCCCAGGTTGTTGCAAGCGGAGGTATACTCTCAATTAATACAAATGGAAATATTGCCGGTATTCAAATTGATTATTCCGGTACCATCACCATCTTAGACAATCATCTTCCTGAAGGATGGATATTTGAAAGCAATGCCCACAGAATGATAATATTCTCCGCTGAAGGTTCTACATTAAATAGTGAAAGCATATTTAGTTATTCAGGTGATATACACATCCAAAATGTCAAAATGGTTGACTGGTCAGGAAATACAATAAACGCTCAGATTAATCTCATCCCTCAGCAATATATTCTGCATCCTGCATATCCAAACCCATTTAATCCAGTTACTACATTTGAATACGGACTCCCCTCAGACTCACAAGTAAACCTTGTTGTGTACGATGTACTCGGCCGACAGGTAAGTGAACTGGTGAATAACTATCAAACGGCAGGTTTATATTCTGTGGAATGGAATGCATCTGATCTGAGTAGCGGTTTGTATTTTATTAGAATGACCGCTGGTCCTTTCCAATCTTCCCAAAAAGTAATGCTGGTGAAATAACAATAGTTCAAATAAAATCAACTGAACTACGTTTATAGTTCCCATTGTACGTAATGTTGGTGATTCTATTATATTTGGTTCCCCTCCCACCCGCCTTAAGGATATTCCGGAAATATTGAAGAATTTTGATAAGGATTAGATTGCATGGCTGTTTGAGCTCCAAGATATTGGAGTGAGTTTCATGCAATCCCGAGTCAAAATCCTGAAACCGGAAGATCCTGATAGCGGCATGTTCTTTTGATTCTTTTCTTCAAAGAAAAGAATGATGAGTCCGCGGCATCACCGCGGCACTGCTATTGAATTCCAAAAACTATAGTACGGTATATTTTCAATTCAACAAATTTCAAATCAGATTTCTTAAATCAAAATTCTTCATATCAATAGAGTTGACACCACTAACGGATATGCGTCATTTTTACTATTTGATCAAAATCTCATATTGGAACTTGGCAATAAATCAGTTAGCTTTATGACCTAATTTTCCACTACAAAACAGTTAAATGATTCAATCACTTTTGAGGTTTGGTTATTGATACATTTAAATAAATTAAATTTATAAAAGGAATAAAATGCAAACAGTAATCAGGTTTATCAATGGATTGAACCCATTAACCATCAAGCGGATTTTTATATTTACACTGTTCTTTCCTATTACTATGCTAAACAGTGCCAATCTAGAAAATATAAATTCTATAAAGGAATTGTCTTATAAAATCAATCCTCAAAAACCATTCATTTATCATGCTGATGATCATGGAATTATCCGAAATCTTAGTGGTGTTTTAAAAATTAATGATGGACGATCTTTTGAATCAGTAGCACTGGATTTTCTCATAAATAATAATGATTTATTTGGCTTCACAAATTTCCAGGATGAGTTCATAACCAAGTCAAATGTTACTGACTATAAAGGGATATCGCATATTACTCTTCAGCAGATGTATAATGATGTACCCGTTTTAAATACGTATATAAAACTTCATGCCGATCATTTGGGAAACCTTTCCTCAGTTACCAGTGATTATACGCCAAATATTTATCTCAATACCACTCCATCAATCTCTGCAATTGACGCTGTAAACAGTGTAAAAGAATTATACGATATTCCTAATTCAGTTGACATAATTCCTGAATTAATCATATTTACTCAAATTGAAATTCCAAAATTAGCATGGGTCTTTGATGTCTCGGATTTCCAAAACTCTAAAAGATATATTGTTAATGCAAATTCAGGTGAGCTATTAAAAACGTACCCCCTTGCTTATGAAGATGGTCCAACCACAGGAAGCGGTATTAATCTACTTGATGAATCCGTTGAAATCTTGAACATATATGAAGGAGCTACCTTCGACTGGTCATCACTCTATTCTTTTATACCTCCCGATAGTGAACCGGGAATCGGCAATTATAATATGGTCGATGTAACAAATGAATCTGCAGGTTCATTATTCATACTCTCTGCCCACAATACTAATTATGATATACTGAGTTTTGTTAATAGCGAGTCTCCTGAATTTTTATCTGAAACACTATATGACTCACATCCATCCGGGGTAAGTGCTTTGGATTACCATAGAAAGACCCTGGATTATTATATCAACGCCCATGATCATTATGGCTTAGATGGAAACGGTTATAGAACGGCAGTGATTGTAAATCTGGGTCCAAATTGGCAAAATGCCATGGCAACTCAAAGTTTTATTGTATATGGAAATGGCGGTGGTCAAAATCGACCATGGTGTGCCGGACAAGATGTTGTTTCACATGAATTTACCCATATTGTTACCGGGTCCAGTTCAGGATTAATTTATCAGAATCACTCCGGTGCAATGAATGAGTCACTTTCTGATATTTTTGGATACCTTGTGGAAGCAGAATTTCAAAATGGCGGTGACTGGTTGGTAGGAGAAGACGTCACCCTGAACGGTAATGGTATCAGAAGCATGGAAGATCCAACTGCGTTCAACCACCCCGATAATATTAACAGCCCATATTATATGCCACCCGTAAACAACCCCAACGGCAATAATGACAACGGTGGCGTTCATTCAAATTCTGGCATCCCAAATAAGGCCTTTCAAATGATGGTTGAAGGAGGCCTCCATTATGGTATTGAAGTTGAACCATTTGATATGGACCTTGATATATCCAGAGGAATAGCTGCTGATATATGGCATATTTGGAACACACAGTATCTCACACCAAACGATAACTTCTTAAGCGGGGCTTTTAAAATGCTGGATGTTTGCAATGATGTTTTCTCGCAGCATCCCTATTATTTTGATACTGCTTATGCCGGATGGTTATCCGTCGGTATTGACATTTATGCTGTTGATCTTGCCCTGACCGATGAGTTGATTTTAATCTCAAACGGGGATGACGATTCAGTAATTAACCCAGGTGAGTCATTTGATTTACATCCCATGATCACAAATATTGGGGTTAATCCAGCCACAGATGTATCAGCGTCAATAAGTTGTCTGAACGAAGGTGTTAACATTCTTGAAGATGAAATGGAATACGGATATATCGGGGTAGACGAATCTGCTTATCCAACAGGATCTGGATTTCAGTTTGAATTAAACGATGATATATTGATGGGAGATCCGGGATGCACAATAACTGTCTCTGCAGTGAATGTTTCCGGCCAGATAGATTCATTTGAATTTCCCTTATCATTGTTTGTGTCACTTTATCAGGAAAACTGGCCTATGATTGGTGATTTCCCAGTACAAACATCACCTGCAGTAGTGCATTATCAACAGGATGAACCATATTCCGAAATTTTCTTTGGAGATAATAATGGCTCATTCTATGGTCTGTCTAATGATGGAAATATTCTGGATAACTGGCCATATGATACTGGAGATGATATATGGGGTTCTGCAGCTATTGCAGATATTGATCTTGATGGCGAGCTGGAAATTGTCATTGGCTCAAAAAATAAACATCTTTATATATTCAATACCTCCGGCGACATGTTATTGAATTTAAATATTAATAAATACATCATGGCTACCCCCGCTATTGGCAATTTGGATGATGATGATGAGCTGGAAATTGTCATTGGTACTTATGGAAGTCAAACAAGCTCAAATCAAATAATCGCTATAAATCCAGACGGATCTGCAGTTGAGGGATTCCCCGTCACTATTGTAGAAAAAATTCAAAAAGGCGCAGCACTTGCTGATTTCAATGGCAATGGAAAGATGGATATCGTCGTTGGTACGGATAGCGAGAATATCTACCTGGTTTATGATGACGGCTCAATTGCACCAGGATTCCCATTTACTGATGCCGGTGGTGACTTCAGGCAGGCGCCATCAATAATAAAAACACATAATGATGAGCTGATCATCCTTGCCGGTTCAAAGGATGATAACTTTTATGGTATCAATTCTGACGGAACCACCAGATTTACTATTGAAACCGGTGGAAATATTTCAACGTCTTGTGGTTTCTTAGATGACCCGGACCTGGGATTAATTGTTTTATTTGGTTCTGACGATGGCTATTTATACGCAGTTAATCCAGATGGGGCTGCTATTACAGGATGGCCAATAAATCTTAATTCTCCAGTAACTTCAACACCTTCGATTGCCGATTTGAATAATGATGGAATTCCTGAAATAATTACCGGTACTAACGCAGGAGAAATACATATTTTTGATTTATATGGAAATATATACCAGAACTTCCCATTTGATTATCAACATCCTATCTATGGGGCTCCGGCAATTTCAGACACTGATGGCGATGGTGATCTGGAAATACTGATCGGTGCTTTAGATGGAATGATCAACCTGGATATAAAGGGTGAAGGATCTGTGGATGATTATTGGAATCTCTTTCGCGGTAGCCTTACCCGCACCGGTTATTTTGAACCATCATCTCTGGATATTCAACCTGGCGATGTAAATGATGACCAAATTGTCGACGTCCTGGATGTTGTAATTATCATCAATTTTGTCATGGGTAATACTACACCAGATCAACATCAGTTTGAAGCCAGTGATTTGAATGAAGATGGCATAATTGATATTCTGGATATTGTCATGCTCATAGCAATTATCATGGGATCCTGACGATGGATTGAAGATGAAAGCCGCATACAATCAAATAATTCTGTGTACGGCTTTGCATAGCTGGATGATTTTCTACCTGAGCCAATATTTCATACCATTCGAATTTGAATAGTTTATTTAAATTTAGCATCCGGATATGGTTTGAAATTAAAATATAAAATATTATCCCTCGTTCTTGGAATTCTAATTGTGTCTCTCACAGCGTTGTCACTACCATTATATTGGTATTCACGCAGCGCAATAGAAGATGAATTAGATAAACACTTTTTGAGTGTACTGCAAATCACCGAAAATATACTCGATAAAAAATTATTGTCATCTTTGGTCCAAGAACCATCCTTGCATACCGTTCGGGAAAAACTAGAGTCGCAATTAAATTTATTATTAACTCAAAAAATCCAGGGATTAGCCATATACACATTAGATGGATATGAACTGGTCTCAGCAGGTAGAATGGTTTCTCAGAAACCAATTATAAAAACCCTGTTGAGTAAATCAGATGAATCCTTTCAAAATGATCCCTCCTTTGTTTCAGATTTATACAGGTTAAGTAATTCTGATTACATAAAAGTGGCATATTTAAATATAATCGTTAATGAAAAGACATCCATAGCATTGGTAGCCTCAAGCGATGCAGAGTTTATGATTTATATAGATCAATTACGCGGAAGTATTTTTTGGATTGTAATTGTTGCTGTATTTATTGCCCTGAGCTTTGCAGCGGCATTTTCAAAATCTTTACTCTTACCTTTTTTGAAACTATCCGACTATGCAAATGCTATCCAAAAGAATATTAATACTAAAAAAATCAAACTTGGTCGCCGAGATGAATTTGGTGACCTAAATGAAGCATTAATTGAGATGCACGATGAAATTAGAAATACCGATAGAAAGAATAAACAATTTCTCGCCGATGTAGCCCACGAAATAAAAAATCCCCTTGGTGGTATCGAGTTGTATCTTGGACTTGTTAGCGAAGAATTAAAAGAAGACTCCAATGAGAACGAGTATATAAAAAAAATAAAAACCGAATTCCGTAACCTAAAACAAATTGTATCTTCATATTTGGATTATTCCCGTCCAACAAAAATTGATTTAGTTTCCTTATCATTGAATTCAATTATTGAGGACGTCCACCGCCTGGTAGAACAGGATATGAAACAAAGAAATTTACAATTTGAGCTAATTGGTGAAGGCAGTCTCATTGGAGATGAATCAAAGCTGAGAAGAGTCATTCTGAATCTTATTAAAAATAGCATAGATGCAGTTGAAGATGACCTTGGCAGGATATCTGTAGAAATAGTAACTTCACCGAATCAGACTCAAATCAAATTTTCAGATAATGGTATTGGTATTCATAAAACGGATTATGACAAGATTTTTGAACCATATCACACTACCCATGAAAATGGATTTGGATTGGGATTATCAATAGTCAAAAACATTGTTGAGGAGATGTCTGGCACAGTTTTTATTGATAGTACAGTTAATGTGGGAACGCAGATTGTGATAACATTGCCCAAAAAAGAAAATGACAAAAAAAGATAAAATCAAACTCCTTGTAATCGAAGATGATAATACTATGCGCCAGGGCATCCAGACCGTGCTTGGTAAAAGCGGTTATGATGTAATTGCTGCAAAGAATGGGTATGAAGGTGTGAGACTATTTTCTGAAGAACATCCTGACCTGGTCATTTCAGATTTAAAACTACCCGGTAAAAATGGCATGGAGCTTCTAAAAGAATTTTTAGAAAAACGACCCAAGACCATCATGATTATAATTTCAGCTTACGGCACAATTGATCTTGCTGTAAATGCCCTAAAACTCGGTGCAAAGGATTTTATAACAAAACCATTTACGGTTGATGAGTTAAGAACAAAGGTGAAACATGTCCTGGAAGAAAATCCAATAATAAAACCGATGAACAGTTATGAGTCCAAGTCTACCTTTCATGGCTTAGTTGGAAATTCACTTGAGTCTCAAAACCTTAACAAACAAATTACCCAGGTAGCAAAAGTAACCAGCGCTGTTTTGATTACCGGTGAAAGCGGTACGGGGAAAGAATTGATTGCCCGGGCTATTCATATAGAAAGTAATCGAAAACATAAATTATTTCTTGCAATTAATTGCAGCGCCCTTACCGAGTCGTTACTGGAAAGTGAATTATTTGGTCACGAAAAAGGTGCCTTCACCGGGGCTGTTAAACTCCATCGAGGACTATTTGAACATGCTGACGGAGGAACTCTTTTCCTTGACGAAGTTGGTGATATCTCACAGAGAACTCAGGCAAAACTATTGCGGGTATTGCAGCAGAAAACATTCCAGAGAGTCGGTGGTACTGAAGAAATTAAAACAAATGTAAAAATCATCGCCGCCACCAATAAAGATTTGAAAAAAGCCATACAAAATAAAGAATTCAGGGAAGATTTATATTTTCGACTGAATGTACTTCCCCTACATGCTTTGCCGTTAAGGGAACGACGGGATGATATTCCACTTCTGATAGATTATATTAATGAAAAAAAAGCCCTGGAACTACAGGTTAAAATGCGTCAATGGAGTCCCAAAGCGATGGAGAAAATACAACAATACCCATGGCCGGGCAATGTCCGTGAATTAGAAAATTTTCTCGAAAGAGTGTTAATTTTTGCCCATGAAGAAATAATAACAGAAACAGAGATTTACTTCGATATGATCGAGTCTGAACCCCATTTAAAAAAAGGATCCTTGACGGATGTTTTAGATGATACAGAGTATAAAATGATTAAAGATGCATTAAAAAAGACCGGGGGCATTAAACAAAGGGCAGCCAGATTATTAGGTATAAAAACCAGCACTCTTTATTATAAAATGGAAAAATTTGGCATTGAAATTAATGATGATATATAATCCCAATAATCCACTAATCAACATTAGAATCCACTTATTTGAAGATTAATAAACATACTTTTATCATTTTTATAGTTTGCTTTTCTTTTTCATGGATGCAATCCCTGGAGGATGAATGGGGGAAATATTTATCCATCAATAGTAAACTGCAGGTTGCAATTAGCAAAAATCAAAAGCTGAATATAAATAAAGAATCTCTGTTTATAAAAAAGCAGGAAATTAAACAAAATCAAGCCTGGTATAATGGCTGGATCAGCGAAATTAAACTTACCAATATCAATAATTCTTTAGTGGAAATATCAGATTCTCTTATCGTTATCCAAAACAGAATAGAAACGCTTCAAGACACCAAAAATACTTCAATGCAAATTATCAAGGATAAATACAACACCTACATGCTCATAGCCGATGCCCCAAGCATGGAAGAGAATAGACTAGAATTTGTCATAAATTTGTCCAAGCTTCTTGATGTTAGCGGATTTAACTCACTTCCTCTCCCCGACTACAATTCGTTGATAAAAAATATCTGGAGTGATAAAAAAATGAAACAATTAATCTATGATGATCTCCTTTTGATATTACATTCTAAATTAAGTTATATTGATTCCATTTTGGTCGAAAAAGAAAAGGATCTTACTTTGCTAAAGAATATACAGGACTTCCATAGTGATGTAGATTTGCAATTAAGTTCTGATAATGATATCATTTCCACAAATCTAGGTGAGGAGTATCTCTCCGATATAATTGAAGATGATGAGTCTTTTATTGATTTTGATGCCGTTATTACAGATATACAAGTTATGGAAAATTCTCATTTGTCGCCATCGGAAAATGTAAAGTCTCTATCCTTAACACCCCAAAATAATATTGAAAGAGATGTATTGTTACTTGCACATAAACGCCTTCAATATAAGATTCTCATTGATGAGATGATGAATGAGCTTTCGCAATAAATTAACATTCTTCCTTCTTTTCGTTTTTTTATATTTCCCCCTATTATTGACATGCGCTTTTTCCGCCGAAGGACAATTACAGCTATCGTCCTATTATGACTCTAATGTTTTTGAATCAATAACTGGAGGTCTTGATAGTTACGGTTTTAAACTACACGGTAATCTCGGCCATGACTTTGAAATGAGTAATATCGCATTTTCGGCCAATATTTTGACACAAGCCATGTATGATCCCAGCAATAGTGAAGAGTCAAAAATGATCGTCAAATCAAATTTGATCTCAAGAATTTTGTTGACCAAATCAATAATTAATACCTGGAAATTAACCCACTTTCAAAAAAAATTCTCAGAAAATTCCAGTTCTTATTCAAAAACGGATATCTCTACTTTTCTAAATAACCATATCACCAAAAATTACTCGGCATGGATTGGTCTCAGACATAATTATTCAACGTACAGCATTCCCGATACTTTTAGATTTAATATCTCCACCATTGAATTGGGCAATCTCATTAATTTTAATAAAAACGTTTCTCTTGAAGGTATCCTCTCCTATAATTATACCGACCATAAGGATCTTTTTGCAATTGACCATGGAACTGATTCAGAGCTTATCGACGGAACCTCATTGCAGCGAGATAAGGGATTAAAAGCAAATATCCACATCAAGTATCATGGAAAGAACATATTAGGGTGGTCCATTGCAGGTGAAACAATAGACTCCAACAGTTTAATATCCTCCAATCGAACATACAGTTCTCGATTATATCTTTCAGGACCCTGGTTAAAAAAAACATACTATCATTTTTTATTGAAAGTGATGAAAAAAAAATATTCACATATTAACACAGCTGGATTTAGCAGCCTGAGGGATCCTGAAACAGCAACATTGAATCAAATGCATATTCGCATTGAGCATATGCTGAAAAATGAAAATAGTATATATATTCAGCTGAATTTTCAAGAAAATGAGTCCATTTATAACTCTAAATATTTCTATAAAACTACCATCGAAACCGGAATCAAGTACTCCTTTTAATTATTTTATCTTTAACAATTAGTTTCAGAATTCTGAGGAAACCATCAGTTTTCTGAAACTCATCAGGAGGTTTTCACTTTCTGGTTATATTTTTTTTATTTCCTTAAATTCGTGAACGGCATGTCATCAAATCCTCAATAATTTTCCTGATAATTCCTCTATCAAAATCTAAATTTCTAAAATGGTATATCATTTGTCAACTTGTCTGTAGTTAGATCATATATAACTACGGAGACGGAATGAAAATTAAATCAACCTTACTATTCTTATTATTACCAACCATGTTTTCAATATGTGATGAGTCAAATGCAAACAAACAAGAGGACCTATTTAATACTGAATGGCAATTATATAAATATAACGATAGTACGGGCCCACTTGATATTCAACCGAGTGAAGGAGAAAGTTATACTTTAATCTTCCATGAGGATGGAATTATGGAAGCAACAGATGCATGTAATTATTGTACAGGAATTTTTGAAATAGTAGATGGCGATTCATTAATAATTAATGAAGTTAGCTGTACTGAGATAGCATGCGCCAGTAGTAGTTGGATCGCCTCAATGAGTGGTTCATTTGTGTATAACTTATCAGGCTTTGGTTTAATTATTAGTAGAAACTCTGAATTGGACCATGATTCATATTCATATTTTTTTGAGGAGTTAAGATGAAACACAAAATTCAATTTTTTGTCGCTTTTTTATTGTTACTGACCAAGGGTTTTGCCTGGTATCCTTCATATTCTGTCATGGCAACGGACTTTGTACTGCCCTATGATTTCATAAAACCGCTTACTATTCACCCAGTCGGACTCCAGGCGCTGGGACCTCATTTTTACAGTATTTATAACCATCCGGTAAGTAATGTATTTCAAAACCCTGCCTATTTGAGCCTTGAGTCACAAAATTATATCTATTTCGATATCGCGGGAAGCGATAATGATAAAGACCGATCAAATAGTAATTCTACCCCGGGGATATCATATGGGTATGATGACTTTTATTATATGCCTTATTACTGGTCTCCTTATCGATATGTTCATGAACCTGAAAATAGCGAACCCATTGCAAGATTTATATATTTGGGGAAACCGTATGGGGAAAACTCTCCAATCGGAATTGGCGGAACCATAGAATATTATTACGAGCAGGAGCAGTTTTATCAACCCCAATGGTATCATAATGGATGGTGGGAGATGGATGCATTAGGTAATTATTTTGACTCCGAATCCAGCGACCCGTATGGAGATTATCGGATAGCAGAATTTGGCAACAATAAATTAATGTCCAGTGGAATCCAGGCAAGCGCCATGATATCCTTTGATATACACAGCAAATTATCCCTCGGCTTGAGATTTACCATACTGGATAAAAAAACAGATGGTGACTATGTCAATTTAAATTTTACCGACGAAAACGATTATTATGATAATTACTTGAATTATTCAGATACCAAGGCGAATCAAAATCAGGATTATAAGATGAATGACTATTCATTTGGCGTGATTTGGAACGAACCCGACAAGATGGTATTGGGTGGCTCTTTGGGGTATGTCACAGGTGAGATAGAACGCGATTTTGTGGAAACAGATTCCACCTTTTATCACAGTTATCATTTTGAAGGACCGGACACAAACAATTATAGCCTTTATGATCGTTTCGGCGGTTCCAGATCTGATAAACAATGGAAATATGCTGGAAGTACCTCATATGGAAATCTAAATGGAGACTTTTTTCTCAATTCAGATATTACCTTGCGTTTAGCCATATACGGTGAAAAAAGAAAATCGGACTTAACTGAATCTGAAATAATGAGAAGAGATAATTACTACGGTTCACGATACTGGAATACATATACCGATACTGTACATCGCTTTTTAAATATTTCGAATGTCAATTTTAGCCGCTATGGAACCGGTGACAATATTCATAAACGATTCAAGCTGAGTATAGGGGCTGATGTGATTGTTTCAACAAAAATCAGATTTATTGGCGGTGTAGTTGTGGATAACATTGATGTTGATATGGATGCCCATGAACCATTTATCGGTAGTAAGTATTCATATTCAGAAAGAGAAAATTACTCATATATAAATTGGCAATTACAAGAATCTACCCAAGATGAGGAAAAAGAATTCCATTGGTATCGTAATGAAGATTTCTTTACGGTTGCTATTCCAACTGGCATCATAGTGAAAGCCGGGAGCAATTTAGAATTTCAACTGGGTCTGACAAAAGTTATAAAGAAAATAGATATTAAAGAAGGATATGACCTCATTGTATATGACGAATCTACCGTTACCATCCAGGATGGAGTTACAACGGTATCCTCTGATTCGTCATATGTTGAGGGGCATCTTTTCCCGGCGACAAATGAGTTCATGAATGAATATGAAATGAATGCCGGCATTTCTTTCAAGTATAAAGAGTATTTCAAATTAACCTGTGCCCTAAAAGAGTCAATATTAGAGCCTAGTTATTACAAAATAGGGGTAGAGTTCATTTTTTAAAATTTGAATCTGTTCATCATTAATATCATTCACATAATCAATCAATTTCTTAAGAAAGGTTCAATTATGAAATTTATTATTTTAATACTGACAGCAACCATTTTTACTGCCTGCAATACATCAGATAGTCTTATGGAACCCAAACGGGGTCGTGAATTTGAAATTCAATACGGCCAGAGCATCACACTTGAGGATCAATCTCTAACTATAGAATTCACAATGGTTGAAAACGATTCTCGTTGTCCCCAGGGAGCACTCTGTTTTTGGGAAGGAAATGCCCGCATTGGCATTGAAGTGTCTCAATTTCCATTCTATCTAAATACATCCTTAGAACCAAGAGAGATTGATCATTTTGGTTTTAGGATTGAATTGATATCAGTCAATCCTTATCCAGTAGTCGATGAGAACATTAATCTTGAGGATTACCGTATTACACTTACTGTCAGTGAATAGAAAATTCTGACTATTAAACCTTTTCTAGGGAGAATATGAAATATGAAAATAATGTTGATTATCTGTTCATTGTTATTAATATCGTGCAACAATACAATCAACGAACATTCCGACAGTGTTGCCCCTTTAGGAAAATGGGGATTTATCGAATCAGATAGTACCAGGGATATTTATGAAAAGGTCGACGAATTTGATCAAGCTCAAGGGGGGTTCACTTTTGCTCAAAATGGTGTCTTTTATTTAAGATCTTTTGGGTTTTGCGGAACCCCACCCGTAGCGTATTATGATGTGGAAGGCGAATGGGAATTGATTGATGATAGTTTATTCAGGATTACATATTCTGAAGATTGGTTTGAAACAAACAGTATAAACACCATTGAGATTGTATCCTTAAGCGAAAATGAGTTACATATTATTTGGGACCATCTCTAATTTATTAATTTCTCAAAACTTATTGATTAGTGGTTCATGAAACAGGCTTATACCTGATAAATCATTTTGTCAATTCATTGGGAAATAGCCCCAATTTCCTAATTCCTAATCAAATACAAATCGCAGTAATTTTATGGCTTATGATTCATAAGATATTAATAGCCAATCGTGGGGAAATTGCTGTTCGTATAATCCGTGCCTGCAGGGAAATGGGGATTGCAACCGTTGCCATGTATTCAGATGCGGACCGCCTTGCTCCTCATATTCTCAAAGCAGATGAAGCTTATTATGCTGGACCATCCCCATCATCGGAGTCCTATTTAAACATAAGTAGAATATTTGAAATTATACAGCAATCCGGCGCCGATGCCGTTCATCCCGGATATGGTTTTCTCTCTGAGAATACTGCTTTCTCCGATGAAATAATCCGCATGGGAGTTACCTGGATAGGTCCATCTGCAGAATCAATAACGACTATGGGTGATAAAATGGCCGCCAGGAAACTGGCGATGGAGGTTAATGCTCCCATTATTCCCGGTACTACACAATCCATTACCGATCCTGAAAAAGCAAAAAAACTGGCCGATGAGATTGGATATCCAGTATTGATAAAAGCTGCCGGTGGCGGTGGTGGTAAAGGTATGAGGATTGTCCATGATGAAAAAGAAATCATCAGCGCCATGGAAAGAGCTTCATCTGAGGCCGGTAAAGCATTTTCGGATGATCGCATTTATATTGAAAAATATTTAGAAGAGCCCCATCACATTGAAATCCAGGTATTCGCCGATCAGTTTGGGAATATTGTTACCTTTGGAGAACGCGAATGTTCAGTGCAACGACGGTACCAGAAAATAATTGAAGAATCCCCCTCTCCTTTTATAACAGATGATCTTCGTCAACAGCTGCAAAAGACAGCCTATGATATCACAAAAAAATGTAAATATCTTGGGGCTGGCACCATTGAATTTTTGGTGGATAAACATCGTAAATTTTACTTTTTAGAAATGAATACTCGGCTCCAGGTTGAACATCCAGTAACCGAAATGATATACGGTGTGGATTTGGTAAAAGAACAACTCCATGTTGCATCAGGTAAACCTCTGTCATTCAATCAAAATGATTTGCAGCCAAACGGTCATGCTATAGAGTGTCGAATATATGCTGAAGATGGCTATCAAAATTTTGCTCCTTCCATTGGATTTATTAAAGAAATGGAGACTCCCAATGGACCCGGCATACGGCTGGATGAGGGCGTCCGCGAGGGTCAGGAAATCTCACCTTACTATGATCCACTCCTCGGCAAGTTGATTGCCTGGGGAATAGATCGTGAGGAATCCATGCATCGCATGATTCGGGCCTTGGATGAGTTTCGCGTTGTTGGTATCGATACTACAATTCCTTTTTGCCGGGAGTTTATCGCTCATTCTGCATTTAGACAGGGCCAATACTGCACACATACTTTGAATGAAATCATTTCAGACCTGAAAGAGAAAATGCAAATCAGCAAAACCGGGGATCTCATTGCCGGCAGTATCGCTGCAATTATCCATAGTTCAAAAAAAATAGTAAAACCCTTAAAAAAAGATCAAATAATTTCAAAGTGGACCACTGCAGGTCGAATGGAAAGTCTTCGATGAAATTCAAAACCATTATCGGTAAAACTGAATCTAATTTTGAGATGAATTTTCATTCCAATGGAATTGAAATCTTTCTGGATGGAAAATCTGTAAATGCCGAAGTTGAAAAATTATCCAATCATTCATATTCAATTATTGTAGAGGGAAAATCTCATATCGTCAGTATTTTGAATTATGAAGATAGCGTTTCCGCTCTCATTAATCAAAAAAAATCTCAAATCGTCGTAAAAGATGAAACACAGATATTGCTTGAGACATATGGTTTCGCAAAACCAGAATCAAATCATGTCGGTGAAATTCATGCCCCTATTCCCGGATTGGTAACAAAACTATTTGTATCAAAAGACGATGTAGTTGAGAAGGGTCAGAAAATATTTATACTTGAAGCAATGAAAATGGAAAATGAGATTGACTCCCCCATATCAGGAAGCGTCACAAAGATACTTGTGGAAGAAGGGAAGGCCGTCCAAAAGGGACAGTTGATTCTTCATATTGCTGAAGATAAATAATTTAAAATAATTGAAACAACTATCGATAAAAGACCTGAATAGTGAACAATAATTTTGTCCATTTAAAATCTGGTCTTCAAATAAAATATTAAGGAGAATTAAATTTAATGATTAGTATGAACAAACTTTTCTGGGGAGGACTTGGTTGGGCTGTATTTGGTCCTATTGGTGGTATCCTCGGGTATGTAATGGCATCTGATGATATAAAAACAGCTCGATCTCGCCCATCATCAGGAATTTTTTCAGGTGGTCCCAAAACAACTACTCGGGCAGGGGATTTTGGTTTATCCATGCTTGTATTATTTGCTGCAGTAATGAAAGCAGATGGTCAGGTTTTAAAATCTGAGTTAGAATTTGTAAAGCAGTTTTTTATCAAACAGTTTGGTTCTACTTATGCAAAAGAACGTATTGCATTATTTCAGGATATTCTTAAACAGGAATATCCCCTTAGAGATGTTTGCCGACAAATAAAAAGTAATATGGATCACCCCGCCCGGCTACAAATGATTCATGTTTTATTTGGTCTTTCGCAGGCTGATGGGCATGTCCATCCCAGTGAAGTGAATATCATCAGGGATATTACTGGATACCTGGGGATCAGCCAGAAAGATTTTGAATCTATCAAAGCCATGTTCTATAAGGATACTCAATCCTCGTACACGATTTTGGAAATTGACAAAAGTGCCACAGATATTGAAGTGAAAAAAGCCTTTAGACGAATGGCAACAAAATATCATCCTGATAAAGTGAGTCATCTTGGCGAGGAGTTTCGTTCAATTGCCGAAGAAAAATTCAAAAAAGTGAATGAAGCATATCAGCAAGTCAAAAAGGAAAGAGGAATTTCCTGACACAATAAACTCTAACACTTTGGATATTAATAATCTACATTTGAAAATTATTTATAATGAATAAAAAAACAAGTTCCGGTATTCCTTTAAAATCCTTTTATGGACCTGATAATGCAGAGCAGCCAGGTGAGTTTCCTTTCACCCATGGTGTATATCCTTCAATGTATCGAGGCAGATTATGGACTATGCGGCAATATGCCGGATTTGCCTCTGCCGAGGAAAGTAATAAGCGATACCATTATCTCCTCGATCAGGGAGTAATGGGTCTGTCTGTTGCTTTTGACCTGCCCACCCAGACAGGATATGATTCTGATCATGATATGGCATATGGAGAGGTGGGTAGAGTTGGTGTGCCTATATCCTCACTTGCTGATATGGAGATTCTATTTAAGAATATCCCGCTGGAAAAAGTATCTGTATCCATGACAATCAACTCTACTGCTGCCATTTTACTGGCCATGATTATCGCCATGGCAGATAAAACCGGAGTCAAAAGGCCAGCACTTCGCGGCACCATCCAAAATGATATACTAAAAGAGTATATTGCCCGCGGCACCTATATTTATCCACCAAAACCCAGTATGCGTATTGTTACTGATATTTTTGAATACTGTGGTGAAGAACTACCAAATTGGAATACCATATCCATATCTGGCTATCATATTCGAGAAGCCGGTTCGACTGCTGTCCAGGAAATTGCTTTTACTTTGGCTAATGGTATTGAATATGTGAAATCGGCTATTAATGTCGGTTTGGATGTAAACTCATTTGGTAAACGTCTCAGTTTTTTCTTTAATAGTCACAATAATTTTTTTGAGGAAATTGCCAAATTTCGCACAGCCCGCCGGATGTGGGCCAGAATCATGAAAGATCGGTTTGGGGCCACCGAACCAAAGGCCCTTGCCTGTCGATTCCATACACAAACAGCAGGTTCAACTCTCACTGCACAACAAATTGATAACAATGTGATCCGAACTACACTTCAGGCTACTGCTGCCGTCCTTGGTGGGACCCAGTCTCTCCATACCAATTCCAAAGATGAAGCCCTGGCTTTGCCTACTGAGGAATCCGTAAGGCTCGCACTTCGAACCCAGCAGATTATCGGTTATGAATCCGGAATTCCCGATGTGGTTGATCCCCTTGCAGGATCGTATTATATAGAATCCCTCTGTAATGATTTAGAGGAAAGAGCCCTTGAACTCATCCAGAAAATTGATGACCTTGGTGGTTCAGCCAAAGCAATAGAACAGGAATTTCAGCAGAATGAAATCGCCAATAGTGCATTTGATTACCAGAAAAAAGTCGATAATGAAGAGAAGGTCATTGTAGGTGTAAACAAATTTGTTTCCGAAAATACGACCTCTCCCCCTTTACAGCCAATCAACCCGAAAGCCGTTGAATCCCAACTTATCCGATTAAAACAGGTTAAAACGGATCGGGATCATTCCAAGGTTGAAAACTCACTATCAATGTTACAACAAGCCGCCGAAAAAAATGATTGTAATTTGATGCCCTATATCCTCACCGCAGTAAATGAATATGCCACTTTGGGTGAAATTTCAGGCAAACTAAAAGAAATATTCGGCGAATATTCAGGTTAGAAATCATGTTTATGATCAAACGGTTTCAAGACAAATTGACAACCCGGTATATGGGCCGCGAAATGAAATATTATCAAATGACCGAATCCACCAATCAGGATGCCTGGCATTTGTATGAAGAAGAGTATATAAAAGGCTCCGTTGTATTGACCGATAGACAGTATAAAGGACGCGGACGGCATGGATCACATTGGTTTTCAACAAAAGATACCAGCCTGACATTTTCAATCATATATGAGGTCACTCTGCCAATGGAAAAGTTGGGTTTGCTTGCCCTGTTATCGGCGGTAGCAGTCGCCACCGGCATTCGGGTTTCAACTGGATTTGGACCAGCGGTAAAATGGCCAAATGACATCATAGTCAATCATCGAAAATTATGTGGTATACTGGTTGAAACACGTCGGGCAAAGGATAAAACGATTGTTGTTACCGGTATTGGGCTGAATGTAAATGAACGTAAAATTGATTTTGAAGGAGACTTGAAGGAAACAGCAACATCCATTAATATCGAGACTGGAAATAAAACTATTCGAGAATATCTCCTTGCCCAAATTCTGTATCATTTTGAATACTATCTAGAAAATATGAGACAGGTTATCCCCCAATGGCGTTTCCTTTGTGCACATAAAAATCAGAAAATTTTCTTTCATCAGGGAAAAAATATTATAGAAGGGATATTCCTTGATCTGGACGAATATGGACATGCCCTTATTGAAACCAATGGTAAAGTTGAAACTTATTCAGGGAACAGCATAATCTTATGAATATCCTGGCAATTGACATCGGTAATACAAATGTGGTGATCGCGGTATTTGAAAATAATGACATTATTGATACGGTGAGAGTGGAATCTGATTTGAAGTTTTGGGCATCATTCCAAAAAATCAAGAAATACAAAGTTGATGGTATTATTATCAGTTCAGTGGTTCCCAAACTAAACGAAATTTATGTTCAGGCCTGTATTAACCTTTTCCAAATCGAACCTGCAATTATCTCCGTAAAGAATGCCGGTGTCTCAACAATTGTAGATAAACCTGTTGAAATCGGTGCCGACCGTTTATGCAATATTGCTGCGGCAATAGAATTTTATTCGACCCCTGCCATTGTTGTTGATTTTGGAACAGCCACCACATATGATGTAATCGACGAAAAGAATAAATTCATCGGCGGTGCCATTGCCCCTGGCATTGATGTTTCTGCCCGGTATCTTTTTGAATCAGCATCGCTGCTTAGAGAAACCGCATTTACTTTCCCAGAATCAGCCATAGCCATTACCACGGAATCAAATCTGCAATCCGGTATCATGTTTGGTGCTGTTGATGAAGTAGATGGGATGATACATAGAATTCGATCTGAGATGAATGTTAAAAAAACAGCGATTATACTCACCGGGGGATTCAGCACTGTAATTGCACCCGGTTTAAAAACTGACCATATTATCGACAAGGCATTAACCTTGAAAGGTATGAAATTAATCTATCACCGAATGGAAAATAAATTATGAAAAATCCTGTCAAATTAATTCTGTTATTTATTATCCCCATTTTTATTTTGATCGGTTGTGGAGACGACCTATTCTTGAACACCGATAAGAATACTGCAGAGGATTCATTTAATGATATTACTTTCCTTCATGATCATTTTTACACAACAAATTATGATCTTTCAGGTCACTCCGGCGCCCAAATAGACCTCTTTGAAATCGCCCCTGATGGAGTCTTGTCTGATAGATATGAACTGGACTATAATGGTTTGGGTTATGTTTCGATGACAAATGATGGAACTGACCTGTACCTACTGCCACGATTCAACTGGTTTATGATAAAATTAACTAATGTCGGTGAGCAATATCCTTTGCTGCCATTGCCTTATGATGATGATGACCCAGATTGGTCAGCAAGTACCTTTTGCTATAATTCAGATGTAGATTCCCTCTTTGTACTTTTTCAAAATAGAAACTACCCAGATCAATACCGCGGAGTATATCTTGCCCCGGATAATCCGGGCATTGAAGGATCAAAAGTCAATATTACTTTTGATTTCCTGGATAATACTCAATATGGTTGTTATGCAATGACTTACCGTAATAATAAATATTACCTGCTGGCAGTAAGAATTGATGGAACCGATATACTGATATCAACTGATGAATATTTGACTCCCATTTCTACAACCGACATAACAGATTACACGGTAACAGGTTTAGACTTTTATGCGGGGAGCGATAGTCTGTTTTTTAGTTATCGTGATCGCCGAGTATCATTTTTTATGGAAATGGATTGATATATTTATTTGTAACCCCAGGTTCAAAAATTAATCAAACAGGTAATTAATTGAGGAATCTGAAATGTTCAACTTATTCAAAACAAAAGAAAAATCAACAATTTCCATTAACGATGCCAATTGGGACGAAATTATAAATTCAAATTCTGGCCCCGTGATGGTTGATATATGGGCACCCTGGTGCGGTCCATGTAAATTAATTGGACCCATTGTTGAAGAGCTGGCTGAAGAATATAAAGGGAAAATTATTATCGGAAAATTGAATGCCGACGAAAACACCAAGTCTCGGCAGATGGGTATCCGCAGTATTCCAACCCTCTTGTTTTTTAAAGATGGGAAAAAAGTGGACCAAATAACCTGCGCTCAACCCATGAATATTATCCGTGAGAAATTCAATAAATTAATTTGAAGATTTTTTAATTATTTACATGCACCATCTTATTATATGAAGAAGTTTCTTCCTTTTATCATCCTGTTATCACTTGGCTGTGGTGGAACCAATAACAAGATTGTCAACCAGAACCCAGATGATCTTCGCCGTTTAACAATTCTATATACAAACGATGAACATGGATGGATGCTTCGTGAAGGACAAAACGGTGGTGCAGCTCAGTTGATGAATACCTGGATTGAGGAAGAAGGATATGTTGAAGATGGTCCCTTCTTGATTTTAAGCGGTGGTGATATGTGGACTGGTCCGGCAATATCAACATGGTTTAAGGGTGAATCTATGGTTGATGTGATGAATTCAATGAATTACGATGCTGCCGCAATCGGGAACCACGAATTTGATTTTAATCAGTTGACGCTGCTGGAAAGATCGCAACAGGCAAACTTTCCATTATTATCTTCAAATATGAGATCAGAGAGTTCAGGCGAAATCGTCAATCCTGCTCTGCCATATATTATCAAAACCGTAAACGATATTTCAGTTGGCATTATCGGATTGACTGCAACCGAAGCAGATGATATCAATTTTCCCGAAAACGTTGCCGGTATTGATTTTATTGACTATCAGGATGTTTTATATGAAATCGTCCCTCAAATTAAATCTGAAGGCGCTGAATTAATTATAATTGTTGGGCATATATGCAGTTTTGAGATCACCAGCCTTGTTCCTCTTGCAAAGGAACTGGGGATTGCTCTAATCGGCGGTGGACATTGTCATGAGACTGTTTCAAAAATTCAAAATGGCATTGGTGTGATGGAAGGTGGATCATATTTGTCCGCATATGCAAAGGCCGAAATTGATTTTGATATCATTACCAACACCGTGGTGGATATAGACGTTTCTACTCATAATAATACGGGATTGACCAAAAATTCTGTTGTCGATTCAGTCATATCTATCTGGCAGGGGCAAATGGATTCGGAGCTCTCTCAGGTGATTGGTTATGTTGCACAGAATATTAGCAGCAATTCGGATGCAATGTATAATCTCATTACCGATGCATGGTTATGGTCTTATCCGAATGTGGATATCGCAATTACAAATACCGGTGGAATCAGGGCTGATATGCCTCCAGGTGATATTACATTTGAAACCTGGGTAGGAATACTCCCATTCGAAAACTTTCTTTATGTTATTGATATCACCGGTGAGCAATTAATTCAAAATATACCCTACTATGTGATTGGCGGCATGACCACGATTCCAGAGATAATGCTCATTGATGGTACACCAATTCATCCAGATTCGGTATACTCTGTTTTAGTTACAGATTATATTTATAGTACCTCTGAATATTTTCAAACTGCTGATCCAGACCCATTAGATACTTCTATTCATTGGCGGCAACCTGTTATCGACTGGATCCAGAGCCTGAATACAAACATCGATGATCCTCTGGATAATTATTTGGACTATGAACCACGGCAATAAATTTTAAGCCCTTGACGACAATTTCGATGTAAGAACTCAGGATCTATACTCACTAATTTATATCAAATGAAAACAGATGAAATTGTACTAATTGAGAAGGCTCAAAGTGGAGATCGTGAAGCCTTAACATCGCTGATTACGCAATACTCTTCACGGATATATAATCTTGGCTTAAGGATGATGCGCAATGAAAAGGATGCCGAGGATATTCTGCAGGAGACATTTCTCATATTAATAAAAAAAATTAATACATTCCAAGGCAGATCATCCCTGTATACCTGGCTTTACAGAGTTGCTACAAATCTGGCCTTAGAAAAATTGAAGGATAAACATCGAACGCATGTCACAGCTTCAATTGATGATTTAGGATTTGATAATTTCCAGAAATACCACCCGGTAGAATTTCCTGAATTCACAGATGAAAAACTATCTGACCGTCAATTTCGCCGTTATTTAAATAAAGCGATGATTGAGTTGAATGAAAAATTAAAAGCTGTGTTCGTTTTACGGGATATTGAAGGTCAATCTGTGGCAGAGACAGCAAAAATACTGGCTATCACTGAATCCAATGTAAAAATTAGACTTATGAGAGCCCGTTTGTTTTTAAGAGATAAATTATCACATACTTTCAGTAAGGAGGGTTGGTTATGAGTACTTTCAATCCAGACAAAGAGATCACACATCTCATCTGTGAACAAATGGGTGGTGATATTGATAAGCAAGCCTGTGAGGAACTTCAGCGATATATGGAGGAATGCCCTGATTGCAAAGTATATTTTGATTCTGTCACCAAGGTTGTAAAAATGTACCGGAAATGTGATGAAGAGCAGGATGTACCAGAGGATGTGACAAATCGATTATTTAAAGTCTTAAACCTGAAGAAAAAGGATGAATAAGGTGGAAATATTTTTAGTACCAGCCCAAATAAATGATATTAACTCGAAAGTGGATAACCATTTTGGTCGATCAAATTGGTATTTGATTGTTGACAGCGAGGGAAGTTTAATAGATTCAATTCCAGGGAATCAACAATCCCATCATAAAGGAATTTACAATTGGAAAAACAAATTGGGATTTACAAAAATTCTAACATCTCATATGGGTCCGGGTGCATATGATGCTGCAGCATACCTGGGAATTGATATTTATATGGTTCCCCCCGGAGAGTCCTTACTTGATGCTGTCAAAAAATATAATGACGGACAATTAACAGCGCTATCAAGTTCCGAAGGTTTGAACTGCGGAGGTAATTGCCACTAGCTTAAACTGCAGGTTCTTTATTTCAATTACAATAAAAAAGGGGATGAAATTCATCCCCTTTTTTATATCATATTTAATTATCTGACTATTGATTTAGTTTATCCAATTCGGTTTGTACAAACTTCATCAATTCACGGATATTCTCTGACGAAAAATCGAATTTAATATTCATTGCATTCCACACTTCAGGTAAAGGTTTGCTTGATCCCAAAGTCAACCCTTTGATATATCCGTCCAGGCCTGCTTTTGGGTCTTCGAGGAAATTACGATAAATCTGTAAAGCACCGAGCTGGGCAATCCCGTATTCGATATAATAGAATGGAGAACCAAAAATATGACTCTGTCTCTGCCAGCCAAATCTTTTAAGTTCTTCGTATCCAGTCCAATTCACCAAACCTGTACCAAATCGATCGGAAAGTTCAGCAAAATACTCGTCCCTTTCCTCAGGAGTGTGCTCTGGATTCAAGTATATCCAATGTTGAAAAGCATCGACAATCGCACACCATGGAAAGAATGAAATTATTCCTTCAAGATGTTCTTTTCTGGCACGAAGATGATCGGCTTCATTATAATATTTATCCCAGTGGGGGGTGGTCATTAATTCCATACTCATACTGGCAGTTTCGGCCATTTCAGCAGGTGTATTTCTGTAATAAACCAGTGGTTCATCATTGGTAAGGAATGTATGCATGGCATGTCCGCCTTCGTGCATCATGGTAGTTACATCTCTTTGTGTTCCCGCTGCATTCATGAAAATAAATGGCATCCCAGTTACCTCAAGGGGATAGTTATATCCACCGGGGGCTTTTCCTTTTCTAGAATCTAAATCAAACAGGCCGTTTTTGTTCATTTCCTGCAGATTTTTGCTAAAATCCGGATGAAGTTTATCAAAAATAGATATTGCACCATTTAATAGTTCATCGCCTTTGTCAAAAGGTTTTAGTCTGGTCTGACCAGCCGGTTCACCGGCAAGATCCCAGGGTCGGTAATCCCCATCTTTGATTCCCAACTTATCCCGATGCTTTCTGGTAATCTCCCTGGCAAGTGGAACGACAAACTCTTCAACTGCCTCTTGAAATTTCTCAGCATCAGCGGTGGTATAATCAAATCGATGCAAGCTGTCATGCTGATAGTCCCGATAATTTTTATACTCTGCATTTAGAGCAACTTGATTTCTCAAGTTAACCATTTCATTGAATAATCCATCCAGATCTTTCCTCACGGTAGCTCTTGAGTCCCAGATAGCCAACCAGGCATTTTTTCTTTCTTCACGGTCATCCGATTGAAGTTTCACCGATGCCTGCGGCATTGGGAGTTCCTTCCCATCAATCGTGGCCATCAATCCACCTGTGAGCTGATCTACTTTAGAGGAGCATTTACTAATTTTTGCGAATAAATCAACATTTTCCTCGCGGAATAAATCAAGATCTCGTTTCAGGGCTTTCCTGAATTGGTTGAATCGCTCAGGATCCAGTTCTTTAAAAAAGGCATTTGATGCGATTTTCTTTTCGACCTCATTTGAAGACTTACTCATCTCAGGGGCAATCTTTGTTGAGAAATTTTCATATTTTTCAACATATGATTTATCATCTGTATGGCAGGACATATTGATATATGACCAGGCATATCGCTCATAAAATACCGAAGTTGCGTCAGAATAATCCTGGATTAATTTTTGGACGTCATCCTTGGTTTGAATGTCCCTGCTGATCATCATTTCAAAATAGGGTTTAATATCTTCCCAATTTTCAATGTTTAGATTTCCGGGGATAAAACCGCTGGGTTTATACATATATATCCTTTATATCACTTAAAATAGTTTGAAGCTTATGAAGCTGATTCCAGAAACTTGGTCTTTTGATCCTGAAAATATTGATAATCCGGGCTGATTTTAATGGCCTTTTCAATCGCTTCAACTGCTTCATCAATTCTCCCAAGTTTCCAGAGAACTTCTGCTTCAGTATCAATGATGTTTGCCTGGGTATCCGGTTTATCAGCAAGTAATGATACGGCGTGACGAACCTTCACCAGAGCTTCATCAAGCTGAGTCTCCAATTCGGTCATCCGCCATGCAAAAGCATTCAAGGCGGAATAGTCATCCGGGTACTTGTTTGACCATTCGGTTAATACGATTAATTCATTTTCAGTATCTTTTTCAGAAGCATAAAATCGTGAAACTTTTGAGTATGCTTCATAAACATATTCTGAAGAAGGATAAGCCTTAATGAAAGATTCTATCGGTGCTTTATCTCCATCATAGAATTTTTTCATGGCAAGATAATATCTGGCTCCGTTAATTTCTTCTGAGACATTTCCTGGGGAATTCACTAATAATTTTTCGTATAGTTCTGTTGCCCCATCATCATTTCCCATCTCTACATATTTACCTGCAAGTGCTGAGAGTAATTCATTGTTATTAGGGTCATTTGTCAATCTATCCTTTAAATCAGGTAGAGTGTTATTTCCGTCCAGAATGTCCTGTACACGAACGATAAAATCATCTGGTTTTCTGTATCCGATAATGCGATCAATTTCATCTTCATTATTATTGACGAAAACCATTTGGGGTACACCATTTATATTATATCTTTCAGCTATCTCTTTTCCAGGCTCTTTGCCAGCATTTATCTTTATGCTTATAAACTGTTCAGAAAATTCAATTACATTGCCATCTGAAAATGTATCGGCATCCAGCCGAGTACACCATACTCATGTATCAGTATAGAATTCAAGCATTACCAGGCGATTGCCTGATGTGTTAATTGCTTCCTCAAATCCACCTTTAAACCAGCCGATTGAAGAGGGCGCTTCGCTACAAGATATCAACAGAAAGAGTAAACTGCTGAATAATAAACCTTTTTTCATAAAAACTCCTGTTATTTTAGTCCGAAACTTAAATATTAATTGTTTCATTACCGAATTGAAATATTTACTTTGTCGTGCATCTGATATTTTATTCCGCATCAGCTTCATTCACAGAGCACCATTGACAATTATATATAGAAAGCTATCGAGTGTCAAACAGACAATTCTGAGCAATAATTTTCTTTTTAGACCGCTTCTGATTTAGACCGCACAAGAAATGTTACGATCGTTGTACCAGAAAAATTAAATACCTTAGCTGAAATCTTTTCCAAAAATCACAGAAATTATCACGGCTAAAATAGCCACAGGTGCAATAAACCGGATAAAGAATTTGAACATGTTGTATGTGAAGTTTACTGATCCGTCATCATTGAATTTACCAACTTCATCCTGTATAATCTTTTGATCCATAAACCATCCAACAAAAATGGTTATGAATAATCCCCCAACAGGAAGCATCCAATTAGAAGCCAGATGATCCAGCGTGCTTAAGACACCTTCTTTCCCCGGACCAAATATTGAAAAGGATGAAAGCGCATCCACTGCACCAAGAGATAACGCGCAAAAGATTGATATGACATATGTTGTACCGGCACCAATTAGGGTAGCTTTTTGTCTGGACATCTTCATCTTATCAATAAGAAGGGATACAATTACCTCCAGCAGTGATATAGTCGACGACAGGGCTGCAAAGCCAACCAGGATATAGAATACCGGGGCCAGAATTGTCCCGAAAGGGATTTCTGTATAAAGCAGATTTGGTAAGGTAATGAATAACATCCCTACTGTTGATCCGGATATGCTATCCTTAACGCTAGGTACGGAAAAGATGATAGTATACATAATAACGCAAGCAGCTATTGCTAAAACAGTATCTAGAATTACCACTAAGGCAGCATTTTTAAAAATTGATTCTTTTTTGTCCATATAGGATCCATAGGTTATCATCGCTCCCATACCTAGGGAGAGGGTAAAGAATGCATGACCTACAGCCTCAAGTATACCAGATGGTGGAAGATTTGAAAAATCAGGTGAAAAAATGAATGAAAATGCCTCGTTGCGACCTGGTAGACCCAGTGCCATTATCACCATGTATACGATGATAAGAAAAAGAATTGGCATGAGGATTTTTGTGGCTCTTTCAATACCCTTCTTTATTCCTTTGGAAATTACTCCTGCGGTGAGAGCTAAGAATATAAACGATAAAAGCAGCTGTAGTTTGCCATTACCTATGAACTCGCCAAACGCTCCCTCTTCTGGGGCAGTATATCCATTCATACTCCAGTTCATACATGAGATAAATGATGTGATTGTCCACCCGGCAATGACAGCATAATAACCAAGAATAACCAATCCTGTTAAGACGCCAAGCCAGCCAATGAGACTCCAATTAGATCCGCCAAGTTCATCAAATGCGAGAACTGGATTCTTTTGCGATTTCCTGCCGATGAGAATCTCAGCAGTCATGATTGGCCATCCGATAAGGATAACTGCAATTAGATAGACAATTACAAATGCCCCGCCATTATTGTGCCAGGTGATATAAGGGAATTTCCATAAGTTTCCTAACCCAATCGCTGATCCGCTTGCAGCCAGAATAAATCCTACTCTTGAACCCCATTGTTCTCTGTTTTGACTCATTTTATCCTCTGTTTATAGTGGTTTGTAATGATTAGAAGGACATCAATTTACAAAAATATTCGTTGTTTTTAGAAGTGGGAAAAGTTCAATATTTAGGATTTAACTTTAAAAATGCTCATTATTGATGGCATCGCACAATGTTTCTATATCTTTAATACTATGCGCCGCAAAATTTGCGATTCTAATTTGATCCATTTTATACTTGCCATAACCAAACCCAACCTGCATTCCTTCTGTCATCAATTTTGAAACGATTCGTTGCGAACCACCCTTCACACTTATTGTACTTACCGATGGCGATTGAAATTTTTCAAGCCCCACAAACATCGATAAATCAGGATGTGCCTGGACCATTTTTTTTATCAAATTGAATTTATGCATGGTTTCAGCCCTGATCTTGTCAATCCCCACTGCAATCATATCGTGGATAATTTTTCCTAATAGATATATTCCAATTACATTGGGAGTTTCAGGGGTTTGATATTTGCTTCCATATTTATACCAGCTTGAGATGCTGTGATATCGTTCGTCATCTCCGAGGTCATCGGCGGTTAAGACATCCTGCAGGAAGGTATTTTTCATCAACAGAACACCAAGACCTGATGGTAGACCAAATCCCTTTTGTACTGAGAAAAAGGCGCAGTCTACAGCAGCAGCGTTAAAGGGAATTACCGGTATCGACGAGACCACATCCAGAATGATTTTCAATTTGGGAGATTTTAATTTTACTGATTCTATAAAGGACAGTGGTGTAATCACTCCTGTGCTGGTTTCATTATGAGTCAGACACAAGACATCTGCATGTCCAGGGATTTCTTCCATTGGCATGTCAAATCCTTTACCGTCTTTTCTGAAAAATATGGTTGTGTCCAGGTTTTCTGCCCTGGCGATTTGATAGAAACGTTTAGAAAATGCCCCGTTTACCAAATGAACACTATGTTTGACCAGCCTGATTTGAAGAACTCGCTCCATCATCTCAGTCGCCGATCCACCAAAAAAAACAGTATATTGATCATTCAAATTTAGAAGTTCATCCAAACCATCCACGACCGCTTTGTGGATTTCCTTATATTGATCACTTCGATGTGAGATGGATGTTATATCCAAATCCAATGCGGTGTTTATATGTTTTTTCACAGTTGGATATAATTGTGAAGGGCCGGGAGTGAAGAATAACACTAATACAATATCCTAAAACGAATGCTGTGTTTTACACCTGCCAATTCAGTAATTACCGATCGATTATACTTTTTGCTGATATCCGTAATTACGTATCCAATATTATCTTTTGTTTTTAGATATTGACCAACGATATTCAAATTGTTCTCGCCCATGATCCTATTTATTTCGGCGAGGACACCAGGTTCATTTTGATGAACATGAATAAGTCTATGAGCATTTTCAGCAGGCGACAAATTTATTTGTGGAAAATTCACACTCATAAACGAATTCCCAGTATTCATGTACTGAATGATATTTTGCGGGACAAATTTGGCGATATTCATTTGCGCTTCTTCGGTACTGCCGCCAATATGCGGTGTAAGAATTACATTGGGCAGATTTTGAAGCTCTGATTGAAACGGATCTGAATTTGATGATGGTTCTTCAGGATACACATCTATTGCGGCCCCGGTAATTTTACCTGATTTTAATGCTTTTACCACTGCAGGAATATCAAGTACAAAACCTCTGCTGAGGTTTAATATCCGAGAGCCCTGTTTCATCCAGCCAATTTCTTTTTCACCAATTAAATTATGATTTGATTGTTCACCATCAACATGGATTGAGACAACATCAGATTTCTCAAGCAATTCTTTCAATGTTGAACATTTTCGGGTGTTACCAAGAGATAACTTCTCTACAATATCAAAATAATAAACGGACATACCAAAAGCTTCCGCAAGTATGGATAACTGTGAACCAATGTTTCCATAACCTACAATCCCAAGAGATTTTCCCCTGATTTCGTGATTATATGATGCAGATTTATTCCAAATTCCACGGTGCATATCTTGATTTTTGCTCCAGATATTTCTTACCAACAGGATAATTTCAGCCATCGCCAATTCCACAACACTTCTAGTATTGCTGTATGGAGCATTAAATACGGCAACACCATGATCGGCACAAGCTTTCAGGTCGATCTGGTTTGTACCAATGCAAAAGGCACCAATAGCCCATAGCTTTTTTGACTCTTGCAGGACCCGTCTGGTGATTTTTGTCCGGGATCTTAGCCCTAAAATTCTTACATCCTTCAAATTTGTAATTATTTCTGCTTCGGATAATGAACCGGCAATACTTTTAACAGGATATCCTTCGTCCTTGAATTTTGAAGATGCTGAGGAATGGATATTTTCCAGCAATAGGGTTTTGATTTTATTCTTAGGGAAGGAAGTGTTGATCACGGTTCTTTATGATGGAATCTAATTCAGATTCTCAAATAGACCCAGTTTGGTGTTTTTTCGAACATTATCCCAATTAAAGCAATTGCCATTCATTGCTACAAAAACTCCAGATGGAAGGGTCTGTACAAATGATAGAGCACTGCCAAGATTGAATAGTCCGTCTGAACTGCCAAATTTAAATGGTATCATAGCACCGGTGAGGATAATCGTTTTATCCATATTTGCTTCACCAAGACATTTGGCCGTTTCAACAAGAGTGTCAGTTCCATGAGTGATGATGATCTGCTTCTGAGGAATTTCCAGACATCTTTCAATGATATAAGACCGTTGGCTATCGGTCATCTCCATGCTGTCAGCCATCATAAGGGTTTCAATATCTGTATCTAAATGACAGCGACCTTTTTCAAGCATCTCATATAAATGTGTTTTTTTAAAATACAGACGACCAGTCAGTTCATTATATTCCTTATCAAATGTCCCGCCGGTGATGAATATTTTTATGTGTGGTATCATGATTTATCCAAAATTTTCAGGCGAAATTTAAATGAATAAATAATGTTTTTCTAATGGGTTTTATTATGAATTTTTATCCATTGAGTAAATTGCGCTATCTCACTCAATTGTTCAGTGTAATTGATGGTCCACTGAGATTTTATATTATCCAAAGTTACTGGAAAGTAGGTGTCAATATTCCTTACAAGTTTATTTATAATCGTTATATGCAAATCGGTGGCAATAGGGTAAAAGGATCGATAAATGGAGGCACCACCAATTACAAAAATATTTTCAATGTCTTCATTTTCTAATTGTTGGATGCATTCGTTAATTTTTGAATAACATTCCTGATCGGGTATATGATGCGAGGTAATAATAATGTTGCGTCTCATGGGAAGTGGTTTGACAGGTAAACTTTCCCAGGTAAGCCGTCCCATGATAATTGGTCGATTTAGGGTGAGCTTTTTAAAATTCCTTAGATCTTCTGAAACAGACCATGGCAGCTGGTTTTTTTTTCCAATTCCGCCATTTTCGTCCTGTGCCCATATCAAATTAATCTTCAAACTGCCACTCCAAATTTTATGGGTGGATGTGGATTATAATTCAATAGTTGAAAATCTTCAAACTGTATATCCCAGAAGGGCTTTTTTTGAATTTCAAGCTGTGGTAATGTTTTTGGAGATCTTTGTAATTGTTCTTTAAGACCATCAATATGATTCACATAAATATGTGCGTCATTAATATAATGCGAAAATTCTCCAGGCTGTAATCCAGTTTCAGTGGCAATCATTTGAGTCAGTGCTGCATAACATGCCACATTAAAGGGAATGCCGAGAGCAATATCACCACTTCTCTGGGTTAAATGACAATTTAACTTATTGCCCATTACGTTAAATATAAAAAATGAATGACAGCTTGGCAGCGCAACCTCATCTAAAACGGAAGGATTCCACGCAGTCACTACCATTCGGCGTGAATCCGGATTGTTTTTAATCAAATTGATGACTTCCTGGATCTGGTTGATAAATTCACGGCGGTATTCTCCAGTCTGCGGGTTCAAGTTATACTTTTCCCAGTTTACCCATTGGTAACCATACATTCTTCCCACTTCCCAGTTTTTTTCTTCAGAGGTCCAGGCATCCCAGATTTTTGTATGTTTTCTTAAATCACGAATATGAGTTACACCGGATAGATACCATAGTAGCTCCCGGATGACCGATTTGATATATACTTTTTTGGTTGTGAGTAGTGGATATCCATTCTGAAGATCGATTTTATAGTGAGCTCCAAAATATGATATGGTGTCAATGCCGGTTCGATTTTCTTTTCTTAAACCGTTTTCAAGAACATTTTTTACTAAGTTCAGATATACTTGCATGGTCTATTTTAACTTGCGGGTTTATTTTCCCAAAGTTTGGAAAACTCATGGATGAGTTCAGCATTGCCGCCGACTAATCCTGGTGTGATTAGTGGATTGGGTTGATTATACATTCGCTCAGATTTATCAGCAAGATTTAGCAACAATCCTCCCGCCTCTTTTAAAATCACATGGCCGGCACATACATCCCATTCATTTTTGGGTCGCAATGTGGCGAAACTGTCATATTTACCCGATGCGGTTAGACCCAATTTGTATGCAACACTGCCAATATGGGCCTGTTCGGAAAACCAGGACTCCGTTCCTTTCCATAATCCTTTTCTTGTTTCAGAACGACTGATGACAACAGAGGATTCATTAAGCTTTGTTTTATTTGAACAGGTTACCGGGCTACCATTATATCTTGCTCCCATCCCTCGGGCAGCATCCATCATTTCCTGGGTGACTGGATTATAGAGAACACCTAAAATGGGTATTCCATTTTCAACCAGTCCAATACTCACCACAAAATTGGGAACGCCTTCGATAAATTCTTTTGTACCATCGAGGGGATCAACAATCCAGACACGGGTTCTGCTCAGTCTCTCCTGAGAGTCAGCCGTTTCCTCTGACAGCCAACCATATCCAGGGTATTCATTTCTCAAGATATCGTGAATTGATGTGTTGGCGGCAAAATCAGCATCGGTGACCGGATTGTGATAACCTTTATCAGTGATATTGTACTGACTTTTATAAAATTTCATTATTTCTGCACCTGCTTTCAGACAGGCAAACTGGGTGATTTCCAATAAATTTTTCATGTATTAATTTAGCATAGAATTCTTTCCATGATGGGGATACTTTTTCCTGTCAGAAATAAAAAATTTACATCGATATTGATTATGCATCAAATTCGAAAAACATTTCAAATCAACAATACTATATAGTACTAGTTGTATGTTGTTAAAAAATAATGTAATTTTATTTTAGATTTCTTAAATATTATTTTAAGCCAATCTATCATAAGTCTTATATTTTTTGGACTGTCTGGCTGGATGAAAAGACACTACCATATAGTCCTCGTCGCTAATTATTAAAAATCCAACAAAAATCCTAAATCACCGGGGAAGATGATCATTATTTTTTGTTCTAACAGAGAATGTTATTATTTCAGTTCTATGGATATCATTTCCAGTTTTTCTCCTTCGGTAGAACCAGCGCAACAGAAAGGACTACCCGACCGTGACCTTCAGTAATATGTTCAGTTACGATGGTAAAACCACCCGTGTTATTGGTAAAAAGAATATCTCTATATATCGGGATTTATATGAATATTTGACTGCTGCAATTGATAGTGAATCACTTCCATCTGAATTTAATTATTTAGGTGATAGCGAGCTTGCCAAAAATATTTATAGAAAAAAATATTACTTAAAAGATTTAAACAATAAGCTTATTGAAACGAGACCTGAAGACGTTTTCAAGCGTGTTGCAGCATTTATGGCTGTGAATGAAGGCACGCGGGGAAAACAACGTAAATGGGCAGACCAGTTTTATACTGAATTATTTGAAGGGCGTTTTGTGCCCGGTGGCAGAGTCCTTGCCGGATCGGGTGACCTCTTCCGCCTAAAAACGCTCGCCAATTGTTTTGTTGCGAAAATCCAGGAAGATGATATCGACTCCATTTATAAGGCTGCCTACGAATGTGCCCGAACATATTCATATGGTGGAGGTATCGGTGTTGACATATCCTGCCTGAGACCACGTGATGCAATCGTTCATAATGCTGCTGACACATCATCCGGTGCCGTATCTTTTATGGAACTGTATTCACTGACAACCGGGTTGATTGGACAAAGCGGCCGACGCGGTGCTCTGATGTTGACAATTGACATCAAACATCCTGATATTCATCATTTTATTCGAGTGAAGAAAATACCCAACTGGGTCACCTCCCAAGTCGTAGAACAATGTAAATTTTCTGGACTATTCAGTGACAAGCAATTACGGAATATTGAAAGACAGGTCATGGAGAATACCCAGGTGAGGTTTGCCAATATTTCTATCAAAGCCAGTGACGAATTTATGCATGCAGTGGATGAACAACGCCAATTCGGTGATGATCAGTATCTGGTGTATAAAAAAATGAATAAAGATATACTTCTCACAGCTCCGCAGGATGATGGTTATCATTATTCTATCGGAATTCCATCCAAGGATCCTGCAGATTACAAACTTTTAAAATCTTTTTCATCATTTTTAGAAATGAATAACTGGTTATTTCAGGAATATGGTATATCTTCCCGCGAAAAAGATCTTCACAATGTGAAGTTGAGGGATGTTTATGGTGATCTTGTTTATCCATGTGATAAAAGTGATTTTGATATCACCATCAAACAATCTGGTGATTTCCTATTGTATTTCAGCAGCCAGCCAACTGGGGAAATCAGGGAATTGGTCAAAGCCCGGGATATATGGGATCAATTCATTGAAGGCAATTATAAAACGGCTGAACCAGGGTTGATTTTCTGGTCCACAATGACTAAATATTCCCCTTCAAATTATGTTGGCAAACCTATCATCAGCACAAATCCATGCGCTGAGGTGCCCCTTGAAGATGGCGGTGCCTGTAACCTGGGGTCATTGAATCTCTCACGATTTGTGAAAAATGGCTACGAGGCAAATGCTGAAATTGATTGGGACCAATTAGCAGATACCACTAGAACACTCGTAAGATTCCTTGATAATGTAGTAACCTGGAATGAATCTCTCAATGCTTTGGAAAAACAGAGAAATGCCGCCTCAGAGACACGGCGTTTAGGGCTTGGTATCATGGGAGTGGCTGATATGCAGAATCAATTGGGGGTTGCTTATGATTCACAACAGGGGATAGAGATTTTAGACAAACTGATGGAATTTATTGCCAATGCATCCTATCAGGCTTCGGCAGGACTTGCAGCAGAAAAAGGGGTGGCCCCATCGTATTCTAATAAATATTTGAAATGTCCCTTTATTAAAGAAGCTTTAAGCGTTGAAACCCGTAAGCAAATCAAGGAAAATGGCGTCAGGAATATTGCCATCCTGTCTATAGCTCCCACAGGAACTATTTCAAATATTGTGCTTGGTTATAAAAGCGAAGAGAAAAACTACATTGGTGTTTCAGGGGGACTTGAACCCATCTTTGCGATGTATTATACCCGTCGATCAGAATCATTTGGCAACCAGATATTTAAGGTTTTCCACTCAACAGTTCAAGCGTACATTGATAAAATGGATCTTCAGGAGATCGTAAACGAATCAGAGAATATCGAAGATGTTCTGCCTGATTACTTTAGTGCAACGGCGCATAACTTGAATCCGCAACAGCGTGTAAAAATTCAGGGACATTGCCAAAAATATATCGACCATAGTATTTCTTCCACTGTAAATTTAGCTGAGGATATAGAGCCGGAAATTATTTCGGATGTATATATTCATGCCTGGAAACAAAAACTCAAAGGGATTACTATATATCGAGATGGAAGTCGCTTCCCCATTCTCAGTACAGAAGGAAAACGAACTCGATTCCAGGAAAATAAAGACACAACATATACAATTACATTACCCGATGGCGAAGAAACACAATGCAAAGGCGATGAAATTCTGAAACTGCCAAATGGCGATTTAAGTACCGTTTATCATTACATGTTGAATATAGGTAAAAGCAAACATGTTAAAAATTCAACCACTCAGTTAGAGGAAGTTTCTCAGTGATTAAAATACCTACGACCAAAACAAAAATTGAAATTGTAACAGACAATAAACCTGAACCAAAACAAAATCAAGACAAAGTAAAAAACAAATCTGAAAAAAAACAAAACAAGGCAAAACCCATTTTTGAATCGGGAAACTATCGACCCGATGTTGTAAGTGCCAAAGTATATAAACTGAAAAGTGCATTTGTAAAAAATTCAGTTTTTATTACTTTAGGGTATTTCAAACATAATGATGTGATCAGACCAATAGAAATTTTTATCAACTCAAAAGATTTAACTCGAGCCCCGGAATATGTCGTATTGACGCGGTTAATTTCAGCCATCTTTAGACGTTCACCAAACCCCTTTTTCATACTTGAGGAATTACGAGGAATATTTGATCCCAATGGCGGGTCATTTAAAGCGGGAAAGTATTATCATTCTTTCTATGCCGAAATTGCCGATGTAATAGAACAATTCTTTTTTGAAGTTGGTATACTGGATCAGCCTCATCTCATGCCTGCCTCTGATAACGGTGTAGTTAGTGAGAGTGTCATAAAAAATGTAACGGATGAAATTGAAAAACAACCGTTTGATGTTAACTCATTATTTAAAATTTGCCCGGAGTGTAGTTCTAGAACCTTAAAAATTGAAAATGGATGTGATATCTGCGTCGATCCCGATTGCGGTTACAGCAAATGCGATAAATGATATGTAGCTATTAGCTCTTTGCTACCAACTCTTAGTCATTTGAAGAACGATTTCCAATCGATGTCTAAAACTTATCTCAAAACAATTTGAAAAGTTATCATCTGTAAAGTAGTTCTAATTACATTCTACCAAAATTCTTCCTATCCCGCATCGTTCAGTGCATCATTTTGTTGATTAATAAATACTGCCAGTCATAATACTTGTTTAATACTATTAAAGAATTGATGGTGGGAGTCCAAGATATTCAAGTAATTGTAAATACACCAAAAACAAGGAGAACGAAATGGCCCAATATGTTATTGTTTATCTCGGTGGTGATCAGCCATCCACCCCAGAGGAAGGTAAAAAGCATATGTCTAAATATATGGATTGGTTGTCTTCATTGGGTGACTCTGCAATTAGTCCCGCAAATCCACTTAAAAATACACATACTGTAAACTCTGATGGTACAGTTTCTAGCGGTGGCACATCATCAATGTCAGGTTACACAATAATTGAAGCTGAATCCATGGAGGCGGCACTGTTAATTGCCAAGGCCTGTCCTTTTCTGGATATTGGCGGTTCGCTTGAAGTGTCAGAGTTAATACAGATGCCAGGCCAAAAACAAACATAGTGACCATGTTTCCTTGCCCAAAACAACAAAACCATGATGCACAGTCAGTTAGATGATGTTCGATTAAACTGACCATTTAGACCGAGTTATGACCCTGTATTCAATTAAAATAATATTTGGGCCATTGTCAGAAATGGTTCTCACTATATTTATGAGAACAGAAAACAATATCATGAAAAGGTAAACACAATTATGCCAAAACTTATTAAAACACCAACGTTGATTCAAGCAGCCGGAAATAAATCCAAGATTATTGAAGAATTTGTTGGCAATGTGAATACACAAACCCAAAACATTAGTGTTGCTAAAATGTCGGCACCGTCCGGTTGGTTAGAACCTGGGCAAAAACCAGAATTTCAAGAAATTACGATTGTCCTCAAAGGTGAATTGCATGTGCAGCATAATGACGGAATCATTATCGTAAAGAAGGATCAATCAATAATTACCGAGGCAAATGAATGGGTTCGTTACAGCACACCCAGCCCTGAAGGGGCAGAGTATATTGCAGTATGTCTGCCGGCGTTTTCACCGTCTTCAGTCCATCGAGATGAGTAAACCACTCTAAATTATCAATTGTGAAATGGAAAACAATATATCACATAATGTGATTCCCATAGTCGTTGCTATATTGATTGGAGGCGGCATCATCTCTGGTATAGCCTATTATCTTATTCGGTTTATGCGAGGGTCAATCAAGCTATCCGTTGATTCGTCAACATTCAATTCCGGTGAGACTATTTCAGGTAGCTTTGATCTTTTCACCAAGAAACCTATCGAAGGAAATAAACTCACTGTCAGCCTGATTGGTAAAAAAGTTACCATTACTCACCGAGGGGGGAAAAGACGCACCCATACCAAGGAGATTTACCGGGATGAGATAATTCTTGAAAAAAACCGGGATTATCCAGCAAATTATTCTGAAAAAGGAAGCTTTCAGATGAATGCACCAAATATATCTTCTCCGGATTTTCTGGAGTCAGCTATTGGCCAATCTCTGACTGCAGCTGTTCGACTTCTCAGTAATCGACAAACCTACTTAAAATGGAAAATTGAAGTTAGACTCGATGCAAAAGGTGTGGATTTAACTGCATCTAAGAAAGTGACAATTAATATATCCCCGTCAATTTAGTAAATTTTTAATATTCCTTTGTCATCAATGCATGTCTTCCCCATTTCAAAGGGAAGTATATGAAAAATATATTTAATATAATAACTGCCACAAATATTATCAGGATGTATTGTGCCATCCCGGAAAAATCCTTCAAGTATATTATACCCACGAGGGCGGCCACCATAATCGCCACGTAAAAGAGGCTGATTACAATGGTGATGATTCCACCGGTGCCTGAACTGATTTTCATTGGATTCGACTCCGAGAACTGGGCATAAACCGCTCCAAATCCAAGTGATAAACTAATAAGTGATATGCTCATCATGAGGAGGAATCCAGTAGAAATCAAACTTACCACCAGATTTTGCTGCAGGTAATAATTACTGGCAAGGGCTACTACCTCTGCCAGTGTGAAAAAAATTATAAATGACATCCAGAATTTTTCTCTAAATAATCTATTGATAGAAAATGGGGCTGTCCTTACAATCCAGATTGCTTTTCCCTCCATGCTCACCAGAGGAAATACAAACCGGGCTGTGAGTGCTGCCAGAATGTATCCATTAAATCCAAAATTGAATATAAAAACCATTGTTCTCCAAAATGGCATCATCGCATCCACCCTTATATCTATCCATGCCAAATTAATGAGATAGATGCCAATGAAGAATCCAAAGAGTAAAAATTGCACCCATTGCTGTGGTGATCGAATAAACTGCAGGGTATCTTTCATGACAATACCTCTGGTAGGTGACGGTAGCCAGGTAAAGCGTTCGACATAATCTTGCGAAGTACTTGATGTTCTCGCTGAGCTTTTGCCGATATTTCCTTCCATAATCTGGAATGTCCTGTAATAAATATGCTTTGCCAAAACGCCGGTACCGATCCATAGAACTTGCGCTGTTAATATCAGCAGAGCCCAATAAAACAGCAATTCCTGCGGTTCTGATTTTGAATATGATGTGACAAGTTTGGTAAACCAGTGACTGGGCATAAATGGAAAGGGCTGTTGAGATAAATTAAGCAGATAGCGATCAATTGCTCGAAAGCTGGCCATATTGCCAAGGACAGGAAGATCCTGTCTGCTCAATGCAAAATATAAGCGCAAGATTAAAAATCCTGATAAACCGACAAAGGCAAAAACCGATCGCATTCTGATCCATTGCGACAGCCAAACAATTATAAGAAGAGTTGCCAAACCAATTGCGGTTGCAATTACTAGAAATGGTGGAAGACCGAAGAGCAGAACCAATGACATTTCAAAAAGTGAGAGGTTTTTTATGGCACTGTATGACAAAGTAAGTGGAAATCCAAGTATCAGCAGTGCCCATGAACTATATAAGAGATTTTCACCAAATTTTAACCTGAATGTCTCCAAAAATGAAACTGGCATGGTCATCAAAAAAGAGACTTCTGATGAACGGTAAAGTGTGGAAAATGCCGTGATAATATTTGACAGAATTAATAGAGTAAAAATGATACTCCAACCAATATAAAACATCCTGTCCAGAAACAAAACGCCAATTTCACCTTGAGCCTCCAGAAATCTAGCCCCTTTTAAAAACATAAAATAGCTGCCAACTGATATTGTTGAGATGATGAATAGAGATACGGAGAATTCAAGCCTTTTGGAATTGATTCTAGTGAGAATCTGGGAGAAGTAGGACTTTATCCGAATGGTTAATATGTTAAATAATCGAGACATAAAAAATCAGTGATTTATACTTGGGATTCAGTCTGATTCTGGACTAATTCCAGAAAAATATCCTCCAGATTTCCTTCTTTTTTTATCTCGCTTTTGAATGTTTCTAGATTGCCCATAGCCAGCAGTCCGCCATTATTAATAATGCCGATTCTATCTGACAATTCTTCGGCGACATTCAAATTATGAGTGGATAAAAAGACGGTAACACCTGCATCTGCTTTCTCTCTCAGCATTGTTTTTATGATTCTGGCACTCCCCGGATCCAGACCAACCATCGGTTCATCAATAATAAGAATTTCAGGATCATGGAGAAATGCAGCTCCAAATGCCATACGCTGTCTCATTCCTTGTGAATAGCCCTCTATCCGATCATTTAACCATGATTCAAATCCCAGGCGCTGTGCATAATGGCGGATGCTTTTGGTTATTTCTTTTGGTGCCATATTAAAAAAATTACCGATAACATGGAAAAATTCCAAACCGGTTAATTTCCCGTATAGATATGCCTGGTCAGGAACGTATCCAATGATACGCTTTGCAGAAATTGGATCCCTGGCGATATCCTTCCCTTTGATAAGAATTTTCCCTGAATCTGGAGACATCAGTCCCACCATCATACTTATGGTTGTTGTTTTGCCAGCACCATTTGGCCCCAGAAAACTGAATAGTTCACCCTTCTTAATGTGAAATGATACATTGTCAACTGCCTTTAACTCTCCAAATGACTTGCATAAATTTTCGATTTGTATCATTGTCCGTTTTCCTTTTGAACCTGGTTAACTACTTTTATGGATATCCTGCCCAATACTGGAATAAGATCAGATAAATTGGTAAAATCACTTTCCATGATGGCAATATGGGTAATATCGGCGACAGGTTGATCCAATGTAGGATCAATTGAAATCCATTTATTATCTATATATACTACCGGCCAGGCATGATAGAGAAATTTTCCATTTAGGTAAACAACACCAATATGAATTTTGGTGGGTATGCCTGCTGCACGACTGAGGGATGTATATAATATTGTATGTTCACTGCAATCACCTTCCCCATGTTTGAGAATTTCAAGGGCAGAAGAGAGACTTACTACCGGGAATTTTTTTAGATATCGATAAACCCACCTTCGGATGCTTTCAGCTTTTTCAGAACTGTCTAAGGAGTTTCCAATGATCTCTTTCATCTTAGAAATAATTTTTGGTCTATCCGGTTGAATAATTTCAGATGAATAAAGGAATACACCGTTGCTGTCAGGTTCATTACCAAAATCTGAGAGGGTGAATTTTACCTGAAGAGGGTTTTCACTGATCACCCTCTGCCTTGGTGAATCCATATTTTTGAAATATATTGGATCGATACCGGTTATCTCTAATATCAATTCTTCTATATTATTTTGTTTTGGAATATGCTTATCAGGCGTGATTGCATATATGTCAAGAAGATCGATACCGGACAAGTTCGACTCATCAATGCTTAATGCTTCCTCGGCGCTAGTTCGCTCCATCATCAGACCCATCAATGTTTCTTCACGATAAGTAAGGCCGCTATCATCCAGCCATCGTATTGCCGGGATTCCACGGTACAGAATTTTGATACGATTTAATTCAAATTCTTCATCACCGAAAGTCAATGTTTCCCGGCCCTCATGAATAACTTCAACATCATCCATTTCCATCGATACAGGATCGAATGAGGGAATTTTGAATCTGTCACCTTCTATTATACCCTGTTGAGCAATTAATGGCTGAATGCCAATATAGGTGTACAATTCCTCAGGAATGGCAATTTGAAAGCTAGTACTGTCAAGGCCATGAATCGTAGTGATTTCCATGGTGGTTCCAGATTTTCTGCCAAGCAAATGAGTGCTATATTGATCGGATGTAAGCTGGAACTCGAATTCATTCAAACGGAAAAGAGTATCGAGTTTTACCTCATTATCTAAAATTATATTGGCTTCTAATCCGGCGATAGCTGCTTTCATACGTGTGGTGCTGGTTATTACATACCCTTCATTATCCATATTATAAATTGAGAATACCGAATAACCCAGTTTTTTTCCATCATGATAAATTGTCATCCACTCAGAATCGGTAGGGATTGATTTAATACCGGTACCCAGGGAAAAATAATTTACTGAAGCATTTTCATCCAGATAATGTTTTTTTATCAAAAGACCCATCATGAAAACCCACAAAATGAGGATGATGGTAATGTATAGTTTCTTAATCATCGGGAAAGCGGTTCCCGGTAAGGATAGGTAATCTTAGGCAAGTCCTTCCATAATTTCAATTAATTTACTGCGAATTCCAGGTTCAAGCATTGAGTGACCCGAATCTGGTATAATATCAAATTTTGCTTCAGGCCAAACATTATGCAGATCCCATGCTGTTCTCATTGGGCATACAACATCATATCTTCCCTGAACGATATATGCAGGGATATGACGAATTTTATCAATTTGTTTCAGCAGCCAGCCGTCGGATTCAAAAAAGCCTTCGTTTATAAAATAATGACATTCTATTCGTGAGAAAGCCTCGGCAACTTTTGTATCATCATACTGATGTAGACTTTGCTCATTTTGAAGAAGTTTACAGGTCCGTCCTTCCCAGGTTGCCCATGCTCTTGCAGCTTTCTGGCGCTTCGCAGTATCCTCACTGGTAAGCTGCGCATAATATGATTTTACCAAATTATCTCGTTCCTCAACGGGGATTGGAGCGAGAAAGCTTTCCCATTCATCAGGAAATATAAAGCTGGCACCCTCCTGATAGAACCAATTTATTTCTGATTTACGGAGTAAAAATATCCCCCTAAGTATGAGGTTTTTACAGTTTTGCGGATGAGTTACAGCATAAGAAAGAGCAAGGGTTGATCCCCAGCTACCACCAAACACATCCCATGAATCAATATTTAGATGATTTCGAATTTTTTCAATATCATCAACCAAATTCCATGTCGTATTCTCCCGTAATTCTGCATGTGGAGTGCTTTTTCCGCACCCCCTTTGATCGAAAATGATAATTCTCCATTTCTCAGGATCAAAATAGCTGCGATATACGGCTTCAATGCCGCCACCTGGACCTCCATGAAGAAAAATTACCGGCTTCCCATGCGGATTCCCTGATTGTTCATAGTGTACGGTGTGTAAATTAGATACTTCAAGGTAACCATCATCAAATGGTTCAATTTCTGGATATAATTCCTTCAACGGGGACATAAAAAATATTCCTAGTATTGGTTGTACTTAATCAAAAATTTGGGTTTAATCAAAACCCTTAAATAAAAATACATCTATAGAATGTCAAAAATTCAAAAAACCATCCTTTGAAACAACTAAAATATTTGAACAAACCGGTATTTCTCATTTTAGAATATATATTAAAATATAGTGTATTAATTTACTGCAAATTCGTTTTCAAACCTTCGGAGTAAACCTGTTGTTACAAATCTTTACCTATTCGAAAATGTACTCACTTATTTTTGATTCAAACTCATTTTGACGATAATCAAACTAATTTCATATTATTTTCATTGAATTATTGAATGTCAGGGACTTGTCTAATTTGACCTTATTCTCAATACATATATTGCTTACTAATTATGTTGAATAAGGATTTATTTCGAAGAAAATTTTCAAGATTATTACCAAACTGGGTGGCTACCATCGATTGATATTCTGGGAAATTCCCTGAAACGTGAGGAGATAGAAATACATTTTCTAATTGCAACAAGGGGCTATCTTCTGCGAGTGGCTCTTTAGAAAAAACATCCAAAGCTGCACCTGCTATTTTCCCATTTGATAATGCGCATATTAATGCTGGTTCATCAATAATCTTACCTCGGGAAATATTTAAAAGGAAAGCAGTAGATTTCATCTGCTCAAATGAGCTGTTGTTTATCATTCCTTCTGTCTCATCAGTGAGGGGACAGGTTATCGCCACAAAATCACTTCGCTTTAGCAAATCAGAAATTTCTTTTTTTTGGACTAATTCGATAGAATCAGAATCATTTTTTTTCAATCCTGTACGACTGGAAGCTATCACATGCATCCCAAATGCTTTTGCCTTTATTGCCAGAACTTTTCCAATTGAACCATAGCCGATGATTCCCAGCGTTTTACCAGCTAACTGGATAGTCTGCTCAGCGATTTCCCATTGTTTCCATTCACCACTTGATCTGAATTTTTCGCAATCACCAAATCTTTTGGCGAGATATAACATCATCCCTATTATAAATTCCGATACAGGTCCGCCATGTATTCCCCTGGCATTGGTGATGGCCACGTCGCTATTGATTAAATCTGGACACAGACTTTTCTCCACCCCGGCAACACCAAAGTGAACCCATTTGAGATTTCTGCTCCGGAGTGAAAAAGATGATTCCCTCAATCGATAACATGCTAAAATATCCAAATTTGAAATATGTATCTTTAGGTGATCATCATCTAAGATTTGGATGAATTGAACTTCATCGCAATTGGTGATTTGAGATTTAATCTTCTCAAGGAGAAATTGGTATTTATCCGGATTTTGAGTTAATTGCAGTCCAATGCGCATAGCGATAATATTATTTTAGAATAAAGTCATTATAGATACATTTTCAACTTGTCATATAGCTGGAAAGTGGCTTCTACATCACGCATTACATATTCATTTACCAGATCAATTTCACCATCATTATAGGCGGTTGCAACAGAATCTCCTTTTACCTCCCCCTCTTTGGGGGATGGAATCCCAAATGACTGACAAACAATGTCAAGACTCACTGCATTGTAAGTGCTCCAACCGGATAAAAACATCATAAGGTCAATGTGATTATCATATGTAAATCGTCTGAGATTACGGAATTTTCGGTTTTCAATTTTTATTCCATGATGGGCAGATCGAATGATCAAAAATGGGATATCAAATCCCAATCCATTATAGTGAATAAACTTCAAACCCCTGGAATTGCTATGATTTATTATTTCAGCAAATTTAAGGAGAGTGGCTTTTTCATCTTCCTCACAAATCACTCTATCTTTATGTTCACCGCTCATTTCGTCATAAAGCCGCATACCAATGCATAAAACTCTACCAAAAAACGGTGATACGGATCTGATTAATGATTCAGCATCTTCAGGATCATCACCGGTTCGTTCAACTCGCTGCTGGACTTTTTTGGCTACTTCATCATCCAGCGAATTAGGAAGATCATCACGTGGGATAGTTTCAATATCCAGAATCAAAAACTTCATGATGTTTTGATGCAGTCATACCAGGGACCTGCTGCAAGGTCAGATTTAAATAGTTTTTTATCTCCATCCTTTTTGATCGTTTCACCAATCTCTTTGGCTTTAGTATAGAATTCAATGGCTTTTTCTTTATTATTACAGGCGGCATATGCTCTGGCCATTCCCTCCATCGTATAACCCAGATCAAAATCTACAAATCCGTGTTTAGTATTAATCGCCAGACTTTTTTCTGCTGCTACCAGGGCCTGTTCGCCTTTCCCCAACACAGCATATACATGGGAGACCATCCATTCACCACGTTGTTCATTAATGGGTTTGAACAAGGGAGATCTTAACCAGTGATAAAGTGATCCTTTGGCGAAAGCAATCATTCGAGAATCATCTTTATCTTTGCGATTTTTCATCCCTAATAGATTCCACGTCTGCATATTTAATTCGATTCCCAAAAAATGATGTAATTTCTGTTCATCAGTATATTCAGGTTTTGTCATAGACTCTCCTCTTCTTATTTAATTAAATCATTTATCAATTACTTCTACCAATTTTACGATTGACTCACTTAATACATCCAGATCATATCCACCTTCCAAACCGATGAGTAATGGGTCTTGTATGGATTTACATTTTTGTAAAAGATCAGCAAAATCTTCAGATTCCAGATTCATTCCCGCTAAGGGATCCAATCGAGCAGCATCAAATCCGGCACTGATAATAAACAGATCTGGATCAAAATTTCTAATAAATGGATCTACTTTTTGGTCGAATTCATGATTATACCCCGATCCATCTGATCCAGCCGGCATCGGTATATTCAATACATTATTAAATTTACCCGTTTCTATTGATTGTCCCGTTCCCGGGTAGAGTGGATGTTGATGCATTGAACAATATCCAAATCTTGAATCGTTTTCAAGGATATGCTGGGTTCCATTACCATGGTGCACATCCCAATCGAATATGGCTACTCGTGAAATTAATTTTTGCTTTACAGCATAATGAGCTGCCAATGCTGCGTTAGAAAACAAACAAAATCCCATTGCCCTATCCCTTTCGGCGTGATGCCCCGGCGGTCTGGAGAGAACAAATGCCCATTCCCTTCTATTCACAACAATGTCGACTGCATCCAGCCAGGCACCAGCACTCAATAGCGCTGTTTCATAACTTGCAGGGGAAATATATGTATCAGGATCAGCATATCCCCCACCTGATTCTGATAAAGATTTTACATTCTGGATATGTTCATCGTTATGGATCCACCTCAATTCATCCAATGTTGCTTTTCTCGGTTTGACCCAGTTGAACCGCTGTTGAGGTTCTAGTTTTTTCAAAGCATTAATAATTGAAGTTAATCTTTCGGGGCGTTCCGGATGACCATAACCATTATCATGTTCCAAAAATTGATCATCATAAATTATATGAATCATGTTTTGCTTTATTTGGATTAGTTAAAAATTTCCTGTAAACTGTGATATCTGATTTTACCCGACTGTATGGCGCGGATGGCCCTTACTGCAGCCCGTGCCCCTGAAATGGTGGTTATTGCCGGGACAGAATGTCTCACGGCATCTCGCCCAATCATGTACTCATCCCGTCGGGACCATTTACCCATTGGTGTATTAATTATCAGGTGTATTTCTCCATTTTTTATCGCATCAAGAATGTTAGGGCGACCTTCTGTTGCCTTTAAGATTTCAGCTACAGGTAAACCATTTTCATTTAATAGTGCTGCTGTACCCGATGTGGCCACAAGTTCAAAATCTAACTCCAGCAGATCTCTGGCAACAGATACTACTTGAATTTTATCCTCATCATTCACGGATATGAAGGCAATCCCTGATTTCGGTAACCGATTTCCCGAGCCGATTTCTGCCTTTGCATAGGCAGCTCCGAGATGAGAGTCGATTCCTATTACTTCACCGGTAGATCTCATTTCAGGGGATAAAAATACATTTTCACCGGGGAACTTATTAAATGGAAAAACAGGTTTTTTGATGGCAATCAGATGATTTCTCTTTTTGGACAGCAAGTCAAAATCTGATAATTTCTTACCTGCGGCCAGCTGAGAAGCAATTTTTGCAATTGGGATATTAATAACTTTACTGATAAATGGTACCGTTCGACTAGCTCTTGGATTCACTTCAATAACGTATATCGTATTATGCTTCATGGCAAATTGAATATTTACCAGGCCGATTGTATTTAAGGATAGAGCCAGTTGACGAGTATAATCCTCAATCATTAACCGGGAATTCTTCGGTAGCCAGTATGGCGGGATGACGCAGGCTGAATCCCCTGAATGGATCCCTGCTTCTTCGATATGCTGCATTATCCCGGCAATATAGACATCTGAGCCATCGCATAAAGCATCCACATCAAACTCAAAAGCGTCCTCAAGGAATGAATCGATCAGAATGGGATAATTACCGGATATTTCAGTAGCGTTTTCAACATACCGTTCTAATTCAGCTCCATCATAGACAATCTCCATACCACGCCCACCCAATACATATGAAGGTCGTACTAATACTGGAAAACCAATTTTCTCAGCAATGACAATAGCTTCAGACACCGTCGTTGCAGTCCCCCAATCCGGCACCGGAATTTGCAGTTTCGTAAGAATCTCACCAAATTTTTGTCGATTTTCGGCAAGGTCAATAGCATCCGGTGATGTACCCAGGATTGAAACACCGCTTTCTTTTAGTCGAGATGCAATGTTCAATGGAGTTTGTCCACCAAATTGGATCAATACACCATCAGGTTTTTCAAAATCAACGATATTCATAACATCTTCGTAGGTAAGCGGTTCGAAATATAATCTGTCTGAGATATCAAAATCCGTTGAAACTGTTTCTGGATTACAATTCACCATTATGGTTTTATAACCGATAGACTGCAAACCGAATACTGCCTGAACACAGCAATAATCAAATTCCAGGCCCTGGCCGATACGATTGGGTCCACTGCCAAGGATTATTATCTTTTTACCATCCAGGGGTTCGATTTCATCAAATTGCTCATATGTGGAATAACAATAGGGTGTTTGCGATTCAAATTCAGCGGCACATGTATCGACAATTTTGTATACTGGCAATATGCCGTGAATTTTTCTATAGGACCGGATATCATCCTCTGATTTCCCACTCATTGTAGCAATCTGAATGTCAGAAAACCCATTTTTCTTTAGGAGGATTACACACTCAGGTCTCAATGAAAATTCTAATGTTTTTTGATAAAGCTGACGAATATGATGTAAAAACCATGGGTCTATTGATGTGGCATCATGTAGTTCTTTTAAAGACCGGCCCTGCTTGAATGCTGACCATATCTTTTGGACTCTGAAGGCCGTACCAAATCTCATTGTATATAAAGATAAATCCCGTGATGGTGTTTTTTTAGGCTCAATTCCGGATAATCCTGTTTCCAGGGATCTAAAGGCCTTTTGAAGACTTTCAGGAAATGTCCTTCCAATGGCCATGACCTCACCAACTGATTGCATCTGCACACCCAGGGTTCCATCTGCACTGGGAAATTTTTCAAAATCAAATCTTGGGATTTTCGTCACCACATAATCCAGTACCGGTTCGAAGGCCGCCGTTGTATAGCCGGTGATGTCGTTACGGATTTCATCGAGAAGATATCCCACAGCAAGTTTAGCTGCAACTTTAGCGATAGGATAACCAGTGGCCTTTGATGCTAATGCCGATGACCGACTAACCCGTGGATTCATCTCAATTATAATCATTCTACCATTCTGGGGATTTACAGCAAACTGAACATTTGAACCACCAGTATCCACACCAATTTTTCTGAGACATTTGATAGACCAGTTTCTCATTTTCTGATATTCTTTGTCTGATAATGTCTGAGCAGGGGCAACCGTTATAGAATCACCTGTATGAATTCCCATTGGATCTAGATTCTCAATCGAGCAGACAATTACGGCATTATCAGCCCTGTCCCGCACCACCTCCATTTCATATTCTTTCCATCCGAGAAGCGATTCCTCAATGAGGACCTGGTGAATGGGGCTGGCATTGAGACCGATATCCACCAAATCACTGAATTCCTCTATATTGTATGCAGTTGAACCGCCGGTTCCACCCATAGTAAACGACGGTCGAATAATTATGGGAAATGGGATTTCCCTGACAATTTCCATTGCCTCATCGATTGAAGATGCAAATCGACCTGCAGCAGTTTCAATACCCACCTCGTGCATTGCCGATTTAAATTTCTCTCGGTCCTCAGCAATTTCAATGGCCTGCACATTGGCACCTATGAGTTCAACGTCATATTTTTGTAGCAATCCATTTTTTTCCAATTGAATAGCAAGATCCAATGCAGTCTGTCCCCCTACAGTTGGGAGAATTGCTGACGGTTTTTCTTTTTTGATGATTTCTTCAATGGCTGTAATTGTAATCGGCTCAAGATAGGTGGCATCGGCAAGATTGGGATCTGTCATTATAGTAGCCGGATTTGAATTTAGCAGGATAATTCGATATCCCTCTTCACGTAATGATTTGCAGGCCTGGGTCCCGGAATAATCAAATTCGCAAGCCTGGCCAATGATAATAGGACCCGCCCCAATGATAAGTATGGAATTTAAATCATCGCGTTTAGGCATTTTAGCTATTCCGGTTCTTCGAGGAAAAAGGCTTCATCCAATCCCTGATTTACTTTATAGTTTTTATACACTAAGGTGATCTTCCCTGATTGCGGTGCATTGCCCTCTCGCATATGAAATTCAGGATTTGCATCCATTTCAGGGATATCCAATTCTATAACTGTCTCCACCGGAAGAAACAGACCATTTTCAAAATTTGAAAACCCGGTATCAATACGTAATATCTTTTCAGCGCCAGCATATACTTCAAACGACGGAATCACCCATCTTTCAGTATCTATTGACACTGACATTGTCATGGATTGATTGCCTTTATCCGAGAAATTCCAGATATCCTCTTTATCAACTCCCAACTGAATATTACCTTTGAGAATTAATCGATGCGATATTTCATCCACGGAGTCAATGGTAATATCTGACAAAGAATTCAGTAGTACTTCTGGTGATAGTGGTAATCCATACTGGGGAACGAGGGCAAATCCTTTTGATTCTATTTTAAAATGGTCAGGGTTTTTATAATGGAGAGTGATTTTTTTCTTTGGCATCCTTAACCCTGTCATCTGAACTGACAGCTTGATATCAACTGTGAAGTCTTCCACCTTTGAGAATTGTTCAGTTAGTTTTTCCCGAACCATGGTGACGCTGAAACTTGAGTCCATGGCATCAAGACATGTAAAGATTAAACCGACGATAATCAATGGTATTGTTCTTCTGATCATGTAAGAATATCCTTTCGGGTAAAAATCCAAAAACTAATAGAAACAAAACTGATGATGTATATGGCCAATACACCTATTCCTTTGAAGATGGCATCCCAGGGAACTGGATCGTAAAAGGCTTTCATCCAGATATCGAAATATGTGGTAAACAGATATGGTTTGACCGTTATAAATATATCCAAAGGAATATTTGATATGGCAATAGAAATGATTATCACTGCCATGGCACCCACCATAGGTCCAATGCCATTATTCACCATTGATGAAAACATATAGGTAAGTGATGCCACCGAAAACATAATAAATATGGCCAGAGTATAAGCCAGCAAAAATCGAATCAAAGCGGTTTCAGGTCCAAGGATTAGAATTCCGTCATGGAGTACAAATAAATCACCGGTTCCATGCCACGTTACACCAAGACCAAGACTTAATAATCCAAAAAATATGATCAATGCTGCTGTATAGATATAAACTGCTAGTAATTTGGATAACAGAATTTTAAATCGAGACACAGGTCGGATGAGATAAATTCTGAATGTACCGGCAGCGCCTTCTCCTGCCACCACATCCCCGGCAACCAAAGTTATGAGAAAAGGGATATGCACCCAGAGAAAATTCATTATCATGTGGGCAATAAAATATCCATTTACAATTGATCCAACTACAAGAAAACCACCACCCATACCTTTGGCTTTTTTACTCAATTCATTGGCAAATCCTCCCTCGCTATAACTAAAGGCAATCATGATAACTGGAATCAACACACCCATTGCAATAAATCCAATCAAACTTCTTTTTTTACCAAGAATTTTTTGAATTTCATTTTTTATCAATGTAAGCATGAATTTCATGATCTTGAGTTATTTCCTTTTGAATTCTCTTCTGTTATTGTGAGAAAATAATCTTCAAGGGTCATATTGGGGATCACTGATTTGATTTGGATGCCCTGATCAACAAAAATTTTAATTATATCTGAAATTCGGTCTTTCTCCGAAGTGATTTGCAAATATTCACCATCCGTATTCACCAATTTAGCAAAAGATAAATTCTTAATTATGGTTTGGGCCTTGTCTACTTGATTTACTGATATGGTAAAGTATATATCAGATATCTCTGAAATGAGACCTTTTACATTTCCCTCCCGGATAACCACACCATTTTTGATAATCATCATTGAAGTACAAATCTTTTCCACTTCACTCAGGAGGTGAGATGAAATAAATATAGTGATGCCTTCGTTGGATAATTTTAGAATCAAATCTCTTATTTCTTTCATACCGCCAGGGTCAAGACCATTTGTTGGTTCATCCAATACCAACAGTTTGGGATAGTTTAAGAGAGATTGAGCAATGCCTAATCTTTGTTTCATCCCCTGACTGTATTTCTTGACTTTGTCCATTCGTCTGGATTCAAGTCCAACAATATCCAAAACCTCATCAATACGTTTGGATGGTGTTTTTGTCATACTGGCCAGCATTTTTAAATTTTGTTCAGCAGACAGGTTTTGATAAAAATCGGCCTTTTCGATCATGGCACCTGTATGAATGAGAGTTTTTTCCTTATACTCCGACACTGACTGACCAAATATTTTAACCACCCCAGAATCTGCTTTTGTCAGTGACAGTATAATTCTGATGGTAGTGGATTTACCAGCACCATTGGGACCGAGAAAGCCATATACTTCTCCTTTGTTCACACAAATGGACAAATTGTCCACCACTTTCCTCTTACCATATGATTTACAGATATTGTGAATTTCGAGGGCGGGAGTGCTCATTGTTGATCCATTAATTCAATAAAATGATTAAACAAATATCGTGAATCATGAGGGCCGGGGCTGGATTCCGGATGATATTGAACCGAAAAAGCTGGGAAATTCAAACTTTGTATTCCCTCCAATGTATTATCATTCAAACTAATATGAGTTGCCTGCATTGATTCGGGTAACGACTCAATAGCCACAGCAAATCCGTGATTTTGACTGGTAATCTCCACCCTTCCAGTTGACAGATTTTTTACAGGATGATTGCAACCTCGATGACCAAACTTCAATTTATACGTGGATGCACCAAGGGCATGACAAAGTATCTGATGACCAAGGCAGATTCCAAATATTGGTTTTTTGCCAAGCAACGATTTTACCAGGTCAATACCATAGTTCACTGCAGCTGGATCTCCAGGTCCATTTGAGAGGAAAACACCATCGATTTCGGCAGCCAGTAATTGTTCTTTTTCAGTTGCAGCTGGATACACTGTCAACCGGCATCCGGATTCAGTAAGTTGTTTTAAAATATTGGTTTTTACACCGTAATCCACAACGGCAACATGGTATTTATTATTTATCATCTCCTTTGGCGGAGGGTATGGATAACTTTCCTTGCAGGTCACTTTTGAGACCAGATCCAAACCTGTCATTTTGGGTACCGTATCTAAAGTTTTTGTGATACCTGCGATGTCATCTACATCCGTTGAGATGAGCGCATTCATGGCACCTTCAGACCGAATGATTTTGGTCAGCGCCCGCGTATCTACATCTTGTATGCCGGTAATGTTTTGTTCTTTTAGATAATCCTGCAGAGATGATTGAGACTGGAAATTAGAAGGAGTATCACATAGATCTTTTACAACTAAACCGGCAATTTGAATTTTTTGACTTTCATTATCGATATCATTGACCCCATAATTCCCAATATGAGGATAGGTCATTGTTAGGATTTGTCCATGGTATGATGGATCGGTGAATGTTTCCTGATATCCTGTCATGCCCGTGTTAAAACAGACTTCACCACCAGCATTTTTTTCAGCACCAATTGATGTTCCGTGAAATATTATTCCATTTTCAAGAACAAGTACCGCTGGAATTCCGGTCAAATTATTTTCTTTCGATAAACGGTTCATATTTCACAAGCAGACTATCCTCAAATACAAATTGAAGAAAATATACCCGGTCAAAAGTTCCTTTATTGAAAAACCGACTATTCCGGTAGTTGAATTTCCCCTCGATCTGATCAGCGGATAATGGTCCTAATGCTTCATTATGTTTATCAAAGGGATACAATTTATATCTTACAGGATACTGGTGAATAAAAATATTCTCGTCACGGGCACCTTCATAAAGATGAGATATTTTATATGGTTTACCCAGTAGATTTTGTACCTCAGTTACGGTCATTCCTGCCTGTATTAACTCAACTTGCTCTACAGAAACTGCCAGGGGTTGATGTGTTATTGGCGAACAGCCTATGAATAATACAAAAATAATAATGAATACTTTTCTCAAAAGCATAGAATTCCCCGTTAATTATCTTAAAAATACCAATGGTGAAATTAAAGGGATTGAAGGGGTATAAATTAGTGGAAAGTTATAAAGTTGAAAGGTTTTCGTGACAATTCAACTTGACATAATTATAAATTTTGAGATTCTTGCCTCAAACTTGAAATTGAATACTGAAAACAATCCCTTTGACAATGGAAAGTAGTTTGAATAATTTTGCCCAAATTTATATGGACAATTAATGATCATAGAGTATAAAACAATTTTCTTCGACCTTTTTGGTGTACTCATTGGCAGGGATGAAACATCCATTGTCAGATATGTCTCAAAAGAGTTGGATATTCCCTTTTACCAAACCAGAGAAATTGTTACTGGGGAAAATTATATGCGCTTTGTTCGCCTGGAACTCAGTTTTGATCAATATTTTCAAAAAATACAATACCAGCTGGTTAACGGGGATAAACTAAACCGTAATGATTTTCTTTCAAGACTTCAGCAACAGGAAATGGGGATTTTACCTATTGCCAGCTTATTGCCAGGTTTAAAAAAGCAATTTAATCTTCACATCATATCCAACACAGTAAACAGTCATATAAATTCACTCAAAATGAAATTTGATTTTTTTAAATATTTTGATTCTGTTATTACCTCTGAAAGTGCTGGCGTATCAAAGCCCAATAATGAAATTTTCAAATATGCTCTATCGATTACTGGATCTGTTGCAGATTCATCTATTTTCGTTGACGATGCGTCAGAAAATGTTAAAGCGGCAAATCGAAATGGAATGCATGGATATCACTATACTCAATTTGAAGATTTTGAAAACTATATTTCAAAACTTATGAACGATACATCTTCATGAGTTTAGATTTACATCGATTTATTAGAAAGTAAAATATGAAAATTAATATTATCAAACCGGAGGATCAGAATATTAATCGAGAGGAAATATCATCCTGGCCTATTTGGACTTGCGATGTTTCCGAATTCGATTGGTTTTACGACGAAGAAGAACGCTGTCTCATACTTGAGGGTGAAGTTTATGTCACAGTTAACCTTGAGTCTTTCCATATCCAGAAGGGTGATTTTGTAGAGTTTCCACAAGGACTGAAATGTCGATGGAAAGTAATTAAACCTATTAAAAAACATTATTCTTTCGGTTAATCTAACGAGGTAAATATGAATATATATTTGATAATCATCATCTCAGCACTCGTTGTTGATTTCCTGCTCAGCAATATCTCGCAATATCTTACACTTAAATCCCTATCCCCGGTTTTACCTGAGGAATTTTCAGGTGTATATGATAACCATAAATACGAAAAGTCACAGAACTATACTCGCGAGAATATAAAATTTGCCTCTATTCAATCAGTATTTAGTTTTATTATCACATTATTATTCATCCTTTACGGCGGATTTAATTATATTGATATATTCGTTAGAGAGTACACCAATCATCCCATTTTTGGTGGTTTATTTTTTATCGGCCTTCTGTTTATCATGCAGGATTTTCTATCCATGCCATTTAACCTTTATCAAACATTTCGTATTGAAAAAAAATATGGCTTCAATAAAATGACGCCGAGACTATATATAACTGACAAATTAAAGGGCTATTTACTTACAATTATTCTAGGTTCTTTAGTTATGGGTTCTATTCTCTATGTATTCGAATTTCTCGGAAATTTGGCATGGCTTACCGCCTGGATAATCATGACAGTACTCACTTTTGTTCTTCCCCCGCTGTATATAAATTTTATCGCACCACTATTCAATAAATTCACTCCTTTGGAAGATGGTGACTTAAAGGATAAACTCACAAATTATGCAAAAAAGGTCAGTTTCCCGCTAAAAGGAGTTTTTGTTATGGATGGTTCAAAACGATCCACCCATTCAAATGCATACTTTACCGGTTTCGGGAAAAATAAAAGAATCGTCCTTTTTGATACTTTGATGAAGACCCATGAATCAGATGAGCTATTGGGAATCATCGCCCATGAAGTTGGTCACTACAAGAGGAAGCATATCTTGAAAGGTATGATTATTTCAATTATCCATACCGGCGTTTTGCTCTATCTCATGTCATTGTTTATTAATAATCCACATTTGTTTTCTGCCTTCAAAATGACTCATCTTTCTGTTTATGCAAGTCTTTTATTTTTTGGATTATTATTCTCACCAATTGACATAATATTATCGGTGGTGATGAATTATTATTCCCGGAAAAATGAATTTGAGGCCGATACTTACGCAGTAGAAACCACCAATAACGGTAATGCATTTATTGATGGCTTAAAAAACTTATCTTTATCAAACCTGAGCAATCTAACACCTCATTTCTTCACAGTATTTTTATCTTATAGCCATCCCCCTGTACTGGAACGAGTTCGTAATATCAGGGAAATAATTATAAACTCGGAACAATCATGAGTCCATTACTGCGATCTGTTTATTCCTTTTTACTCATTCTTTCAATAGCTCTCCCTTCATTGGCATTTTCATCCAATCGTCATCCAATCATTCTAATACATGGTTTTATTGGCTGGGGTAGAGATGAAATGCGTGATTATAATTATTGGGGGGGGCATACAGATCTTCAACAGGTTCTTATTGATGAAGGTTTTGAGGTTTATACTGTCTCCGTTGGACCCATTTCATCAAATTGGGACCGGGCTATCGAGGCATACTATCAGATAAAAGGCGGTAAAGTAGATTATGGCATCTCTCATTCTGAGGAATATGGTTTGATTCGATCACCGGAAGGTAAAGTATATGATGGTCTTTTTCCTCAATGGGATGCTGACCACCCGGTACATATTATCGGACACAGCATGGGAGGACAGACTACCAGGATGCTTGAATACCTGTTGAAAACCACTTTCCCAGATGAGAAAAGTTCGTTGCTCACTTCCTCAGATTCCGGTTGGATAAAAAGCAATACAACAATTTCCACACCTCATAATGGCACCACTCTCATGCCAATTGTCTATAATTTTTTCCCATTTGTTCAAAAAATGGTCGTCTACCTTGGTGGAATGCAGGAAGATAGCTTTGTCGAAAAATACTATGATTTCGACCTTGAGCAATGGGGATTATCTCGTGATGAAGATGAATCCATAAAACAGTATCTCCGTAAAATAAAGGCATCCAAACTTTCAGAATCAAAGAATTTTTGTGCCTGGGATTTATCTCTTGAGGGGGCATTATCATTCAATGATTTATCCGAAACCGATTCTTCAACATATTATTTTTCCTATGCTACGTACGCGACCCAGAAAAAAGAGAACTCAGATTATCATCGTCCAGACGAGATGATGAATTGGCGATTATGGACATCTGGTTATATGATGGGAAAATATTTGACCTCCGAGATAGATTGGTATGAAAATGATGGGGTTGTAAATACAGTATCCATGTGGGGACCGGTAGGAAGCGAATTATCTGCACATGTTATCGAAGAGTACAGTGGAGTACCTGCTCCCGGGGTGTGGCAAAAAATGGGGAAGCTACATTATGATCATGAAGAAGTGATTGGTCATAAACTTGGGAAATTTGATCCTACTGATATGAAAAATTTATTTATTACTCATTGCCAATTATTATATTCATTAAACTAAACAGATACATAGGGAAATATGGTAAAAGCAGTATTATTTGATCTTGATGGAGTAGTTGTTGATTCAGAACCTTTATATGCAAAAGCAGAAATAAAATTATTTGAAGAGTACGGTGTTACCATTCCGGATGAAGATTGGAAATTATTCCGCGGCAGTACAGAAGAAGGGTTTTACCAATTGGCAATGGAGAGATATCAAATCCGTGAAGACAAACAGAAATTGATGGAAAAAGGACGTTTATATGTGCGGAATCAATTTAAAAGTGAATTGAGATTCATGTCCGGTTTCAAATCTCTTTCTGGTAGAATTTCTGATGCTGGTTACAAAATCGGTTTGGTCACATCCTCACCAAAGCCCATGTATGAATATGTCAATGAATTAATGTCAATAAAACAATATTTTCCCGAAGTGATTTACGGTGGCATGACTAAAAATAGTAAACCACACCCCGAACCATATCTCTTAATGATGAAATTGCTTGATGTTGAACCATTTGAGTGTATAATTATTGAGGATTCTGTACATGGATTAAATGCAGCATTGGCATCTGGCGCCATGGTTATTGCCCTCGCTGGATCAGTGGAACCAGAAGATATGCCTAAAGCACATCACTTTGTAACACATTTGGATCAGGTAACATTTGAATTAATGAAGGAGGGTGATGCTGCCTGCAGTTGCGGCAAGTCACCTGTATGGGAATGTAATGATATCTGTTTACGTGACTAAATTGATAGTCATGTGTCAATTCATTCAGATACTTCTAAAAGAATTGATAAATCCCTTCGCGCTTTTATCAGTATGTTTTAGCATCGATTTTCGTTTCCAGCGAGTTCATTTATGGACTCGTATATAAACAGTTATAAATTTATCAGCTATCACACTTTTACTTTGCCCTATGAACCAATATCATTAAAATATAACTATCAGTGAGTCCTAATTCCCACGATTAGATATTAACATTCGGCCGGAATTAGCAATTCAATTTCAGCCAGTCGATTAGAATATTCCGAAAAGTTACCGGCTCTTCCAAATGCACGGTATGGCCGCAGGATGGAATGACATGTACTGAGCTATGTCTGAGGCATTTCCACATTCTATTGGCAATTTGTGAGAATTTATTATCCTCTTCACCGGCGATTATCATTATGGGGAATGGAAACTCATTCAGATGCGGCCAGAGGTTATCCTGCTTCCCAGGTCCGAGAAATTCAAGTGCCTTCGATAACTGCCAAATCTCTGAGTTTCTTCTAATATCCGAAAGTATTTCATATTCTTTAGGATTTCTCTGTTTATGATTTCTGAATAAAAACTTTTTGTCCCAAATACTTAAAAATCCTTGAAAATCAGTTCTTATTTTTTCTGCTAATGCCATGTCATCCATCAGCCTTTTACTACGGTCATCATCATTTTCAAAGCCTGGAGTGGTACTTTCCAATATAAGCGACTGGACACATTCTGGAAAGCGATTTGCAAAAATAAGTGCTAATCTTCCACCCATGGAATATCCCAGGAGATTGATTTTTTGAATATTTAATTTCTGTAATATATTGTAAAGATCGTTGCACCAGTCATCAATCGTATACGTCTCGATATTTTCAGCAAACCGGGATTGACCGTGGCCAGGGATGTCAATGGTAATACAGGGACAGGGAAAATATTGACAAAAAGGATTCCAAACCCGACTGCTCCCGGTAAACCCGTGTAGCAGAACAACAGGAATGGTGTCATTTTTTATTTCAGGATCTACATCCAAATAATACTCTACAGAAGATGTTTTATAAATCATGGGGCAATTCTACTTTGTTGTTAGGGATTCTAATAAGGCCTTATGAGCAGTGGTATTTTCATTCATATCTGAGCTCACTTCAATGATCGTAACACCATCTTTCTGCCTGCTGCTTTCCAAAGATTCATTCAATGCTTTAATGTTGTCAGCAAAAAAGTATAAACAATTAAATAATTGCGCTGCTTTCGGAATACTAAGATTTGGATTTGTCAGCCAGAACTCTTCAAAATATTCTGTCCCATAATTTGACACCGGTAAAAATGAAAATATACCTCCACCTTTATTATTGATTACCACTATTGTCAATTTCATCCCATAACGCATTGACTGATATAGACCTGAAAGATCATAAAAGAATGCCAGGTCACCGGTGATAAGCATTGTATTTTCAGATTTTAATTTTAAGGATGTAATGGCCGCAATCCCCATCGCTGTGGATGTAACGCCATCAATACCACTGGTACCGCGGTTTGCAAACACGTTTATATCAACACCAAGATTTGGTGTAAACATATCGGCATCCCGTATCGGCATGGAATTACCCAGAATTAGATTATCACCCTTTTTCAATGACTCAATACAGGCAGTCACCACCGAACCCTCAAACATTGGTTGGTTCTGAATATAATCTGAAATTGTATTTCGATATTTTGATTCAAATAATTTAATTATCTCAGCCGTTTTAGATTTTTTGGATGCTCTAAGATTTTGGGATATTCCTTTTTCACAGAAGTTCTTGATCCTTGAATTAATAACAATTTTACAATTATCGTTGAATCGACCAATACTATCAACCAGAATTGTTTTATCATTCCAGTCATTTAGTTTATTACAAAGGATTTTTGAAGCTGGCTTTGACCCAAAACGAATGACCAAATTCGGTTCAATATTTTCATTTCTCAAGAATAAATCATATGTTGTTATGATATTTTCATGATGTTTCCAATATCTTAGACCTGAAGTTGGATCTGCGAATATGGGAGCGTTAATAAACTCAGATAATTCTAGAATAGATAGCTTTGATTGGTCATCATCCATTCTTCCACAAATGATAATCGTATCGCCATCCGGTAAGTTTTTTACCGCATCTTCGGAAACCTTTGAATATTGGATCGGAGGAATTGCATATTGAATGCCTGGTTCAATATTTTCTAAAGGTATATTTATGTTGTCGGGAATAAGCGGCTCTTCAAATGGAACATTAATATGAACCGGTCCTGCCGGGTTAAGAAGTAATCCTTCACCATTGATTCCCAGTGACATGATTACGGCCGAGAAAATATGATGAGTCATATTTATGGGGTCCTCTACAGGTAATCCCACATCCTTGAAATATCTAACATGACAGCCGTAAAGATTTTTTTGATGAATGGTTTGATTTTCGCCGGATCCAACCAGGTAATCAGGTCTATCGGCGGTGATGACAATGAGTGGAACCCGACTATAATTTGCCTCGATTATTGCCGGATAGTAATTAGCGGCTGCGGTACCGCTTGTACATATTAAAATTACCGGTTCGCTCAATTTTTTTGCCATGCCCAAAGCAAAATAACCGGCAGAGCGTTCTTCAAAATGACTGATGCAATTGATTGATGTCTGCTCTACAATCGCCAGGACTAAAGGAGTATTGCGGCTGCCTGGTGAAATGCAGGCATGTTTTATACCAGTAGTTACCAAAATTTCAACCATGGCCCGGGACCAGGCTAAATTCAGTTCACCTGTATTCAAATCTGACCACCTGATAATGCTGAAATAACCGGCATGAGTTTTAGCTCAGACTCTTTCCATTCGTTTTCTGGGACTGACTCTGCCATAATACCACCACCAGCAAATACATGCGCCTCTTCCTTGTTAACCAAAGCCGAACGAAGTGCCACACAAAATTCACCGTCACCATTTTTATCTATCCACCCTACCGGTCCAGAATACCAACCTCGGTCATGGGTTTCATATTGACGAATAATATTCATTGCTTTTTCGGTTGGTGTTCCAGCTACGGCCGGTGTGGGATGTAACTGCTGGATCAGATCCAGGATATTTTTACCATTCTCCAGCTTACCTTTAATTTCTGTCCTGAGATGATGGACATTTTTTAATTTGAGAATCCCCGGTGTATCCTCTACTTCTAAAATCGAAACAAGTGGTTCAAGTTTTCTTCTAATCTGATCGATGACAAAAGTATGCTCCTCTCTTTCTTTATGGCTGTCCATCAGATTCTCCATAAGCAATCGGTCCTCTTCCATATTTCGTCCCCTACCCATTGTACCGGCAAGGGCTTCCGTTTTAATCAGGCTGCCCTCTTTATTAATTAGAAGTTCAGGGGTGGAACCAAAGAATATTCCTTCTCCAGGAAAACTGAACATAAAACTTGTGCAGCCGTGATAGGTACTTCGTAAAACCTGCAATGCAGATATCGCTTTAAACTTCCCATCCACTCTCACATGATGAGATCTGGAAATAACAACTTTATCGACTAATCCAGGTTTAATTTTCTTTAATACCGAGCAAATGGTTTTTTTATAAGAAGGCCAATCTGGATTTTCCCGATACTTATCCACCGGAATATATTGGATTGGCGGCAGAGTTACGGGTAATCGATTGGTATAATGAATACAGGTGCGGTAGAATTCTTCAAATAGAGATTTCTGCTTGTCATCTGGTTTAACCACCCTGGAAATTATCAATTTACCAGATCCATTCTCATGTACTGCCAAACATTCAGGCAAAATAAATCGTCCGCGCGGGAAATTTGACCAGGTTTTATCCGGTTTCGCCGATAGGTTAAAAGCATGCCCACCCAGGATAAACGGAGTTGTGTTATCCTCATCGCAGGATACAAAATTATTCATGCATGAGGTGATTTCTTTATTGATTTGGTGGAAATCTTTGGAATTACAGAAATTAAAAACCCGGGCGGCACCCAGACCAGCAATGGTAAATTGTTTTGACGGCTGTTCCCAATATATTCGCGTCACATCTCTATCGGCAGGATGGGTCAATACGGGTAACAGATCATCCGATTCAAAAGGAAACGAACATAACAGTATGATGTCAATGTTTTGGTCCTTGGATTTTTGAATCGCTTGTTCAACACCACTTTTTATTTTATTTAGAAGAGTTTTCGTTGGCGCAGTCATGTTTATTACTGAAAATTTGACGTAAAATTTACACTAAAATTCGCTGTATTTACAGTGGTTTACCAATTCATCTTTAATAAAACATTAATCGGAACTATGACTGAATTCAAACATCAGGGTGCTGAAAAGAAAAAATATGTCAAAGATATGTTTGATGATATATCTGAAAAATATGATTTTCTTAATCACCTGTTAAGCTTTGGTATTGATTATTATTGGCGATTTCGCCTGGTGAGATTTATACAACCGCAGGCTGCACAACGTATTCTTGATGTTGCCACCGGGACAGGTGACGTTGGTTTTGCCATCTTAAAAAGAAACAATAACCTAAATATTATCGGTTTGGATTATGCCTATAACATGGTGAAAATTGGCTTACAAAAGGCCAAAAAACGAAAAATTCATAACTTTAAGTTTGTTCAAGGTGATGGTGAACATTTACCATTTAAGGATAATCAGTTTGATACTTTGACCATTGCCTATGGATTTCGAAATATCGGTCATTATGATCTGGCATTAAACGAGTTCTTCCGTGTATTAAAACCAAACGGAAAACTGGCGATACTTGAGTTTTCAACACCACAATCAAAAATATTTGATATCCTCTATCAATGGTATTTTAAAAATGTTCTGCCAAGAATTGCCGGTCTTTTCTCACGATCTGATGCATATCGATACCTTCCAGAATCAGTTGAAAACTTTCCCGAAAGACCTGAAATGCTGGAGATGATCAGATCCGCTGGGTTTTGTAAACCGGGATGCATCGATTTAACATTTGGAGTGACAAGCATATTTCATGGTTTAAAAACTGAATCATAAATCAAAAACCCATCTTGCTGTTGCCGGAATGATAATAACGACCTTTATTTGGGGAGCAACATTTGTTCTCGTAAAGGATGCCTTGTTAAATATTCCCCCTTTTGCTTTTTCTGCCTGGCGCTTTCTTATAGCATCCCTAATCTCATTGATAATATTTTTTCGACATTTAAAAGGATTTACAAGGCTGGAGATTATCGGCGGTATTTTTACAGGTATATTCTTGTTTTCTGGATTTGGATTCCAGACTTTCGGTCTCACTATCACCACAGCCAGTAAATCAGCATTTATAACCAGTATCAGCATTATCATGGTACCGGTTATCCTGGTGATGCTCAGAATTCAAAAAGTGCGTATAAAAATTTGGCTTTCCATGATATTGGCCATAATTGGTTTGTTTTTTGTTTTGAATCCCAGTGGAGATGGGGTAAATAATGGAGATTTATTCACCCTTGGTTGCGCCCTGTCTTTTGCATTGCATATTATTGTTCAAGATAAATATGTTCAGCAGTCAGTAAACATATATAGATTTTTTATTATTCAGGGATTTACGGTTGCCATTCTATCTTTTGGAAATCATTTTATATTGGAATCCCAGCCCACCGTGTGGTCAAATCATTTAGTGATCGTATTAGTTATTACTGCCTTGTTCGCCACCCTTTTTGGATTTACCGTGATGATTGCTGCTCAGAAAATTTTGAGTCCTTCACGTACAGCTATAATTTTAAGTCTTGAACCTTTGTTTGCCGCCGCCATTGCAATTGTATTTGCCGGTGAATGGCTGTCCCTTTGGGGATGGTTTGGCGGAGTACTCATTGTAGCAGGCGTTATCCTGGCAGAATGGGGAGATAAATCTTAAGAAATCCACTAAGACTTAAAACCAAAATAGAACCTTCATGATGATTGTTATTCACCACCTCTAAAAAGTGGTCCGTTCTTAAATCATCATTCGTTAATCAATAATCAATATTCAGTCTAATTCTATAGAAATCCGCATAGGGTGAGAACTAAAGGGAAACAATCAGGATGATTGTTATACATTTCCTATCAAAAACTGCCATACCGAGATAACTAATTCTATTCTCCTATTCCCACTATCTACCTTACCCTAATTGGACTGGATAAAAAAACGGGAGACATTTCTGTCCCCCGTTTAAGAGTAAAGTTAGATATTGGGTTTTGCTATTTCAGCATAACCATTTTCTTTGTGTCATTAAATCCATTACCATTTAAAGTATAGATATAGAGACCTGCAGAAACTTCGCTTCCATTGGCATCTTTACCATCCCAAAGAATGCTATGATAACCCTGAGTGATGAATTGACCACTAACTAAGGTTCTAATCTGCCGACCAGTAATATCAAATACTGTGAGGCTGATTTTCATATCTGCCGGAATGGTGAAATCTATGGTTGTGCTTGGATTGAATGGATTAGGATAATTCTGACCCAATTCAAATGTAGTTGGAATCGCATCACCATTTGTAACAACTATGGATCCAGAAGTAAGAGGATTCATACCAAACCAATTATTATCCAAATCAGCATTGACATACAGTTCTCTATTCTGATTTTGGCTCCATACTCTTAATTCTATTGGATCGCCAGTTTCAAAACCAGGTAGTTCAAAACCGTATTCATCAAATGCTTTCCATGCTGCAATTACTAATGGTTTGTTCGCATCAATAATTCTGGTGGCACCAACAACTTCGCCATAGGCATATACTGCAACTTCATCACCGGCTTCAATCATTCCATCCATTTCAGTAAGGATTATTGCATAAGCATCACCTGTCTGAACTATATCATATTGCTGTGATTGGCTGTCCAACTTGTATTGTTCACCAAACTCGTTGTCAGATAATCTGGCACCATTGGCAAGACCTCCACCCATTGGATAGACAAAATCTACCGGATTAGGTCCATTCACGAATACTTCATATCCTTCACCAGGTTCGAGATCGGTGAGGGTAAAGATATTCAATGATGGTACATAGAATCCACCTGAATCATCACTAATGATTAGGATATCATCGTGATAGCTTCCAAATGCGTCCATGGCTGACATACCTACGGAGAATGGATATCCAAACATGTTTTTCATGAATGGAGACCATCCATAAACAGAACCAGCATCCATCATTGGACCTGTCACAGAAACAGTAACTGGTGATTGTCCATTAACAAATACTTTATATCCTTCTGTATTTGATAAAGTCCCGATACCATCGATGCCATATGCAGGTACATAGAAGTTGCCACTATCATCAGATGCTATGAGGAAATCATCTCCAAGTACAGTATCTGTGCTCATATCTTCCGCAGTCACATAGAATGAAATCATATTATTCATAAATGGATTCACAACAATATCCTGTGTTTCTTCACCAGCATCAAATGGATTGGTGAATACAGCACATTCAGTTGCGGTGAAATATGGCGATCCTGTTTCGTCTGATACAATTGCTGATGTGAAACAGACATCCGTTTCAGAATCATCAGGAGCATTAACATTCATGGTAACGGTGACAACGGCTCCAGAACCGGCAGAAATCACAGATCCATTGAATGAGAATCCAAGGATTCTGAAATTCCCATCCAGTTCACTTCCAGTGATATTCCATCCATCTGGTAATCTTGGTGTGCCAGCAGCAGAAGCAAACGAATAATAATCAGGTAAATCCTGAATATCCATCTGGAATCCAGCAACCTGATCGGTATTATTCATGTGTACTTCAAATGTATTATCTGTAGTCTGAACTAATGAAAGCATGACATCGGGTAATCCGACTTCAATGGTTCCAACATTTGATGTATAGAACATGCTTTGTCCGATTTCATTGGAGAATACAGACAGTTCAGGATTCATAAATAATTCGGCAGTACCATTTGGTGCATCTTCATTTACTTGATACGTAACCGTGAATAATTCCCCTGCACCTGGTTCGATTGGAACCAATGTGAGGCTAAACCAAAGGGCGGTAAGCTCACCATTATTGTCGCTGAAACTAAAGAATGCTGGTTCAGGTATTCGACCAGAAGGAACAACGTCAACAGCTGTTACAGATTCTGGTAGATCACCCAGGTGCAATTCAAATCCATAAATAGGATCGTCATTATCAATATCAACATAGATATCGACCATACCACCCTGATCAACAGCCTCTGTTGCGCTGGAGATCATCACTTCGATACCATCTGGTACTAATGTGACTGTTCCGCAGCCGGGGGTAACACCATAACCAATACCATTTTCATCAGAAATAACTTCATTGGCAGTACATAGTGAGACTTCAGCAGGTTGTCCAACCATGGTAGTGCTGAAGGTAATTTCAAAGATCGAGCCTTCTCCTGCAGCAATGGTTGTACCTGTGAATGAGAAGCCAAGAATTCTAGAAACACCATCATTCATCTCAGAGGTTGAAAGTGCCCAGTCTCCTGGTACCCTGGCAGAACCTTCTACAGAGTCAATCACCAGATAATCAGGTACATCAATTAGATCAACCTGAACACCGCCAACGAGACCGTCATTGGTCATTGAAAGTGTGACCGTAACATTTTCGCCGGCATTTGCAGTAGCATCAGATAATGACATCAAGACAGAGCCCATAGGTGTTGCAGATGCTTCGTTTGAATCTTGTGATTCAACACCACCAGAGTAAAGCGCTGTAACCACATAATAGTATGTGGTGCCATTTGTTACACCTGTATCTGTGTATTCAGTAACAGAAGGGTCAGTAGTTTCAATAACCGAGTAACCGGAGCCTGAAACCAGAGAGCGATAGACATTGTACCCTGTGAGATCACGGGTATTACGATCGGCGGATCCAGGAGTGAATACTTTATCTGATGTCTGATAGAGATCGGTGAAACCAATCATTCGGTCACCACCACCAGCGCAATCTTCAGGACCAGTCGAAGCGGTTACAATATCACTTTGGATAGCACCTGCTTCAATCATGAACATATTTTCTTCATTTGGACCAAACCCATAGAAGGTGATTCCAGAACTGAAACCTTGACCAGTGAGATCAAAGACATTTTCATAAACATCATCGGCACCAAAGGCTAATATTGTCAGTTCGCAACCAGCATTCCAGGTGATCGAATAGGCATTTGATAACTCACCATTATCATCATAGCAGCCATAATCTTCAACATTAAATTCATCAAGAGAATTGCATTCTGTTTCACCACAATCACCCTCGTCAAAATTATAGTCTTCACAGTCAAGTACTAAACCATATGTACCATCATCGCAGAAGCCATCGCCAAGCCAGGTTACATCACCATCAACACAACCGTCATAGGTTGCATCGGCACAATCTTCATTGTCAAAACATGTGCCGGCACAGTCAACATACTGAGCCGAACCATCAGGACATGGCGGCCAGCCACCAGTATCTGCTCCTTCAGGTGCAGTCCACGCTAAGTCAACGATACCATCACCGGCTGTTGCAGTAAGTTCAGTTGGTGGGAAAGGTATTTCTTCTTCGGGCATGGCAGATGCTTCATTGGAATAGTCTGACTCAAGACCACTATCGTGTAAGGCAGAAACGACATAATAGTAAGTCGTGCCGTTTGCTACGCTGGTATCATCATAAGTAAGTGTTCCAGCATCAGTAATATCAATCAAGTTATATGGTCCACCCTGTGTTGTGCTTCTGTGAACAAAGTATTGTTCCACATTGCGGGTGTATGTTTCCTGGTTGTTCTGATTATTTTCAATATACTCTGCAAGTATTAGATCAATTTCATTTTCGGATAAATTTTCATCTATTCGAATTGGAAGATCCTCATTTGATGACCTGATTGTAAATTTATTTAAGTCACTTGGAGTTTCAAAATCAGCTGAGAATACAGCTCCATCACTCAAATTAGTAATAGATATATCATCAATTTTGATATGATACCAATCAAAACTTTCATTGTGGCGAATAGCGATATAAATCATTTGATCAGCAAAATCTGATAAATCGATAGTTCTTTCTACCCAATCACTAGATCCCGCCGGTGGTGTATAATCATCAACTTCAATTGAAAAATCACTTGGGTCGGTTCCAGTAGTCGAAACTCTAACTTCAATATGATCTAAAGCCCAATTTGGATCAGCAGCAGCAACCCAATATGTAAATTCAGAAGCTCCAGTAGGTGTAAGAGAAGGAGTAATTAACCAGTTATCAGGCGTTAAAGCTCCAATATCATTAATATATGATGCACTTGCTATGCAGAAATCACCACTATGAGGAACCCAAGCATTAACACCCTCTTTTATTTCCCAGGCAAATCCGTCGCCATCATCATCAATATTATCCCAGCCATCAGGGATTTCACCATCTTCAAACCCAATATTATAGGCATCAGGATTGGTCTCACCATCAGGTTCGTTCCAGGCTAAATGCACAACAGCATCACCACCTTCAGCAGTGAGATTCGTTGGTGCATTTGGTAAAGCCATTGCAGGTGTTGCACATGCTTCGTTTGATGGTCCAGATTCTCCTTCATCATATTCTGCAGTCACTGTGTAACAATATTCCGTACCATTATTAAGAGGTTCGTCACGATAACTTGTGTCGCCCACATCCGTACTTCCAACTAGAGTGCCATCCTGATAAACATTATAACCAGTCAGTACACGATTAACATTGAAATGATATACTGGATGTGATTCCGGTCCTTCAACAGGAGCCCATGAACCATCATGGATTGATGTCACTAAATTTGGATCGGCAAAAGTTTCAACATCTGAGTCGTCAAAATATCCCAATTGCTGAACGGTACCGAATGAACTTACAAGTGCAGAGAACATATAATCACCGCCATATCCCAGAGGATCTCCATTTGACCAATTTCCTGCATCCATTGTAACCATGTTATTAGGATAATCAACGGCTCCGTCGATACCAAATCCTTCAGCATCACCACCGGTCTGCCAGTTTAATGTATGAGAAACTACCACATAGAATGTGCCTTCCATACCCGTCATATTTGGATACACAGTTGCCCATCCATCTTCTGCTACTGTTTCTTCATCAAAAATCACATTGCCCGGCTGTCCATTGTTATCATCCAGAACTATAACTCGAACCGGACCGTGGGTACTGTTTGGCCATGGCCAATATTGGTCACCTGAAGATAAAATTTTTGTTGATGCAGCCATTAAATCATATGGACCATCAACCTCGAATTTTGTGCCATGAGCAAAACCGGCTTCAAAAGTATCATAAAAATAGAATGCGTTGGATAATGGTCCATCCCAGTATAAAAGCTCATTCTCACCAGCCGGTGCAGGTTCCAACCATTCAAGGTCAACATAACCGTCGCCGCCTTCAGCCGTCAGTGCAATTGGAGGTAATACTTCCGTAATGAATGGAGTCGCACAATCTTCGTTTGATTGATTTGATTCACCACCATCATAAACTGCAGTGGCATAATAGCAGTATTCAACTCCATCAGCAACATTGGTATCATGATATTCGGTATTAGTTGTGAATTCAACCTCTGTCCCGTCACGATAAACATTATATCCAATGAAATCTCTTGTGACGTCATTTTCAGGTTCAAAAATATTATCATGAACCGCTGGCATATTTCCATTTACCATTTCATCTGTGGTGTTCATCCTATTAGAATCAATGATGGGTGTTAAGGCAACTGGGTCAGCACCATTAGTGGTGACAAAACCCTGAAGGCTCCAGTTATAATCCAAACCATAACTATCAGACATACTCACCCAGGTACCACCAAACAAAATTAAGTCTCCATATCCAACAACTGCAGGCCCGGCATCACACCCGGCAGGATATCCTATTGTGGTATTTGCTCTATAACCAAACCAAAGTTCTAAACCAGGTTCAATGTCTACTGGTGTATCTAATTGAACAATATTCCAGGTATCGATATCCGGTGTTACTGCCTGATCAACGACAAGGGTTCCTGAGTTATAGGCAGAGCCACCAATCCAGACCCTTATTGAATATGTGCATGCGACCTCTCTTGGGAAAAAACTGACTTGTGATAATTGACTGCCATAAAATGGGGCCATATCGCCGGCTTCAAACCGAATAGCAACGTCAAAATCTGCGGCTTCACCGGTACCAATGCTATCATTATTAATACCATCGTCATATCCAATCCATTGTGATTCAGCCGGTGTACCATCAAACCATTCAACATCAACAAAACCAGCACCACCTGTTGCTGTAAGGTTAACAGGTGCGTACATATCTTCGGCTGAATTGGTCGTACCACAAGCCTCATTGGAGTGATCAGATTCATTTGTCTGGTCGAAAGCAGTTACAGTATAACAATGGGTTTCGACAGGATCTAAACCACCATCGATAAATTGCGTATCATTTAAATCTTCAGTATATAAGTTGCCATCACGATAGACATTATATGTTATTACTAATGGTTCTACACAGTTTTCACCATAACAGACATGATCACCTGTTTCATATGATAATGCGCTTCCGCCAACACCGGCAAAATTTGTCACATCAATATCCATGAAGCCATCAATACCAGTTGCCGCCCATGCCACATTGGTAAGAACTCCTTCACCAGCTGGAATAGCCGAGCCTACGAATGAAAAGCCGAGAACAACTCCTGTTGCAGGTGCTACTGCCACAGAAAATCCAGCTGAGCCAGCTGAACCGCCTGTACCAGTATTACCGTATATTGCCCCGAGGACCTCATCAGCCATAAGCGTAAATTGGAAACCATAAACATCGGCAGTATTGGTCATTGACAACTCAATATTGGTATCGGTAATCTCCGAAATCCATAGAGTTACATCAGCTCTGGAACCGTCTGCATTGATTGCATCCCAGTCAAGACTAATCATGCCATCACCACCAACAGCAGTGAGATTTGTTGGAGCATCAATAATAATGGCTTCTTCATCCGTTGTTGCGCAGGCTTCATTTGAAGGAGCAGATTCATTCTCGCCATCAGTGGCTGTAACAGTATAACAATGTGTTTCTGAGTATCCAAGATTCATATCATCATAATTAACCATATCAAGGTCGCCCATGTACATGTCACCATCACGATATAAATTATAAGTAATTACAGTAGGTTCAATACAGGTGCCATAACAGAAAGGAGCACCGGTTTCAGTTGACAATGCAACACCGCCGTCACCAGCAAAGTTATCAATAGCAATATCAATGAAGGCATCTGTGCCGGTATGGGTCCATTCTACATTGGTCAATACACCGTCACCGGCTGGTATAAATCCACCGGTCAGTGAGAAACCAAGTACAAGACCAGATGCATTAGTGGATGCCAGGAATCCAGCACTCTGGGCTGATCCGCCAGAAGCACTTCCAAATGAAGCACCAAGAATTTCATCTGCTAAAATATTAAATTGGAAACCATAGACATCAGCAGTACTGCTCATGTAAAACTCAAGACTGGTTTCAGATGCTGCGGATACTGATAAGGTCACATCAGCTCTGGAACCATCAGCATTTACTGCATCCCAGCCAAGTGAGATCATGCCGTCACCACCAACTGCTGTTAAGTTAGTTGGGGCATCAATCAAGATGACTTCCTCATTTGTTGTAGCACAGGCTTCATTAGATTGATCAGATTCATTTTCACCATCTGATGCAGTAACAGTATAACAATGTGTTTCTGAGTATCCAAGATTCATATCATCATAATTAACCATATCAAGGTCGCCCATGTACATGTCACCATCACGATATAAATTATAAGTAATTACAGTAGGTTCAATACAGGTGCCATAACAGAAAGGAGCACCGGTTTCAGTTGACAATGCAACACCACCGTCGCCAGCAAAGTTATCAATCGCAATATCAATGAAGGCATCTGTGCCGGTATGGGTCCATTCTACATTGGTCAATACACCGTCACCGGCTGGTATAAATCCACCGGTCAGTGAGAAACCAAGTACAAGACCAGATGCATTAGTGGATGCCAGGAATCCAGCACTCTGGGCTGATCCGCCAGAAGCACTTCCAAATGAAGCACCAAGAATTTCATCTGCTAAAATATTAAATTGGAAACCATAGACATCAGCAGTACTGCTCATGTAAAACTCAAGACTGGTTTCAGATGCTGCGGATACTGATAAGGTCACATCAGCTCTGGAACCATCAGCATTTACTGCATCCCAGCCAAGTGAGATCATGCCGTCGCCACCAACTGCTGTTAAGTTAGTTGGGGCATCTAGAGTATCGTATTCGCAGCTACCATCGTCTTCTGTACATTCTTCACAATAATTATTGGCTTCAGGATCAGTACATCCAAGGAGTGGATCTGTTGTTGCACAGGATTCATTGGATTGATCAGATTCATTTTCACCATCTGTTGCAGTAACAGTATAACAATGTGTTTCTGAATATCCTAAACCATCGTCAAAATGATCAGTCATGTCAAGATCGCCGGCAAATAACTCACCGTCACGATATAAATTATATAGGTAAACAGTCGGTTCGATGCATATACCGTAACATAATGGATCTCCAGCTTCATATGATAAAGCACTGCCACCTTCACCGGCAAAATTTGTAATTGACAGATCTATAAATGCATCTGTACCCGTTGGAGTCCATGCAACATTTGTTAAAACACTTTCACCGGCAGGAATAAATGCCCCTGTCAGAGAGAATCCCAGTACGGTTCCAGTTGCATTGGTGGAGAGTATGAATCCCACATCCTGTGCACTGCCACCAGAAGCACTGCCATATGTAGCACCAAGAACGTCATCGGCCAAAATATCAAATTGGAATCCATACACATTTGTGGTGTTATTCATCGTAAACTCGATATTGGTATCGGTTACATCTGAAACCCATAAAGTTACTTCCGCTCTGGAACCATCAGCATTTACTCCATCCCAACTAAGGTTGATCACTCCGCCGCCACCAACTGCTGTTAGATTTGTTGGAGCATCTATTTGAACCGCTTCAGGCCAACAGGCACTCTCGTCGACATCAATGCCTATACCACCGTCACCTGAAAAAGTTGATCCAGTATAGCAAAGTGATTCATCTGGATCTACAAGGCCATCCACATTTAAAATTGTCAACACCCCTTCACCGGCAGGGATAAAGGCTCCGCTTAATGAGAAGCCAAGAACAAGACCGCTGGTGTTGGTAGATACAATGAAACCAACATCCTGAGCTGAACCGCCAGCGGCACTCACCAGGTTAATGTTGGTTACCGTAAATTGAAAACCATATACATCTTCTTCGTTTTGCATATATACTTCAACGGTTCCAGCATCTATATCGACTTCACCGAATGACAGTGTCACCGGCTGAGCAAATATTAACGTTATTGATGAAAAAATCAGAAGAATTAGCGATTTTCGTAGAATAGTCATAGGATATCTCCCTTGTTGTTTATTTTGTAATAATTCTTGTTATCTAAAAAATTATATTCAATTAAAATGGTCATTTCCTGCAATATAAATACATAAATTTAAATTTATTACAGGACCTGAAAATTACGACTCCCAATATTAATATATTGTTATTTATTGTTTCAAAATGTGATAGAAATTTTAGTTAATTTTGATTAATTAATTGCGCGCTGAGTATATGAATAACTTAATAATTACTGTAGGGACCCATAATTAAAATGCTTATGGCAATTTCATTTACTTGGAGAATCAATTATAAATATAATAAAAAAAGGGGTCGTTTCCATATTGAAAACGACCCCGCTGATACTTTCAAATGAGATTTAATAATTGTCGCTGATCACATTCTAATATTAATATTATTCAGGTCAAAGGTGATATCCACCCGAATAAGATCCTTCCATGCTTTTGATCCAATATTCATATCTGAATCCCAATTTACATACAATGGCATATACAGCTGAATCATACTCAGGTTCAATGACAGGCCAAGTGAAACTAAATCATCATACGATTTTCCATCGATATCAAAAACATCATCTGTATTTAAATAGTCAAGAAATAGTAAAAAATGTGTGCTGAATTCTGACAGAGTGAGTGAAAATTCAAATCCAGAATCGAAAGGGGTATATTGTGCCGGGGCGATTCGCATACCAATGCCATCGGCAAGTACCTGATCCTGGAGCATATTGAATGATCCTGATCCAGAACGGTCCCATACAATGTGCTCAAAATCGGGGTCAACAGACCCTCCTGCATAAGGTGAGTACTGAGGTATATTATTTTCTGAAACGTTTATGTACAATAATTCTCCCTTAATATTCAATTTTTTTAACGGCTGGTAATTGATAGAAGTATAGGCATTGATACTGGAATGGTCATCATCATCATTCTTGGCGTATTGAAAACCGATATGTGAATCAGATTTTAAAATTGGCGAATATTTGCTGAAATATCTGATTTTCCCAGATGCTGAAAAGATATCATCAGTAACATTCCACAGAGATGGATCAAATTCGGAAACCTGATCAAATGAATGATAATGCGCCTTTAGATATATACGAGTAAATGGTTCGCTAATGATCGGTTTACGTAATGTGAAATTCGCGCCCACATTAAAGGATGTGCGGCCCTCTCCGCGCGTAACTTCAGTGATTGAGTTGATCTCATCAAATTTACCTACTCTGTAAAGATTGTGATTCAGCTTTACACTGCCAATTAAAGTATTATTGTTTAAATCCCAAAGGGGAGTAACTGAATAACCAAAATTCTCGATCGGAAAACTTCCTCTCCACAGTTTAATACCTATGGCATTATTATAAGCATTTATCCTGGCAAATGGGATAATATTCCCAAGGTAGGTTTTGGAAAAATCAGGCTCATCAATAAAAGAATTAAGCTGAATCCCTGCACTTTTTGAGGAATTATTAGATTTATCATAATCAGGAAGATAATCTTCCGGGTCTATTCGAACAGAAGATATGTTCTGTGATAAAGGAAAAGATTTTTCACCGGTAAACCCAGGTACCCATTCCCTGGAATCTTCGTGTCCTGATTCATCATAATAAACTAATTCAACTGGAATTTCAAGATCTCCACCATTTGAAATGGTAACGCTATTGTCAGAAATATTCTCAATACCATAATCCACGCTTTTGGTTGTATTGTAAACATCGTCTAAATACCAGGTAAGATCCTCATTCAAATTGGCATTTAAAATGGCTTTAAAATCTCTTGGTTGTGGATGTTTAAATTTAAATGTTTCGTAGTAATCCATCATCGCTTTCTGGAATTTTTCTTCACCAAGATAATGCATCAGATAAAAAGTAAATATCCCCGTCTTTGAATAAATCATGGAGCCATAGTTTGAAGGATAAAAATCAGTGGATACCATTTCAATTGGCTGCCCATCCTTAGCAATGGTTCTGCCTTGATAACCTAGATATGCTGCCAACCATCTAAATGAAGCGTCTTTAAGAATAAATTTATGAACCTTTTTTGGTAATACTTCCATGGGTGCATTTAGGCCATATTTCTTTTCCCAGTACCAAATATTTGTAAATTCATTTAGGCCTTCATCCATCCAGGCATGATCTCTCTCATTGCTGCCCAGTATCCCATAGAACCAATTATGTCCCACTTCATGCATGATAACCATTTCAAGCACGTCCTTACTTGGCATTTTTGAAATAATAGTAATGTTAGGATATTCCATGCCACCACCAGCTGATAAGTCACCATCTACGGCGGTGATGTGATCATATGGATAATCACCATAGAATTTACTGTACCAATACCCGGAATCGTGGAGATACTCAATTGAATTTTTCCAAAGCTCGGCATTTTTTGGCAGGAATCCGCTCCAAAGAGTGACCTCCTTCCCATTGTAAGGCAATTCAAGCGTGCCCTTCTGGACAATATAGTCGCGATCAGCAAACCAGGCAAAGTCATGGACATTCTTTTGGTGAAAGTGGAGCGTTTTATATCGACGGGCAGAGTCTTCTTTTTTCTTTTCTTCTTTATTGCGTTTGGCAATCTCTTTTTTTATCTTTTTGGAATTCTTTTTTATTTCTGATTTTGGCATCAAGGTTAGCTTATTGCCCTCTTCAGCAAGAGAATCAAGCCAGGCATATTCTGATTCTCCATTTAAAATGGTACCCGTTCCCATTACAACATATTTTTCAGGTATGGTAATCTTTACATCAAATGTGCCAAATTCAGAATAGAATTCACCCATATTCAAATATGGCATTGGATGCCAGCCATCCATATCATAAACAGCTGGTTTGGGATACCATTGTGTTATTTCATAATGTTTGCCTGAATGTCCGAGGCGCGAGAATACTATGGGAATTTTTACTTTAAATGGGGTTTCAATTGTGATCCGTTTTCCAGGAGCGAGGGGGGCTGGCAGTATCAATTTGACCACATCTATCCACTCAGGATGTGCTTCGACCTGAAGGGGTACACCTTTGATAGTAAAGTTTAGACTGTCAATATACCCACGATCATCTTCATCGCTGAAGTAAAATTTTGAACGACCATTTTCCCACATTTGTTTGGCAAATGCCGTATTATTATCTTTGTAGGCATTGGGCCAAAGATGCATCCAGATGAAATCAATTGAATTGGGAGAATTATTCATATACAGCAATTTTTCATGACCACGAAGTATATGATCTTTATCATCTAGTTTTACATCTATGTCATATTTTACCTCCTGCTGGAAATAACCCAACGGCAATGAACCTGCCTGTAAAGCAGTAGTTAATAATATTGCTAATAGTACGGGTGAATACTTCATAACTTCCTTTCTATTATGGTTAATTTTTTTATTTCAAAAAATGTTTTTTAGGAATTGACCCGTATACGATTTTGAAACTCTGCTCACCTGCTCAGGTGTGCCCTGGGCGATTATACTGCCACCTCCAAAACCTCCTTCTGGACCAAGATCAATGATCCAGTCAGCTGTTTTGATCACATCCAGGTTATGTTCGATAACAATTACTGAATTACCCTTATCAACAAGGCTGTGCAACACGTGTAATAACATTTTAACATCTTCAAAGTGCAGTCCTGTTGTAGGTTCATCGAGTAAATAAATAGTGCTCCCTGTTCCAATACGAGATAGTTCTGACGATAATTTCACGCGCTGTGACTCACCTCCGGAAAGGGTGGTTGCCTGCTGGCCTAATTTTATATATCCAAGACCGACATCAAATAATGTTTGCAATTTTCGATGAATTCCAAGATGGTTTTTGAAAAATTCTAATGCCTCTTCAATACTCATGGCGAGGATATCTGCTACAGATTTACCCCGAAAAGTGATTTCAAGAGTTTCACGATTGTAACGCTTACCCTTACAATCCTCGCATTGAATATACATATCAGCCAAAAAGTGCATTTCTATTTTGATCAGACCAACACCCTCGCAGGTTTCACATCGGCCACCTTTTACATTGAAGGAAAATCGTCCAGGTTTATAACCCCTTATCTTAGATTCCGGAAGCTGACTAAACAAATCACGAATATGGGTGAACAGTCCAGTATAGGTCGCTGGATTTGACCTCGGTGTTTTCCCTATAGGTGACTGATCAATGCTGACAACTTTGTCCAAATATATAAGCCCCTCTGTACTTCGAAAAGTAAGTGGTTTCACCATTGATGAATAAAATTCTCGCGAAAGGATGGGATAAAGAGTGTGGTTAATGAGTGAGGATTTGCCTGAGCCTGATACGCCGGTTACACAAACGAATTTCCCCAGTGGAATCTTCAGATCAATATCTTTTAGATTATGCCCTCTTGCTCCAAGGAGAGACAAAACATGCTTATTTCCCCTCCTTCGAGGATGTTTAAATTCAATTTTTCTTTTTTTAGATAGATATTGACCCGTGATAGAATTCTCGCATTTAATTATATCCTCAACTCCGCCTTCTGCAACAATCTCCCCTCCATGAATTCCGGCTCCGGGACCAAGATCTACAACCCAGTCAGATGACCTGATGGTTTCTTCATCGTGCTCGACGACAATGACCGTGTTTCCCAGGTCCCGTAAATGGTTAAGCGTTTTGATAAGTCTGACATTATCTCTCTGATGCAATCCGATCGAGGGTTCATCAAGAACGTATAAAACTCCCATCAACTGTGAGCCAATTTGCGTGGCTAAGCGAATTCTCTGTGCCTCCCCACCAGATAAAGTACCAGAAGATCTGTTCAGAGTGAGATAATCCAAACCCACATTTACTAGAAACGATAATCTTGATTTAATTTCTTTTATAATCTGTTCGGCAATAGCAGCTTGACGCTTATTTAATTCCAGTTCTTCAAAAAATGAATAAACTGCCCCAATAGTACCTTCGGTCAGTTCATGGATATTTTTGGTTGCAACCAGTACCGCCATAGTTGATCTTTTTAATCGTGATCCCTTACATGAACGACAAGGCTGCATCGTCATATATTTTTCTATCCATTCCCTCATATGTCCGGATTTTGTTTGAGAATGTCTTCTTTTTAGATTTGGTATAACGCCTTCAAAACCTCCTTTATATTCACCTTTGAATTGAGAGGAGGTATATTGAATGGTTATATTTTTGTCCTTATCTGTGCCATGTAGTAGAACTTTTTGCACGATGCCAGACAGATCTTTCCATGGGGTTGTGAAGGAGAAGCCATAGTGTTTTGAAAGACTTTTTAATATAGCACTGTACCAACTTCCTCTTGGTTGTTCACCAATAGGTTCGATACAACCCTGGATAATTGATTTCGAAATATCCGGAACAACCAAATCGGGATCAATTGACATTTCTGTGCCCAGGCCACTACATACCGAACAGGCACCAAATGGAGAATTAAATGAAAAAATCCTTGGATGCAGATCCTCAAAAGAAATTTCACATTTTGGACAAGAATAATTTTCACTATATCTATGCTCAACATTCCCAGTTTCATGGATAAATACCAATCCATTTCCTACCTTGAGAGCTAATTCAATAGACGCAGTCAATCGTTCTTTTATAGAAGATTTTAGTACTAGCCTATCAACTACAACTTCAATATTATGCTTTACCGTTTTTTTCAGTGCTATATTTCCGGTGACATTCATGAGTTTTCCATCCACCCGAATACGGAGGAAACCTTCACGGGCAATGGATTTCATTACCTCCTTAAATTCTCCTTTCCTGCTTCTGACCACAGGGGCAAGGACATGAAATTTTGTACCTTCGGGTAAGCTGAGAATATGATCAACAATTTGTTGAACTGTCTGTTTCTGCACCAGGCCGCCACATTTGTAGCATGTTTGGGTTCCGACACGTGCGTACAATAAACGCATATAGTCATAAATCTCAGTAATTGTACCAACGGTTGATCTGGGGTTCCTGCTGGTAGATTTTTGTTCGATAGAAATTGCCGGAGACATTCCGTCAATATGGTCAGCATCGGGTTTTTCCATAATTCCAAGAAATTGTCTCGCATAGGATGATAATGACTCTACATACCTTCGCTGACCTTCGGCATATAATGTATCAAAAGCAAGTGAGGATTTTCCCGATCCTGAAAGACCGGTAATGACTACAAGGTTATTCCGGGGGATCTTTACATCAATATTTTTTAGATTATGCTCGCGAGCACCTTTTATTGAGATAAACTCCTGATTGTGAGAATAGGATTTTTTGTGATTTTTCATAAGCATGAAAGGTAATGGAATTGATACGTTCACTCAAAGGAATATTTTCAATATTTAGTAGTTATTCACAGGTTATGGATGGCAACATGAACGTTGGAAAATTAAAAACCAGTTTAAAAATTATCATTGATTTTTTTTTACTGTTTTCATTACCGATATTCACTTAATTCGTTTTGAACACTATTGTGCAGACTGATAATTTTTAGCTAGTGGAAGTTTGCATTTCAATTTAATTGAGCAAGCAATTTTGATCACAGATTAACAAGACTGATATATTATTATAGCATTTTTAAATTCCTTTTATTAAGATTGGAGAACAATATGGATAAGTATGTTGGTATCCGTAGAGAAGATAAGAACATTTGGGAAAGAAGAGTTCCAATTGTCCCTTCTGATATGGAGTGGCTAAGTCGTGAGCATGGAATACATTTTATCACTCAGCCATCAGACATCAGAGTTTTTGAAAACAGTGAATATATTGATGCAGGATCAATTGTTGATGAAAATATTATTCCGGCTGACCTTATAGTCGCAGTAAAAGAAATACCCGTTGATTTAATATCTGCTGGAAAGACATATGTATATTTTTCCCACACAATAAAAGGGCAAGATTACAATATGGCAATGTTAAAAAAATTGATGAAATTGAAATGCAATCTGATTGATTACGAGCGGATTGTTAATGAAAAAAACCAAAGACTGATCTTCTTTGGAAAATATGCCGGTTATGCCGGGATGATAGAAACCCTCCACGCTTTTGGTAAAAAACTAAAGCTACAGGGTATCGATAATTCATTTGAAGAGATTAAACAAGCCTTTGAATATAACTCTGTTGAGGAGGCAAAAAGCCATATTCGACATATTGGGAAAAAAATTCGAAAAACCGGTTTGCCATCACCTGGGATTTTTGGATTCACCGGTTACGGCAATGTGTCTCAAGCTGCACAGGAAATTCTTGATCTCATGCCAGTAAAAGCAATTACCCCAGATGATCTTGAATCACATTTCGATATAGCTGAAAACGATACAAATCATTTATACAAAGTGGTATTTGCTGAACAGGATATGGTAAAATCAATCTCCGGTCCATTTAATCTTCAAGAATATTATGATCATCCTGAAAAATACAAATCTCAATTTCATAAATATCTTCCATTTTTATCCGTCATTGTAAATTGCATTTATTGGACTGAGGCATATCCAAGATTGCTTACAAAAAAATACCTTGCTAATAATCCTGATATTGAACTTTCAATAATCGGTGATATCAGCGTCGATATTGATGGCTCAATTGAAATAACCAATAAAGCCACCTACCCGGACCATCCAACTTATACCTACAATCCACATGATGCCACCTATCATGATGGAATTATAAAAAATGGAATTTCGATTATGGCTATTGATAATCTACCTTGCGAATTTCCAAAAGAATCATCATCAGAATTTTCCAAAATACTCAAAGAATTTATCCCGGGTATTATCAATTTGGATTTTGATGTACCATTTAGAGAATTATCATTACCAGAGCCTATAAAAAAAGCCTTGATACTTCAAAATGGTGAGTTAACTGACGATTATCAATATATGAATAAATTCATCAAATAAAGAGAATATATGAAAAAAAAGATTTTAGTCTTTGGTGCTGGTTTAGTTAGTAGACCGGGTATCCATTATCTGCTCAAAAAAAATCACCTTAGTGTGACTGTGGCAGATATTGATCTGGATAAAGCAAAATCCCTATTAGTTGGATATGACCACGCCAAGGCGATAAGGCTGGATATTAATGATACTCCATCCGTAAGAATTGCCATATCTAATCATGATATTATTGTTAGTTTGCTTCCATGGGAATTCCACCCCCGTATTGCAAAAACATGTATCCTGGAATCACGACATCTGATTACAGCATCCTATGTAAGTGATGAGATGAGAGATCTGGATAAAGAGGCAAGAGAAAAGGATATTCTTTTGCTGAATGAGATGGGGGTAGACCCCGGCTATGATCATATGACCGCTATGGATGTAATTGATCGAGTGAAAAATGAGGGCGGGAAGGTAACCGCTTTCTATTCATACTGTGGTGGTTTGCCGTCACCAGAAAATAATGATAATCCACTTGGTTATAAATTTTCGTGGAGTCCAAAAGGCGCTTTATTGTCATCAGTGAATTCTGCCCAATACAAAGAAAATGGAAAAATTATCAAAATTGATGGTCCAGATCTCATGTCGAATACCCGAATAGAAGAAATAACTGGGATGGGGGATTTTGAGGTGTATCCAAACCGCGATTCTTTGCCATACATGAGTACTTATGGACTAAACGATGCTTCAACTATTATGCGTGGTACCTTACGATATAAAGGATGGAGTGAAACTCACAGGGCCATTCAAAATATAGGCATGACTAATGAGACAAAATTTTCAAATTTGCAAAATAATACTTATCGGGAAATTATGGCTCAGTTATCGGGGGCAAAACCAGATAGTGACTTAAAAAAATCTGTTGCTGAAAAAATTGGTGTTAATACAGCATCACCAATTATAAATCAATTTGAATGGTTAGGATTATTCAGTAATAAGAAAGTCACCAATAAAGATAATCATCTAGATATTCTTGTTGATTTGATGGAAGAAAAAATGTCCTATTCTGATAATGAAAAGGATATGATCATACTTCAACATACATTTCATGTGGAATCAGCCGATGGAACTCCTGAGAAAATTGTATCCACTTTGATCGATTATGGAATTCCCTTCGGTGATTCATCCATGGCACGCACCGTCAGCCTTCCCCTTGCAGTGAGTGTTGGACTGATGGCTGATAATAAAATAAAATGCCGCGGTGTGCAGATTCCTATCATTAAAGAAATATATAAACCTGTATTAAAAGAACTTGAGACTCTTGGAATAAAGATGACGGAGAAATTCTACTCGATTTAAATTATCAGCTTTGAAGGAAATGTGTTTTTTCGCTCCTCTTTTTAAACCTGTTCATCTATCTGATTGGCCTGCATGAAACCATTCATCCTTTGATAAATTTTCAGAGGCCAGTTTAAAATATCTCATAATTGTCATCACATCCATTTATATTATGATTATTGATTTAATTCTAAACTATTCAGAGTAATAATTTAATGGTATAAATAATTTAAGTAAGTCGATCAGTTTCAAGGGAAAATCTCCGCAGAAATTACAAATTGGAGCTAAAAATGAAAATTTATATCAGTGCTGATATTGAAGGGATAACAGGAGTTACTCATTGGGATGATGCTGTAAAACCACAGCCAGACTATGAAAATTTTCGAAAACAGATGACTCTGGAGGTTAAAGCGGCATGTGATGGTGCAAATGAGGCTGGTGCAAATGAAATATGGATAAAAGATGCACACGCAGATGGACGAAACATAGATGGGAGCAAACTACCGGAAAACACAAAATTAATTCGTGGATGGAGTGGTCATCCCCTATCAATGGTCCAGGAGCTAAACTCTTCATTTGATGCCTTAATGATGATAGGATTTCATTCTAGTGCTGGGTCTGCGGGAAACCCACTATCCCATACAATGTCGTCTTCAAAAATTCAGTATATGAAGATTAATGATACGTTTATCTCCGAATTTCATCTGTTTGGATTTGCCTCAATGGTTATGGGGGTACCAGTAGTTTTAATTAGTGGTGATGAGCAAATTTGCAATGATGCAAATTCTTTTATGCCTGGAATTATTACCGTCAATGTAAAAAAGGGTGTGGGAGATTCTACTATTAATATTCAACCTGATGTGGCAATCGATCAAATTAGAGATTCTGCTAAACAAGCCTTATCATCAGATTTAAGCTCATATTCAACAAAGGTCCCGGATAGGTTTCAGTTGGAAATCCAATATAAACATCACAAAAATGCCTATAAATCGTCCTATTATCCTGGCACGGTTTTAGTAGATCCGGTTACATGCTCTTTTCAGACTGATGATTATTTTGAACTATTAAGGATGGTGTTATTTGCGATATAGAATTGTTAAGAAATATTTTAGGGATTAAGATTAAGATAGCATTTGAGTAGAAATCAGAAATAATATTAATTTCCCTTTGTAATTATAAGATGCAACCCGCAACTTCAACTAGACCTTTTTTTATTCCATTTATTCTGCTTCTATTATGCTGATATTTGGGGAAAATCAGAGTGATCGTCGTACCTTTCTGCCGTTCGCTCTGTATATCAATTTCAATATCATTCATTTCAAGGAATTTTTTTGTTAGCGCCAGGCCCAGGCCAATACCCTGATATTTTTTTGAATACCCATCACTTTCCTGTGAAAAAGTTTCAAATAATTTTTTCTGATATTCAATAGACATACCAATACCGGTGTCTTCAATAATCAATTTATAGGTTGAGTGAATGGAATCCTGAAGGGACATATTTACAGATCCTTCCTCGGTATATTTAACGGCATTATGGAGAATATTATTAATTGCTTCATTTATGCAATACTCATCTCCATAAATCATGACTTTTTCAATATCTGAGGAATAGCTGAAATTTATTTCTTTGCTGTGAGCCTTATTTTTGTGTTTTTGGAGAATATTTTTTAGAAGTCCTGTTAACTCAATAGGTTTCAGGGTTAAGTTAAATGAACCGGCTTCAAGTTGAGATATATCCGCAATTTCATGGACTGTTTTCATCAATCTGTCACCGCTTTTTTTGATATTATCAAAAAATGATAATTCATCGGAATTTAGATATTCCTTCACAGCCTCCTCGACTAAATTTGAGAACCCAAGAATTGAATTAAGAGGCGTTCTGATTTCATGTGAAATATTGGAGAGAAAAAGTTTTTTTACTTTTTCAGCTGCTCTCGTTTTGTCCATCGCATTTTGAAGCAGTTGGTTAGAATTTTCATTTTCATTCAGTTTTTTTCCGATGAATATATATTCAGCTATCCCATTTGACGGATTCACAACTAAATCATATTTGATACTCAGTGCTGAAAATATCGAATTTAAAGATTTACCTGCGGTTAGGAGAAATGAACCATGTTTTTCATCTATAATATCTTGCCAGGACACTGGCAAATGATCAAATGTTTTCTTAAATATTTCGAGGATATTTGTCTTCGAATAGTTCTCTTTTGAAATGTCGAAGAGTTGATCTGAAGCAGAATTGAAGTTTTTACTGTATCCAAGTGCATCGGTTATAATAAGGCAATCACTCATATTGTTGATCACATAATTCAATTTTTCTCTTTCATGGTATCGAATTCTCATCCGATTCAAATTGAGAAGAGATGCAATTTTACTCTTTAGTATGATCTCATTTGGTGGTTTAGTTATAAAATCATCGCTTCCCGCCTCTATTGCTTCAGCAAGAGTGGATTCATCTCGATCACCGGTAATTATTACGATAGGTGTCAGTTGAGTCTCAGGTGATTCTCTCAGTATTTTACAGGCATCCAGTCCGCTGAGACCTGGCATATTTATATCAAGGAGTATGAGATCCGGTTCGATAGACTTGGCCGATTTTACAGCATCCATGCCATTTGTTTCAGTATAAACCTGATAATTTTCTATTTCAAGTAACTCAGAAAATCCGGCAAGAATATCTAAGTTATCATCTGCAATGAGTATTTTTGCTTTGTTGTGTTTAATCATTGTGTGATGAAATTTTCATGTTTGCTGCTTTTGAAACAATATCTTGAATTTTATTTGCATCAAATGGTTTGGTGATGCTGTAATCAACACATAATTTAAGTTCGGCATCATCCTTTACATTAATAGCCCAACCTGATAACAGAATAACCGGGGTATCCGGTGATATTAGTTTTATCTTTTCGGCTACTTGTTTACCACTCATTTCAGTCATACCTAAATCCGTAATGACCACGTCAAAATCACTTTCCTTAAATTGCTGTATCGCTTTTTTACCCGATATAAATCCTGTGACATTATGCCCCAAATCCGATAATAGATCCTCTATTACCTCCAGCACATCATTTTCGTCATCGATGACCAGAATGTTTAATTGCCGATCTTCATAGGTGATGATTTCTTCTTGCTTAATTTGTATTTCATGAGTGATGGGGAATCTAATGGTTATATCAGTCCCGTCTCCCTCGTTGCTATCAACAGAAATTTCTCCATTATGACGCTGAACCATTCCATAAACTTCGCTCATCCCCAAACCACTGCCATTTGCACCTTTTGTTGTAAAGAACGGATCGAAAATACGTTCAACGGTATCTTCTGTCATTCCCATACCTGTGTCTTTAAATGAGGCGCTCACCATCTCATCATCTCCATCAACATTCACATGAATGATTCCCCCATTTGGCATTGCATCAACTGCATTGAAAATGATATTTGTAAAACCATTCTGTAGTTCTGAGGCATTTCCAAGAATATATAAATCCGGTTCAATATTTACGTTAATGTGAATCAAAATCCCTTTCTTCTGGCTGTTTTCTTTCCATTTATTTTCTGTCAATTCAAGAACATTTTCCACAAGACTACTGAGATTAACCGGTACTTCCTTTATCCCGTTAGAGTTTCGAGAAAAATCTTGCATTTTTTTCACTGTGGATGCACCATTTCTAGCTGCTCTTTCAATGATTTCAAGCTGATCAACCAGGGCTTTGTCTAATCCCTTTTTCTTAATAATGCTGACTCGGCCCATAACAATTTGAAGAAGATTATTAAAATCATGGGCAATGCCCGAACTCATATAACCTATAGCAGTCATTTTATTATCCTGGCGGTTTTTATTTTTAATCTCCCTGTCTTTGGTTACATTCTTATTTGTGAGGATAAACCCAGTTAGTTCATTTTCTTCAGAAAAAACTGGATGGGTTCTTTCCTCCATATATTCACCAAATCGTTCGTCATAGTTTTCCACAGGAATCATCTTTCCAGTATTGATTGTCTCTTGCAGTGGACAATCTTCGCAAGGTGATTCATTTCTGCGGATTAACTCATAACACATCTTTCCTTTAAGGCTGTATCCATCGCCATAAACAAGATTTGCGGAACGATTGCTGTCTAAAATTTCATATTCTGAGCTACAGATAACCATAGCATCGGATAAATGGTCAAATACTTTTTCGGGAGTAATCATGAATCAAATTTTCATTAGTAGGTTATATACACAAATTTTGTTATAAAAAACATTCAGACAGGAAATCGTATTTAAAAATTCGACTCCCTGTCTGAATATGAATTAACCAATTAATAAACCGGAGAACCAACTCCCCCCGGATTATCAAATGGTCAGATTACTCAACGCTTGTTCAGTTTGTGTAACTCGAGCATTTGCCTCGATAAATTGAAACTCCTTAAGGGCAGATTGATAGTTTTCTACTGACAGATCTCTATTTCCTGTATCCTCATAGAATTTTCCAATTTCCAGGTAAGTTTCGCCGAGATTAAGATGATTATTATCTTCCTTATTTATCCGTTTACTATTTTCATAGTAGGACATGGCAACATTAAAATTCTTTCCTTTTCGATTGATCAATCCTAATATCTTATAAACCTCAGCTATTTCGGATTTTGCTTGTAATTCAGAAAATATTTGAAATGTCGTCATTACCAATGCATTACTTTCAGATAATTCTCCCATTCTTGCTTTCACCTCTGACTGTTCCAGATAGGATAATCCTTTCTGATATACATCATTATTCTCTTTAGCAAGTTTAATGCATTTTGTCAGGTAAGCACTTGCCTTCCCGTAGTCTTGTTTTATTTTGTAGTTAATGGCAATATTATGCAGTAGCCTTGCTCGCTGTCTTGGATTATCCTTTGATTTTAGAATATCAAGAGCACTTTGATAATAACCCATCGATTCATCAAAATCCCCTAATTGGCTACAGACATTTCCTAGATTGGAAAATATTTGGACCTTTAGAAAATGGTTATCATGTTGACTTGACATCTGCTGAGCCTCAAGAAAGATGAGTTTTCCTTCAGACGGCTGTCCATTATTAACTTGTATCACCCCAAAAGCAATTTTGTTCTGGAGAATCCCAAAAGAGTCATTTTCCTTTTTAAAGAGCAATGTACTTTTATTTAGATACTTTATCGAACTATCAGAATCCCCATTATTAAAACAAATATTGGAAAGAGTTCTGAACGATTTTGCCACCAAAATATTATCTGCATCTTTATTTTTGGTAATTTCTATTAAAAGATTCGTTGCTTTTGTGAATTGAGCATATTTAATAGATACTTTTGCCAATTTATTAATAAGCTGTAGATACACTTTGATATCGCTAATAAAATGTTTAGAATGTGTAATGATTGTATCAAAATCAATTTCTTTGAAAATGATTTTTTTCATGCCGGGCATTTTTTCAGATTTTGGAATTTCCTTCCAGGAATTATTCAATATTCTTTCTCGTTCTCTTTTGATATACAAAAATTGATCTGAAAATTCCTGTGTGCATTTTTCAACTGTAAGTTGAAATACTTCTTTTAGAAATGACTGTAGTGTTTTATTGGTCATAATTCCTCCAAATTCGTCTAATAAAATTATTCACCATCAAATTCCCATGCGTATGTTGTAAAATGGTCAATCCAGAATGAAATGGTTTCATTTTCATTATTCAGTTCGAATCCGTCAACGAAAAACCAATAATCACCAAGTTGACTAAAGTAGATATCGGCGGCATCCAGATCACCGTCAAAATCTAGGTATGCCCATGACAAAGTAATCAGAACTGGTTCATTAAAATTCATACTGGGAAGTAATTCCACCCCTGCACCGCATTGCTGATTGTTTTCTATGCAAATAACTTCTAGTGAAAATTCAACATCTTCCGATAGTGCTCCAGGTGGAAAATATACAGAATTACCATAAGTATTATCTACTCCAAGCAATCCACCCTCAGGTCCAATGATCTGGTCATCAAATCCGTCCCGAGATAAAGATCTAATCATTTGCTTCATCTGAGCATTCCATGGAATTATTGATAGTTCTTCCGTAGGGATTCCATTGCCTTCACTGTTTTGAGGGCCAGTAATTGGGTTTTCACTGCATCCAAATATCAATAAAATAACCAAAAGGATGTTGATTGCACCCCTGTTAATCTTTTGCGCTGTCATAATTCTTTCTCCTTAATCGTTTTCAAAATTGCACTGCTGTCCTATAATAACGGATATTGTCTGTTCACGGGTATTAAACAAACTCTACATCATAAATTCAAATGTAGAAATTCAAACAACATTATATTCATGTTCCATTTAGCGAGGTATTTTTTGCACATTGAATTCCAAATCGAGCATTTTTATGATATAAACCAATCAATAAAATAATCCATATTGTCTCTCTAATGATCAAGCACCTATGGAATTCATTATGGCAAATTTTACGCCAATAGTCGTAATTCCAACTATTTATACATTTTACATCTTGAATATTTTGATTTATATATTCTGATTGATCTTTTATCCTGTTGATAATATAGATCATATCTAATATCTCAAAATATTTTCCCTCGCTATTTATTTATCATAGAATAGATAGTTTAATCGAATTACCATTTGTTTGTGTCGATGAGGGTTAAAATTATTTGATTGAATCATCAAGTAAATTTGACGCGAGTCAAATATATTTTACACAATGAGGTCAAATCATTTTGACTTTATCGATATTTGGGGTGTATTATATTTAATAATAAATATCGTAGCCGCCATTTCGCTGAATATTTCGATTAAATTATCGCTTGGAAAATATCTAAATTTAACTGAAACATAAAAGATAAATATTTTCTGATCAAATTTGTAGAATAAAACATGAAATTATAGTTTTAAAGGATATTTTCATCCTTGTATAGAAAATCTAATTAGACTTTTTCCAAGTCTAACCTTAATCAATAATATTTTATATTATTTGAACTCACTTTGCCGTCAAATTAGTCTATCCTTAGAACAGTATATGACATCAGCATTCTTGTTATTAGTGTTTACTGTCATTATAAATGGACATTAACTTGGTTTTCAACACTTTTCCAGTATCAGTTCTGGGAATAGAATTAACATAAAAAACCTCTTTTGGGATTTTGTAATCAGCCAGCTTTCCTTTACAATAATTTTTTATTTCTATACCTTGATCACCTGGTTTTATTAAACCTCTACTTTCATCATAATTTTTTAATACTATAAATGCCACAATCTTCATTCCCCATTCATTATCAGGAAGTTTTGCAACTTCACAGTCATTAACATCAGGGATCTGCATGAGGATATTTTTAACCTCTTCTGGACTCACATTTTCACCACCGCTAATAATAATATTATCTTTTCTCCCTGAAATGTATGTTTTATTATCATCACTGATCCTAGCCAAATCACCAGTGTAATGTATACCCCTGCAATCAGTTTCACCGATGTATCCCTTCATAACCATAGGTCCTGATACAACTATCTCTGAATCATCAACTTGCAACTTAACATCATTGAATGGAAAACCAATATAATTACCATCTTCCTCGGCTGTAACCGCTGAAAGATGCCAGCCGCAGATTCCTGAACATGTTTCAGTCATTCCATAACTGACCATTATTGGCAAATTGGATTCCCGGCAGATCTTTAATAACTTATCGGAAATCGGACCCCCTCCAATAACTATTAAGCGAAGACTTGAAAATAATGAAGTGATATTATTAGACTGCAGTAACCGAGACATCATGGTGGGGACCAATGAAATTAATGATATGTCCTGATGATATATTAATTGATTTACTTTGTTGATGTTGAAATCGATTGCAATGGAAATATTAAAGCCATACAGTAGTGCTCTAATAATAATATTTAATCCTCCCACATGGGAAACGGGAAGACATAACAGATAATTATCATGTTCTGTGAATTGAACTTCTTGATGCCAGCTCCTGGCGCTGGAAATAAAATTTACTGCTGTTAATTGAACTGCTTTCGGAAGTCCAGTACTGCCAGACGTAAATAGTATTACGCAGACGTCTTCAGGATCCGGCAGAACATTCGGTAAATCCTGGATGAAATATGTATCAGATAAATCAAAATCATCAACTGACAATTGATTAATTTTATTTTTCTTAAATACTTTTAAGTGAGATTGATCTGTTACCAAGATCGCTGGTTTGACAGTTTCAAAGCAGGAGATAATCTCATCGTTGGTAAATTTCCTATGCAAAGGAATTACGACTGCACCCAAATTCTGGCCAGCAAGGAAAAATCGAATAAATGCGATTGGGTCATCAATGCTCAGCATTATTCGCGATTGTCGGGAGACCCCTTTTTTATGAAGCTGAGAAGCAATTTTGAGAGATTCCATCATCAGGGTTTTCATTGTCCATAAAGTCCCGTTGTAATATACTCTGGCCTTTTCGTTTTGCAATTGAATGTTATATAATGACTGCAAATCTAAAATCTAATCAATGGGGAAATTGTTATGCTTCACGGTATTCAATCCCAAGGCCAGGGATCTCTCCAATATACATTCTTCCATTTTCTTGAAAGGGAATATTTTGCTGATCATCATCAAATAATGAACCCGTCATGAATCCACATGCTTCAGTAATTTGATACGCACAAGATAAATGAAGCAATGCCATCCTGCCAATATATGATTCCATCATAGAGGTTATCACACTTCTAATACCATGGTCCGCAGCGAGTTCTATTATCTCCTTTGTATTTTTAAACCCCCCAGAAACCATCGGTTTTATTACGAATACATCGGTTGCGCCTGCATCGATTAAGTTTTGGGCCGATATAATATCTGTCAGGGATTCATCGGCGGCGATAGGAATAGTAGTATTTTTGCGTAATTCTGAAATTTGATGGATTTTATCCCTGGATAGAGGTTGTTCAAGGTAATCAATATTGTACGAAGATAATAAATCGCACGCCTCTAAAGCTGTGTTCAAATTCCAAGCACCATTGACATCTAATCGAAGCTTGACGGTTGGTCTCAGGCTCATTGTAATATTTTTGACAAAATCGATATCTTCTAATAAAGTATTGCTGCCAATTTTCAACTTTACAACTTCAACTCCACTTTGCAACTCAAAACCTTTATGATAAAGCATGTTTACTTTCACAAATGAACAGGTGCTTTTATTGATGTAAAAAGCCATAACAGTCTTATTCATTTTTGATAATATATCAAGAATAGCCGTCTCCATGGCGAAACAGGCTGAGGGGATTTCTTTTAATAAATCCCGGATAATATCAAGCAGTTTTGCATCAACATCAATCCCTTTGATGGTTTTTGCAACGGATATGAGGGCAGATAAACATTCCTTTTCGGACTCGGTGCTGAAACCAGTTAGCGGTGCTGCTTCGCCAAAACCATTTATACCATTGGCAGATAGTTTGACGATGAAACCAGATCGATATTTATAGATCCGTTGTGATGTTTGAAGCGGAGTTTTAAAAAATATTTTATATGGGATAACCTTGATGTCATTCAATTTCATAGTATTAAACCAAGAACAAATAGTATGCTGTAGACCATCATCACTCTTGCAGTGCCCCCCAGAATGGGATATAATTCCCTCCCTTCAAGGGTCCATACCGATATAGTCATTTTTACAGCCACGGGTATTGAGAAGAGATACAGGTACATGGATAAATCGTTTTTCCAGGTGACTGCCAATACTGCCGGGATGAAATATGAAATCACCATCATAAGGCTATATTCTAAACGACCGAATAGTTTTCCCCATCTGACAACAAGAGTTCTTTTCCCCGTTTTCGTATCTGTTTCCACGTCGCGAAGATTATTAACCACAAGGATTGCAGTTGAAAATGTTCCCATGGAAAAACCAACAAGCAATGATTCGATTGAGATCATTCCGGTTTGCAGATAGTAAGTACCAGGTACAGCGATAAGTCCAAAAAATACAATTACAAATATATCACCCCAACCATGATAACCAAGGGGATAAGGTCCACCTGTATAGGCAATCCCAGCTGCAATGGATGCCAAACCAATCCACACGATGGGCCAACCACCGATATATACTAGATAAGTACCGGCAGCAAGAGCCAAACTGAAAGTGATAATCATGCCATTTTTCACCTGGGTAGTGGATAACAATCCCGACTGAGTGACCCTGGCCGGACCGATCCGTTCAGAGGTATCGGTTCCGTTGAGAAAATCAAAAAGATCATTGGCAAGATTTGTACCAATTTGAATTAACATGGCAGCAATCAATGTAATCAAACCAGTGTTCCAATGAGATATGCCGTCATGGAATGCTAATGCCACACCAAGCATCACCGGCGCAATTGCTGCAGGTAATGTTTTTGGTCGAGATGCCAGTATCCAGTATTTAATTTTCATAAACAGTAGATGAATAGAAATACAAATATTTCAACAGGTGAGAATACAGGGAAAAAGGAGTAAATATCAATTAGGGCAGACGGTCAAATTTTGAGAAATCCGGATTTCTTTTTTCTTTAAAAGCGTTCCTTCCCTCCTTGGCTTCCTCGGTCATATAAAACAATAATGTTGCATCTCCAGCCAGCTGTTGCAATCCTGCCTGACCGTCGCAGTCTGCATTCAATGCTGCTTTTAATAAACGAATAGACATGGGAGATTTTGCTAGAATTTCACGACACCAGTCGACCGTTTCTTCTTCTAACTTTTTGAGAGGAACCACGGAATTTACCAAACCCCAATTTAAGGCGGTGGGGGCATCTATAAAGCGACACATAAACCATAATTCCCGAGCCCGTTTTTGTCCGATGATCCTTGCCATATATGACGCACCCCAGCCTCCGTCAAATGACCCAACCTTGGGACCAGTCTGTCCAAATTGAGCATTGTCTGCTGCAATCGTCAGATCGCACATCATATGGAGAACATGTCCTCCACCCACAGCATATCCGGCAACCATAGCAATGACCGGTTTGGGAATATACCGTATCTGCTTTTGTACATCAAGAATATTGAGTCGGGGTACGCCGTCATCGCCGATATAACCTTGATCCCCTCGGATTTTCTGATCGCCGCCTGAACAAAAAGCATCCGGTCCTTCACCGGTGAGGATAATCACACCAACCGAAGCATCCTCTCGTGCCAATTCAAAGGCATCTTTGAGATCGTGGACAGTTTGGGGACGAAAGGCATTTCTCACTTCAGGACGATTGATGGTTATTTTGGCGATACCGCTAGCGTCTTTAGTGCCTCGATCATATTTTATATCTTTGTAATCTTTTATGGATTCCCAGTTGTAATTCATTCCCTCTCCATGAAATGCTGCATTAATTAAAAATTGACAATTTTACCATAATAGTCCAATTGTGAAGATGAATGCTTTGTCATCATAATCATTGAATGTCATAGTATAATCCAGATTTGCAATAATCTGGAAGTTATATGTCCTGAATGTTCGTATTCCGGTGCTTAACAACAATTCGAATCCATCATTTCTTAGTTCATCTTTGCCGGGATGAGCTACCCAGTGAAATCCTAGTCCAGCACCGATAAACGGGCAGAAATCTCCTTTTGATAATAAGTAATCGGTAAAGACATTTGCAGAAATACCTTTCCGTGTAGCAAATTGCATTCCCACAAAGAATTTTTCCATGTCATATCCTTTTCGGAAATCCAAAGTCAGGGAACGGTCTACATCTCCATATCCGTGCTGCGGATACATATATCCAAAGGAAACTCCCGTATAACCTCGAGCTTCCCGGCGCCGGAACATTTTGTCATTTTCTTTCTCAATTATTGTACCGACTTGAGCAGATTCCGATAGGGAGGTGCGATTTACAATACTGGAAGCAATTCTTTTCATTATGGTATCCAATGACTCCACTGATTCTGCCGTAATACTGTCACCGATGATCGTGGTTTTGTTTTCAACATCAATCAATAGATATTGAACAACAATCTTCTCCCCAAGAATACTCATAGAGCACAGTACAGCTTCAGTTGCACCAACCATTCGCCCAACATTTCCAGCACATCCGGCATCACTGCATATACTGCCATCAAGGGCGCGCTCGATATCCTGCATAGGGGCAACCTGCAATGGTGTAAGAATACTTATTTCCTGGACAAGTAGATTTTCAGCTGTTTTTGTAGAGTACCTGTCCATCCCTAATGTATGAATAGGAAGTATAGCTATTTTGCCTTGAGCAGATAAGATGGATGCCAATCCTAATAAACTTAGAAACAGTGATTTTGATATATTCTTCATTTAACCCTCATTTAATATTTTTATTCTTACCAATATTCTGTTAACATTGAAAACAATTTCCCTCAAATCTTGTCTGTTCCGATAGTGAAAATTACTGCAATTGCATATCCATTACCGAAGTCAGTTTTATCAGATTGTGATCAAGCATTTGAGTCATTTTTGTGGATATTGTGATGAAAAATAATATCAATTATATCCATCTTTTTCAGGTTTTGATAAATCGCATTATCAAAAAATAATAATTCTGAAAACAAACCTTCCTCAAAAAAAGCACCAACATGGACATGCAAAGTGCAATTTGGTTGTTACCTTTTTCGGAGTCAATACTATTGTCAAATCAATCTTTAAAATGTGACGACTGTAATAAATTGGGAATATATTAGTTGTTGGAATGTGATCCGATTACAAAGTGATTTTTTTACCATTTTCAAAATCATAAAGTGTCATTTTCCTTAAACGATAATATGCCACCCAGTAATCTTTTAGAGTTTGATAATATTGACGATGCGTGTTATCAAGATCATTTTGTGCAAAAAACAGACTTGAAATATCAATTTTTCCGATGAGGTATCTTTCCTTTGCTACCTTAAACTGCAAAATGGCAATGGTATCAGATCTTGAGGCAATTACCAATTGCTGAGTCAATAGCTGAAATTCCTTTACCTGGTACTCAAGCTGTTGTTCAAAGGTAGTTTGGGTTTTGAAAATTGACTGTCGGGTTTTTTCCTGATCTTGCAATGTTTTCATGTAGGATAATTTCTTACTCTTTTGTGTGAGAGGAAATTCAAATCCCAAAGAAAATGACTCCGTTTTTAAAGGATCTTTATATAAGTCATCAAAATTATCTGCAGTTTGATTAAACCCAACACTTGCATATATGTCGGCAGAAAACCAGCGGTTTTTACGCGCCTCATCGACATTTTTTTCTGCGGTGATTTCCTGAATATCAAATGAAAGATATTGACTACGGTTTTCTCTTGCTTGCCGGATAACAAAATCAGGGTCGATATTCAATTCAGCGAGCTTATCAGGCAGAATTATCTGAAACTGTTCGTTTTGATACATACCCAATGCCAGTTTTAAAGCTTCATAATTCCGTTGATAATTCAGGCGGTTTCTTTCCAGTGTATTCTGAGAATTCATGAAAGCTAATTCAGATCTCAACAAATCATTCTCAGCGATTTTACCTACAGTATATCGACCTTTTGAGATGGCAAGGATTGTATCATTTACTCCAATGTTAAATATTGCATTATCCAGTTGAATCTTCGAAATGTACAATGTGAAAAACAGATTGGTAATATCAGTGGCAATATCCTCCATATCCTCCAGATATTGCTGCTCAGCAAGTTTTAATTTTTTGTGTTCAATGGTTTTTGTCCATTTCAAATTATTGAACTTGAAGAGAGGCTGTGAATATCCCAGTGTAAATGGTGTTGCCTGCCAGGACACGATATGTTCATTGGAAAAATCGTCTTGCCGCGTTATACTGCTTGAAGTAAAAATACTGCCACCAGTATAAGGTATGCTTTGGGAAACTGATATGCCTACATTGGAATTACTCTGGTTTTGGGGAATAAAAATAGTTTTCAGTGTATCATCAACACTGATATCAAACTCGCGAATGGATCGGGTCAGATTGGGAACCTGTCCACCAAATGAAATTTTTGGTCCCAGGTCTGTTCTGAATGACTCATATCCAAGGCGGCTGGACTCGAACTCAGATTTAGCTATTTTGGCAGATGGACTATTGGCCTTCCCTATTGCAATACAATCTGACAGTGTTAATATTTTCTCCTGTGAATAGAGATAACCTGTTATAAAAATGAGTATTAATTTTATGAAGTATTTCATTTTAACTCTGATAATATTATTGTTCGTATTAATCATGACGTAGCAGAACAACCGGGTCCTGTTTTGCTGCTTTTTTAGCTGGATAGATTCCAAATATCAATCCAACTGACACGGATACCAAAAATGAAAGCAATACAGAATTCAGTGAAATTACGCCGGTAATACCTGTTGATTTTTCAATCCCCAACGTGAAAACATAACCAAGAAATATTCCAATGACTCCACCGGTAAGGGTGATAGTGATTGCTTCGCTCATAAACTGAAGCGTTACATCTTTTCGTGTAGCACCAATGGATTGGCGTATGCCAATTTCCTTAAACCTATCCATAACAGAGGCCAACATAATATTCATCACACCAATACCACCGACGATAAGAGAAATTGACGCAATGGCACCCAAAACAATATTAAAAATCCTTTTTGTCCGCTGTTCCTGCTGTATTAGCTGTTCGGGAATGGAAATTTCATAATCAATAACATTATAATGCCGACGCTCCAGCATTCTTTTAATAATTTCAGAAATATGACTCATGTAACGATTGTCATTTACTTTCACGACAATTCTATCAATTTGATGATAATTAAAATCTTTCTCAACTGTCTCTTCTTCTGCACCTTCGTCAAACATATCCATCCTATTCAATTCCTGAATATCCTGTAATGTAACCATGCCTCGATTCTTATAACGGATTAATACCGTTTTAACCGGTGTGTAAACATCCATATTGTAATCGCGGATACCCAGACTTTTTATATTTTCTGATGTAATGTCCTGTTGTTCTAAAACGCCGATTATTGTCAACCATAACTTGCCACATTTTATTTTTTTGCCAAGAGGACTTTCACCAGCAAAAAATCGGGTACGAATGCCATTGCCTATGACACAAACCGGTGCGGAATTATCTAAATGATTATCGGAAAATATCTTTCCCATGCTGATGGGATTGGATTTAGTCTTCCAGAAATTATTATCAATACCGATCAATTTACCTGATCGCTTTTTCCCTGAGTATATAATGGTTGTTTCAAGAATGATTTCCGGGCTGGTGAATTCAACATAAGGAATGGTTTTACCTATACTTTCCGCATCTGAAAGGGTCAAGCCTGGAGAATAATGCTGCTTATTGGAATCTGAAACAATATCTTCACTCACTTTCCCTTCTTCCTGTTCCACATTTGGGGCGATGATGATATTATTAGCACCAAGTAATTTCATCTGTTCAAGTAAAGTTGTTTCTGCCCCTTTGCCAATTGCCAGCATTGTTATTACAGATGCCACACCGAAAATGATACCCATGGAGGTAAGAAATGCCCTTATCTTATTTTCTAAAATGGCATTTACAGCTATCTGAATATTTAGTAAGAGTCTTCTGTAATCGCTTCTATCCATGTGTTCCTTTGGGCATTATACTCGTGACAAATGACTTGACGGGGATATCCTTAATCAATCGTTAATGAGTGGAATCAAATCTAATTCGGCGGCATCATCTGGAAGTGATAGATAAATTTTGTCCTCCATTACGAGCCCTTTTTTAACTACAGCATAGTTGTCATTAACAAGGCCGGGAATAATCTCCTGCCGGACAATATCCATTCCATTTTTTTTATAAACAATGCTTAAACTATCTGAAGTATATATGGATTCCAGAGGGATATATAATACTGAATCTAATTTAGCAATTGTGATCATATTCGCAGTAGTTAGTGACGGCAGCAGAGTCGAGTCGGATTCACTTATTTCAATATTTACTTCAAATACTTTTGAATCAGAATTGGGTCTCTGCTCTCCCATATTTGCTACAGATGTAACTCTTCCTGAGAGTAGTTTTGTTGGATCGGCGTCTAGTGTAACAGTCACCAGCTGATCCACTTTAATTTTCTGAATATCCACTTCATTGACAAATGTTACCGACTCCATAACAGATAAATCTGGAAGTGTTGCGACCACCGGGTCCCAACCGCTTATACTGGATCCTACGACCTTTTTTTTGCCATTCCATTCTTTCGCATAGATGACGATACCGTTTTCTGGGGCATAAATTTTAAATTCATCCATGACATTTACTTTTATTTCATGCTGAGACTTTTCTTTATCAAGATCGGCAATCACAATTTTTATTTTCTCGATTGCCTGTTTGACTTTTATCTCATAATTCACCTTTGCCTGTACCAGGCTACGCTCTGCCTTTTCCAGATTTATTTCAGCCTGTCTCTGAATAGCCGGTGCTTCAAAACTGGATTGTTCTTTCGCTAATTGCTGTTGCTCTAAGCTGTATCCCAGGTTGACTATTTCGTTTCGTGCCGCTGACAAAGTCAAGGTAGAATCTAATTGTGCTTGAATGAGTTGTGATTCGAGTTTTTGAAGATTCAATTCGGACTCTTCGATTTTGTTGGAAAGTTCTGATTTATCCAGTTCTGCCACATAATCACCAGCTTTAACAATTGTACCTTCGGCAACCAGATCTGATATTTTCATATTCCAGATACGTGCCATTCGGGCTTTGGAAGGACCCCTGATATCTGTTGAATTTTTTGCCTGTAATTCACCCGTGGACGTGACAATCACCTCAAATTGACCAAATTCCGGTTGGATAATTATGTGATTATCTGTATCTGGTGATCGACGAATTATAGTGATAATTACAATGAGAATAATTGCAGCGATAATATATCTGATTGCTTTCTTCATGACAGCTTTACATATCCTTGTCTAAATTTTGATATTGTCTTTTTCATCCCTGTGATAAGAGATGATATGGGTTTATCTACATTAGTCAAAATAGTAGATTGACCCAATTTCCCCGCCTGCAAATGTACTACAATCATGTACCTACTGGTCTAATGTGAAGTGCATTTACTTTGAAGATTAAAATTTTAAAAATGCTAAAAAAATAGGCTGGAAAATAATATTCCAGCCTATTGATTCAATTACAATTTTAGTGGGAGTTGATTAATCACCAAATAACCGACTAAAAAATCCTCGGTTTTCCTCATATTCTTCATATAATTCTGTAGCTATTGCTTTTATTTCTGATAGGTCCATGACCATTTCATTCCAGCCATACCATAATGAATAATCCGGGTTATTATGAAACGCACCCTGGAATAATCTCATTCGGTGTTTTAGATGCATGACAAATAATTTCTGCTCGATTGGTGTTGGTGCATCATGGAATGTTAGCAAATCAGGAAAATTGTATAAATAGGTATCCGGTTTAACCAGGAGACCTTTTTCATATAAATCAGCGATAATTCGAATTGCCTCAGCCAAAAGAGCATCTCCAGCTTTGATGAGATCATCGCCTTTTTTCAATTCACCACGACTATAATTTTCAGAATGGCATTTCATACAGACTTTTATCATTTTCTCTCTCTCAACATCGAATCCTTCTGCGGTTAATCGTGCCACCTGGGCATTTGCCACCACATCTAATCTACCAGTTGGTTTTCCTTCTGGATCCAAAACTCCTAAGGCCTGAAGTATAGTTACCCGATTTGCCCACCATTCAGCATCTTCTCCTGGATAGGGAGCCAGTCCGTCCGTTCTTACAGCTAGAAATCCCCACGCTGTTCTTACCTCATGATCCCCATCGGGCATATGACAATCCTGACAAGTTGGGGCACTGGTATTTTCCGGTAGGATACCGTTCTGTTTTAATAAGTATCTTACACCATGTTTTGATGATGAATACATTTCCCACTGCGGATGATCAAAACCCATATGACAGGTCTGGCAAGCCTGGGGTTGACGCGCTTCTTTTAGTGAAAATGTGTGTCTGGTGTGACAGGCGTCACAGCTGGCATTACCATAAGTATTACCATTTTTTCTCAGGTTTTCAATCTGAGATTTTGATTTCATTCCAATTTTGTGACAGCCCCCACAACCCTTCTGGCCCTCTATCAATTCCATGGGTTTCCAATGGGTTGTCGGCATCGCTTCCATGGCTGCCCAGGCTAATGCATGTTTACCTTTTGAAAACTGCTCAACCTTTTCTTCATGACATTCAGCGCATGTTTCAGGTGTTGGAAATTCTACTTTTTCCACATCATTATTGTTTTGGTGTTCTTCCCCATGACAGACATCACAGCCAATGTCATTCTCGCTATGGGCACTGATTTCCCAATCAGTGACTATACCCGGTTGGATTTCCTTATGGCAATCTGTACAGGTGTCTGCATATAGTAAGGTGATGGATGCCAGCATAGCTGTTATAAGAATATTCCGTAAATATCTCATGATCTATTCCTTTTGTTGTTTTGTAATAATAATATTTTTAACACGATATTAGGATATGTAACCTATTGATATATTTATATTATGCACAACATCTATGACTCATGAGTCATATAACTGTTTTATTTAAGAAATTACGATCACTTTCACCTAATTATAAACAGTTTGTAACGTGTTCAAAATAAGTGCATCCAACGAAAAAAGTTTAGGAGAAACAAAATGAAAATATATTTTCCAGGTGGAAAAAAAGTATATGCCGATTTTAATGGATTCACACACAAAACAGATCAGCCAGTTATAAGCGGTGGAGATGAATCATCACCAGCACCATTTGATATGTTTCTTGCATCACTGGGTACCTGTGCCGGGATTTATGTTCTGGGATTTTGTCAACAGAGAAATATCGATACTGAAGGAATTGAAATAGCCCAGTCACATAAATTCAATCCAGCGACGAAATTGATTGAAGAAGTGAATATTGAAATTAAGTTACCTGCAGTCTTTCCCAGGAAATATTCCGATGCACTCACCCGTGTTGCACAAATGTGTGCCGTAAAAAAACATCTTGAGAATCCTCCTGGTTTTCAAGTCACAACGAAGTTTAATTGATAAAATAAATATTATAGTATATAAATAGCGTTCACAACATCATTTTTTGAATAATTTAATGCTATAGAAAGGACTCAATTAATAATGAAACAACTTCGGATACCTTCATCACTCCGTCGATTTACATCTGGATCAGCTGTGCTCACTGTGAAAGGCTACACCATAAAAGAAATTCTGAAAGAGCTGTTCACTCAATTTCCTGAAATACAATTTCAGTTAACTACAGAAGCAGGGAGTTTGCTAAGCATATTCAACCTGTATTTAGATGGTATAAACATCAAACAGCTGGACGGAATGGAAACAAAACCGGGAGATAATTCAGAAATCATAATAATTCCAACTTTTGCATCAGGTACCGAAGACGAGCTCCCACCATTGGTCTCAGATGAGGTTGTCAGATACAGTAGACATTTGCACCTTCCCGAAATTGGAGCACATGGTCAGAGTAAATTAAAAAATTCCAGCGTACTAATTGTCGGCACCGGCGGACTCGGCAGTCCAGTATCATTATATCTCGCTGCTGCTGGTGTGGGGACCATCGGTCTGGTTGATTTTGACATTGTGGATGCATCCAATCTTCAGCGACAGATAATATTTAATGTGGATGATACTGGGGAATCAAAGGTTGAGGCAGCGTCAGAAAAATTAAAAAAATTGAATCCATTTATCAATATTCAGAAGCACAATGTCCAGCTAAACTCTGAAAATGCTATAGAGATTATTCAAAACTATGATCTTGTGGTTGACGGCTCAGACAATTTCCCAACCCGCTATCTTGTAAATGATGCCTGTGTAATATTGAATAAACCAAATGTATATGGGAGCATTTACCGTTTTGATGGTCAGGTATCCGTGTTTAATTTTAAAGATGGACCCTGTTATCGCTGTCTATATCCTGAGCCACCTCCACTGCATTTGGTGCCTTCTTGTGCCGAGGGAGGGGTACTGGGTGTGCTCCCGGGGATTATCGGTACTTTACAGGCCAACGAGGTCATAAAAATTCTTTTAAATATTGGTGATACATTGTCTTCACGCCTATTATTATTTGATGCTCTGGCAATGGAATTCTCTGAAATGAAATTGAAGAAAAACGAAAATTGCCCTGTATGCGGTAAACACCCCACAGTCAAAAAACTGATTAATTATGTGGAATTCTGCGGGGTTCCTGACTTGCCCTCAAGGGAATCGCATCAGGATATTTCGGTTGAAGAATTACATAATAAATTAAATAATGGTGATAATATTACTATTGTAGATGTTCGCGAGACCTTTGAATTGCAGATATCCAGACTTGAAAATGCTGTACATATCCCGGTAAATGAGATTCCTTCACGTCTGAATGAATTAGAATCTGCCGATGAACTTGTTATTCTCTGTCGAACCGGGATCAGATCGGCGCAAATCTGTCAATTTTTAGTTAATCAGAATTTCAAAAATGTAAAAAATGTTATTGGCGGAATCAATGACTGGGGACGAAAAATAGATCCCTCACAGAAATTATATTGATTGAGTAAAAATTTGATTTGAATGGTTAGTATGGCTTGTCATCCCAGTTCGTAATTTCAAATTCTAATAGACAATTATAATTCTTGCTCAACCCCTAAATTTGCCAAATCATCGGCTCTTTCATTCCCGGGATCACCAGCATGACCCTTTACCCATTTCCACGACATTTGGTGTCGGAGAGTTTCCTTTTCAAGTTGCATCCATAGCTGTTGATTTTTTACCTGCTTTTTATTACTCGTTTTCCAACCATTCATTTTCCAACTATGAATCCACTTCGTGATGCCATTCTTTACATAGGATGAATCGGTAACGAGAGTAACATGGCAAGATGTTTTGAGTGCTGCAAGCGCTTTAATTACCGCCGTCAATTCCATAATATTATTTGTCGTTTGTGATTCTCCGCCATACATCTCTTTTTCGTGATCACCATAAAACAATATTGCTCCCCAACCACCAGGTCCGGGATTTCCCTTGCAGGCGCCATCCGTATATATTTTCACTTCTTTCATCATTTTCTGCATCTGTAAATCTATCATTGATTTTTAAAACTAAAATAGGGAATATTTCCTGCATTTTCAACATGCTTGGATGTAAGATGCTAAATGTAAATTATTCCATATGAAAAATCCTCAAAAACCAGAATTACTGTCTCCTGCCGGTAACTTCAGTAAATTGAAATATGCTCTTGCTTATGGTGCTGATGCAACATATGCAGGGATACCAAAATTTTCGCTTCGAACCAGAGAGAATGAATTCAGGGAGAAATCCTTGAAACAAGCTATTGAATACAGCCGGAATATGGGAAAGAAATTGTATCTCACCCTGAATATCTTTGCGCATAATACAAAGATCAATTCGTTTATGAAAGAGCTTGAAAGGGTTGCAGAGTGGAAGCCTGATGCACTGATCATGGCTGATCCCGGTTTAATAAATATGACCTTGAAGGAGTATCCTGATATCCCAATACATTTGTCAACCCAGGCAAATGTAACGAATTGGACGACAGTAAAATTCTGGCGGGATATGGGTGTTGAACGGATAATTCTGTCCCGAGAATTACAACTGAAAGAGATTGCTGAAATTCATAAGAATGTAGATAATATCGAACTGGAAAGCTTTGTTCACGGTGCTATTTGTATCGCCTATTCAGGCCGCTGTCTTATCAGTAATTATATGAATCACCGGGATGCAAATCAGGGCACATGCACAAATTCATGCCGATGGGAGTATACTGTTGGCAGAGATACTGACAGTCTGGTTGAGATGGAAAAAAAACAAATACCGGCACCCGAAATTACATCCGATTCATTAGATGGATTTTATGTAAAAGAAGAACATCGTCCAGACCAGAAATATGATATTTCAGAGGATGATTTCGGCACTTACATGTTTAATGCAAAAGATCTCTGTGCTGTTGAACTTCTCGAGGAAATACAAAAATCTGGCGTCATGAGCTTCAAAATCGAAGGCAGAACAAAATCAGAATATTATGCTGCCATGGTCACCAGATCATACCGAAAAGCAATTGATGATATGGTAAATGGTGAACCCTTTAATACACAAAACCTGAATGATCTCATGGCATTATCTAATCGGAGTTATACAACTGGTTTTTATACACGAAAACCCAGGGAGTTTGGTGAAAACTATGAAGACGGTCGATCTCTTGAATGGACCCATAAAGCTGTAGGCATGGATTGCATCTATGATCAGGAAAATGGTTTACTCACCTTCGAAGCAAAAAATCGTATCGAAAAAGGGACAATCGTTGATTTGATCACACCGGAAGGAATTCAATCTGTCAAAATAGAATCACTTATTGACCGAAAAGGGAAAATAGTTGATGTTGGTCATGGCGGAGCCGGCCGGTATGGATTCCCTTTTCAAAATAATCCCGGTGAATTTGCCGTTATTCGAAGAAAGCTTTATCCTGCCGAAGAAGAATTGATTAAAACTTAATTCGTATCTATTTTGCTAAATTGACTCCAACCCTGTGGAGTAATTTTTTCTTTTAAAAGAATTTATTCCACCTCTAATTAAAATATTATTGTGAAAAGACAATTACCTCATTTTCAATCGGTGTGAGGGTTTGCAAATATTTAAATATCGCAGTTAAATCTTCTTCAGTCATACCAGCATACATCGTCCACGGCATGACAGTATTAAATCCTCCTGGCACTGTTTCGATTCCAAACGGATCAATAAAGGCACTGAATCGATCAAGAAAATCGTCTACCTCCCAATTACCAACACCTGTGGTTTCATCGGGTGTGAGATTGGCTGATCTGACTATACCACCTCCAGGCAGTTTAAACTCAAAACCACCTGCAAATGACATGCCTTCAACAGGTTTCCCTTTTTCTGCCATGGTATGACATTCACTGCAGCCGGCAATTGTAACCAGATATTTACCGTAGTTCAATGTGTCTGATGGAGAAGGCCTGGTTGTGGGTTCGGCAGGCTTAGGAATCATTCTCATAATTAAATTCATCGGGAAATCGGCTTTTGATTCTTTTACTTCATTTTCCTGAGGCTCAAGTGAGCGAATATATGCAATGATCGATTTCATATCCTCAACATCCATTTTCCCATATGACGGATAAGGCATAAGGGGGAAAATTGGCTCCCAATCCCGAGTCACCCCTGTTGTAATTAACCTGTGCAATTCACCATCAGTCCAGTCACCAATACCTGCCGGTGTAATATTCTTGGCATAAAACGTACCGGGGAAACCGTACTCTTTACCAAATTTCTCACCTCCTATTCCCTCAGTACCGGGGATTATTGGACCAGAAAAATAAGACCAGTCCCGAGTGGAATGACAGTCGATGCAGACTGCAACATGATTAGCAAGATAATCTCCCCGGGCAATTATTTCATCAGATGAGTCAATGATGATATCTCCTGCTGGATCCACCTTTGGAAACACCGTATATAATATTGTTAGCAAACCGATAATTAATATGCCAAAAACCAATGATGACCATTTGAGTATTCGAAGTAAAACACCCATGACACTTCCCTTTCATTGTTATTTTTCTGAATTATTTTGTCTGGCTTTTAAACCAATGTGACAAAATTGTGGTGATTTATACTGTGAAACTTATGTTAAGTCTGTAAAATATTCAAAAATCAACATTTCTAAATCATTCCAAGTCGGTCAATTGATATATTCGTTTGACCTTTTTATTAATTCTTTTAATACTGGCTGATTTATTTTTGAGTTATTATAGATTGTAGTACACCGATTGAATAATGCAAATATGGCTAATTTTTTTGCAAATTTATTTAGAATGAATTCACTCAGCTGGGAGCTCTTCTCAAAGTATAAATTGTTAATGTTGAATATTTTTGTCTTACTATCAGCTTTTGTATCCATCCTTCCAATAAATCTTTTGCCATACAAGATTGGTAAGACAAAGTACCCATACTGACGTTTTGCAAACGGTACATAACATTCAATTGTATAATCGAATCCAAATAATTTCCTGATTCTATCCCGCAGAATCACCATATTGTCAAATGGTGACAAAATATGTACATCCCTTGATTTAGCAAATGAGATGTTTGAGTTTTCTAAAATATCAGGTAAAACATAAAATTCTATTTTAGGAATTGTATCGACCGTCACGATGCTAACACTCTGTTCATCTACCATGGACTGCAAACTTGTTTCAATAACTTTTCGTGGTATCACCTGGATATGATTGATAATATCATTTTTTGAGGCAATCCCATATGCAACCAAAGCCCGTTTAACAAAAAATCGTCCCGTCTCTTCCTGAGTCGGCATCGTCTTGTCAACCCAATCCGGCAGTACCCGCTCACGCAAATCATATATTTTTTGAAACTTATCCCGCCGGGATACCATGAGTTTGCCCTGCCAATACAAAATTTCCAAAGCAGCTTTTGCTGGTTTCCAATCCCACCAAATACCCTTTCTTTTATCTCCCGCCTCTTCAAAATCTTTTGTTCCCAGGGCACCCTCTTCTCTTATTCGTTTGAGAACTGGATCTAATAAATGACCATATCTTTCCAATCTATCTTTTGTCCATTTTTTTTCAGGATTCATAAACGCCGCCATTTTGGGGAGATAATAGCGATAATCTTTCATTGGCAAATATGAAGCAGCATGCCCCCAGTATTCAAATACGCGCCTGTCATCCGAAAGAAGCTCATTCAGAATATCTGGAGAATATTTCTGGTTTCTTGTCCACAGAGTGTGATGATGCGCTCTTTGAACAACATGTAAAGTATCAATTTGGATATAACCCAATTTTTCAATGATACTTGCTGTCAGTTCCTTGGGATTTAATTGGGAATTTCTTGAGAAAGAGAATTGTGGCTGAATAGCTAATGACCTGGCCTGATGGATGGATATTTTTTCTTTTGTCATATTTTAACAGGAGCTATGAGGACTATGATAATGTATACCTCATGATGGGTCTGGTTTCTGAACGTCGTTTTACTTCACTGAATCCTGCTTTTCTGAAAGATGAGGCAATACCAGTCCAGGCAAAAACATCCGGCATTTTGTTTTTCTTTGGTTCAATAGGATATGCTTCAATTATTCTGCCACCCTGTTCAATTACAAAATCTTTGCAGGCTTCAATGAGGATTGTACTGATACCCTTATACCTAAATTCCTTTTTTACAAAAAAGCAGACAATTGACCATACAGGCTGATTGTCAATTTTCTTTAATATTCTGGATCTGCTCAGAGTTGAAAATTCTGTTCTTTTACCAATAGAGCACCAGGCAACAGGATCATCGTCATCAAATGCAATGAGGCCCGGTATAAATCCATCTTTTACGTAATTTTTCATCAATGAATAATTAGCCTGGCCTTTATTTTTATCAAACTCCGATCGTTTTAATCGCCAATACATACACCAACATCCACCACAGGCACCTTTTTCACCAAACAGATTTTCAAACTGATCCCAATTTTCCATGGTAAGAGTTTTACATGTGATATTATTGGATGACATATTTTAGAATAGATCTTTTATACTACTGACATCCGGTGAAAACATTGAATCAGGTCCTTCCCAGCCAACTACTTTGAAATTTACTTTTCCGCTTGAGCTGAAAATCACCCCTTCTTTTTCAAGGATGATTCTTTGAACAGAGGCTCCATCTCCACCGATTCTTGGACTCACTTTCCCCTGGCTGTTGATGACTCTTTGCCATGGGATTCCCTGATCATGGGGGGTAGCCGCCATGGCATATCCCGCTTGCCGAGCAGTACATTTTCCTATAATAGCGGCAATTTGTCCATAGGTAGCTACCTTTCCAGCAGGTATCATCCGAACAAGATCATAGATTGAGTCATATAATTTTGAGGGTTCTTTTTTCATTGGATTTTCACTTTATTCTGACTGTTCTTATTTTATATATACTAGGCTGTTTATCAATTTTTCTTATTTAAACTTTTTAGGGTTGTTATAAATGAAGAAGCACCTTCCAATGGATTTACCGCTGTCTCCATTGCTTTTATTAGAGCACTACCCACCACAGCCCCATCCGAGTGCTGGTTAATTAGTTGTACATCTTGCGGAGATTTGATGCCAAATCCAACTACGTATGGAACTGTACTGTTTTTTTTGACTCGCATAAGATAATTAACAAGATCAGAGTTATCAGCTGATTTTTTACCCGTCACCCCTAAAACAGATACACAGTAAAGAAGAACACCTGAAATTTTTGATATTTTCTTAATTCTGCTATCAGGCGTATTCGGTGCAACCAGCATGATTGGTGCTAAACCATACTTTTTCATTTCATCCGTAATATCTTCACATTCTTCCGGCGGAAGATCGGGGATAATTAGTCCATCAACACCACATTGTTTACAATCCTTGATAAATTTTTGCCAGCCATATTGCATGATTGGATTGATGTATCCCATCAATACTATTGGAGTTTCACATCCACGGCTGCGAATCAGGGTTACCTGCTCTAAAATCCACTTTACTGTCACTCCATTTGAAAGGGCAATTTGACTGGATTTCTGAATTATGGGTCCATCGGCAAGCGGATCAGAAAAGGGCATACCCAATTCGATCATATCTGCACCTGATGCTTCGGCAGCCAACACTAATGGTATGGTGATATCAAGAGAGGGATATCCTGCCGTGATAAATGGAATTAGCTTACTTTTAGGTTGTGAAAAGAGGGTTTTAATTCGATTCATTTGATAATTGTTATTTCCAGATTACAGTTTAATTCCGAGGTAATCAGCGACGGTATGAACGTCTTTATCACCACGTCCTGAAAGACAGATTACAACATTATCCCCTGCTGAAATTTCGTTTCCGGGCTTCCTGAGATATGCCATTGCATGGGCTGATTCGAGGGCAGGTAATATCCCCTCCATCTCACTGAGCCATCTAAAAGCATTTACAGCTTCATCATCCGTTACCGAATCATAAATTACTCTACCGATGTCTTTTAAATGACTGTGTTCCGGTCCGACACCAGGATAATCCAACCCGGCAGAGATGGAATGAGGAAGTGTAATTTGACCATCGTCATTTTGAAGCAGATAACTTGCTGACCCGTGTAAAATACCATATTTACCTTGTGTCATTGTTGCTGCATGTTTATCCGTTTCGGTACCTAGTCCGGCAGCTTCGACCCCGATAAGTTTCACTTTATCAGATAAAAATGGATAGAACATACCAATGGCATTACTGCCACCGCCGACACATGCAACTATTACGTCAGGTAATTTATTTTCAGTTAATTTATCCATTGCAAAAAACTGTTCCCTGGTCTCGATGCCGATTACTGATTGAAAATCACGGACAATCATTGGGTATGGATGGGGCCCGACAACGGAGCCAATAAGATAGTAGGTGTTCTCGACGTTTTCGACCCAATCTCTGATCGCCTCATTGGTTGCATCTTTTAGCGTTTTGCTCCCAGAGTTTACAGAACGAACCTCGGCACCCAGTAATTCCATTCGAAACACATTCAATTTCTGTCGGCGGATGTCTTCCTCACCCATATAAACCACACATTCCAGACCGAATTGAGCCGCCACTGTAGCGGTCGCCACACCATGCTGCCCTGCTCCAGTCTCGGCAATGATTCGTTTTTTTTCCATCTTTTCGGCAAGAAGTATTTGACCCAGCGCATTATTGATTTTGTGAGCTCCGGTATGATTTAAATCTTCTCTCTTCAGATAAATATTAAATCCGCATTCTTTTGAGATTTGTCTGGCAAAATATAAGGGAGTTGGCCGGCCGGAATAATTCTGAAGTAAATTGGTTAAACGATCCTGGAACTGGATATCATTTTGTATTTGCCCATAGAGTTCTTCCAGCTCATTGATAGCCGGGATTAGTGATTCTGGGACATATTTTCCACCAAATTTATTGAAATGCCCTCTGATATCCGGGTATTCATAGGTCATCAGACATCATCCGCTGAAATCGAATCATCTGGTAATTCTTCCTTTGTTGCTTCGAAAATATTCTTATATGGGCCAGTATTTTTAACCGTTTGAAAAAATTCATCTATTTTATTATGATCTTTTAATCCAGGTGATAATTCAACACCACTGTTTACATCCAGAGCATGCGGATTGATGGTCTTTATGGCATCTTTGACAATTTTGTGATTTAACCCGCCACTTAAGATGATTGGTTTATTCCATTTATGATTATTGATAAGGGACCAGTCAAAGGATTTTCCAGTTCCGCCATAACTTTTTTCTGACCATGTATCCAGCAGGAGAGCGCAGACATTATTGGGGAATTCCATAGTTACGGATACCCCTTTTTTTAATCTCAATGCTCGTATGACAGGTTTTGAGAGAGACTGACAAAATTCATCAGATTCGTCTCCATGGAGCTGAATTAAATCAAGACTTGCTGTTTTTATAATAGATTCAATGTGGGGCATAGATTCATTGACAAATATACCTACTTTTTTAATTTTTCTATCCGTTCCCTCAGAAATAATCCCAGCACTTTTTGGTGAAATAAATCGTGGACTTCCAGGATAAAATATATAACCCATCGCAGACGCCCCGACTCTTACAGCATATCTGGCATCACTCAAATTGGTTATGCCACAAATCTTTACCGGAATCATTTATTGTCCATCCAGTAACTGCGGGATGGCCAACCCCGGATTGTCTTTATTCATAAGGGAAGTCCCAACTAGAATGGCATCATATCCAATTGTATCCACAAATCTAACATGCTCGTTGGAATGAATTCCACTTTCAGCAATTTTGATGGATGTTTCTGGAAGATGATGATAAGATGTTTCAAACCACTTCAAATCGATCTCCATAGTTTCGAGGTTTCTTGAGTTTACGCCACAAATTTCCGGTTTCAATTTTTTGACTTTTTTTATCGCAGACATGGAGTGCGCCTCAACAAGAACTTTCAGTCCAATTTCCATTGCCTTTTCATATAATGATTCTAATACAGAATATTCGAGGATATCGGCAATTAAAAGTAATGCATCAGCGCCATGCAAATATGATTCGTATACCTGGTACTCACTGATAATAAAGTCTTTACGGAGAATCGGAATTTTTACCGAAGATTTAATTTTTGATAGCAATTCAATTGATCCGCCAAAAAAGGGATTATCAGTAAGAACGGAAATTGCCGCCGCACCATTATTTTCATAGGATTCAGCAATTTCAACTGGATCATTTGTCTTATTAATGATACCCTCAGAAGGAGATTTCTGTTTTATTTCGGCGATGACCGATATGACATCTGAAGTCAAAGCCTTGAGCATGTTTGCCCGTTTAAAATTTTTATGTTTTGCTCGTAAAACTTCTATGGGGGTTTTATTTTCTAAAACTTGTAGTTCCTGTTTTTTTGACTCAATAATTTTATTGAGTGTATTCATCTTTTAGAAATTAACTTTTGCATGACATCATATGCTGATCCAGAATCAATGGATTGCCTTGCCAGTTCAATTCCTTTTGATAAATATTCAACTTTTCCTCCAACAACGATACCTGCGGCAGCATTCAGCAAAACAATATCGCGTCTTGGCCCTGTTTCGCCACGGAAAATATCAATGATAATCTTGGCATTTTCTTCAGGTTCTCCGCCGGCCAAATCACCCAGCTTTGCAACGGCAATTCCATAATCTGCTGGAGAAAATACTGTGGATTTAATCGATCCATTTTCCAATTTGGTTACTTTAGTGGAAGATGTATTGGTAATTTCATCCATGCCGTCATGTCCATGCACAACCATGGCAGACACAGCATTTAACCGTTTTAAAACTTTTGCAAGTGTTACAGTAAGCACACCATCATAAACTCCCAATACTTGTCGTCTGACACCTGCTGGATTTGCTAAAGGTCCGAGAATATTAAATACGGTCCTAACCCCAAGAGAAGTGCGCGCCTTGACTGCATATTTCATCGCTGGATGAAGATATGGTGCAAACATAAAACCGATACCAATTTCATCCACACACTCAGCAACTTTCTCAGGACTCATCGTGATATCAACACCCAATGCTGTCAGTACATCTGCAGACCCGGATTTGGATGTCATGGATCGATTACCATGTTTGGCAACTTTTACTCCGGCACCGGCAACTACAAAAGAAGCTGCTGTGGAAATATTAAAAGTACCTCTGGCATCTCCTCCAGTACCACACATGTCTATGGCATCTGATTGGATGGGAACAGATGTCATTTTTTCTCTCATCGCCTGTGTAAATCCAGCTATCTCCGATGATGATTCTCCCTTAGAGCGCAATGCAATAAGAAATCCGGCAATCTGAACGTCATTAAATTCACCGGACATGATTTTAAACATAATTTCGCGGGATTCATCCTGATTTAAGCTTTGATTACCTAATAATTTGTCAATTGTTGTTTTCATTTTATATTTCTCAATTTTTTTTCGGGCTTCGAAAAGTGGATATTCAATTTAAAAAGTTTGAGACCATTTTTTTTCCATAGTCTGTCATAATAGATTCAGGGTGAAACTGAACACCGAATACCGGATATTTTTTATGTTCGATGCCCATGATAATACCATTATCTGTCTCAGCAGTTATTCTTAAATCACTTGGAAATGAGCTTCTTTCTGCAATCAATGAATGATATCGAGTGGCGATGAAGGTCTCTGGAATATTATTAAATATTTTTGATTCCAAATGATTAATACTAGAGGTTTTTCCATGCACAATTTCATCGGCACAGATGATCTTGCCTCCAAATGCTTCCGTTATGGACTGGTGGCCAAGGCAAATTCCAAAAATCGGAATACTTTTATAAAATCGACGAATCAGGCTGATGGATATTCCCGCCTGCTGCGGAATACCTGGTCCGGGAGATATAACTATTCGCTCAGGCTGCATTTTTTCAATATCCTGAATAGTTATTTTATCATTTCGAACTACGGTCAATTCAGAATTTATAACTCCAATGTACTGGACCAAATTATAAGTGAATGAATCGTAATTATCTATAATCAATATCATGTCTTTCTCACGTTACCAAACCATTTTCAGCAAAATCTATTGCTGCATTTATGGCTTTTGCTTTGTTGATACATTCATTGTATTCTTTCTCAGGGTCAGAATCGTGCACAATCCCTGCCCCGGCTTGAAAATAAGCAATGCCATCCTTAACCACCATAGTTCTGATGGCAATACAGGTATTCATATTACCACAGAAATCGACAAAACCAACAGCTCCGCCATATATATTCCTCTTGGCTTTTTCTAAATTATGAATAATTTCCATTGCCCTGATTTTTGGTGCACCCGTCAAAGTTCCTGCCGGAAAGCCACTTAATAATGCATCAATTAAATCTACATCCTGTCTTTTCTTTCCGTGGATTTCAGAAATTATATGCATAACATGAGAATATTTTTCTACCTGCATGAATTCATGAACTTTTACGGTTCCAAATTTGGAAACTTTCCCCACATCGTTTCTGCCCAAGTCAACAAGCATCAGGTGCTCGGCGCATTCCTTTTTATCTGCAAGCAGCTCATTTTCTAATAAATGGTCCTCCTGTTCGCTGTTTCCCCGGTGACGCGTGCCTGCAATAGGCCGTAAAATTATTGTGTTATCTTCTACTTTTACAAGCAATTCAGGTGAGGCGCCAATTATTGCCCAATCATCAATTTTAATATAAAATAAATATGGCGACGGATTAATAGATCTCAAGGCTCGATAGATATCCACAGGTTTGGCATTTGTTTTCCTTTGGAATCTCTGGCTCAGTACCACCTGAAAAATATCACCGGATTTTATATGGTCTTTGGCCTGTTTAACAACGTCAGTAAATTCTTCAAGTGTCGTTTCAAATTTAATTTTACTTCTCTTTAGTTTGACTGGACTCTGATAATCAATATCTGTATGGAGGTCATCTCCCAGTTCATCAATTCTCTGATTTGCTTTTGCATAGGCTTTCGGCAAATCATCTGTTTCAGTGTTGACATTACTAAATACAATAATTCTATTTTTTAAATGATCAAAAACGATGATATCCTCATAAACCATGAATACGGAATCCGGCACACCCAGTTCATCGGTATCGTAAATTGGAATATCCTCATTTAAACGGATGCATTCATATCCCAAATACCCCACAACCCCACCGGTAAACCCGGGAAATCCACTGATCTGACAGCTGCTGTATGAGCTTACCAGGGTCCTAAGGTTATCTAAATATGAATTTGGACTTTCATAATTGAGATTATTTTCTGTGATTGTGGTTTTATTGTCGGCAAAATTGATTATCTTCTGGGGATTTCTTCCAATATAGGAATATCTTGAAAACCGAGTTCCTTTTTCAACTGATTCAAATAGAAAAGAATATTTTGAGTTTTGGGACAATCTCAAATAGGCCGAAATCGGCGTCAGTAAATCTGCAAGAATCTGCTTATATACCGGAACCATTTTATGCTTTCCGGCAAGTAATAAAAATTCAGAATAAGTCATATCCATTAGATTAATTCATTTTTAGTTTTCAAAATTTTCATTTTGCTCTGTATGCATACATACCATTGCTAATTATTAAGTTTTATATCAAACTGTCAAAAAGACAAAGGCCTCTTTCTTATACCAGTGAATCGATTAATCTTATAAACAAAAAACCCCGCTTTATTTGCGGGGTCCAATTCACCTTATACAATTCCAGGTGGATTATTAACCCTTGAAACACTGCCACCAGAAATCATCTTTTTTGTATTGCATTGTAGTTAATTTAATAAATCAGGAGAACTAAAAACAAAATAATTTCGATTGGGGCTGCCTTATCTAAACCGATAAATTATCCATTTGTAATATGACAAATTATAGAAAATCTAAATTCAATAATTAAGAATCAGAACACCTATGAATAAATATATCAATATCTGGCTTTTTTCAGCATGTATTCTAATTATCACCATGGTAGTTATTGGGGGCATTACCAGACTTACCCATTCTGGTCTGTCCATGGTTCAGTGGAAACCCGTATCCGGAAGTATCCCGCCGCTGAATGAAACTGATTGGCAGGTTGAGTTTGACCATTACAAACAATATCCCGAATACAAACTCATAAATAATAAAATGACACTTGATGAATTCAAATCCATATTCTTCTGGGAATACATTCATCGAATGATTGGTCGTTTTCTCGGTTTATTATTTGTGATTCCATTTTGTATTTTTTATTACAAGAAAATGATTCCCGATAAACTTTATCCAAATCTTTTTATTATGTTTGGACTTGGATTCCTACAGGGATTAATGGGCTGGTATATGGTTAAAAGCGGATTGGCTGATAATCCACATGTCAGTCATTACAGGCTGGCGGCACATTTCCTACTCGCTGTCGCTCTTGTTGGATATATATTCTGGACCATTTTGGATTTCAATTATAAAAAAATAAAATTTCCTGTGAATTCTGGACTACTAAAGTATAGTATAATAATTTCGGTAATCATTGTACTTCAAATGATATACGGCGCTTTTACAGCTGGCCTTAAGGCAGGGTTTGCCTGGAATACTTTCCCATTGATGAACGGACTCTGGATTCCAGATGGACTCTTTTCTCTAAATCCTGTCTGGAAAAATCTGGTGGAAAATAATATGACCGTTCAGTTCATTCATCGATATGTTGGGATTCTCATTCTGACAATTGTTAGCGGCCTGCTGCTTAAGGTACGAAAACAACCGGAAAACTATCATATAAAAAAACCAGTAACTCGTTTAGCGATTATCGTCTGGATTCAGGTCATTCTGGGCATTAGTACTTTACTAATGTTTACCCCTGTCTGGATGGCGGTTGTTCACCAGGTACTTGCTGTCTTACTTTTTTTATCCTCATTGCATCTTATCTGGACATTAAAGCAAAATTAGAAATATTTGTATAAAGAAAATCATAATTGTACCAATCATTTGTACATAGTCATTTTATTTTTGTAATTTGTACTTTGCCATTGTACAATTAAAGGAGTTTTTTCATGGACACTATTGCTGTTAGTGAGTTAAGAGCCAATTTGATGAAAGTTCTCGAACGAGTAAATAATGGTGACCATATCCAGATTACATCCAGAGGGAAGGTAATTGCCCAGCTTATGCCGTCTGAAAATATCCGGGAAAAGGCAAAGGCAAGACTATTAACATTGAGTAAAACTGCTAAAATAATTGATGTTATGAATCCAATTGATGAAACATGGGATGTTTTCTCCTAATGATTACACTTGATACACATGTTATTATCTGGGATGCTTTAAAACCTGAAAAAATCAGCCCAAAAGCAAGGGAGGTCATTAATCTGGCAAATGACAGTGGTGAAATAATTATTGTCGATATATCTTTATGGGAAATTGCCATGCTCATGAAAAAGAAACGGCTAAAAGTTGATGTGCATTATAATGATTTTATCAAATTGATTCGTGAAGCAAATAGTTATGTGGTTCAATCCATCACAGCTGAGATTGCCGAACGGTCTGTTTCAATTTTTTCGCAGATAGCTGTTGATCCTGTGGAAAGTATAATTTGTGCTGTATCCCAAATATTGAATGCTCCCCTGGTCACCGCTGATACGAATCTTGGGAATTCAGATAGTATTAAAACAATATGGTAAATCCACAGTTTAAAAATTAATCTCTGTCAATTTCATTTTTGATTTATTACTTGTTATCATTTTATGAAATTGAAATAGTCCTGTTTTCTGCTGATCCCATAACATAATTTCGCCCGCCTCAATAACGGGGCACCATTTATATTCAACATGCTCTGAAGACAACTTAACTGTTTTTTCAGTAACCATAACTCCAAATACTGGTATAAGATTCATTCGATCTTTAACTGCTTCATAATAATGATTTACCCGATCAACTGACCACAATTTCACCGGAACCAGTCCTGTTTCCTCATTGAGCTCACGAATTGCTGTTTCGTACGGTTTTTCATTTGGTTCAATCTTTCCAGTAACGCATTGCCAGATCCCCGGGTAAATCTGATTCTCAGATCTCTTCAACATCAGGTATAAGGGTTCTCCCTTTTGAAGGATGAAAATATGACAGTCAATTACGCGTACACAAATATCTGTCAACTTTCCCCACCTTCATATAAATCCAAAAATTGTCGCGACCACGGCGTGAAGTTATCATTTAATATTTCCATCCTCATAGTTTTCATCAATTGAGTGTAGAAATAGAGATTATGCTGGGTTGCAATTCTTAAACCTAACACCTCATTTATTTTAAATAGATGGTGAAGATATGCCTTGCTAAATGATTTTGACATAGGTGATGCGCTATTCGAATCAATCTCGGAGAAGTCATTTTTATATTTCGCATTCCTGATATTCACTTTACCAGTGCTGGTGAATAATTGACCGTTCCGGGCATTTCTAGTGGGCATGACACAATCAAACATATCAATCCCCCTTGAAACACATCTCACCAGATCAGCAGGGGTACCTACACCCATGAGATAGCGCGATTTTTCCATCGGCAGTAATTCACCCATCAATTGAGTTGTATCCAGCATATCATTTTTGGATTCGCCTACTGCCAATCCTCCAACAGCATATGCCTGTGCATCCAACGACATTAATTCTTCAGCAGACTGTTTTCTCAGTTCATGATCGGTGCCGCCTTGAACAATGGGTAATAAAACCTGGTGAAAGCCATAGTGGCCCTCTGTTTCTGAATAGTACTTCATAGCCTTTTTAGCCCATTGTGTGGTCTTGTTTAGCGCATCAATCCACGTTGCCCGATCGGCATCACCTGGGGGACAAATATCCAACATCATCATAAAGTCTGAACCAATAACCCTTTGAGTCTCGACGACACTTTCAGGTGTAAAATGATGTTTTGATCCATCAATATGTGATTGAAATGTGACACCATCGTCAGTAATTTTTCTTAAACCTGAAAGACTAAAAACCTGAAACCCTCCTGAATCTGTGAGAATAGACCCATCCCAGTTCATGAAATTATGAAGTCCTCCAACGGCCTTCAGTACTTCCACTCCCGGTCTGAGATATAGATGGTATGTATTGCTCAGGAGGATTTTACTCAATTGGGAAATTTCGTTTGAGGATTGTGTTTTTACTGCCCCCACTGTTCCCACCGGCATAAAAAAGGGTGTCTCAATTTTGCCGTGATCAGTGGTCACAAAACCGGCTCGTGCTGAAGAATTAGGATCTGTTTTTATCAGCTGGAATATAGAATTCAAATAATATTCAGACTATAGTTAAGTGGATATATGTTTATGGAGAAATGATTCCATTGCTCGATAGAAATCAAAAATATTCTCTTCATTCTGGAAGCCGTGACCTTCATTATCCTTCACCATGTATTCAATTTCAATCCCTCGTTCTTTAAGGGCATTTACCATTTGGTCAGACTCATTCTTTTTCACTCTAGGGTCATTTGCACCCTGGGCAATAAATAATGGTGTCTTAATTTTATCTGCATGTTTTGCCGGGGAGTATTTCTCAAACATTTCCCTGTCTTTTTCAGGATGCCCGACCATTTCATACATCATTTCAAGGTATTGTTTCCAATACGGCGGGATCGTCTCAAGAAATGTAAACAAATTAGAAACACCCACAAAATCTATAGCACAGGCATATACATCCGGTGTTTTTACAATTGCAGATAATGTGGCATAACCACCGTAACTGCCACCAAAAATTGCCAATTTATCAGGATCTGCAATTCCCCTGTCAATCAAATATTGAACACCGTCAGTAATATCATCCTGCATGGTCTGGCCCCATTGTTTGAAGCTAGCCTTCAGGAATGATTTTCCGTAACCGGTAGAACCCCTGAAATTCATTTGGAATACAGCAAATCCCCTATTAACAAGAAACTGAATTGCAGGATTATATCCCCATGCATCGCGATGCCAGGGTCCACCATGTGGATGCACAACAACCGGAAGCTTCTCAGCTTTTTTATCATTTGGCACAGAGAGATACCCATGAATTACCAAACCGTCTCTCGAGGTGTATTTTATCGGTTTCATTTCCGCCATATCGTTTTCTGACAGCCAGGGCGTTAAGTCAAAAAGTTTGGTAAGTGTCCAGGATTTTAAATCGCAATAATAATATGCTCCGAGGGTTCGATCGCTTCCTGAATGTACAGTACAAGAGTTTTCTTCTCGGTCAAAAGACGTTACTGAATTTTCATATCCAGGTAATTTATCATCAAGAAAATTCTGAAGTTTTTCTCTTTCGTCATCAAAAAAGTGATAATGCAGACGGTCAGTATAGTATGATACACCCGTAATTAATTTTCGTTTTTTTGAAATCATCAAACGGGAAATATCCACTTCATCATGCTCATAGATCAACAATGTTTCTTTACCTGTTCTCAAATCGTAGGTGAATAGGGAGGATTTATCACTATTGACATTTGAGCTGACATAAATGGATTGATTATCAAATGTGAAAAAGAGTGGAATGGCATTTTCAACAAAATTGTATGTCGCCACTGTTTTCCAGGTGAATGCCTCGGTTTCCCTAAAAAGAATACTATTATTTACACCGTCAGTTGTAACACATAATCGCAACTTTCCATCATGATCTGTAAACCACTGCGATATATTTCCTGGATTTTCAGCGATCAAATCCAATTGGCCATTTTGAACATTTAATCGATAAACATCAAAAAATTCTTTTTTTCTTTTATTCATTTGAATCAGCACATGATCATCGTCATTTTCAAGTTCATCTACAATATCACATTTCACATCCTTGAAAGGAGTGAGATCCAAATTATTAGTCCCATCTATCCCAACAGAGTAGAGACGAGTGTTTTCATCACCTCCTGTATCTTTTAAATAAATAAGCCGATCATTGTTACACCAGGTATACCCTTGAATATCCCGATCAATTCCGTGGGTCAACTGATTTACTTCCCCATCGGGTAGAGCTTTTACGAATAAGTTCATCCGTCGCTTATGTGGTGCAAGATAGGCAAGGGTTTTCCCATCGGGCGACAATTCGATATTGATTTTTTCAGGTTTTCTGAATAAATCTTCAATGGTGATCATATGTTTCCCCGTTACGTTGAAAGGTGGTTTCTGGTGGGCCAGCGTATCAAAAATGATGCAAAACACCCATTAGATAATTATTTTTCCGTTTTCTTTTTTACCGCTGGTTTTTTCTTTGCTACTGGTTTCTTTGTTGGTTTTTCGGCAGTCTTTTTTACTGCTGGTTTTTTCTTTACTACTGGTTTCTTTGCTGGTTTTTCGGCAATCTTTTTTACCGGTTTTGGTTTGGTCGTTTCGGTCTTCTTCCCTGCTTTAGCCCGGGATTCACGAATTTTATTTTTTAATCGTTCACGGTTTTTTCTATGTTTAAATTTTGAAAGCTTATCTTTTTTGTTCATAATTTACTTCTTTACTTTTTATTTGTGTTACTTAGTTTAAGTGCATTAAAAATCAAGTCCAATTGTTAGATACCACATCCTCTTAGTTTTTTCATGAGGGATATATTCCCATGCATAATCCAGTTGCCAGGGCATACCCAGAAAAATGAATCGAGGTCCAAAGCCATATGTTAAAACAAAATCCTGCGGGTGGGAGTCCCAGCTGTTTCCTTCCCACATATCCGGTCTTTTATCACTCCATGCCATACCAAAGTCTGTAAATAATACACCGTTGATTTGACCAAAATACTTGATAGTTGGGAAATAGTATAAAAGAAATGGCGTTCGTAATTCAAGGTTTATGACGACTGCCTTGTTGCCATATAATTCATTGATTTGTGCCCCTCTCACCGGCATTACATATTTTGTGAAGAATATTTCTTTTAAATTGTCCTCTGAGTAATCTTCATACAGTTCATCAAAATTGGCATAGTAAGTATCTTCAGAAGAAAATAACCAGGGTAGTCCGCCAACACGAAATATTTCAGCATTTTTGCCCTGGCTATATCCAGCATATAGTCTGGCCCCAATACTTACCCCGTTTCCAAGGGGGATATAATGTCTTGCATCGATACTGAAAGTTTGAAATTCTAAACTGTTACTTTTGTTACCTGGGCTTATCTGGTATCGAAAATAGACTCTGTCGCCATCTATCGGGTAAAGATAACTCCAAATTGTATTGTCCCATATTAAACCGAAGGTAGGCATGATTGATTTGATCGAATTTATCTTTTGTTCTTCAAATTCAATATAACCAGAATTATTGCTAATTGGTATTATCATGGTCTGTTCAGCATAGGCATATTCTAGCCCATATTCGAAACGATTGAATCGGGAAAAGGGTCTTGATGCCAACACTTCTAATGCTAGTTTCCTTAACCTCACCAAAAAACTGCCCTGTTGCTGATTAATGGTGGAATTATGTGAAAACATAAAGTTAATATCTGTTCTCATGGGTAAATATCGATACATGAAAAAATAATCTGAGTTTTTTAATGAGATATCATTCATTTCAGTACTGAGTAATATTTTATGATCACCAAGCAAATCGCTCCACAGAAAATATGCCATCATCTGAGGATTATACTGCGCACTGTAATTATAATAAGGCTGTATCAAGTCTAAAGTGAATCTGGTTTTATATCTATACTTGCGGAAAGTACCCGTAGTATCTTTTGTATCCTCATTCGTTAGTTCAATTTCAGGTTTTTCTTCAAGTTTTATACTGTTGAAATTATTAAAAACATAGTTTTCATAACTTACAGAGGGTTGATATTTTTCCTTATTATCCTCCCTGATCAATAATTTTTGTGGATCTATATCCCGTGATGTTACCCACTTCGCCGGTGGGATGCTTATGTTATCATTTCTTTTATCTTTTGGATTATCAATAGTAAAGATGTCATAACCACCATCCTCAAAACCTGAGCAAATCAGCTGTGTATCATCCCGACTCCATGAAAGTTGTGAGACACCGGTTAGAATATTTGTAATTGGGAATGAAGAATCTAACGAGTCACTTAGTAAATAAATATTATTTATCCCTGATTCATCTGAAATATAGGCGAGATACTGTCCATCAAACGACATTGTAGGATAAGATTCAATAAATGGCGTGTTGGTAATTCTGGTAATATGAGATCCATCTCTGGTTATAGAGTAAATATCGGCCTGGTCTACTGGGTATTCTTCTATCATTTCTTCCACAGATGTGTCAAGATGATCACCGCGGTCAGAAATAAAATACAGCGATTTTCCATCAGGTGACCAGGAAACCATATCATCAGTAAACCAATCATTTGTCAAATTGGTGAGTTCCTCAGTTTCAATATCAAAAATATAAATATCACTTGTGATGCCGTCATTTCCAATAAATGCAATTTCATCCTTCACGGGATTCCAGGTAGCCCTGAATATACCTTCCATCCCAAAACGATACTTTCGACTTTCTTCAGTCTTGTGATCTACAATAAATAAAGCATCAGATTTTCCAGATTTGGCTGGGAATGCCAGTCTGTCTCCATTTGGTGACCAGGTAATCCCTGGTTTTAAAATATGCAATTCTTCATATTCTGCATTCCTCTCACCCTGGATAATTTTTTTAATAAATACACCGTCTTCAGTTGCCAGCAGGTATATTGCCATTTGTCCATCTTTATTGGATATAATTGCCATTTGCTTACCATCAGGGGAAAGGGCTGGAGAGATATTATAGGTGTTTCCTAATTTCTCGTGGTCGGTCAATTTTCTGGCGATATCCTGTAAGCTTTCTCTTCCTTCAATATCCGGCCAGTATTGTTTCTTTAAATACTTATGCCATTGTTCAGTTAACTCATCTATGTCCACCCCGAGAGAGTTTTCAATTCCTTTTTCAACATTATTTTTTCTTTTGATTTGAGTGAAAACCTCGGCGATGACTTCATCACCCCACTTATCAGTAATAAATTTCCAGACTGACTGACCACCTCTATAGGCCCAGTACCCGCCTAACATATTGATATTTGGGAGATCACCACCATTTATGGCAAGATCTCTCAGCCACATATCCGAATTTGTGTCCCAACCGCTTGCCAGGTACTCGGCAAGACCTTCATTCATCCAGCCGGGTATCTGGAATTTAATAGTACTGTTTAACAAAGACTGAAGGTTTCCACCATAAATATTGTCATTGATAAACGCATGAACAAGTTCATGATGAATAACATGGGCAAATTGTTTGTGGGATCCATCATATGGAATAACAACCCGATTTTTGAATAATTCTGTAACCCCTCCGATGCCTTCGTACATGTAGGAATCAATTACATTTGTCTGTTGAAAACCATTATGTGAGTTATAAATAATAATTGATACTCTTTCCTGCAAATCCCCGAGCAACCTTGTAGATATATTTACATAGGCTTTTTCGGCTTCAATGGCGGCAAATTCTGCATGGGAGTATCCGTCTTCAGAAAAATAAATATCGAAATGTGCCGATTTTATAAAACTCCAGGTAAAACCATCATATTGAACAATATTTTGACCAAACTGACCGAAGATTTTTGACGACAATACAATTAAAAAGAGGAAAAGCGTTTTATTATACATTTTCATAATTTATAAATTAAAAAAGAAACCCGCCTTTTACTACTGTTTTGATGCAAAGGTTTCTCTTGATTTACTCTAAAAAAATATTTTTATAATGTGTCAATTTATTATGAAATAGCAGAATCAATTCTTTAGTTTTTGCGCTATGAAATTGCCATTGTATATAGTTTCTGATAACCATTTCCTTATGCAGGCTGATCATCAGGAAAAAAGTCGACGTCTGCTGATATTTGATTTGTTTGACCAAATCAGTAACTCTGGGGGTACATTAATCATAGGTGGAGACTTTTTTGATTTCTGGTTTAATTATAAAAATGTAATGCCATCATTTTACACGGACATTATATATGAGTTAAACAAATTAAATCAAAACGATGTGGAAATTCATTTTCTCGCCGGCAATCACGATTACTGGGATTTTGGTCTGCTTAGCTCCCTTACCGGTTGCATATTTCATGAAGGTGATTTTGAGTTTATTCTCGACCATAAGAAAATCCTGGTTACCCATGGTGATGGATTATTGTCATTTGATCATGGATATCGACTGATGAAAAAGATTATTCGAAGTAAGACCTGTATTTTTCTTTTTGGATTATTACATCCCGACTGGGGGTGCGCATTGGCTCGTTTTGTATCCACCACTGAAGAAAAATATGATAAAATTGATAAAAACCATGAGAAAATAAAACAGGAGATTCAGTCATTCGCCCGCAATAAATGGGAAGAAGGTTATGACACCATCTTGGTAGGCCATTATCACAATACCGGATTTTATGAATCTAATGATTCAAAAATGATCTGGCTTGGAGACTGGTTAACAAAATATACTGTGACTAAATATGCTCAGTTCGAGTGGTCTCAGGTCAATTGGAAAGAACATCAAAAAATAATTAAGGATTAGTTAAATGAATTTTAAGTTAATGATATTCACAATAATAGGGACAATATTTTTATCGGCTGCTCCTATTAAACCTTATATATTTATTGGGGAAAGTGGTGAATCCGTTGAAAGAACAAAATCCAAAATAATTCAGGCAGTATTTTTCTCCGATGAATCATTTGAAATAATTGGGGAATATAATCCTGAGAACAATCCTGAAAAACTTGTATTGATCCTAACCAATCCGACATTACAAAAAATTATTACAAATAGTAATGATAATGCCGCTTACCTTGGAGGAATGCACCTTGCCATAACGGCAAAAGGTGAAATGACATATGTATCCTGTCAAAATCCGGAATATTGGGCGATTGCCTTCCTGCAGGATGATTATAATAAACATGAGTCTGCCATTATAAAATTCAAAAACGAATTGCTCGGATTGATGCCGTCAATGAGTATGCGCATAGATATGGAGTATGGTTCATATTCGGATTTAACTTCTGAGGAAATAAAAAATTATAAATATAAGCGGAAAATGCCAGGATTTTCAGATACAGTCAAGATTGGGGAATTTAAAAACTTCAAAGAAGCTGTAGGCGTAATTGAATCAAATTTAGCTTCATCATCTGTTTGCAAACAGGTATTTACAAATAAGACAGAAGGCAAAAATGTACAGGTTTTTGGAATTGGTTTATCAGGGAATAACGGCGAATCAAGTTTCTTTAAAATATTTGATACAGGGGATAAGAGAGCAACTTCATTTTTACCCTATGAAATTATAGTTATAGAGAATAACGTATTTATGTTAAATGGAAGATATAGGTTCGCCCTTGGATTTCCCGATCAGTCCAAAAAGATATTTTCAAAAACTAAATCAGTTCAAAAAAACATTGAAGCGGATTTGCGTACACTCATGATCAAATAACAATTACCCTATTGGGTGATTCATTTTCGGATCATGAATTTTTATGGAGCATCCTTTCCAATTCTTCGTACTTAAATGGTTTTCCTATATAGTCTGTAAATCCTTCTTTGCTAAAATATTCCTGTAATTCTCTGAATGAATAAGCGGTAACTGCAATGATGGGCGTATCAGAATACTTTTTCTGATCCCTTATTTTTTCCATGAAAGTAATCCCTGATATCCCGTGACCCAGATTGATATCTACCAACAAAAAATCTGCATCCGACTTTTCAGCCAATCGTAGGGCTTCTTCCCCGGTGATAGCATCTATGCACTCTATCTCTAATTTTTTTAACATTATTTTGATTAGATTCATGTTTAGAGGATTATCCTCGACTATGAGTGCTGTTTTTATTTTTTCCACTATTTTTTCCTATTCAATCTACTTTTCCAACGGTAGTTTTAAATAAAATATATTTCCATTGGGAGTATTGGGTTTAACACCGGTTTTCCCATTATGGGCTTCGCTTATCCGCCTTACAATTGACAGCCCCAGACCTCTTCCCTGTTTTATACCTTTCCCTAATTGAATCCCTCGTCTAAAAACTTTTACATAGTCCTTTTTGGGAATAGTCTTACCAAAATCAATGATATTTACAGTAAGGTATTTCTCATCCCTCTTGGTTTCAACAATTATTTTTTTACCTGAACTGGCAAATTTTATTGCATTGCTAATAAAGTTTTTGAACACTTCAGATATTATTGGATTATTATTTATAATCAATTTGTCATGGATTTTTAATTCGATCGTCATCCCAGCCTCCTTCAGTGGAGATTCAAAATCATTGACTACATTTTTCAATAATTCAACCAGATCAATACTAATGATATCCAATTGTTCGCCAATAACCATTTTTGACAGGGAGGCGGTATTATCTATTACATTCAATAGGCTTTCACTGCTCTCATGAATAATTCTGGCATACTCATTATCAGGATCCTCTGAAATCATGATTTCAGAAATACCTGATAATACTCCGGCAGGGTTCTTCAGGTCGTGGCTTACTACGTCTAGTAATAGTTCTTTCATTGCATTTGATTCTGCCAAATGTTCAGACAGTTTTTTAAATCTCAACTCAGATTTCTTCATATTTATTTCCTGAGTTTTCCAGTTAATTGAAATCGCAATTTGCTCAGCAACAAATGAAACAAATTCTAAGTCGGTTTCATCATACTCATAGGGATTATGATAGCTCTGCAAAACAATGATGCCCATTATTTTATTATTTAGCTTTAGAGGTGCTCCAAGCCATATTTGCGGTGGTGTGCCTTTGAGGACAATCTCACCGGATTTTTCCAGTGATTTGATGTTTTCATAATAAAGAATCTTTGGTTTCCCTGTTTTGAAGATATATTCAGTAAGCCCTTTTGCAAAAGATCTGCTCTTTGGTTTAGCATCTTTCTCATCTATAAAATAGGGGAATTGTATTAACGATTCTTTCTCATCGATTATTGCTATATAAAAATTAGTTGTATCTAATAAAGTACTGAGATGTTTGTGTATTAACTCAAATAAATTATCATAAGAGATGCTTGTTACAACAGATTGCGAGATTTGCAGCAGTGTTTCTTCTTTTTTCTCTTTATTCTTTAATTCGGTTATATCTCTGATCACACCAAGGAGATATGTTTCTTCAGAGATTTTTATCTTTTTTAAAGTGACATCTGAATCAAACAATGATCTATCTTTACAGGTATGGAGCCATTCAAACCTGGCTTCTCCAGTTTGATAGGCCGATTTTATAAACGACTCTGAAGATTGATCTGATTGAAGGCCATTTGGCTGAAGTTTGTTTGAGAATAAGAATGGTGAACTGCCGATAATATCATCCAATTGACATTTATATAGTTCGAGTGCGCGTCTATTACATTCGATAACCTTGCTTTTCTTGAAAATAAATACTGCATCTGCATTTGAATTAAAGAGATTTCGATAATAAACCTCGCTATCTTTTAAATCCTGAGCCATCTTCAATCTAGAAGTGATATTTCTGATTATGACTTGAAATGCCATTTTATCATCAAAAATTATTGGACCTGATGAAACCTCTACTGTGAGTTTCTCGCCTTTTAAATTGATCATTTCTTCTTGAAAAAGGGGAAGAGGTTTTCCGGTATCTTTCATTTGTAGTATACGATCATTCACAACATCCTTGTAATCAGGATGAATAAATCGTGATATATTCGTTCCAACTAAGCTGCCCATTTCAGGGGCTCCAACCATTTTTACACCAGCATCATTCACAAATACTATAGTGTTTCCATCGTGAACAATCACGGCGTCCTGAATATTTTCAAAGAGGAATCTATATCTTTCTTCGCTTCTTCTAAGCCCGAGATAAGCAAGTTTATATTCCGATATATCTGCAAATAAAAATATGGTAGTTGACAAATTCTCCCATTGAATAGGTAGCATGTTTATCCGTGCCCATTTCACGCTTTTGTCCCCGCATTCTAATTCGACCTCGATTAACTTTGGAGGGTTGATATCAAATATGGCATTATTTTCCTGCTCTGAGATGGATTCATGATATTCTTTTTTTATAAAGTCATAAGGTGATTTTCCCAGAATATCCACCTTTTCAAAACCGGTGATATTTGAGGTAATAGAATTTGAGTAGATGATAATGTTGTCTCTGGATATAAAAACACCCACATCCAGATTTTGGACAAGAAATTTATATTCCGATTCAGAGTTTTTCACTTGAATCTGTCGTAACATCATAATTCTCAGCATCCATGAAATACAAAAAATGATGATAACACCTAAAATGAGAATAATTTTACTGGACAGCGAGGGAAAATCTTTGGCATCCGAGGACGGCGAGACATATACCGTCCAAAACCTGTCAAAAACAGGAATGGAGTAACTACCCAAAATTTCCAGAGTTATATTGGGAAGGGGCTGAAAGCTTTGATATATCTCTTTATTATTATCATCAATATAATAGACAAATTGTTTTAAATCCTGATTCGACAGACAGTATTCTATGATGTCATCGATTCTAAATACTCCGTTGATATATCCGACAACTTTGTCATCCAAAATTACCGGTAAATATGAAGCATAACCCCATCCACCCTGAAAGAGAGGAATTGGTGGTGTAAATTCCAGTTTCCCTTCATCGACCGTTTTTGTATAGGTTGCAATTACGGAAGGATCTTGATGATTATAGAGGTTTTTTCCTATAGCGCCACGGTTTGTCGCTTCGGGAACAACCCAAATTATAGTACCGGATGTATCTACAAAATTAATTGCCTGGAATCCGCCTTTTGAAAGTAAAATTCGCTCAATAGTAACTGTAAAGTCGTCGTAATTATCAAACGGTTTGTTTTCCCATTCCTGCTTCAAACGGTATAATTCATCAATGTGATACCGAATATTATCACTTATTCTAAAGGCTAATTGTTTGGAAATTGTTGAGGATATCGTCTTGAATTCTAATATATTTCGTTGTTGAAACAACCACCACCCGGTGATAAATACCACCAATAGTATAATATATGTGAAAACTGGGATTATTACATTTTTCTTCAAAGAAAGTAATTCCGATTAATTATTATTAATTTTGTGGAGAATTCGTTCCTCCAAACTATTATCCCAACCGGGATAATCAGAACTATGACAATACATATTAATTAAATCAGACTTTTGTCGTGGTTGTAGTCGAATTCCAAATTCCTTCATATGTGGATATCATTTTAGTTCAAGGAAATTTTTGACGGTCCAGGAGATCCAAAAAATAACCAGAAGACCAAAAATGAGTATAATTTTACTGGATAACGATAGTAGTTCTTTTACAGCCCAGGGTGTAAGAGCAACATAAACTGTCCAGAAGCGATTAAAAACTGGGACAGCATAGCTACCCAAAATTTCTGATGAAATTATTTGTTCAGTTTTGATACTTGAGTAAATTTCATTCTGTAAATCGTCTATATAAAATACATATTCTTTAAAACTGCCGCGGGATAAACAATAATTGACTATTTTATCCACACTAAGAACACAATTCAGATACCCGGAAATCACACCATCATTTTTTATTGGAAAGAATATGATATATCCATTCCTGTTATTTGAAATCTCGTAAACAGATGAAATGGTAATATCGCCTGTTTTTCTCGCCAGTGAAAAGGTATCATATAACGCTTGATCAGATGTATCCAACATGTTTGATTGAATACCCCAAATATGACCTTTAGACTCTGATAAAAAAACAATATTGCCTTCGATATCGATATAATTAATTGAGTGAAAGCCCCCAGTTGAATTCAGTATTTTTTCCACTCTTTCAGAAAATTTCTCTTTTGACTTTAGAGGTGTATTTTCCCATTCATCTCTAAACACATCCATATTGGATAATTTATGATTAATATTATCCCCAATTCTTAAGGCTACCTGTTCAGATAGGCTGGTCGCGATATTTCTATGTTCAGAAATATTTCTTTTTTCGAATATCCACCATACAATAATGAGCATTGATGATAGCACAAAATAGAGAAGTATTGGGACAATTCTTGATTTTTTCATTTTTATATTTTAATAATAATCAATAGTTAAAGATGATATATGAATTCGTCTCTCAGATCATTCCCTAATTTACAATAATACCGGTTATCAAATCAGCAAATTGAGATTTTACTCTTTCTGTAGTTTCAAGTACTTCTAGGTGAGTTAAGGGTTTTGATGAAATACCTGCAGCATAATTTGTCAGGCAGGATATGCCCAATACTTTTAATCCGAGTTTATCTGCTTCTTCAATTTCAGGTACAGTGGACATTCCAACAGCATCACCACCCAGAGCATGCATATATTCGATTTCTGCTGGTGTTTCGTATGTTGGGCCAAGTGTCCAGCAATATTTTCCCTTTCTGATAAGTAATGACTGTGATTTGGCAATATCTTTTGCTTTAAGCAACAGGTTTTTATCATAGCATAATAATGTATCCATTAATGGGGGATTTGATGATGAATGTCGGAATGTAAAATCGAAATGCCCATCAATAACCATGAGTTCACCTGTGTTCCAGTCCCTATTCATGCACCCTGCAGCATTGGTGATGATAACAGACTTGCACTGGATATCATGAAATACTCGTAGGGGAAGTGTGACAGTTTCAATAGAATGTCCCTCGTAATAATGAAACCGGCCGCGAGCACATAGCACAGGTGTATTACCTGCAAAACCAAAAATAAATTCACCTACATGGCCTGAAACTGATGGCTGAGGGTACTCACTTATTTCACTATATGGCACATTTACCGGATTGGTTAATGTGGATGTAAATTCACTCAAACCAGAACCAAGAATAATTGATATCTCTGGTGCTACAGGAATTTTTTTTAGAATATACTCAGCAATATTTTTTGTATCATATTTGTTTTTCAAATCTACAAATTTTCCTTTTCTTTGTTATTTACGGCAAGTTGCCCACAGGCAGCATTAATATCTTTGCCCTTACTCCTTCTCACAAGTACACGGTATGTAGTTTGTCTATCGTACAAATATTCTGCAAACTCTTTAATTTTATCTTCATCGGGTCGATTAAATATCCCACCCATGCTGTTGTATGGAATAAGATTTAGCTTACATTGCACTCCATTTAGCAGTTTATGGAGTCGATAAGCATCTTCAATGCTGTCATTTACATTTTTCAGCAAAACATATTCAAACATGACTCGCCTTCTTGGCAGTTCAGAATAGGTCTTTCCAGCTTTAATTAACTCTTTTATCGGCCATTTGGAATTCAATGGCATAATTTGAGTTCTGGTAATATCATCAGATGCATTCAATGAAATGGCAAGTTTATATTTTCTATTCTCAGTAATGAACTGGTAAATCCGTGGAAGAATGCCCGCTGTTGAGATGGTAATACGGGTAGATGCAAGATCAAACCCTCTTTGATGGTGGAAAATATCGGCGGCATCCATCACCCGTTTATAATTCAGAAATGGTTCACCCATTCCCATAAAAACTATGTTGGTAACCGGTAATGTTGTCTTTCTCATTACCCACAATAATTGATCAACAATTTCACCAGTTAGAAGATTTCTGGAGAATCCCATTTTACCTGTAGCACAAAAATCACAATCTACATTGCAACCTATCTGTGTTGACAGACATACAGTATGCCTCTGTTTTTCGATTATACTTACAGATTCAATGAATTTACTTTCGTGGGTTTTGAATAAATATTTCTGTGTCGATTCCTGATTAGATTCGGATACACTTTCCAAGGTTAGCGTTTCAAGGCTGGCATTCAGGGTTAAAAAATCCCTGAAGGACTTTTTTATATTTGACATTTCATCTATATTGGTTATGCCATGACGATAAAGCCATTCAAATAGCTGCCCACCTCGATATGCAGATTCACCCTTATCAATACACCATTCCTGTAATTCAGTAAATGTCATCCCTTTTATAATGGTGTGATCAGATGAAATATTTTTTTTTAGTGGTGCAATCTTGCCCTGTTCAATCGATATACTGTTCATCATGCGAATATTACATGAATTTTTTACGATACAGCAAGAATTTTTCATGGTTAACAAACTCTTCTTCTCATAGATTTCCTGTCTGAAAATTTAAGGAAAATATGAATAATCTTCAACTTGTCGAAAATCTTCACCAGAAAAAAAGTGAAATCTATTCTGAAATTGGTAAGTCAATCATTGGGCAGCATAAAGTCATTGAACATTTATTTGTGGCATTACTGTGCCAGGGCCACATCCTTCTCGAAGGAGTTCCCGGTCTGGCAAAAACATTACTGATTAAAACTTTGTCGGATGTTCTTGAACTCAATTTTAGCCGAATTCAATTCACACCGGATTTGATGCCATCAGATATTACGGGTACTGAAATTATAGAAGAGGATTCTGATACAGGCAAAAGAGCATTTAAGTTCTTCAAAGGTCCAATATTCTCAAATATTATTCTCGCTGATGAGATTAATCGAACACCGCCAAAAACTCAATCGGCTTTATTAGAAGCTATGCAGGAACATAAGGTCACTACCGGCGGAACGACATACACTCTTGATGAACCATTTTTTGTGCTAGCTACTCAAAATCCTATTGAACAGGAAGGAACATATCCCCTTCCAGAGGCCCAGCTTGACCGTTTTATGTTTAATCTAAAAATTAGTTATCCTTCATCTGCAGAAGAAATCGATATTGTCAAGAAAGTCACCAGTGTAGAAAAAACCGTTCTTGAACATGTTTTGGGTAGGAAAGAATTGTCTGATTTTCAGACACTAATAAAAAATATTCCTGCTGCAGATAATGTTATAGAATATGCCGTGAATATCGTCGGCATGACGCGACCAGATGATAATCGTGCACCAAATTTTATTAAAGATTGGCTTGACTGGGGGGCCGGTCCCAGGGCAAGCTCATACCTTGTTCTTGGAGCCAAATGTCTCGCAGTACTTGATGGGCGGACTACACCTGATATTTCGGATGTTAAAACTCTGGTTAAACCTGTTTTGCGACATCGCATCATCACTAATTTCAACGCCGAGGCAGACAATATTAAAACTGACGACATACTAAAAAAATTAATTGAGCATACAAACGGATAAAGTCGTAAAAAGCTTGAATCAAATTCTTTTTTTGGTGATCAAATATGGATAAAGCAAAATACCTGACGCCATCTATTATCTCCAAACTGGATAATCTATCTCTCAAAGCTCGATTGGTAGTTGAGGGATTTATTGTGGGTCAGCATAAAAGCCCATATCATGGATTTTCAGTGGAATTTTCCCAGCATCGTGCCTATGATCAAGGCGATGAAATTAGACATATTGACTGGAAGCTTTTTGGTAAAACTGACCGATATTATATCAAACAATATGAAGAGGAGACAAATCTCCGATCGTATCTTCTTATCGATCAGTCCAAATCGATGAATTTCACTTCAACTGATATTACAAAACTAGAATACGCCCAAATTTTAGGTGCAGCCTTGGCATATCTCATGCTGAAGCAACAGGATGCGGTGGGATTGAGCCTATTTGATTCAGAAATCAGAGCCTATATACCGCCTAGATCAAAATCCAGTCATCTAAATATCCTTTTGAATCAGATGAGCAAAATCAATCCTGGACCTGAAACAGATATTGCTCCCATCCTTCATCGTACAGCTGAAACGATAAATAAGAGGGGGTTGATAATTTTAATCTCCGATTTATTTGATGACCCTGATGAAATCATATCTGGAATCAAACATTTTAGACATAAGGGACATGAGGTGGTGATTTTCCATATTTTGGACCCTCAGGAATTAACCCTTGACTTCTCTGAAAGAACTCTTTTCAGGGATATGGAAACCGGTGAAGAAATCATTACTGAACCCATCCATATAAAAAAAGACTATCAGCGAAATATGGAATCTTTCTGTGATTATTATTCGGACCAGTGTCGAAAAAATCGAATAGATTATATCAAATTGCTTACAAATCAACCCCTGGATCTTGCCCTCACAGAGTATTTGATAAAAAGAAGACGAATTGGCGGATAAAAAAAGGGCTGATGTTTAATCAACCCTTTTAAAAATTATATCCGGATACTTAAAACTAATCCATCATTTTCTCAACAGATGGAATAAATATCTCATTCATTTGCCGGATCATCTTCTTCATTTCGGATACTGCTTCACCAGCTCCTGTATCTTCTGTTTCAAGGTTCAAAGTCTGTTGAAAATACTCTTTTGCATCGATACTGTATTTTTTAGCTGACCTGAACTGCTGGTATATTTCTTTAAGTTTCTCCTGATCCGGGTTTTCCATATCCGAAATTATAAGAAAGTTTTCTCTCGCAGTATTAAAATCCGCCAATGCAAGTTTTTGATATAATACACCCATATTGTAATAAATATCTGCATCATTAGGATATGACCGTAGCGCTTCAAGTGAGTAATCGATGGCCTCCTCATATTTTCCCAAATCAATATAGAGAAAGATAAGTTTTCTCATGATGGGTCCTGGATTTTTAGATACTTTTGATGCTTTTAAATAATATTTTATAGCATTATCAAAATCTTCCAACTCTAAGGCAATCGTCGCTGCAGCTAAATTCACCTGTTCATCGTCCGGAGCATATTTTAATCCTTCTTTTATCACTTCACTGGCTTTTGATCCATTGCCTATTTCAAGATATAATGCCGAAAGTGTACCGTAAGTCATTCCTTTAACGGGCCAAATCAATGCTGCCAGTTCAAAGTTTTCAATTGCCTTCAGGTTATCTCCGTCATTAAAGTTGGACACCCCAGCATTATAAGTAGTGCCCCATTCTTGTTCACGATAAACCTTGACTGCATCACCAACAGTAATGATAGGATCATTACCAATTTTGAATGGCCGTTCCAATTTTTGATCAGGATTCCGCAACATTGTTTCGTCCAGCATCCTGGCAAAATCTTTATAATTCTTCTTTTCAAGATAAACATCTACTGCAAGGATGTATGGGATAAGTGCGTTTTCCGGTTCCTTCTCAAGGGCAAGCAAACCATTTTCTTCTGCTTTTTCCAGATTGTTTTCGTTAACATACATTTTCAGTGATGTAAACTCAGGACTGTTGCATCCTAATATGATCAACAATAATATTCTCGTAATTATATATGTCATTCTAAATTTCATTTTGACTCCTTTGACGTATGATTATACCGGAATTCCGGTATCCATTGATTGTTTTATAAATTTTATTCGTTCGTTAAGAGTTTCCTGAGTTGCTTCCAGCAGGCCCTCCAAACCAAATCCTGATACGGTAAAAGACGCAATTGCGGCTCCTGATATAACGGCATCTACCAGGCTATCAGATCCGTTTCGGCAAATATGCCCAATAAATCCTCCGGCAAAAGTGTCCCCGGCTCCAGTAGGATCAAGAACAGTAACATGGGGATAAACTGGAATAGTAGCTGATCCGGTGGCATCCACCAATAGCGCTCCCTTTACTCCCATTTTTATCACAATAATTTGAGGACCTATTTTACGCAATGAATCTGCGGCGGATTGAAGATCTGTTTGATTTGTTAGCTGCAAGGCCTCCTCATCATTCAACAGAAAAATATCCACTTTTTTCAAAACCTGTTTAAGTTCTTCAGGATTATTGTCAATCCAAAGGTTCATTGTATCACATATGACTACTTTTGAATCTGACAGCATATCATTAACGGATGCCTGTAGCTCTGGCTGAATATTCCCTAAAAACAAATAAGTGGATTGATTCTCCGGGCATTGAACAACAGGTGCAAATGATTCAAAAACGCCCAGTTTTGTAAACAATGTCTCCCTGCTGGAATAATCTGAGCTGTATCTGCCTCCCCACTGAAATGTTTCTCCAGGTTTAAATTGTACATTGGATAGGTCGATGTTTTTGGATTTCAGTAAATCGATAGCACTTTCAGGGAAATCATCACCAACAATACCAATAAGGCCAACCGGAGCAAATAAGGCTGCAGCTATTCCAAAGTATGTGGCTGATCCACCCAAAATATTTGATCGGCTTCCTTTTGATGTTTCAATGGTATCCAGGGCGATGGACCCAACGGCAAGTATGTGATTTTCTCTCGTCATAATAGCGTCAATTTTACTCAGAATTTCAGATTAAAACCAAGTTGGTTTCCTCATACATATCTATCTAAAATTCCCTTATGGCATACTTGGAATTTTGTTCAAATTGCGGAGAAAAAAATGAATTCGGAAATTCTGAAGGCCGGAATAGATTTCATTGTGCCCATTGTGGGGCCATCCATTATGAAAATCCAAAACCTGCCGCAACACTTATTTGTCCAAAAGATGATTATATATTATTAGTGAAACGGGCCTTTGAACCTGCCAAAGGAGCCTGGAGTCTCCCCGGTGGTTTTATGGAACTCAACGAAACTATTGAAATGACAGCTGAAAGAGAATTACTTGAAGAGACCGCCCTTAAAGGCAAGGTCAAAAATCGGTTGGGACATTGCTCACATTATAATACAGTGTTTGGAGATGTCTTGCTTATTGGGTTTATCGTTTTCATCGAAAGTTTTTCAAATCTTACTCCCGGTGATGATGCTTCAGAAGCAGAATTATTTTATATAGACAATTTGCCGCCTGTAGCTTTTCCCTGTCATCAAAAATTTCTGGATATGTATCTTCAAAAAATCAATCATAAACCAGGCGGTAAAGACAAACAATGAAACAGCTGCTCATCATCCACGGGCCCAACATGAATTTACTCGGTCTTCAATCTGCTCGTGTTGGAACCCGATATACATTGGATAAAATAAATCGGGCTTTGCGAAAATCGGTTAGAGATTCAAACTTCTCCCTGAAAATTTACCAAACCCACGATGAGGCAAAGTCTGTTACGTTACTGCATCGTAATCGGAAATCTGCAGCAGGTATACTTATCACACCGGGCCCATGGTTTGAGAATGGATATATGCTCAAAGAAACACTGGAATTATTACAAATCCCCTATTTGACAGTATCTTTTATTAAACGGGAAAATACAATTTTTCGCCATGAGGAAATTGTTGTTGAATCGGACCCGATGAAAGCATATTTGCAGGCTCTTGATTCTTTAATAGCTCAGCTAAAGTAACCCAGCTCTCAGTTATTACATTATTTTCCCGTTTTATCCTGGAATGATATTCCCTACCAATACCTATAATATTCTACTTGAAATAATATTCCTGGTCCTGGATTTTTGTTAAAATACTTTTTAGGATTTCTCAAATTTACGCATCTGAAAAAAGTTTTATGAATCGGTATTCGTTCATATTTAAGCTTCACCACGAATTTTAATTAGCATTTATATTTTGGAGGATTTGCATGCAATTTTTATTAAAAAAACAAATATTTTTATATACCCTACTGATTACCCTATTATTTTCCCGAGTTTTTGCCGTTGGTGAGGCTGGTGCTGTTTTTCTTTTAATCTCCCCTTCTCCCATGTTGAATGGTATGGGAGGTGTTGGCGCCGGGTACCCTGTTAATGATATTTTTTCAAGTTATTATAACCCTGCCAATTCTTTTGCCCCTATAGGTTTAACCTATTATGCCACAAAGAACTCAACTTTATGGTTACCTAATATTTCTGATAATATATATTTGAAGAATAAAATTATTAAGGTTTCCTATCGTTTAAAAAAATCTCCCTTTTACTACACACTGACGCAATTTAAAACTTTTATGGATCTAGGGAATCAGGCTCTTACTAATGAAAATGGTGAAATAGTGGGCCTGTCTGACGCAAGTATGAAGTCCACGAGTATCAGTTACGCATTTGGAATGAACTTCCGTAATTTTCCATTGAGAGTTTCGATAGGTCGGACAGATAAAAAAGTCAAACAGCACTTGTTCAATTCTTCAAATCAAATGGTAATAATAGGTAATTCAAATGATAAGCTATATGATATTGGAATACTGGTTTCCTTTCCATATTCGACAACCAAAAAACGTAAGGGAATTTCAACCCAAATAACACCGGCAATCGGTTTCAGTCAATCAAATCGAGGTGGAAATATTCATTTTGGTGACTCTCAGGATCCGGCACCACGATTTGCCCGATTAGGTATTTCTCTCTCAGTGAATATGGTTCTTGATAATAAGTTAAAGATTCTTAATTATGCTATTGCCAGAGAAGCAGGTGATATGCTGGCAGAACGATATTGGGAGTCAGATTCTGTATCCGTAATCCGGTATCAATCCGGCACAGGGGATATTAATTTTAAAAATCATCTGATCGATTCCAAAACCAGTCATCATGTTTCAATATCTCAGGGTCAGGAATTAGGCTTTATGAATACAATCTTTTTTCGAAAGGGTAAATTCACTGATATTGATGGTTCTATATATTCACGATATTCAGGATGGGGGTTCAATCTAAAAGGATTTCTGCACCTGGCGTCTCATTTAACCAATCATAAAAAATACTCACAATTGAGCAAGTTTATTAATGTTCGCTACAATCAGGTTGTTGAATCGTCTAATGAACCAGAATCACCCAGAGATGGAATTACGTATCAAAATTTTACTTTCACATTGAAAAATCCAGGAAGATTTTTAGAATTTATTAATCAAAAACAAATTAGCTTTTTTGCAGGACAAATACGTTCAACAATTATTAATAATGATGTCTCATCCAGACTAAATAATTCTGGAATTGAGTACGGCATTGAATTACCAAAGTTTATGAATAGAGCCGGGGTAATTACCGGAATTAGATTTGCTCAAATGGGGTTTAAACTGAATTCTCCTGACGACGTGTATATCTCCGGAGATCTAAAAGTAACGTTGAATTACCTTAGGGTTTATGTTTATAAATCCTATGAATTCGCCGGTTTTGATTTCCAAACAGGTCCAGATTTTGGATATTTAATCAATGTAAATTTAACATCTAAAAATTGCTTTGGAGAAAATTGTTATTCTTCTTCATATACAATCTCAGGTGATAAATGGACAGATGAGAATACTGGAAACCGGTATGATATTGGATGGAGTGCCGGTATTCGTCTTTTTCCAAAATCAGAATATTCCATGGGTTTAGACTACTATTATGGGTTCAGTAACGTCATTAATACTGCAAGGAGTTTAAACACTAGTTTTAACATAAGATTTTACTGGAACATCAACAGAAAATAATCAAATACTAAGGATTACAATTCTCCCAGTATATCAATTGCATGAGTTTTTACTTTCACTTTTCCATAAACTTTTTCGATGAGTCCGTTTTCATCAATAAGATACGTAACCCGATTTATACCCATGTACTCACGACCCATGAATTTTTTTAGACCCCAAATCCCATAAGCTTCCAGCATTTCATGACTTTCATCACAAAGCATAGGAAATTGAAATTGATATTTTTCAACAAATTTTTTCTGTTTTTTGGGTGGATCTGCAGAGACACCAATGATGGTAGTATTCTTATCTCCATAATTCTTGGATTCATCACGGAACCCTTTTCCTTCAGTTATTCAACCAGGTGTATTTGCTTTTGGGAAAAACCATAAAACTAATTTTCTACCTGAATAATCTTTGAGAGAAACATCATTCTCATTTGCATCTGGCAAAGTGAAGTCTGGTGCTTTATCTCCGACATTTAATAGCATGAATTCTCCTTAATTTCTTTGTAATTCTAAAATTTCTGATATTTATTCAGGCATATAATAAAGAGAACATATAAACATTATGAAAAAAAATGTACTCATTGAACAATTGCTATTCTATCTAAATTAGCTATCAGTTTACCGGTATAAAAATGATAACTATATATTCTTCAAATTGGTGTGCATCATGCGTTTGGGCAAAAAGGCTTCTAGACGATCTGGGCCTTACTTATCTTGAAATAAATATTCAGAAAAAAAATATGACTCGAAATGATCTGGAATCCATCACTGGCGGAAGAACGGTACCCCAGATCATTATCAATGATGTTTGTATTGGCGGATTCGATAAATTATATAGTTTAAATAGATCCGGTGAATTAGAAAAATTACTGAATTAATCAGGAGTTGTCATGTTTTCACAAGATATCTTAAAATCAATTATTCAATTAAAACCGGTTATTCACACACCGGATATTTATATTAGAATGGTGGAGAAAACGGATAATGAAGCAATATTTGAATATGCCTCAGATCCAATTGTCAGTAAATACCATAGTTGGGATCCACATCAATCCCTTCAGGATACACATGGATTTCTCTCTCGATATATAGAGTTCCTAAATAAATTTCAGAAACTGGAATTTGGAATTATCCTAAAAGAAAATGATACCTTAATCGGAATGTGCGGATTCCATGATTTCAGTTTTACCCATAGCCGATGTGAAATCAGATATGTTTTATCTGCAAAATACAGGGAAAAGGATTTATTGACTGAATCTGTTGAAGCCCTTATTGAGTTTGGGTTTACCCGAATGGAACTGAATAGAATAGAGGCAAGAACCCGAATCGAGGATATAGCCTCTCAGAGGGTACTCAAGAATGTAGGTATGAATGAGGAAGGTCTGTTGAGAGAGCAAATGTTTATTAAAGGACAGTTTACAGATTTCAAATTATATTCAAAATTGAAACGGGAGCATCATCGACCAAAATATAACTAGTTCTGTTTTACGCAAAAAGAATATTCTCATCTGCATAACGGGGTCAATTGCCGCCTATAAAAGCTGTGAGATAATCCGCTTTCTTCGGAAGGAAAATGCAAATATATGGGTTGCAATGACGAAGTCGGCACAAAAATTTGTTGGAAAGGCTACATTTGCAGCTTTATCTGCGAATGAGGTTCTTACTGATATTTTCCCTGACACTCCAAAAGCCGGTCTTGAACATATTGAACTTTCACATACCATGGATGGAATAATAATTCTACCTGCTACTGCCAATATCCTGGGAAAGGCTGCCAATGGAGTTGCTGATGATCTGGTTTCTACACTCTTATCTGTATGTGAACAGCCCACCTTATTTGTGCCTGCAATGAATAGCCGGATGTGGGAGAACCCGGCAACAATGGACGCCATATCTAAATTAAAAAACAGGGAAAAGGCAATTCTCAACCCTGACTCAGGTTATCTTGCCAGTCTTCACGAAGGGACAGGTAGGTTACCCGGAAATACGGAAATCATGAATGCAATACGCGAATTGTTTTCACCACCGCTACCTTTAAAAAACATTCATGTTCTTGTAACAGCAGGCCCAACTCATGAGTCTATTGACCCTGTGAGATATTTAACAAATCGATCCAGTGGAAAAATGGGCTTTGCCCTGGCAGAAGTTGCAAGAGACCTGGGTGCAGATGTAACATTAATAACTGGACCGGTTTTTCTTCCAGATCCTGCCGAAATTCATATTATCAATGTAACAACTGTTCACCAAATGTTAGAATCTATTCAAAAGTGCATTTCCAAATCGAAATGGGATTATATCATCATGGCAGCTGCTCCTGCAGACTATTACCTGGAAGGTCCCTCAGAATCAAAAATAAAACGGAAATCTGAAAAATTATCTTTATCTCTTTCAACTGCTCCTGATATATTGAAATCTATAAAGGATTCAACGGACAGCGTCATCGTAGCATTTGCCCTTGAAACAGAAAATGGCAAAGAAGAGGCATTAAGGAAAATGAAGGATAAAGGGGCTGATTATATCATATTAAATTATGCAAATGAAGAGGGTGCAGGGTTCGAATCCTCAACAAATCGAGTGACAATATTTTCTAAAAACGGTGATGAGATCAATCTTAAAAAAGATCGGAAAGACAGGATTGCCCGGAAGATTTTTAAATCTATTTTAAAAAAACAATTACCCTAAAACTTTAGCTTAAGCCCCACCGGTAAGTGATCAGATACTTTTTGGTTATATTCAATAAATGCTCCAGGAAGATAGTCTCCAACAAGGATAGTTTGAATTTTCGAAATAGGGTTTTCAAATTCGTCAAAAAGATCATCGGTAATGAGTATATGATCAATATGACTTGGCCAACTGGGATACGACCAAGAATTTTCGGTAGGATCTTCTGCTAACTCCATATCTGCAAACAAATATTGTTGATCATTTTCTATAAAATTCCAGAAAACATTTGTTGATTGCGGTTCATGGATTTCATCATTCCAATCACCGACAATGATCACATTTCCATATTCGGGATTATCTTCTACCCATTCCTGAAGTAATTCACTGGCCAACTGTCGACGAGACTCATTATCCCCACCACCACAACATTTTAAATGATTATTAATGATTCGGATTGAATCACTATTAAACAACAAATCAAATATGTAGGGTTCTCGTGGAAAAGCCGACCCTTCGTATGGATAGATTTCAAACGGTTCATTTATTATAGTTACAGTATTAGATTTTATTATATAAGATAATTCCATGCAAAAATTGCCACAGGACGTGACATATCCTATCCAAGCACTTGTTGTATCAGCCGTATTTAATTCATCAATCAATAAATCAAAATAACTGCTGCTCTCAATTTCCTGCAAGGCGTAGACATCAGCATCAATTGCTAAAATGATATCCTTGGCCATTTGAACGGTAGTAGTATTCTGTTTGGGGAAATTTTCAATATTCCAGGTAATAATTTCAAAAGTCTCATCTGTCCCAAACTGGATATCATTTAATGATGGATCCAGGTTAATAGGGGCCAAAGGTGTGGTGTTCTTGGCGCATCCTGAAATAAACAGGATTGTAATAATGTATGTTATAAGTTTCAAATTGATAAATATTTTCATGGAATCCGGATAAAATCAACGTTTATGTTTTCGTAAATTTATAACCTATTTATCATATTATTTTATAAGGGAAATCATGAGAAAACGCGCGATTTTGATCACTGGGGCAAATGGTGAAATTGGCCATGGGCTCATATCTTCGCTTCATCAGAAACATGAGCAGAATATCATTGCTCTTGATCTGCAGCCGATGGACTCTAAAATTACAGGATATATAAAAGAAGGTATTGTGGGAAACATCCTCGATAAAAACCTTCTTGAGCAAATCAATGGCGAATACGCTATTTCAGAAATATATCATTTGGCAGCCCTACTTAGCACCCGGGCAGAATTCTCTCCTCAGGTGGCACATGAAGTAAATGTAGGGGGAACTATTAACCTTTTAGAGCTCGCTGTAAAACAATCCAGAAGCCAGGGACAGGCAGTAAAATATTTCTTTCCCAGTTCGATAGCTGTATATGGGTTTACGTCTTTGAACGAGAAAATCCTTAATCCCATTTTAAAAGAAGATGAGCACTGTGATCCGCAAACCATGTATGGCTGTAATAAATTGTATTGTGAGAAACTGGGTATTTATTATAGTCACCATTACCAAAGATTGGCAGCTGAATTCACCCCCGGGTTGGTTGATTTTCGCTCTATAAGATTTCCCGGACTGATCAGCGCCAGTACTATACCAACAGGGGGCACCAGTGATTACGCACCTGAAATGATTCACGCAGCAGTACAGGGAAAACCATATGCATGTTTTGTACGGCCAGATACAATAATACCGTTTATGACTATGCCAGATGCGATCAAATCTATACTGAACCTGATGAATGCTGATAAGCAGAAATTATCACGATTGGTTTACAATATCACGGCTTTTCATCCAACTGCAGAAGAATTTTTTGATAAAATTTTGAACTATTTTTCAAACGCTGAGGTCAGCTATGTCATCAATAAAAAAAGACAGGCAATTGTTGATAGCTGGCCTGCCGAGGTGGATGATTCTATTGCCAGGGCTGACTGGGGGTGGAAACCTGAGTATGATTTTCAATCTGCATTTGAAACCTATCTTATCCCAAAAATCAAATTGCATTATGGGCAATAATCCATAAATTACCAACGGAAACAAGGGTTTATTGATTATTAACAATTATACATAACACTGGATAATTTGCATTTCTTAAGGAGTAAATAAATGAGCAACCTACAGACACGATTAACCGGAGAATTGAAAATGATCCGGGATGCTGGATTACAAAAAGATGAGCGCATTATTGAATCACAGCAAAGTGCAGAGATTAAGGTAAACGGTAAAACTGTGCTAAATTTTTGTGCCAATAATTATCTGGGATTATCCAACCACCCGCACCTGGTAAAGGCAGCGCAGGATGGATTGGATAAATGGGGATTTGGTTTGAGCTCGGTGAGATTTATATGCGGAACTCAAACCATCCACAAAGAACTGGAAAAGAAATTATCTAACTTTCTGCAAATGGATGATACTATTCTATATACATCCTGCTTCGACGCTAATGGCGGTTTGTTCGAAACTCTGCTTGGGGCTGAGGATGCAATTATCTCAGATGCATTAAATCATGCTTCAATCATTGACGGTGTTCGATTGTGCAAGGCACAGAGATATAGATATGCCAATTCAGATATGGCGGGCCTTGAAGAAATTTTGTCAAAAACTCAGAATGCCAGAACTCGATTGATTACAACCGATGGTGTATTCAGTATGGATGGATTTGTTGCAAGATTATCAACAATTTGTGATCTGGCAGATAAATATGATGCCATTGTTCACGTTGACGATTCCCACGCTACCGGGTTTTTCGGAAAGTCAGGCAGGGGCTCAATTGATTACTGTGAGGTGATGGGCAGTGTTGACATTGTTACCTCAACTCTGGGAAAAGCAATGGGTGGTGCTTCCGGGGGGTTTACTTCCGGAAAGCAGGAAATTATCGATATATTAAGACAAAGATCCCGACCGTATCTGTTTAGTAATACTGTGGCTCCGGCGATAGTCTGTGCCTCAATTGCTGTTCTTGATATGTTGACCGATTCTACAGATCTCAGGGATACTCTAGAAAAAAATACACTTTTCTTTAGAGATGAGTTGACAAAAAATGGATTTGATATTAAAAAAGGTGAACATCCTATAGTACCCATTATGCTGTATGATGCAAAACTGGCTCAGAATATTGCTTCTGATATGCTTGAAAAGGGGATTTATGTAATCGGTTTTTCATTCCCTGTAGTGCCAAAAAATGAAGCAAGAATCAGGGTTCAAATCAGTGCTGCTCACACAAATGATCACCTGAAAAAAGCCATATCCTCATTTGTTGAAATTGGCAAAAAACATGGGGTGATAAATTAAGTTGGAGAGGATTACTGAGAAATCAAGATAACGGTCAAATTATTCAAATCTAATAACGTAGTTGTGCCAGCTCCATAACCTGCATCATATCCAGGCCGATTCTTGCAGGATCCTCATATCCGATAATTCTGTCATTTAAACCCGTTCCCTGCGAAAGGTCTATAGGTCTGGACATTAGTTTTTTTCTTGAAATATTTTCATACACTATTCTTATTATGGGCCGGAGATGATTGGATTCGATCACAACTGCGGTTCTGTTGCTTTCCAGCTTTACCAGGGTTCCAACCGGATATATGCCTATAAAATTGATAAATTTATTTACTAGGTCTTCTTTGAAATGGTTTGCCCGGGATTTAAATATTTCATTTATTGCAACAACAGGAGGTATTCCAGACACAAATATTCTATCGGAACTCATAGCATCAAACACATCCACAATAGCTGCCATTTGTCCAGCAAGACTGATCTGATCACCACTTAATCCGTTGGGGTATCCAGATCCATCCAACCTTTCATGGTGTTCGGCAGTAACTTTTAAAACTATATCAGAAACGGACCGGTCTTTGTTAAGAATTTCTAATCCCTCAACCACATGATTTTGTATTAATGCAAATTCATCATCAGATAATTTCCCAGGTTTATTTAGGATATTTAACGGGATTTTCATTTTTCCGATATCATGCATTAATCCTGCCATACCGTATTGATTTAATAAATCACCTTTGATACCTACTGTTTTTGCGAATGTTATAAGCATTGTACTCACACTTAGTGAATGCATAAAGGTGTAGTCATCGCCCTCTTTCACCCTGAGCAATGAAATAAGCGCATCCTTGTTACGGCTGATTGATTCAACCATGACGTCAACAATCGGATGTAATGCTTGAAGATTTGTTTCTTTCCCTAGTATTACATTATCATAGGCCTCAACTAAAACGTCTTTTGTCTCAGACAGTATTTCTTTTGCATTGTCAATTTCTTCCTGATAAGTAATCGTCTTGGGTATTTCTTCTTCCTTAATTGATTCTCGCTGAATCGTTTTTAAAACCTCAGATTTTGTTTCTTTTATAACAATTCTCTCTGGGGGAGGTGGTGCTGGGGTTTTTTTGACATCCAATCCTCTGGATGTATCAATATACAGATCTTCGATGCCAATTTTTTTTACTTTCTCTAATGCGGCATCGGTATTAATCGTCAATCGGCGTTTAATAAAGGGATGATCCATCCATCCACAATTAAAGTCGTGGACAAACATTCCAATTCTCAATTCTTTAATTTTAATCTTTTTAATCATAAAATATTAATTCATTGAATTACTATTAAACACCATTGGTTCTCACCCAAATTAATGAGTGTATATAGGTTTATAATTTAACTAGTGGATTCCCAAAACTTTACCTACATCAATTCCCCAATTTCGAGGATCTTCAACTCCAACAATACGATTATTCAGACCCATGCCCTGTGATAAATCAAGCTTTCTTGGTGTTATGGCCCTTTTTCTTCTATAATTATATACAAGCATTATAATCGGGGTTACCTGGTTAGATTCAATGACGACGCCGAGAAGACTCCCTTCTAATTTTACCAAGCTACCTACTGGGTAGATACCCATAAACTTTATAAACTGATCCACCAAACCTTCGTTGAAGAAATTGTTTTTTCTCCATTCATATATCTTCCGAATCGATGCTGCTGGTGATAATCCTTTATGATAAACACGATCTGAGCTGATAGCATCGAACACATCGACGATAGCTGTCATTTTACCACCTTGACTGATTTCTGTGGCATGTTTTTTATCTGGATATCCTCTGCCATCTTCTCTTTCATGATGTTCCCCGGCTATTTGAATAACTAATTCCGGTATATCTCCAATTTCTGACAATATCATCCTGCTTTGCACAACGTGATTTTTCATCTTTTTAAATTCTTCATCATTGAGACTTGCCGGTTTATTTAGAATTTTTAACGGAACAGTCATTTTACCAATATCATGCATTAGACCGCCAACGCCATAGAGGCTTAGTTCCTCACCTGTAATTCCAATAGATTTGGCAAAAGCAATAAGCAAGGCACCCACACTCACAGAATGCATGAAAGTATATTCATCTTTATGTTTCACACGAAATAACGATAACAAGGCACTTTCATTCCTGGATAAGGATTCCACCATATCATTTACCAGGGGATAGACCTCATCCATTCGGACATCCTTTCCCTTCATAACCTCTTTATAAACCTTTGTCAGTTGCTCCTTTGCATTGTCTTTCACCTTCATGGCATTTTCAACTTCTTCTTCATATTCAACTAATTTATGAGTTGTTCCTATCGGTGTATCAGAAACTCCTTTTTCAAGATCATTGGTGATTTGCTTTTCAACTTCACTGGCTGTATAAGCATCACCAATATCCAGCCCTTTTACAGTATCAATATATAAGTCACGAATTTTTAAACTGTTTACCTTCTTGACCATTTCATCAGTGGTTATTGCAATCTGTTTTTGAATAAAGGGATGTTCCATCCACCCACAATTAAAATCGTGGACATACATACCTTTACGAAGCTGTTTTATTTTTATTTTTTTAATCATTCTTGGTCCTATTATCGGTAGAAATACCTTCTAAAGCATTAGTTAATTTAGATTTTGATTTACCACACTGGAAATGAAAATATTTTAATTAAACAGGAGTGATTATGACTTTGAGGTTATTCAATTTGTGACTGGACAATCAATGATATTAATTAAATCGAGAGAAATTTATCATTGATATTTTATGGTTGACCCTTTGGTTCAGGTGCGAGAAATGATGTAAAATATCATAATAGTATCACCACCATTCTTGGAATTCATTATACATGAAAAAAGTATCAATTAACGATATTAGAAAACTAAAGGGAAGTGGGCAGCCATTTGCAACAGTTACCGCCTATGATTATACATCCGCCCGTATTGTCGATAATGCCGGTATTCCGCTTATTCTTGTAGGTGACAGTGCTGCCATGGTTGTTCTGGGTTATGACACCACCCTGCCTGTGACTATGGATGAGATGCTTATGCTTACAGCCGCGGTATGCAGGGGGACAAAAAGAGCCCTGGTAATTGCTGATCTTCCTTTTATGTCATATCAGGCATCAATATCTGATGCACTACATTCCGCTGGAAAATTTATTAAAAAAGCAGGTGCGTCAGGAGTGAAACTGGAAGGTGGAAAAAGAGTTTGCCCTCAGATAAGATCCTTGGTAGATCATGGAATTCCGGTTATGGGTCATATCGGTCTAACACCACAATCATACCATCAGTTCTCAGGTTATACCATTCAGGGTAAAACTGTTGAAGCTGCAAGACAATTATTAACCCACGCCATTGAAGTTGCTGAAGCCGGTGCATTCGCCTTAGTCCTTGAGGGCATTCCGGCAGAGGTGGCAAAATTAATATCTGAAAAAATAACAATCCCCACTATTGGTATCGGTGCTGGGCCTCATTGCGATGGGCAGATTCAGGTTTTTCATGATATTCTTGGTTTATTTGGTGACTTTGTCCCAAAACATACTAAAAGATTTGTGAATCTTACCGATCAAATAAGTACTGCTATAAAATCTTTTATCAACGATGTGCAGTCAAACGATTTTCCTGCAAAGGAACACAGCGCTCATGTTAAACCATCGGTAATTTCTGAAATTCTATTGGAAAAAGAGTGAAATTAATTTCTTCCATCTCTGATTTTCAGAGTTGGCGGCAGGCATGTAGCGGCACTATTGGATTTGTTCCCACAATGGGTGCGCTGCACAGTGGTCACTTATCTCTTGTTCACAAATCAAATTCCAAATGTGATCTAACCATTGTTAGCATTTATGTAAACCCAGCTCAGTTTACACCCGGAGAAGATCTCTCCAATTATCCACGGGATTTAGAGAAGGACCTTGAAGCGTTGTCAAAATTCCAGGTGGATGTGGTTTTTTTTCCTGATGATAAACAAATGTATCCGCAAGGTTTTTCCACATTTATTCTTGAAGACAATTTTTCTCATAGACTGGAAGGTAAAAGCCGACCGGAGCATTTTAAGGGCGTTCTCACAATTGTGGGGAAATTATTTAACATTATCCGTCCCTCTCATGCCTTTTTTGGTGAAAAGGACGCCCAGCAGATACGGGTTTTACAGAAAATGGTAACGGATCTGAATTACAATCTGCAAATCGTGCCGTGTCCGATTGTACGGGAAGCAAATGGTTTGGCAATGAGTAGCCGCAATATCTACCTTTCAGAAAATAACCGTGAAAAAGCCGGTGTAATTCATAGATCTCTGAAAAAGGCAGAAGAGATGCTGGTACAGGGATATCATTCAGTAGTGGAAATTCGTGAAGTTGTTATTGCGATGATAAAAACTGAAAAGCAAATACGTCTTGATTATTTCTCTATCGTAGACAATATCTCCCTTAAGGAAATTCATGATAATATTGAGGGTGATATTCTCGTTAGCATTGCAGTGTTTTTTTTAGATGTCCGATTAATTGATAATTTTACTTTTCAAATGGATAAATAATCAACATTATTCATCTTGTGTTTTATTTCTATTTCAGTAAATTCTTTAAATAAAGAATATCAAGGATACTTTTCAATAATTGAATAAATATGTAATCATATCTGTATTGATGATATTTTTCTCGTGTACTGGAAAATCCACAGAAGATCAGATTAATTTAGTATTTTACAGTGATCCCAAAAGTTTGGATCCAGCCCTCGCCACTGATGTGAGAACCGGAAGAATTTGTGCTCTATTATATGACAATCTACTCAAATTTGGGAAATCCAGCCAGCTTGTCCCCTCTATTGCAAAATCCTGGACCGTAGATAAGTCTGGTACAATATATACCTTCAATCTTCGCCATGACATTCATTTCACTTCGGGTGAATTACTCACATCACATCATGTAAAATCATCTTTTGAAAGAATAATGTCTCCAGATACTCAATCACATAGAAAATGGCTTTTTAAATCAGTCGATGGTGCAAATGTTTTTGAGATTGGTGAAAGCAATAATATCTCCGGGTTTCAAGCAATAAACGATACTACATTTATTATTCAGCTGTCTGAGCCCTTTTCACCTTTTCCAGGTTTTTTAGCAATGCCGGCAGCAGCAATTATAATGATGGACACTGATAATCAAATCATTGGGACCGGCCCATGGATTCTTAAGGAATGGATTCATGACGGCCATTTGAAATTTTTTCGAAATGATAACTATTTTCTTGGAGCTCCAATGTCAGAATATATCAATATACGGATTCTCCCTGAAGCGCTTCCCCGCTCAGCTGAGTTTATTACCGGATATCTTGATATCCTGGAAATACCTGAATCAGAATATTTATTATGGGCTGAAGATCCCAAATGGAATCCCTTTATTCATTTTAATAATGAATTAAATACATATTACATTGGCCTTAACTGCAGCCGGCCGCCATTTAATGATGTCCGGGTCCGACAAGCAGTGAATTATGCTGTGGATGTAGAGGCAATTATAAATTCCATAAATAATGGCAAAGGAATTCTTGCTTCAGGACCGATTCCACCCTCGCTTTTAGCTGATAATGATTCCCCTGCTTATGGTTACAATCAGGAAATGGCTCGCAAATTATTGAGTGAGGCGGGTTATGAAAATGGATTTGAAGTTGAGCTTTGGCAAGGTTCATCGCGTGAATTATTGATGATTACCGAAAATATTCAGGCTCAATTGGCGGATATTGACATAAAAGTGACTATTATTCGCAATGACTGGAATATGTATAGTCAGGCTGTAAACCAGGGAAAGCCTGATATGTATTATCGATCATGGTGGGCTGACTACCCAGATCCTGAAAATTTCTTGACACCTCTGTTTGAATCTGGAATCAGCATCAGGAGGTGGACAAGATATATAAACCCTGAACTGGATAATATTATCATGTCACTGCAAAAAGAGACCGATGATGAAATACGGCTTTCACTTTCGATCATGGCAAATGATATTCTCCACCACGACGCCCCCTGGATATATTTGTGGCATTCCCAAACCGCAACTATCGTCAATCCTGCACTTCGGGGATGGTCACCAAGCCTAATGTTTAATGCCGAAAAATATCTTACTGTGTGGAAAGAAACAAATTAGACTTACATCCATAAAAATTGACAATTGTACAAAGTGTACTATTGCAGAATGCTTATTTGTATTTAAATTATGATCACTGGACATCACCCTTGTGGTGCATGTTCATCTGCCCCTGTGCAAATCCTTCAACTACCGTCGCAGGGGCAGACCCTTTTTAAAAGGTAATTATTACTGATTCTTATCAGTTTTTGATTACCTTTTTTTCATTTCATTACATTTATTCCCAATTACAATATAACTGTGCCATGTTTTCTGAAATATTGAAATAACCAAAAATATTGGAGATTATAAGATGAAAATGGAAATAGAATTCTTTTAAATTTTATTATAAATGATGGTAAGGGTCGAGTTAGAGTTAATAATTTTGTAGTCTATTCTGAAAGAATAATGCCACCGTAGCTCAGTTGGTAGAGCAACGCATTCGTAATGCGTGGGTCGTAGGTTCAACTCCTATCGGTGGCTCGTTTTTCTCTATTCTCCGATGTATTTTCAAAAATTCATTTTGGAAGATTCGCAACATCAGAAGATAAAAATTGGCTATAAAAAAAGAAACCCCACAATTAGCGGGGTTTCCATTTCAACATTTCGGGAGATTGGCTTATTTGTTTTCCTTCACAAACATATTGCCATCCCATTCGAATCCATCATAATTAAAACCACCAAAATCATCAATTGAAGTAACGTTGTTTTCAGCAATATATCTGATAAATTCTCCCTTAACTGCTTTTCCATAATGTCCTGCTGCAGTTCTCTTTCCTTTGGTTATCACTGAGAATTCAATAGTGGTTACATTGTCACCAGCATCATAGGCTCTTCTATGAACCTGGGGTAACAGGTCAATAACCACATCTTCATCTTTGAGCAAATTGGTGAGTATGGGTTTCCAGTGATGCTGGAGGGCTAAAACATTCATTTTCAGTTTATAACCGGGTATGAGCGTTCTTGGCGTCACTAATCCAAATAATCCACTGAAAATACGAATATATTTTTCCATATAATCTTTCGCATTATCAGACATACTCATCCAGTTGATATGCTCATAAACAACACCGCAGTATCTTTCAATTGCATACCAAATTCTGCTGTTCAATGCATCCTGGTTCTGGCGATGGTAGATCCGTGCCTTTTCAACTGATGTGCCATATATTGACCGAAGCTCTTCATCCCCAATGAGACTTAAAAGACGAATTACCTGTTTCACATCGTCCATTAAATAATAATCTGTCTCTCCAAACCGTGTATCCATTGGTTTTTTGATTTTTGTTTTTCCTTCGCTTGGTGGTATCAGTATAACCATGTATTGTTTTCCTTTTTCAAAATGAGGATTAAGAAATAATTATTCATTATCATCGAGGTTAAATTCTGCCCCGGTAGTATCTGATTTTTCAATTATATCTGGCGGCAGCTGCAAACCAGGTCCAGGGACAATCTCTTCATCTCTCTGGGGCACCTCTCCCCAGAATGTGTCTTCTGTATTTAAATGATGAAGTATATTTTGATCTGTTAAATACACCGCATTGTTATCCTGTATTCTAATATAATTATGAGAATAATCTGATTTTGATCGTCCAAATACAAAATAGGCAATTGTATTATTCTCTATATCTATCAGCGCTAAATGTGTCCCGGTGGAATCATCAACAGAATATTTTGACCAGTTTTCCGGATTTTCTGAAACCAATGTCTCTCGACTCACAGATAATACGGTGTTAAGTAAGTTATCGATCTTATCCTGGCGGATGACTAATGTATCATTCCCTGAAATTCCCCAGGTATCGGCATCTTTGGATAACTCAATTGCACCCCCCGATTTTTGGATCAGAACCTTATGAATATCCAGAACATCGTCAGTATAGATAACTGAAGATTTTGTTGTCAGGCCGCTCTGTTTATTGGATATTATATAATAACCGGCTATAAGTACAACGAGGACAATAATACTATTTCGCATACCTTTATTCATAGATTTCCTCCAGTATTTTTGTTCTTGCAGAATCTCTTTTCAAACGAGCAAATCCAAATATAATGACCAGAACGGACGCCAGTAAAATGTTTATCCATTTCCATCTTGATTTTGCTCCATCTTCAATTTCTTCCAGTGGCCTGGTAGTTATTTCTCTGCTCCTGAGGGAAACTAAATCGCTGTCACCCATAAGATAGTCAACAGCATTTAAAAGAAATACTGCATTCTCAGGAGAGGCACCACCATCTTCAAAAAATCGAGAATCCGATATGAGAATAATTTGGCTGACTCCGCCAGTACTGTTTGATGCAATTGAGGTCAAAGCACCAACTACCCTGCCTGGTTCATTCAAACTAGTAAAAGCTGGGTTATCAATTGGGGATAGATTAAAAAATTGTTCCATCGTCGTTGATTTGTCTGAAGTAATCAATAATGGGGTTATTCTATTTACAGTGGAATCCATCACATCGGTAGCCTGATACTCAATTTCACTGGAAAAAAGTAATCTTAGTTGCTCCAGTCCACTGACAGTTACATGGTCACCAAATTTCCTGATCATTGGGAAAAAATTATAATCTACAGCGCTGTTCATTCTAAAGAAACCACGATTCTGACTGATTGTTACCTGGCTGCATAAAGCATCCAGTACAAGATTGTCATTTACATGCAGACCCACCTCATCAAGAAAATCAAATATATTTGATTGAATTACCGTTGCTGATTGTGTTTGAAGATCTGATTTGATTCTTCCCTGCGCCATAAAGATATTCCCACCTCGTGCCACAAAACTTCTCAGGTTGTCCAGAACATCAACTGATACACTATCTTCTACACCATCTACCAATAAGACTGAAATATCACCCTGAATTGGATTAGCAGGGTCTACAGGTCTAATATTATATGATTGACTTAATATTTCTGAAATCGTCTGGTTTTGAGGCTCAGCGCTTTCAGTCAGATTGACTATACCAATAGATTTCTTCCGGGTATCTACCATTTTTTTGATTTTGGTGGTGATATCATATTCAAGACCGGTAGTGGTTTGGATAACCGGAATGGTTTCCCTTAAATCCTCATAAATGAAGACCATGCCCATATACACTTTTTTAATTTCAAGTTTATCATTTTCCACAACTTGAAGCTGGACTGGCTGTATACCATATTTCAGAGCTTCTTCTTCCATTTTTTCATCTGATTCCGGTGGATAGAATTCAAAGCGAATTTTACCATTTGACAAAGCAGCATATTCCTCAAGAATATCCTGGAGATAGCGTTTATTATTACCATACTCTCCTGGCAGATTATCAGAAAAATATACCTTCATCGTTAGAATATCATCAATTTTATCAACGATAAGTTCGCTTGATTCTGAAAGTGAGTAAATATTGTTTTCCGTGAAATCAAGCCTGAAATGGATATTCCTGGAAATGACATTAATAAGAATAACAACTAAGAGGATAAATCCAATATATAATAGAAATGATTTTTTATCTTTGACGTGAAACATATCTACCTCCACTTCCGAATTTCAACAACGCGAATCGTCAATGACAAGAACATCCAAATCATGCTTAAGAAATAAATGATATTTCTTGAATCCACAACTCCCCTGGATATATTGGATAGATGATATTCCACGCTGATATATTGAAGAATACCTGTTAAAGCAGCCGGTGTAAAAATTAAAATTTTATCGAGAAGATAAAATACTATTACCACACTGATAGCAATGATAAAGGCAACTACCTGGTTTTCGGTCACACTACTGGCAAATAATCCAATGGATGAATAAAATGCCCCAAGCAGCATAATACCAAAATAACCGCATAATACTGCACCATAGTCGATATTGGTGCCTACTGATGCAAGAGTGATAAAATGAACCAATGTGAATCCGATGCCAACAAGAATCAGGGTCAGTCCGGAAAAATATTTCCCAAGAACGAATTCTGAATCTTTTACCGGCAACGTTGCCATTATTTCAATGGTACCTGAATTCTTTTCCCATGCAATCAATCCCATTGTTACTGCCGGGATGAAAAAAAGAAAGACCAAAGGTATGATATTAAAAAGAGACCTGAGATCTGACTGATTTATTAAAAAGAATGTTTGGGTAAAGAAATATCCGTTTATTAACGAGAATATGACCAGAAAGATGTAGGCCATAGGACTGTTAAAAAAGGATTTGAGTTCCTTAAAGTAAATTGCCGAAATATTACGCATCAGCACCTCCGTCAATTGTGAGTTTTCGGAAAATGTCTTCAAGCTGCGCTTTTTGCAGGCTCATCTCCAGTAGAATCCATCCCTTATCCGTTGCAAAATTAAAAATGGATTCCCGGGGATCAGAATTTTTGTCATACTCCATCATCACAAGATGATTTCCATTCACCGGTTCCATTTTTGTCAGTATAATTTCGGGGAATGTGTCAGCAAGTTTTTGAATGCTGTCTGAGCTTGCATTTTTGACTTCAAGTGTTAATTGTGTTTTGCCGTGAAATCCTGACATCAGCTCTTCGCTGGTGCCATTTGCAACAATTTCACCGGCATGAATGATGATGATCCTATCAACAGTGGCCTCAATTTCATGGAGGATATGGCTGGATATAATTACCATCTTTTCCTGTCCAAGAGATTTGATCAATTCCCGAATCTCAACAATTTGATTTGGGTCAAGTCCAGTTACGGGTTCATCCAAAATTAAAATTTTGGGATCATGAATAATCGCCGTTGCAATGCCTAATCTCTGTTTATATCCTTTTGACAGATCTGACACTCTTTTGTGAACGACACCATTTAAGCCGCATTGCTCGATGACTCTGGCCATTGACTGCTTAAACGCTTTTCCTTCAATATTGCGAACCCTGGCAGAAAACTCAAGTAGATCAAAAACCCGCATATCCATATATAAAGGATTGAGTTCGGGTAAATAGCCAATCTGTTTTCTAATTTCTAAGGAATGATCCTGGATGTTCAGGTCGTTCACATATACGTTTCCCGATGTTGGGGATAAAAAACTGGTGATGATTTTTAGGGTGGTGGATTTTCCAGCACCATTTTCGCCAAGGAATCCAAGAATTTCACCGTCATTAACTTCGAAATCAATCCCTCTAACTGCTTTAACGTCACCATAATTTTTTACCAGATTTTCAACTCTAATCAAATTTATATCCTTTCAAACAATTTATCGAAAACTTGTCAATTTGGTAAATATCTTCATTAAATAAGCGGTGAATTTACAATTATTATATTCATTTATTGAAGGGAAAAAGTTATGATATACCATTTCATTGCCCTTATTTCGGAAAGTGAGTCTTTGCAGTCATGCAGGCTGAATATTAATTTTTGGATATGTATAACGATGTAATTCGTGCATTCCTATTCTGGATACAACAGAAAAAATGGCTTTTGCTAATCATTGCTGTAGGTGTTGCAATGTATTGGCTTCCCTACCCCGATACAATTTCAACCAGAGGTTACCGTGCACTAATACTTGGCATCATGGTCATCTCTCTGATTATTACTGAACCGGTTCCGCTACCGGCAGTGGCTTTGCTGATTGCTGTACTAGAAGTTTCATTCCGAATTGCCCCTGCCACAGAAGTAGCAAAATCTTATATGAGCGACTCAGTGTTTTTTATTATGGGTTCTCTAATGATGGCGGTTGCAATTGTTCACCAGGGGCTGGATACCCGCCTTGCTCTCGGAATCATCAAACTTACCGGGAACAGTGTGAACAGGATTGTATTTGGTTTTGTGGCTATATCTGCAATTCTTTCGTCATTTGTTGGTGAACATACTGTAGTAGCGATGATGTTGCCGGTAGGTTTAACTCTGGTTCGACATAGTTCTGTGAGAAAACCAGTTCCAAATCTTACCGCCCTTTTGCTTTTTTCAATTGCTTATGGATCGACAATCGGTTCTGTCGGCACCCCGTCCGGCGGAGCCAGAAATGCTATAATGATAGAATACTTGCGTGGAAGCACTGACGCAGGAGTAACCTTATCCTATGTGCACTGGATCATAATGGCTTATCCCATGGTGATTTTTGGAATTATATCTACAACCATTTTATTGAAAGTTGCCTTTAAGCCTGAGTATACAAATCTGGATACGGCTATAAGAAAATTGAAAATTCAAGTAGCACATAAAGGAAAAATGACCGGCAAGGATATCCTGACCATCGGAATCTTTGTTTTTATATTCCTGTGCTGGGTACTGCTTAACGAGAGAATTGGAATGGGTATCATCGCCATAACCGGTGCCTTTTTATATATGGCTACAGGGATTGTCGAATGGGAGGATATCAGCAAAAACACAAACTGGGGGGTCATCCTGCTATTTGCCGGTGCGATCTCTTTGGGTGTACAAATGAAAAATATGGGCACAGCGGTTTGGATTGGTGAAAATATCATCAATGCAACGGGGGGGTTGATGGAGCAGTTCGAGTTAGTGCGATATATGGTTGTAATCGGCTTGACTATGATTTTATCCAATGTGATGAGTTCAAGCGGAACCGTGGCAGTATTGGGTCCAATCACGTTAAATATGGGGGGTGAACCAGTATTTATGGGGATGGCAACTGCAGTAGCTTCGGCTTTTGGTTATTTCTCAGCTGTAGCTGCACCAGCATGTATGATTATCTATTCATCAGGATTGGTAAAAATGACAGACTTTCTTAAAGCAGGATGGAGATTGGGGCTGGCGTCATTTATTACCTTACTCATTGTATACAAATGGTATTGGCCGCTTGTAATAGGCTTCACAAATTTTAAATAATGGCAGGTTTATGAGATTTTTAATCGCAGTAAAAGATACAAGTCCAGAATCTAAAAACAGGTTGAAAATTGGTGTTACAATTGCCAGCGGATTTTCTGCCGATTTATCGGTGTTATACATTGGGAAAAAATCCAGCTCAATCATTGAAGGGGACATTGCACTTACCCGATATTCACTTTCTGAATGGAATATTCATCATCCCGGTATAGAAGTTTTGATGTGGGCATTTGAATCCATCAAAGAATTTGGGTTTCTTCCGGCGGAAACGGCTGAGTTTGATCCATCCAATCTTATTGCAGAGTCGGGTCGAATTCGCATGGTGCTTCCACAATCTTCCGGAGAAAAAATTCACCTGATTCTCAGAGAAGGAGATCTCCTTAGTGAGCTTCACAAGGAAACGCAATATCGACCTTATGAATTATCTATTATTGGTGCCCCGGAAAATAATAGGATGACCCACAAATATATTCAATTTCTTGATACCAGCATATTTATTATAAAAAACTTTGACCCTTCATGGAATTACAAAATACTATTATGCGTCGATGATTCAGCTGCTACCAAGAGGGCTATCATGTTCGGGGCAATAATTTCCCGGCAATTTAATGCACATATACATGCCATTACCGTCAGCAAAAATAAAACGTTCGGTAAAGGGTATAAAAATGCTTCCAGGTGGGTGGAAAAATATCTGCGAATGTTGAAACTGTCTTTTAACGTATCCATGATCACCGGTAATCCTACTGATGTGTTTTTACGGGAGGCAGGAGACAATCATATTATTGTAATGGGAAAAGCTTCAGGAAATGAATTTATCAAGTTTTTGAAGGGAAGCAAACCCATCCATACAGCCCAAAAAGCAAATAGTCCGATCTTGTTGGTAAAATCCTAAACTACATTTTTTACTGCTATTAACTCAAATGAAAGTGGATTGCCCGCTTTCACTGTGAACCAAAGTTATTATTGTGATAAGTAGATTATTCGAGAACGAGGATAATTATGCTTATAAAATTTATTTTTATCACTTGTTTTGATGAAAATGTATCCATGATTCTGATATTTCTTTTAGGATATCATCAGGGAATTTCTGCTGATATTTCTCAAACACTTCTCTTTCTTCAAACCTGACATGGGATTCCAGTATTTCACCAAAAGTCCGAATCATATCCATATCAGGATTTGAGAGATTTACTAATGTTCTCAAATACTCATGCTCCTCTTTGATGCGGGACACTTCATTATTAAGGTCGAGGGTCTCCAGCATGGGAATCAGGTATGCTTCCTCGAGATGAAAATGTTGATTAATTTTGTCTGAGAACTCTTTCCTAACATAATCCCAAAGTGCATCCTTTGAAATTGGCTTTTCTTTTATTTTCCCTCTTTTACATCGGCGCGCCAATACTAAGGCTCCTTGATGATCATCTGACAAATCTCTGATTCCTGTAACTCTTTTCATAATTATCTTAATTTATTATAATTCATTTGTGAGACAGTGAACGGCCCCACCGCTTAAACGGTATTGAGTTAATGGGATTGTTATATGCATAATATCCAGAGATTTCAGCAATTCATCTACTTTTTTGGTATGAAATCGCGTCGGTCCAATAAGATAGCCGGGCATTGGCAGACAATTGACGGCAAACTCACCTAATTCACTTTGGGTGCCAATGCCGTCAACAACGGATACATCCAGTAATATTATATTTTTTTTATCCGCTAAATTTTTCAATCTCTTTACTGAGTCGGGTGTTAATAACTCCAGACAGCCAATCATGGCGACCAGCTTTTTTTTCTTATCAAGAACAGGGGTAAAGACTGTATCCAGATGGAAGGCATCGGTCTCGATGATCACTAATTCACCGACATTCAGTAATTCAGCTGTTTTCTCAGTGCCGGAGATATTGTTTCTGGATATCCCGCCAAATAATAAATTATCTCCGGGACAGAAATAAAATTCTCCACCTTCTGAATAACTTGAAGATTTATCTGGTAATCTGTATGTTTTCAAACCCAGGGCTGATAAATAAACCTGCATGATATCCGCTTCGATCTGCCTGTCTTTTTCTCTAAATTTAGAGATGACTACCTCGCCTCTCTGATTGCTGATAAACAAATCACGGACAAAAACAAAATCATGTTTTCTCAAATCAAAATTATGCTGATCCAAAATATATGGGAAATCTACCTCCACCGTTTCAAATGGAAGTTTTTTGAAAAGTTGACTCAGCATATATGATTCGATCTCTACCAGTTTCTGGTTAGGAGCTTGACCTTTCCTCATGGCAGGATTATTCACATACATGGGGGTTCCATGTCCCCACCATGGGTTATCAGGCAATTTTGAAATTAGGATTTTCAATTGTACTCTCTTCTTTCGACCTTAAAGATTATTATTAATTTCAGCTAAAACGAATTCAAATTTAAACATCAACTGAAATAAGGTATCCGTTATGCCGGCGAATATTTAGCACTGAACCATCATCAAAGATTAAGTACTGACCCTTGATCCCCCATAACACGCCATAAATTTCCCGATGTTTATCAAAGTTCAGGCTTTTTATCTTTTCAGGATATTCATTCACAGGAAAATTCATATCAGTCACCTCATCATCTTTTGAAATATATGATTTTAAATTGTCAGGGACAAATTCGACTAATCTCTGTTTTTCTGTAATTAGATTGATATCGCGAGGATATTCATTTTTCAACATTCTCTGCCAAATCGTTCGATCTGATACTTGTTTTTTCAGCGCGACCTCTATTAATCCAGCCTCATATCGATTTGATGTCTGCGCCAATATTATGGCTTTACTTGCACCCTGATCTATCCAACGGGCTGGAATCTGTCCAGATCTTGTGACGCCAACTTTTAGACCGGATGTTAGAGAAAGATAAACATAATGATCAATAAGGCAATGATATTTAGCCCAGTCCATATCCCTTGAAATACCATTGTGTGCTTCGCATAATTCCGGTCGCAGAATACATTCAGATGTTTCGGGAGCGCTGATCATGCAGGGGTAACAGTAACCCTGGGCAAAGGATTTATTTGTTTTCCGGCCGCATCCTATACAATAGATTTCACCATCCCATGACATACTGATATATTTGCCAATGAGGTCATTCATCAAGATTTCATCCTCGCCAATTGGCAGTCTGTAAACTACTTGAGAATGGTTTTTTGATTCCATTTTTATGATTGTACCGGTGTATTTCATACCCTGAAATTACGGGAAATCGTGATAAGATTCCATACTTAGATAGAATAAAAAATAATTGTCATAATAAAAATTAGCGTTTGGATGCATCGAATTCATTAGCAGTAAATTCGCCCCCAATATGAACACAAAATCAAATAATTTAATCATTGTCGAGTCTCCTTCCAAGGCTCGCACTCTTAAAAAATTCCTGGGAGACCAATATATTGTTGAAGCATCTGTGGGACATGTGAGAGATCTTCCATCTAATGAGCTTGGCATTGATGTAGATAATGGGTTTACACCAAAGTACATCGTTTCAACCGATAAGAAGAAAGTTGTTTCGGCAATGAAAAAGGCTCTTGTTGGTGCCGAATCTATCTATCTCGCCACTGACCCTGATCGTGAAGGTGAAGCCATTGCCTGGCATCTTATCCAAATTCTAAAACCAAAAATCCCGGTAAAGCGATTGGTTTTTCATGAAATAACCAAATCAGCAATAAATGAAGCTTTTGACCATACCAGAGAAATTGATTCCAACCTGGTTAGCGCTCAGGAGACCCGAAGAATTTTAGACAGATTGTTTGGTTTCCAGGTATCGGAAAAGTTATGGTACAATATAAAAACACGCTTATCTGCTGGTAGAGTGCAAAGCCCGGCAATAAAAATTATTGTTGATCGTGAAAAATTACGAAGTGCTTTCATCAAAAATGAATATTGGCGCATCACTGGTAATTTCAATGGTAATAGTGAAGATTTCAGTACAATCTTAATAGAGATTGATGACAAGAAAATCGCCCGGGGAAAAGATTTTAATAAAACCACCGGTAAACTCACCGGCTCTAATAAGGAAATCCTGACTAAAGAGTCGGCTGAAAAATATATCGGTGAATGGAAAACTCACGATTGGACAGTAAAATCAATCGTACACAAACCTGTGGTTTCCAATCCATCACCTCCATTTATCACCTCCACCCTACAGCAGGAAGGGGTGAGAAAACTTCGCCTTAGTTCCAGACAGGTAATGTCCACTGCTCAACGTCTCTATGAAGGTGGATTTATCACGTATATGCGAACCGATTCTGTAAACCTTTCCAGCGAGGCTATCGATGCAGCCAGAACTGCTATTGGTAATCATTACGGAAATGAATATCTTCCGGAAAAACCTCGTTACTATAAGAATAAGGTGAAAAACGCTCAGGAAGCTCATGAAGCAATTCGTCCTGCAGGATCAAATTTCAGATCCCCTGATGAACTTAGCAGTCAACTAAATGACCTGGAATTAAAATTATATTCAATGATTTGGAAACGAACCATTGCCAGTCAAATGGCTTCTGCCAAACTGCTGCAAACCACAGCCCATATCTGGGATAATCATGCCGTATTTGAAGCCAAAGGTAAAACAATTCGGTTTTATGGATATCTGAAAGCCTATGTCACCGGTTCAGATGACCGGAATGCGGCGCGGGATGATCAGGAATCTATTTTACCCGATATGACACAGAATCAATCGATCCTCTGCAATGATCTTATCCCTTCAGGACATTTCACCAAACCTGCACCTCGATATACTGAAGCTTCATTGGTTAAAGAAATGGAATCCAGGGGCATCGGGCGACCCTCCACTTATGCATCTATAATGGAACTCATTCAAAAACGGGGGTATGCCAACAAGGTTAAAGGGGCATTGATTCCTACATTCACCGCTTATGCTGTTGTTCAGTTCCTTGAACGATATTTTACTGATTTGGTTGATTTGGAATTTACTGCCCGGCTTGAAGATCAACTGGATAAAATATCTCGATCCGAAATGGATGCCAGTGAATTTCTAAGTCAGTATTATTTTGGCGGTGACGGTCACCCCGGATTAAAAGCAGAACTGGAGCTTGATTTTGACAAAGATGTATCAAGGCAAATTTTATCCTTGAAAGATCCGGATGGAAATGAAATTTTACTGAAAATCGGTAGATATGGATTATATCTTCAAAGTAATGGCGAAAATCTTACTCTTGAAGATGATTTTGTTCCCGGCGATCTGACGCCTCAGTCTATTTCAGAAATGTTCAAGAAAAAAAATACTGCACCAGAAATTTTAGGCTCTTTCCCGGAAAATGGTGAAGATATTCACTTAATCAACGGGCGATATGGATATTATCTAAAAGCTGGTGATAAAATGAAATCTCTCCTGCCCGGTATGACAGAAGATATGGTGACGCTTGAGGATGCAATTCAAATTTTATCACTGCCAAAAAGCCTGGGAAAGTGGAAAGATAATGAAGTAAAGGCTGATTTAGGTAGATACGGACCTTATATACGATGTGGAAAAGAAACACGAAAAGTTGCTCCTCCTGACAATATTATTGAAATCACACTGGAGCGTGCCGGCGAGTTATTAGATGCACCGGCAAAAAGGGCTGGCACGCAGGTTTTAAAAGTACTTGGCACTGATCCTGCAACAAAAACAAATATTGAATTAAAAGATGGACGATATGGTGCTTATGTGACTGATGGGAAAATTAATGCGACAATTCCCAAGTCATTATCTGTTGATGATGTTACCCTTGAACAGGCTATCGAAATGATCAAAGTAAAAAAAGCAAAAGGGCCTGCAAAACACCGGTTCAAAAAGAAAAAGAAATCTTAATTCGATTACTAATAAATTTATCAAAATTTTAGACAGGATAATCTCAAAATGGCAAACATTAAAGCAGATGGAACCATATTAGAAACACTCACCTCTTTATCCAAACAAAGAGGATTTATATTTCAGAGCAGTGAAATATATGGCGGACTTGGAAGTACCTGGGATTACGGCCCCCTGGGTGTTGAGTTGAAGAGAAATATAAAAAATCGCTGGTGGCAGAACATGGTTACCTCAAGAGAGAATGTAGTGGGAATGGATGCCGCCATTCTTATGCATCCCAAAACCTGGGAAGCTAGCGGACATATTGAAAATTTTAACGATCCTCTTGTGGATAACAAAGAGACAAAAAAGCGCTATCGTCTGGATCATCTATTAGAAGACCAATCTGCTGATGTCATCAACACATTGCTTGACACCCTCTTTGGAGATAATATTCCATCGTTTTCAGATGACGAGGAAACGTTTCAGGGTATAGTTGCAAAACTTGATCAAGAGGGAGTTCCCAGCGGACAGATCTTAGTCGATTCAGCTGTAATCGATCCGCATAATAAAAAAGTGGGAGAATGGACAGACTTGAGGCAGTTTAATCTCATGTTTAAAACTCATGTTGGACCCGTTGCCGATACCAGTTCTGCGGTATATCTTCGACCAGAAACTGCCCAGGGGATTTTTGTTAATTTTGCCAACGTCCAGTCAACCTCGCGACAGAAATTACCATTTGGTATCGCCCAGCTTGGTAAAGCCTTTCGAAATGAAATCACTACGGGGAATTTTATTTTCAGGACCCGGGAATTTGAGCAGATGGAGATGGAGTTTTTCTGTGCTCCGGAAGCTACATCCAAATGGCTGGAATACTGGTCAGCTGAAAGATTAGCATGGTTTAAATCACTTGGTGTATCTGAAGATAAATTACGTCTCAGACCACATGGCCCTGACGAACTTGCCCATTATTCATCGGCCTGTTATGATGTGGAATATAAATTTGATTTTGGATGGTCCGAATTGGAAGGGATTGCCGATAGAGGGACCTTTGATCTTGGTAAACATCAGGAATTCAGCGGTAAACGACTTACTTATTTTGACCAGCCAAATAATCAGCATATTCTTCCGGCGGTAGTAGAAACATCAGCAGGTGTGGACAGGGCCGTTCTTACCGTTTTAGCAGATGCGTTCTCTGAAGAAGAAGTCAATGGAGAAAAAAGAACCATTTTACGTTTTTCGCCTAAGTTGGCACCCATCACTGTCGCTGTTTTTCCACTGTTTAATAAACTTGGACAGCCTGAAATGGCTAAAAAAATTGTCGATGATCTTCGCGGTGATTATTCAGCGTTTTTTGACTCAGGTGGTTCTATTGGCAGAAGATATCGTCGACAGGATGAAGCAGGAACGCCATTTGGTATTACAGTTGATCATCAGACCATGGAAGATAATACGGTCACGTTACGGGACCGCGATACGATGCAACAGGTGAGAATCTCTGTGGACCAGGTGAAGAAAGCCGTCAGCGATCGTATTTCAGGATAATCACCAATACCCTTAATCAATAATTAAATTCACTTTTACCGATAAATTCCCTAAGGATAGATATACCAGGGACTATTTCTTCTTCCAGGGGAATAAAGAACGATAGCAAAGTCTTTAAACGGTGGATTTGATCATCAAACCGATTCCCTTCTTCAATCAATTCTAACAGCGGTTTAACATCACCGGCCAAAACTGGTAATTCATATATAAGTGCAGAATTAAAAAAGAAATCGGCATTATCCTGATATGGGAAAATGTTTCGCTCTTCCCCAAGCCTAACAGAATGCCATCTTGAAATTGTTTCTGTTGGTGAATAATTCCTGAATTTATAATCTCGGACCATTCTTCTCAATAAGCGATTATCTGAGGTGGAAAACCGATGATCCGCATCAATATTCAATTGGGTAATCGCACTCACATATATTTTCGATACATTCCCGTCAGCAATATTATTTGTCAACAGTGGATTCAATCCATGTATACCCTCGAGTATAATAAAATCATTTTCTTTTAGCATTATTTCATCATTGGTTACACTTCCCCGGCCAGTCGTGAAATTATACTTTCTTCGATTAATAGCTTCACCATTTAACAGGCGCTGCAGATCGTCACATAACAATTCATTATTTAGAATTTCGAATGCTTCAAAATCCTGTTCACCGTTCTCATCTACGGGAATATCATCCCTATCACAAAAATAATCATCCATGGACATCTGTTTGGTGGTAAAGCCGTTAACTCTAAGCTGAATGCTCAGCCTTTTTGCAAATGAAGTTTTTCCGCTTGAAGAAGGACCGGCGATGGAAATCACCCGCGAAGTCGGGAATCGATTGCTAAGTTCGTCGGCAATATTACCAATTTTTTTTTCATGTAATCCTTCCGCAACCCACATTAATTCTCGAATTGAATTATTTCTAACAGCCTCATTAAGATCACGAATACTTTCTATATTGAGAACATTCCCCCATTTTTCATATTCATCTATGATTTCAAATAAATGAGGATGATCATGAAAGTCAGGAATGCTGCCATGGTTTAATACCGAGGGAAAACGGATTAGCATGCCATGGTCGTAACTCATAAGCCTAAAATTAATTAGCTTTTTTTTATCTAAGCACATGGGTTCAAATCGATAATCGCTAAATCTTCCAAACCGAATAACCGGGATCTTCTCCACATCCCACTGGGTGATGATCTCTGTTTTATTTCTAAGCCCTATTTTTTTATAATCATTGAGCAGGGTAGGTTTGTCTACTTCATCTTCGATTAGAGGTGTATCATTTTCCAGCCAGGATTTTACTTTTTGCTCTAGAACGTCAGCTTCACCCTGGGTGATAGGCTCCCAATTATCGCGATGACAAAAATAGCCGTCAGCAAACGAATGTTCGACAACTAATTTTTTTCCCTGGTAAATAGTTCGATATGCTGCAGATAATAAAAAGGTCAGTGCTGCCTGCCTTGATGATAATTCAAATATATTCACTTCAATCCTGTTTTTCGTAATTTTGTCAATAGGAAATACAATAATTTTCAGATACTTATAAGTGATAATTTAGAAAGAAGTCGATATGAATGAGATGAGAAAATATAACCCTGAAAGCGATAGTGAACATGTAAAGCGTATCTGGTTGGAATGCGGCTGGTTGGAACCTGACAAGGAATCCACCATGGATTTATTCTTAAAAGGTCAGGATGTCTGGGTAACAGATATCAATAACGAAGCTGAATGTCTGGTCATTTCTTCGCCTGGCAGTATGCAGTATCTTGATGAATCCTTATCTATGGCATGCATTACGGGAGTGACAACCAGTCGAATAGCTCGGAAGCAGGGTTTGGCGGGGAATATGACTGCAAACGTAATCGCCAATGCAGCTGATGATGGAGCAGCGGTCTGTACTCTTGGAATGTTTGAGCAGGGATATTATAATCAAATGGGGTTTGGTACAGGTGGTTATGAACATTTCATTTCGTTCGATCCAACACAATTAAAAATCAATCGTAAAACGGGAATCCCACGGCGGTTGTCTTCAAAAGATGCATCACTTATCCACGAATCGAGATTGAATAGAAAATTGAATCATGGTTATTGCAACCTGTTTCCTGAAAATATTACTGATGCTGAGATGCAATGGGGTGATAATACCTTTGGTCTTGGGTTTATCGATGAAAAAACTGGAAAATTGATCCATCATTTCTGTTGTACTGCAAAAAATGTCGAATCCGGACCTTATAACATCTGGTGGATGGTTTATCACAATGATGAAGAGTTTTTAGATTTATTGGCATTGATCAAGTCTTTAGGAGATCAGGTGAGATTGGTACGCTTAAAAGAACCGAGGGGTTTACAGTTTCAGGATTTGTTGAATACACCATTTTCCTATCGGATGATTACTGAGAAATCACCTTTCGAACATCGGAATAAAGCCGTAGCATATTGGCAAATCAGAATTTGTGATTTGGAAAAGTGTATCTCTGCTTTTTCAAGTGAATACGGACAATTACAATTTAATCTAAAGCTCTATGATCCTATTCAAAAATATATCGGGGATAATCAGGGATGGAATGGACTCACAGGAGATTATATTATTTCGTTGGGTAAAAGTTCGAATTGCAAAATGGGTGTTGATAATACCTTGCCATGCCTTGAAACAAATGTGAATGCCTTTTCCAGGTTGTGGTTGGGGACTGTACCTGCATCCGGGCTTCGGTTGACAGAGAAATTCAAATGTGATGATACTTTACTAAAATCTCTCGATTCAATATTCTGTTTACCCGAACCAACACCAGATTGGGATTTTTAAATTCAGACACTATAATTTGACTAAATGATCTTTGATATGCCCATGTGATTAGTAATCCCGGTACACAGCATAATTATTTGATACCAACCAATCACTTATATTGATTTTGCTGTCATTATGTTGAATCCAGATTTCGCCAATATACCGACCATACTTCCCCTTTTTGTCTTTTATGGTCTGCAGCAGTATGTCTTTCCCGTAAATTAACTCACGCAGAGCATCTCTCGAAGCTAATCCCTTTTTTCTTTCATCACCGCGGATTTCAGGAGCATTTATGCGGGATAGTCTGATTTTTTCTCCTTTCACCCATGTTCCCAATCCTAAATCGATATCCACTGTACATGTATCACCATCATATACTTTTATCATGATGCCTTGTAATGGTAGAGCTGTTTATTCACTGTTTTGCTTCCTATCATATACCTGGATGGCATGTTTCTTAACTAGAACATCGATTGGCGTGGAGCCAAGTAGTTCACCATCAATATTCAGCGTCTCGTTATGTTTGGGTAACAGTGAAAATTTATCTGTTTGGTAGTATTCAACTGCTGGATCGTGAATGTGGGAGCCATCAAACAATTTTGGCAATGTGGCAAGTAGTTTGGCTCGGGTGACATTATATCGGATAACCACAAGATCCACCTTACCATCATCAAGAATGGCTTTGGGGGCCATTTTCATTCCTTTCCCGGTATGGCAGGTATTGCAGGCAATTATAAACGAGAAATCATCAATGATTTTTTTATCGCCTATAACAAGCTGGGCCGGTCGAGGCTTTAGGGTTAATACTTCTAGAACGGCTGTAAAGGTATATCGGCGCTCTCCCATCCAGCGATATCTCTCTGCATGTTTCCCAACATCGGTTACTAATCCCCAACCGACAATATTGAAGGCATACCTGGTAATTTTATTAACTGAAATCTCCATAACATCTATAGGCCTGATATATCCCTCAGTGATTGCTTTTGCAGCTTCGATTGGATCGAGCATATCCAGGTCGTGCATGAATGAATTTCCGGTGCCACCAGGGATTAATCCAATTGGAATCTGCTTTTTGTCATGTCTTGTGAGCATTCCATTTATCAGTTCATGCATTGAACCATCACCGCCAATGACAATGATACCGCTGTATCCATCAAAATCAAGCTGATGTGCTAATTCTTTAATATGTCCGGCAAAGGTGCTGTCGATGATATCCAATTCAAAACCGGCTTTTTCAAAAATCGGTTTGACTCGTTGCAAAATCCGTAACCCTTTTTTTACTCCGCCATATGGATTAACCAGCAAATAATATTTCATTGAATTCCCCGTTTTTAAGAATCTAAATCTATCCCTATCCCCCATTTTTAACAACTACCCAGATACTCAATATGACTTAAAAGAAAACTGGGGGAGTTAAACTTTTCAAAAAACACATTTCTGAAATGGGACTAAAAAGAAGAGAATATAGTAAGATTCTATATCAATAATTATTCATGTTATAACAAAATGATATAATTTTCAGAGATCCAATATGGACTCAATTAACATTGTCAATATTTTTTAATATTTCTATAAACCTATGTAAATAATATGGTTAATATTATTATAATGTTATTTTTTATTCCCTAAAGTCCAATAAATATCGAAACGGCATGCGATTTGTAATTATTCGGACAGATTTGAAATTGAAAATAAAAGGAGAAAGACATGTTTAAAAAAATAATTATAATCGCCATCGCTACTTTTGGTTTTGTGTTTATGGTTTCAGGAAGTCAACCCGATGTGACAGAATGCAAACTTGATAACTCACAGGAATGCTGGCAGTATGATAATGATAAAGGATGGATCTACCACGCTCCTGTAATTGAGATTTCAGCAGACAACGAAAATGATAACTGGACGTATGATGATGACAAAGGCTGGATATACAACTCACCTGAAATTGAAATAACTCCTGATGATGATGATACATGGTCTTATGATGATGACAAAGGCTGGGTATTTCACGCGGAGGCAATCACCGTTCTGGGATAATCCCTTAACTCTAATAATTACTTTCTCCTTACGAAGGGCCTGAATTAATTCAGGTCCTTTTTTTATTCTCTATTTCTTTGTTTTAACAGATCAGAAATATAAAAGGCCAGTTCAAGGCTTTGTTCATTATTTAATCGGGGATCACAAGCTGTTTCATATTTATTTTCCAATTGATCGACATTAATCTCCTGGGCTCCACCGACGCATTCTGTCACATTATCACCAGTCAGCTCAAAATGAACACCACCTGGGATGGTGCTTTCTGTATCATGAATAGAAAAGAATGAATCCAACTCTTTAAGAATGGCATCAAAAGCCCGCGTTTTTCTCCCTGAGGTCGTTGTAAATGTGTTGCCATGCATTGGGTCACAAATCCATCCGACACGATGTCCGTTTTCTTTCACAGACTGGATTAATTTTGGTAAGAATTTATCTATTTTTTCTGCACCCATGCGAGTGATGAGAGAAATCCGTCCCCAAATGTTTTCAGGATTTAATTTATCGAGGATCACCATCAAATCATCAATTTTTGTGGTAGGGCCGAGTTTTATTCCAATAGGATTGTGGATTCCACCTAAAAACTCAATATGGGCACCATTCACATCCCGGGTTCTATCACCAACCCAGAGCATATGGGCTGAGCAATCATACCAGTTATTTGAGATGGAATCCTGCCTGGTTAAAGCTTCTTCATATCCAAGTAATAATGCTTCATGTGATGTAAAAAAATCTGTTCTCCTCAATAGTTTTGTATTATCCAAGTTGATCCCGCAAGCCTGCATAAATTTCATGGCGCTGTCAATTGCCATGGCGATAGATTCGTATTTTTTTCCCTGTGGTGACCTTTTGATGAATTCCTGATTCCATAGATGCACTTTATGCAGATCAGCAAATCCTCCCTGAGTAAAGGCCCTGAGCAGATTCAAAGTTGCTGCAGACTGATGATATGCCCGCAACATGCGTTTTGGGTTTGGTATTCTCGATGATTCATCTGTGCTAAGTCTGTTTACCGCATCCCCACGGTATGAATAAATCTCTTTACCATTAATATATTCTGTTTCTTTACTTCGCGGTTTCGCAAATTGACCGGCTATTCTGCCAACTTTGACCACAGATAATCCTGCCCCATATGTGAGAATTGCCGCCATTTGTAAAATGATTTTGAGCTTATCACGAATTTGATTCGCTGTAAAATCAGCAAAGGTCTCAGCGCAGTCCCCCCCTTGCAAAAGGAAACTTTTTCCCTGAGCCACTTCAGATAATTGCTCTGTAAGAGATCTTACTTCTCCAGCAAATACTAATGGTGGAAATGTGGATAATTCTTTATTTACAATTTCTAATTTATCAATATCCGGCCACTCTGGTTGTTGTAATGCCGTACATCTCTTCCAGGAATCCGGGGACCAGCTTTTATCTTCCAATTATTTCTTTCCTTTTATTTTGATAAGCTAACATTTATTGTTTAAGTATTTTGTCAATAAGATCTTTATCGTCAGGCAGGATGCCAGCCGGGACCAATCTTTTTACCAGAATACGTAATTTTGGATCCTTCGCAAATACATCGGCAAAAATGGGTAATGCTGTATCCAGTTTACCGCTGCCGGCAAGTGTAACGGCTGTCCAAAAAGGTAATTCAGGATTTTCCGGGTAATAATTTGCCGCTTTAGAATATTCATCCAGCGCTTCTTTGGTCATTCCTTCTTCCAGATATAAATCACCATTATTAGCGTGTATATAGGCTCGATTGATACGAATTAGCCGCTTTAATTCTTTCAATGGTTCTGGATGATCTTCAATTCGTAAATCAAATAGTTTGTTATCCCAGGGATTTTCTTCAGGTGTTCCCTTTACTACCAGCAATGCAGCAGACTGTCTGCCACGCAGGTCTCCGCCTTCTGCCTGAGCTGCCTCCAGGGCGGCCATCATACGGTCGGCAAGATCGCCGGAGGATGTTTCAAATGCTTTGGCCATGGCTCCCCAGACTGTTGGGTTTTCCATTATATTTGCCTGTACAGCAAAATTCTTTCCCTGGTAATGACCTGCTTCGGCAATGCAATTTTTTCCAGTATGGATGGCAACTGAACCATTCACATCCACCATAGCCACCTGTCTCACATCCCTGCCCTCATCCTGAGAAACAAGAAAATCTAATGTTTCTTTTGCAGAATGACCTTTGCTCATTAGTTCTAAACCTTCAGGACCATATTCCACCCGGACAAATGATTGGGTTGCCACCGCTCCGACACCAGATTTGGCCCAGGGCACCAGAGCGCCAACGGAAAACCAGTGACTTTGTACTGCCACGCCTAATTCGCCAGTTGTTTCATCATATGCCACTATTGAATATGTAGATATAGGCCGGTGATCCTGCGCAATTGAAAACACAAGTAGGATTAATGCAATCAATATACATTGAATTGAAAATTTCATCTTGACTCCTAAAATGGTGATTAAACCGTATTTTGACTAAAGAAATTAAGCAGAATATATTTTATTGGAGAATCATATATGATGGAATATTAAATAATCTTCACATAGGAATTACAAATAAAAGGACAACCAGGTTTTGTTAGTGAGAATATTTATAAATTCAGCATGGGAAGGAAACAAGGAAATTGTGATTTTGAAGGGAATGCCACTTGAAACCAAAGATTATTTTAATATCTCTAATATCAATTCTCGGGCTGTTCTTTGGCTGTAATTCAGGTATTACTAATAGTGAAATTGAAAAGGATCTTGAAGAGACTGAGACCAATGAAATTCCAGTTGAAAATGAGAACGAAACAGAAGAGATTGATCTCACGAATCGTGTTTATATAATATCCAATGGACAAAACTCGTCTAATCAAGCAGAGTTCTCATTAGGTAACACAACATCCGATTCTGTCAGCTACAGTGGATATTCTCAGAATGTGTTGCTCTATAATACCGAAATGATATCAGACGATGAATGGGTAATACTATTTAATAATTGGTGTGCTACAGGTGTTGACACCTTTTATCTTGATCCTGATCAACATACAGCTTCATAGTTCAAAATCCACCTTTTTCATGCATGTGGCGAATACAATTAATGATAACCAACATGACTCAAGACTCTACCTATTTTCTTTACAGCGATAGAGTGGAATACTCTCATGAAGGGAATGAGTAAGGTTCTCAGTTGATGAGTTTTAGTAAGTGAAATATGAAATTTAACACATATATTTTATTAATAATCCCTCTATTTTCATTGATATACTGCCAAACTGAAAATACCAGTATCAGTTATGGATCCCCTCTTTCCGGTCATATGGATAACGGTGTAAAGCTTCCATATAAAGGAGAAAATTTTGTTCCTTATTCAACATTGGGCTTCTTACTGGGACGGACTTATGTTAATTCTAGGGTGAGAGATATAATTGTTGAAACATACAAAATACAGCAAACAAAAAGCCCAGATGTAATCTTTATGTATGGTGAAACAGGGTTTGAAAATGGTGGCCCGTTCAAACCACATAAAACTCATATGAACGGTACATCGGTAGATTTCATGGTTCCAATTATTAATAAAGATGAGGAATCTATTCCATTGCCCACATCCGTTTTTAATAAATTCGGATATTCAATTGAATTCACTTTGGATGGCAAATTTAAGAACTATGAGATTGATTTCGAATCTATGGCATCGCATTTAAAATCCCTTCATCAGATTTCCGTATCTATGGGTTATGGTATTCAACTGGTTATTTTCGATCCAAAAATGAGACATCACCTTATCAACACTGTCGATGGCGAGTATTTAAAAAACAATTTGAAGTTTAATACAAAAAGAGTGTGGGTTCGACATGATGAGCATTATCATGTTAATTTTGATATTCCAACTGAGTGATTAAGATGCGGTTTAATTTGACAAGTGTTATGTCGCACCTGCATCTAGTATTTATAAGAGAATAAAAATTTAAATATTAAATAAAAAGTTTTTATTGCGTAATTTAAACGATGCAAAAAAATTTATTATACATCGTGTTACTTATGGGTGTCATTGTTTCACAAGATTCATTTCCTGAATCACTGTTAGTAGATATCCCCGGAGGGGAATTTAGTATGGGTGAATTAGAAGCTGAATACCTAGGACCCCCGGGGAGTTATGATGCCTTTGTTCATATAATCACATTAAATTCTTTTCAAATGAGTGAAACTGAAATATCCAATGAACAATATGCTCAATTCTTAAATTCTGCTTTTTTAGACAACTTAATTGAAGTTCATATTGAAACAGGGTCCGGTCCAGATAATGGCAATCTCCTAGTCTATGGCACAGAGATAGCCGCTGAAGATTTTAGCAGTGAGGTACTTTATAATTTGAGTGGAACCAGAGTCATGAAAGACCACGATAATGATGATGGTGATAATGATTCATTTACCGGTGTGATTGAACCGGAGAATCCATTAAATATCGCTTATATCGGATTTGATGAATCGAATGAATCAAATGAATGGTTTTATGTGAAAGACCCAGCCAACCTTGAGGATTTTGACTGGATGGAGTTGACAAACTACTACAATTATACCGATGTTTCACATGAACCTGATGAAAGCATTTTGTTGAACGATTATGATAGTTGGAGTGAACTTGCTGATTATCCAAACAACCTTCCAACAGTGCTTGAAGTTAGTAATTGGCCTGCCACCTTTATCAGATGGTATGGGGCAAAAGCATTTGTACTATTTTATAATATAGATTTACCCTCTGAAGCACAATGGGAATATGCAGCACGGGGTGGGTCAGAATTTAATTACTCCACTTCAGATGGTAATATCAATCATGATGGTTCCAGTGCCAACTGGAATTATTTGGAAGCTGAACCTTCTTTAGGCCATGTATTGGATATCTATCTAAATGAGCCAAATCCTTTTGGATTATATAATATGGCCGGCAATGTATGGGAGTGGGTTGAAGACTGGTATGATCAAGATTTTTATACCATAAGCGACGGGGAAACGGATCCACTCAATATAATCGATACCGGGAAAAAAGTCCGACGTGGTGGCTCCTGGAATTATCACCTAAGTACGCTTAAATCTGCAGCGAGAGCAAATGACGAAAAATTCAAAGGAAATGATCACTTTGGTTTTCGTGTTGTAAAAAATGAACCACTTATTCAAATTGGTGATGTTAATCAAGATGATTTAATAGATGTTTTGGATTTGGTCGTCACGGTTGATTTAATCCTTAATAATCAATATGATGAAATAGCCGATGTAAATAATGATGATTCACTCGATGTTCTTGATATTGTGGAATTGGTTGAGATAATCCTGTATTAATATTAATTTTGTGGAAATCTTAGCGATATTTCCAATGAAATAATTATAAAAACGAATCGTTATTAAATCTAATTTTATGTTTTTGCACATTTGATATTTCTCACCAACGAAACCGCATATAACGGAATATTCAAAAAATGTCATTGGATATAATGTCATAAAATTAACTTTCCCGACGGGGAAACTGCGATGTTGCCCGATTGCAACCCCAAAAAGAGATCCTGCTGCAACGATATGAAATTCAGGTGCATTCTCGTAAAAGTATTTTAGACTGGTGATCACTTCAGGAACAAATTGTACTTCATCAAAAAACAGTAAGGTATTTTCAGCAGATATCTTTTTGCCAATATACAAACTGATATTATTCAAAATCACATTGGGGGCCAAATCTCTTTTGAATAAATCATGTAAATTTTTATCCTGCTCAAAATTCAGATAAATGTAATTTGAATATTCTGAATTACCAAATTGATCTACCAGAAATGTTTTCCCCACTTGCCGGGCCCCCTGCAACAATAAGGGCTTACGCTTGTCATCATTTTTCCATTTAGTCAGCTCTTGATAAGCATTTCTTTTCACTGTGGATCTCCAATAATGTGTCATTGTCCATCTTGATTATGAAATTCTCACAAGGGTTAACTGCCTTTGCTAATATATGCGCCAGGACCCTCTTGAGGTTTTTCGTTTTTGATTCTCAGAGGACGAAAATCATTATTGGCATTAACCAACCTCTACCATATTTATCGATAGAAACACCGGATATAGTCAGAAAATTTAGTAACACTATCGCTAATTCGATATCAGATAGCCAATGGTCGCTTCACAAGCCCCACTTGTCCAACATCGCTGGACACCTTCCCTTGACAGGGAAGAAATACCCTACAAGAGATTGATTAATATTGATCGATCCATGGGGTTTTGATCATCAACTACTCATTAATCTGATATGAAAGAAAACCTAAGGGCGGCAGGCGGTAGTGATTCTAAATGGATGGATGCCTCAATAATATTTGCTTCACAAACTACTCAACAAGTGAAGGAGACCATTCTTCAGCTATCCTGCTAAAGTCATGCTTTGCATTCACCTTGCATAACATTATAATTTTATCCTGCATTTTTTTCGGATTTACACCAACTTAGATCAATTCTAGAGGATTAAATATTTCCAGATTTAAAACATTGTGGCATTTTATGGCTGGCAATCGATTATTGTATATCGGTGCAATCACGGCTATTGCATTTGAGACTTTGTTCACATTTGCCTCGCCTCTGGTCATCCGTGAAACCATCGATTCAATCATTGGTGATAAACTCTTTTCAGACTGGTCTATACTTCAATCTTTATCTCAACTTATTGGTGCACCAACTATAACTCAACAGACAATTTGGGCCTGTGCATTGATCCTGGTAATACTGTCATTATTCCGAGGGATTTTTACTTATCTGAATGGTCGATGGTCCGCCAAAGCATCTGAATCTATTGCAAGGAACATGAGGGATGAATTGTATCTGCATCTACAATCCGTACCAGTAAAATTCTACTCAGAATGGAAAATTGGTGACCTTATTCAAAGATGCACATCCGATGTTGAAACTGTGAGGAAATTCCTCTCTATCCAGGTTGTACAAGTAGGCAAATCATTACTAATGCTGGCAATCATTATTCCCATACTTGTTTCTCTAAATGCAAAGATGGCGCTGGTCTCTATGGTAACGATTCCCTTAATTCTGACATTTGCTGTTTTATTTTTTCTAAAAATAAAATCCGTTTTTCAAATAGCTGATGAGTCAGAGGGATTTATGTCGGCAGTATTACAGGAAAACCTCACCGGTATTCGAGTTGTGAGAGCTTTTGCCCGCCAAGATTTTGAAATGGATAAATTCGATGAAAGGAATACTGCTTATCGTGATAATGTCTACCGGCTTATCAAAATACTGGGTACTTACTGGGGATTATCTGATCTTCTCATCTACAGTCAAACCGGACTTGTATTGGTGGTGGGGACTTACTGGACGATCGATGGACAATTAACGCTTGGGACATTAGTTGCCTTTGTCAGTTATGTGGAATTTCTTCTTTGGCCGATAAGGCAGACAGGCAGAACATTAACCGACTTAGGGAAAGCATTTGTATCACTTGACCGAATCCGGAAAATATTGAATGAATCTCTTGAGGATATGAGTGGCTGGTCAGATGAAACTACAAAAATAAGCGGTAATATCGAGTTTAAAAACACCGGTTTTCGTTATGACGAAAAAACTCCTGTTTTAGAAGATATTTCTTTTAATATAAATTCTGGGGATACGGTTGTAATCGTTGGACCGACAGGATCGGGGAAATCCACCCTAGCGAATCTTCTTCCCCGATTGTGGGATTATACTAATGGATCTGTTTTAATTGATGGCCGTGAGCTCAATACAATTGGCCGAAAATATATCCGCCAGCAAATTGGAATTGTACTTCAGGAACCTTTTCTGTATTCCAAATCCCTGATAGACAATATCCGACTGGGAAAAATCACAAATCCTGGTGAATCTGAAATATTTGAAGCTTCGAGAATCGCCGCTATCCACGAGGAAATAGAAACATTCGAGAAAGGATATGAAACACTTGTAGGTGAACGAGGGGTTACCCTTTCAGGAGGACAAAAGCAACGGATTGCCATCGCCCGGGCGATAATTCAGGATCCGCCAATTTTAATTTTTGATGACTCTCTCAGCGCCCTCGATACCGAAACAGAAACTCGCATAAGGGAGGCTTTGATTAGTAGAAAAGGAAAGCGAACCACTATTGTGATTGCCCATAGATTAACCACTGCAGTCAACGCTGATATGGTTATTGTCCTTGAAAATGGCCAGGTTAGCCAGAGCGGTAAACACGAACAATTAATCCGTATGGATGGACTATACAAACGATTGTGGACCATGCAAACACTTCCTGTTCAGGTTATTAATGATAATCAGCAGTCAAGAAGCCAGAATTGAACATGAATACAAAACAAAATTTTCAGGAAATAGATTTTAATAAACAGTTGGATAGCAGAACCTGGTCAAAGGTCTTGTCTTTTGCCAAAATTTATAAAAAGACAATGATTTTATTGGGCCTGTTCATGATGTTTGTAGCAGCTGTTGATATCGTCATGCCATTGATGACCAGGCATGCTATAGATCACTTCATTACACCACAGAATTATGACGGATTAATGGGATTTGGATTATTATATCTGGCCATCGGAATGTTTCAAGCCTTGAATGTGGCCGTATTTATTATGCTTGCCGGCAAAGTTGAAACGGGCGTGAGTTATAATATTCGTAAAGCGGGATTTAGTAAACTGCAAGAACTCTCATACTCATACTATGATCATACTCCAGTGGGTTGGCTTATGGCAAGAATGACCAGCGATACTGCAAAATTATCTGAGATAATAGCCTGGGGACTTGTAGATCTGGTTTGGGGTTTTACGCTCATGACCGGGATTGCCATCGTCATGCTAATCATGAATCTCAAACTTGCACTCATCGTTTTGTCAGTAGTGCCCCTTTTGGCATGGATCAGTAAAAAATTCCAGGTTCTCATATTAAAAAGCTACCGGGAAGTAAGAAAAACCAATTCAAAAATAACAGCCTCTTTTAACGAGGGAATCATGGGTGCAGTGACATCCAAAACTCTCGTTCGGGAAGATGCTAATCTATTTGAATTTGAAAAGTTGACCGGCAAAATGTTTGCATCTTCATTTAGGGCTGCTGTTCAATCAGCCATATTTTTGCCCCTCGTTCAAATATTTTCAATGATTGGAACCGCATTGGCAATCTGGTTTGGGGGAAGTGGTGTGATCGCTGGCGATATTTCATATGGAATGCTGGTTATGTTTTTATCTTATGCCGCATTTTTCTTTATTCCCATTCAGGAATTGGCGCGTGTTTTTGCCGAATTACAAAATGCCCAAGCCGCAGCCGAAAGAATTATCACGCTTATTGAAACAAAACCTGAAATAGTTGATGCTGAAGGAATAGGATCGCCGCCATTGCAAGAACTAAAGGGTAAAATCTGTTTTGAGAATGTGAATTTTGAATACAAAAAGGGACAATCAATACTAAAAGATTTCAATCTGGATGTAGAACCAGGTTCATCAATTGCCCTCGTGGGAGAAACCGGTGGTGGGAAAACATCAATAATCAGTTTGATTTGCCGGTTTTATGAACCAACTTCCGGATCAATTTTGATTGATGACTTAGATTACCGTAATTATCCTTTGCAATGGTTACAGTCAAATTTTGGAGTTGTACTGCAAACGCCTCATTTATTTAGTGGTACGATAATTGAAAATATTCGTTATGGAAAGTTGGATGCAACTGATGATGAAATTATCTCAGCTGCTCAGGCGGTAAAAGCCGATGCCTTTATTCAATCCCTGCCCGACAAGTATGATACGGAAGTATCCGAGGGTGGGACTAATCTAAGTACCGGTCAAAAACAGCTCATCAGCCTGGCCAGGGCAATTATTGCCAATCCATCTATCCTAATAATGGATGAGGCTACATCATCTGTAGATACTGAAACTGAGCGATCTATCCAAAATGCTATCGAAGTTTTGGTAAAAGGAAGGACCAGTTTTATCATTGCTCACCGATTATCGACTATCAGAAATGCTGACCGTATTCTGGTGATTGAAAGTGGCAAGATTATCGAAAGCGGTGATCATGATGAGTTAATTTTTAAAAATGGCAAGTATTTTGATCTCTATAATCATCAATATCGCAATGAAAAAGTTGGAAGCCTTCTGTCTGCAAAAGAGTGAAAGTGTTTTTAGATAAGAGCTAGCTATCAACTGAATTACCTTTTTGCAAAATGAGATAGAATGTATTTATTCTCACAATTGTAACATCAATGGGTACAATGAAATAAATACATCGAAATTCCACTAGTAGAATGCTATTCTCGTCAATCATGCCTTACACATAAACATCGAAAGTTGTAAATTCCAATTATGAAAAACATAAAATTAGTAATCACAGGGATTATTTTATCCATTTTCACCCTATTATCCTCACAGGAATACGGTGATATTATTGAGGTTGAATTGTTGTCCAACATGACCCAACAGCAAGCTCAATTTCAACTTAATGCTATTTTTGGATCTCTTGCCCCTACAGCTGAATATGATATATCTGTCTATCGTGTTGAATATCACACTGTCGATCCGCAAGGAGAACCAACTATTGCATCAGGATCAATTGCATTTCCACAAGATTCACAAACCGCATTTCCATTACTTTCCTATCAACATGGTACTGAAGTTCTAAGAGATGAGGTCTCTTCAGTTTATGGCTTTGACGCCATGAATTTGTGGTTAAGTTCGGCAGGTTATATCACCGTATCAGCGGATTATCTTGGGATGGGCATTTCTGAAATGCTTCATCCATATATCATAAATATTCCTACCGCTGCTGCTGTTGCCCATTTGCTTGTTGCCAGCAAATCCTTTTGTGATGAAATGGATGATTTACAATATAATGATCAGTTGTTCTTAATGGGATATTCTGAAGGCGGATATGCAACAATGTCTGCACATAAATATTTAGAAGAAAATTATGCCGAGGAATTGCCTGTTACATTATCAACTCCAATGGCAGGACCATACGATTTATCCGGGATCACCCTGGAGACCATTTTATCTGGCATTGAATATGGTCAGCCCTATTATGTCGCTTACATTTTACTGGCTTATATTGAGCATTATCAAATGGGTGAATGGAATGAGTTTTTTACCGATTATTATGCATCATTGTTACCAGGTCTTTTTGATGGGTCGCATCCTTCTTGGCAAATCAATTCCTATCTTCCATCCACCCCATTGGATATCCTTCGTCCGGAGGTTCTGGATGAATTAATCAACGATGATAATCATATTTTCAGGACACTCATGGAACAAAATGATATTTATGATTGGTATCCTGAATCCCCTATTTATCTATTTCATGGTCTTGGCGATGAACTGGTTCCACCTGAAAACTCGCAAACCGCCTATGATGTCCTTCTTGCCAACGGTGCCGAGATTTATCTTCAGTTTTTCCCCTCGTCTCTTGGCGGGCACGGAGAGGTTGCTTTATTCTGTATTATGGCAGCATCTGGAGCAATATATGACAATATGCATTTCAATTATCATGGTGACATAAACAGCGATCTTGTTGTTGATGTTTTGGATATTGTCCTTATGGTTCAATACATATTGGGTTCAGATGGATTCGAATCCTATGAACTTTGGGCCTCTGATATTAACTCTGATGGGATAATCGACGTTTTAGATATTGTACAAATAATTAATGTCATTCTCTATGAAGATGCAGAATAAAGATCGGGTAATTGTAATGAGCATAAAACATATATTATATTCACTTTCATTTCTCATGATTATTTCATGTTCACGGGATAACGGCGAAATAACCACCCCCCCTGCTGAGGATGTCATAAATATTATTACTACTGGTGAGCGTGTTTTTAAGGAATTGATTACATCGCTTTCAAGTGAGTTAGGTATGGCAATAAATAATGGGGGATTTAAAGCAGCCATTAATACCTGTAATATCAGTGCAATTCCCATAACTACCTCCATATATGAAGACAATCATTCCATTCTTAACATTAAAAGGACATCTTTTAAAGTCCGAAATAAAAACAACAAACCTGATGGATACGAGAAAAAGGCTCTCCGATATTTTGAGGAGTTGGAAGAGTTCGGAAAGAAATTTCCATCATATTACGTTCAAAAAATTCAAGAAAAAGATGATGTATTTTTCCGTTATTACAAACCACTCATGATTAATGAGCTTTGTATGAATTGTCATGGGGTCACCGATAGAATGTCTGCTGATATCCTTCAAGAACTGGGTGAGTTATACCCAGATGATCATGCAAACGGCTATGAGCTGAATAATTTTCGTGGTGTGGTAAGCATAACTATATCTGATGAGGTTCAATAGAGGGAGTTAATGGACCCCATCCCTGCCTGCGGTAGACATGCTCGGTCTCTAGGTGAAGTTCCCCATTTTGAGAGAGTGACAAGAGGCTCCCAAACAGACTAATAGCCATTTAAGCTCAGCAGCAGTTTTCCATTTGACTAATTTGGCATTTTAGAATTCGATTTCGAAAAGCAATACTCAATCCACAGCTTTATATTAAATTTGGACCTCATCCCCGACCCTTCTCCTCATAAGGAGAAGGGAGCATGAATGAAGTTCTCCCCCTTATCAGGGGGAGTCAGAGGGGGTCCAAATAGCTTGCATTTAATTGACCATTAATTGCCGTACGAATCATCATCTGTAGATATGGTCGAATCCAAAGAGCTAATAGAATTAGCTCGAGAATTTAGAAAAAACCCAACTCCTGCCGAAAATAAGCTATGGGGATATCTTAAAAACAAACAATTAGATGGACCAATCCATAATAATCCTGACGTAATTAATAATGATAAAAAACGCGAAGAATATTTGAAAGAAAATGGAATAATCGTTATTCACTTTAAAAATCATAATATTTTTGATAATCCAAAGAAGGTGTTGAAGAGTATTTTATACTATATTGAAAAAACTAAGCAAAAAGTTAATTAGGATTATCAAGTTTTTATGTAGAATATTTATTGTTTTGGACCTCATCCCTGTCTGCGGCAGACTGGCCTTTTGATGGTGAGCCAGCGGGGATCCTAAAAGATCAGCCTCTAAACGTCCTGCCAATTATTGGTTTAGATATTTCTGATATTCACAATTCTTATTCATTTTATTTGTCCTAAAAATATGTCCATTTTTGCAGCTGATTTAACATCAATATTTTGTAATTATAGATATGGAAAATTTTAAATATACCGGCGAGATATTCTCTCTCCTCAGTGCAGTGTTCTGGGGACTGGCAGTTGTCTTTTTTAAAAAAACAGGTGAAACAATATCCCCCGTTGCCCTCAATCCTTTTAAAAATGTACTGGCATCAGTATTATTTCTTATTACTATCCTAGTAGTTCAGGAACCATTGCTTCAACCTTTTGATGCCACAGGAGTAAATGGATTTTCAGTTGAGGATTATGTCCGCCTCATTCTAAGTGGCATCATCGGTATTGGTATTGCCGATTTAATCTTTTTTAAATCTTTGAATATCCTGGGAGCAGGATTTTCAGCCATTATTGATACTCTTTATAGTCCATCAGTAATCTTCTTTGCCTTTATCATGCTGGGGGAAAGATTAAATTTTATCCAGTTACTCGGTGCAATGTTAGTCGTCTCTGCGGTGTTATTTGCTTCTTTCCGATTAAAAAATATACCATCTGACCCTAAAGAACTTCGATATGGGTTATTTCTTGGTATCGCAGCAATATCTATGATGGGTTTTGGTATTGTACTGGTAAAACCGGTTCTGAATAAACTCACCAGCAGTTTCGGACAGCAAATGTGGGTCGCTGGTTTCAGATTGATATTTGGTAGTATATTTTCAATCATTATTTTTGCAATTGTCCAGCGTAAAAGGGATTTGATAAAACCATTTTATAATAAAAAAATCTGGTTCCATTTGATAACCGGATCGGTTCTGGGGACGTATATTGGTCTTGCCTGCTGGTTAATTGGTATGACCCATGCGACGGCTTCAATAGCCAGTATACTCAATCAGACTGCGACCATATTTATACTTCTTTTTGCCTGGTTATTCTTAAAAGAACCAATGTCCTGGAGACGGGTATTTTCTGTGGTTCTTGCAATGGCTGGTGTTTATTTGGTTATGCTGGGCTAGATTTGTATATCTATCAATTATTGATCTGATTCGTCCGTACTTGCAGTGTATTTTATATTTCATTACCTCACATTTAAAATCAAATGGTGCAAAAACTAGTATTGAGAATTTGCACCATTTGACTATACCGTCACAAGCTATCGGGTAATAGTTTATCCTATTTCATTAAAATAACCTTCTGCACTAAAGTAGTTTCCCCTGCTATCAATCTAACAAAATAAATACTTGAAGTCTGTTTTGCAAGACCATCAGATTGATTTGATGCATCCCAGACAAATTCATGATACCCCGCTGGCAGATATTGATCAGTCAGTTCCGTCACTTCTTCACCAAGAATATTATAAATTTTCAATGATACCCTGTTTGGTTCATCCAGGTCAAATCGAATTGTCGTCTGCGGATTGAATGGATTGGGGTAGTTGGCATAGAGGCGGAATTGTTCTGGAACCGCTACAAATTCTGTCGATATTTTTTCACCTGCAGCATCAGACACAAGAAGATCATCCACAGTTAATTTCCCGGAGAACTGTATCGATATCTCTCCATTCAATGGCTCACCTGTTGAATAAGCAATCAGCATATTTCGATTTGATCGTAAAGTCCAATCCTCAGGAAGGTTTGTATCTATTATACTAAATCCAGAATTGGACCTCAACTGAAATCCCCCCACATTAAAACCTTCAAGTTTTAGGGACTGATGATCAATGAGTAGAGAGGCACTTCCGCCGGTGGAATAATTGCCTAAATCATCATAACCAATAATGATATTGACAATTTGCACTACGTCCAAAACATTGAGGATATTATCACCATTTATATCTCCCCCGGAGAATTGATCATCACTTGGATCCTCTACTAAAAGGATATAACTGACAAGATTTACAATATCCAGGACATTTACATCGCCATCAGTATTTACATCTCCTGGAAGCCCAATAGTAATCATACCGCCTGAGAGGAGATATTCCATTGGAAGTCCGTTCGGGTCAGAAATAGTCACATCCTCCGGCCATAACTCAATCACATCACCGATAGAAACTTCTGGATCAATGTAGTAGGAAATAGTCGCAAAATCATAGCTGCCTTCTTCAAGTATACATCCTTCAATACTAAAGAAAATGGTGATTGCCGATCCATTCGCATCGTTGAAGTCAGCACTAAAGCAGTCCAAATTTGATTCATAATTAATGGCGGTGGCAACATCTGGATCATCTACCAATGTGAACTGAATACCGCTAACCGAACGAGGAATATCAACATGGAGTGGGACCATTACCGTATCGCCTGGCATGGTATTAACATTTCCAATAGATAATTCTACAAGTAACATGTAGTCATCAAGGGGTACCAGGAAGAAATTATATTCGGCAATACCATTTACGTCTGCGACTGCCTCCGTATCAATATATCCTTCAGCACTTACCATTACCTGATACTGCCCTGAATCAGGCACATCAATCCAGTAAAAACCTTCATTTGTATAGGCATCAATTATTACACCGTTTTCATAGTAGATAACAACATGTGCCCCGCTAAGAGGTTGAGTATCGCCATTTGAGGTAATTCCAAATACCATTCCTGTGAGGGCAAATTGGGGTTCAAATTCTCCAAACCAGAAATCTAGGTTAACCATATCACCGGCATCAATATATACTTGCTCTGATTGACTTTCACCTGTTTCAGGCAGAACACATGTAATAGAGTAACCGCCGCCTATCATGGCAAGCTCATATCCACCGTCCCCACCTGTTACTGTTTCGTACATCTGACCATCTTCACTGAAAGCAACAATTTGAGCACCAGCAATCAACTCTACGGCATCATCCCATAAATAATTCACTGTACCATATAGAATAGCTGTCTCTGGTGGTGGAGAATAACTGCAGGCATCCACACACTCTTCAAAGGAATCAAATGAATATTCTGAGTAATCCATTTCTTCAGTTTCCCAACTGCAGCCGGATATCCAGACACATTCATCACCATTCCAACCAATACCAAGAATCATATCGCAGGGACCAAAATCAATGCCTGATAAATCCATGCAATCTTCCTGGTGTGAGTTAACACAGGCAATATTGCTGTGCTCGGACTCCATCCCCTCAGAAAGTGCCGTTACAATAAAGCATAAGTCTTCTACAGGCAGGCTATTGTCCTCGGCGATGAAAATAAATTCAGCTATATCAGTTGTACCTACCAGTACCCATTCTTCACCATTTGGTGACATCAGGTTTGCATAAATATTAAACAATGGCAGAAGTGTGGGGTCAGGGAATGGTTGATAGTCCCATGTAAGAAAAACCTCACTAATATTACCTGGTGATGGATCATATTCTGCCACCAAATTGTATGGAGGGTCAGGAACCTGGTTATCCCATGAATTAAAATGAAAATCTATCTGGGTTCCCTCATTGGCAAAAACATTTATAATTTGTGATTGAGTGCCTAATTCGGTGGTGCAGGTCACAATCCAATCTGCCCACACGGCTAGTTCGAGTTCAAAATTTCCATCATCATTAGTTTCTGTTTCATAAACAGGCATATAACCCCAAGCTGGTGTCGCGCCAATCGTAACACCGGCAATAGGAAATACCGGACCCATTGGCGATAACTGCCCGGTGACAGTCCCAAATATCCAACCGGTTAATTCTACATCGCCACAAGTACCAACACATTCATCCATTGACTCAAAGAAATACTGTGAATATTCTACTCCATCTACCTCGGTACCGCAACCTGAAATTGAAATACATTCTTCCCCATCCCAACCTATACCCAAAACCATTTCGCAATCGCCAAAATCAATACCAGATAGATCAAAACATTCAGGGTCGGTCTGTGTCAAACAGGCTGTGTTGCTGGGTTCGGATTCCTGCCCCATGGCTTGCGCTTTAACTTGAAAGCATATTTCATCGAGAGGAAATATATTGATATCGAGTGTATATAAAAATTCAAGTTCTTCAGTTTCTCCAACCAAAACCCATTCAATGCCAAGGGGAGAAAGTATATTTGCATAAATATTAAATACCGGTTCAATGGTAAGATCAGGCAGTATATCATATGACCATGAAAGTGCGGCAGCATTCAAATTATCCGGATCTCCAGCTATTTCTGCAATCAGGTCATAAGGTGCTGGCAAATCATTTGTGATCCATGTATCAAAATGAAAAGATACTTCTACTTCATTTCCGCTCTGGATATACACATTCTGTGAATAACTTCCCCATTCAGTTTCACAGTTAATTTCCCATAGCCAGAACATAACCGGTAGTTCAAGACTATACAGTCCATTTGCATCCGTCACGGATTCATATGACTCATAATAGCCCCATTGTGGATAGGCTGTAATTACGGCATTTTCTACAGGAAATGTCGGTCCCTCTTGTGAAAACTGGGCGGTTACCATCCCTACAGCCCATCCTGTATCCTGAGGATCCGTTAATGGCACCAAATAAAAATCCATTTCAATTGGATACTCATCACTATACATGGGAAGGGGGTGTTCCTGTGGATGATATCCTTCAGCTGAAATCTCAATTAAAGTTGCAGCTGTAACTATTTCGCCGAAAGAATAATAACCAGCATCATTACTTACCGTTTCATCAAGCAATCCACCTGAAAAACCACCAAATATTCGTAATAAGGCACCACCTATCGGATTTATTTGATTGGGGTCATCGGAGAAAAGGCTATACACATTGCCTGAAAGAAAGGCGTCATTGGGTTGGGTTTGCAATTCAAGATAAAAATCCATTTCAATTGGATATTCGATATTGTAACCAGGAAGTGGATGTTCCTGGGTGACATAACCCTCAGCGGAAACTACAATATGATTTGCTGCTGTGACCACTTCATCAAATGAATAATACCCTGCATCATTACTCATCGTTTCATCAAGAAGACCTCCTGAGAAACCGCCATATATTTGTAACAAGGCACCACCAATGGAAATTATTTGATTTGGGTCATCGGAGGACGGACTGTACACATTCCCTGAAAGAAACACATCATTTGGTTCGGTTTGCAATTCAAGATAATAATCATGTGTTATCGGCCAATCATAAAAATTCATCCAATTTTCCTGAGTGACAAACCCCTCAGCTGATACTCTGACTAAGGCTTCTTGAAATAATGGAAATCCATTAAGACTGTCATCAACAAAAAATGTGAATTGACCCTCATCATCTGTATAAGTTTCAACATATTCATTTAGCTGATCATTGGCAAAAAATACCTGTACCCTTGCACCGGTCAAAGGCTCGTAGGCTGGTAGCCAATCACCCACTGCACCACTTACGGTACCGGAAAATATTATATTTCCTCCTCCAGTTTGCAACTGAAGGGTAATTGGTAGGTTTACCGGGACATTGCCTACCCAAAATTCTGTGTTAAATGGTTGGTAACCTTCTTTCTCACAAATGAGAGAATAACTTCCAGGGCCAAATTGGATTTCGTAATAACCATCTTCATTAGATTCAGTGGTATAGAACACATCATCAATATCTAGAGACCATACAGAAATCATTGCCCCACTAATAGGTAATAACATTCCATTTATTGAAGGACCATAGACATGACCATAAACACCAAGCTCAGGATCAGGATCGTTTAATACCAGAGAGAAGTTGTGTGTCGCTCCGTTGGGACCAATTTCCAGGTTAACATTTTGCATCAGGAAATCAGGGTGATGGGCTGTCACATTAAACTCAAATCCGTACATGGGATTTATAGGTAACTCAAGATTGTAGTGTCCCGAATCGCCAGACTGGGTGGAATAGACTTCATCAGACGGCGAGTTAATATTATATGCCGAAATAGTTGTCCCTCCAATGGGACATTCATCGCAATTGTTTTCAAAAACAAACCCTATTAAGAAGGTAATGTCATCATTTTGCTGCGGGTTCATAATGAAGTTCAATTCATAATTTGTACCATCTGGGAAAAATGTTTCAGAAATAGTTGTAAATCCCTCAGCTTCACAAGTGACAGTTATAGGTCCAATCAAATCTACAAAAAATGAGATCGAGTAATTTCCAGTAGAATCCGAATAGGCAATTTCATCTATGTCATCGATACTAATGGATGCACCGGTTATGGGTTGAAATGAATTATTTGTAACTGAATAAACCTGGCCAAAAACTGTGATTTCCTGTGAAATTAGCAGACCAGAAAGGAAAAAGAGTGGTAGTAGAATAAAAGATGTTAAGTTTTTGCGAGAGAATAGATGCTTATACATTTGGTTTTCTCCTATATAAAATGTAAATACTGACCTCAAAGTTATCAGTATATATCATTATAAAAAAGACCGATAGCTATTTTTTAAAATATTGTTACAATTGAGGGATCAGAGGCATGACCAAAAGACATCTTTGTTGTGACTGGGAAGAAACTGTTAATTAATCAACTATTTTAAATCAATGGCTTACTCTTTTCTAAAATCCAGGAGGACTTTGCCAAAATTCTTTCTTTCCTGTATATACCGATGGCATTCCGGCGCTTCGGTATAATGAAAAATTCGATCGATTACCGGATTTAATTTTCCTGTATCGACAATCTTCATCAGCCTGTCCACGGCGTTTTGGATTTTGTGTTCAGCGTTTCGCAGTTTTCCGAGATGATATCCCATGACACATTTATTTTCGCCAAGCATTAGAGCAGGATTAAATTTTGGAATTGTGAATAATTCTTTCAGCAACACAAATGGATTTTTCCTGAAACCACTAACAATTTTCTGATCGCCATACACGATAAGCTTTCCCATTGGCGCTAGCATTCGATAACCATTTTTCCAACTTTTCCCACCTAAAGGATCGATGATGAGATCTACACCGGTACCTTGAGTGAATTCCATTACTTTGTCATAAACATTTTCTTTTCGGTAGTCGATGCAGTATTTCACGCCCATCTTTTTGAGCTTTTCATGCTTCCATCCGGATGAGGTCCCAATAATACCGGCACCGGCATGTTTTATCAGTTGAATGGCGGCTGTCCCCACTGCACCGCCAGCACCATGTATAAGGACGGCCTCTCCAGGTTGAATATTTCCTAAATCATAAATCATCATAAACGCCGTTACATAAACCAAGGGAAAAGCGGCTCCCTGATCCAGTGTAAATCTCTCCGGTAGGGCAAATACCATCTGTTCTGAAACACAGATATGGGTGCTGTAACTACCAAATCTGCAAAAAGACATCACTTTATCGCCAGGTTTGAAACCCGTTACACTTGAACCGACTTTTTCAATAATGCCACTGGCTTCCGAACCCAATGTTGTAGGTGGTTTGGGCGCTCCAGGATAGAGTTTCATTCTTGCCATAATTTCAGAAAAATTGATACCGGCATAGTGTACTCGAATCAATACTTCATGATCTCCGGGCTCAGGAATTTGATTCTCTCTGATCTTTAATACTTCCGGTGGACCGTAACGGGATATGATTACTTGTTTCATGTTCTTCCTGATTCTAATAGTTAATTTTCATTTTGGTTTGAAGGTCAAAGTCTCAATTTCTAATAATTAAAAAATCATCTTCTGCAGATTGATTAAGCCGAACTATTACTCAATTCAAGAAATTCATCTTCCGTTAGAATTGTAACACCAAGGGATTCTGCTTTCTTTAATTTTGAACCTGCCCCGGGGCCGGCAACGAGATAATCTGTTTTTTTACTTACTGAGCCTGTTGTCTTCCCGCCCAGACCCTCAACAATTTCCTTGGCATCATTCCGTGTAAACTTTGTTAGGCTGCCAGTAAAAACAAATGTTTTGCTCTTCAGTATATTAAGACCAAAACTTTGTTTTTGCTCAAATGTGATTCCTGCTTCCAGGCATTTATTGATGGTATTTATGTTTTCATCATCATTAAAAAAATCAAGGATGGACTGGGCCATTATATCACCAATTTCATCGATAGCATTTAGTGATTGAAATGAACTATTTTGTAGTTGAGCCAGATTACTATTGAAGGCTTTTTCCAGAATTTTTCCAGCGTTTATTCCCACATTTCGAATTCCTAATGCATGGATGAACCTGGCAAATGTTGTCTTCTTAGATTTACCAATTGACTCGATTATATTGTCTGCCGATTTATCTCCCATTCGATCCAATGCTGCTAACTGTTGCTGGTTTAGATCATAAATGTCGGAGATCTTATTGATAAGATTCTCATCAACAAGCTGATCTACCAATTTGACGCCAAAACCGTCAATATCCATACAGTTTTTTGATACGAAATGGGAGATTCTGCCTTTTATCTGGGCCGGGCATGATATGTTGCCACATCTAGCAACGGCCTCGCCCTCAGGTCTTTTAACCTTATGCCCACAAACCGGGCAAGTATCTGGTAGAACGTAGGGATGGGAGCCTGCAGGTCGTTTCTCTTTTATTACCATTACCACCTCTGGAATGACATCACCGGCACGCTGGATCAAAACGGTGTCACCAATACGAATATCTTTACGATCGATTTCATCCTGATTATGCAACGTGGCATTTGACACAATTACACCACCGACGTTTACCGGGGACAATTTCGCAACAGGTGTAACTGCCCCCGTTCTACCCAAACTTGGAATAATATTTTCAATAATTGTTGTAACTTGCTGGGCTTTGAATTTTCCGGCAATGGCCCATCTTGGTGACCTGCTCCTGGTACCAAGAGTTTTCTGCTGACCATAGTTATTCACCTTAAAAACTGCACCGTCAATATCATAGGGCAAGGTGCGGCGCATACTTTCAGCTTCCTGATAAAAGCGAATCAAGAAATCAACGCCAAATCCTGTTTTAATTAACGGACAGACGGGAAAACCCCATTCCGGCAATCTGGTTAAAAATTGATGCTGAGATACAAAATCTACCCCGTCGATTACTCCGGGTGCATAACAATAAATTCTCAGTGGGCGGCTTGCAGTAATCGCCGGATTTAATTGTCTTAAACTTCCTGCAGATGCATTCCGTGGATTTGCAAATGGGGACTTATCCTGATCCAATCGGGTTTCATTTAATTTCCTGAAGTCCTCATGAAACATGAAAACCTCTCCCCGTATCTCAAGGATTTCAGGTGTATCACCATTGTCTTTGATTCTGAGTGGAATCGAGGGGATTGTCCTTAAGTTTGTTGTTATATCTTCTCCGGTTACGCCGTCGCCCCTGGTGGATCCATAGACAAAGATTCCTTTTTCGTAAACCAATTCAACAGCGAGTCCATCCAGTTTGGGTTCGGCAATATACTCGATTTCTGCATCTGTATCTAATCCCTTTTTTATTTGGGAATCAAAGCGTTTGATTTCATCTTCATTCATGGCGTTTGCCAGGGAGAGCAATGGAATTCTGTGTGTTATTTGGTTAAATTCTGTAAGCGGTGAAGCTCCAACTCTTTGTGTTGGGGATTCCGGTGTGATCAATTCCGGGTGTTTGCTTTCCAAATCCTGTAATTCTCTCATCAGATTATCATATTCAATATCTGATACCGTAGGATTATCATGTACATAATATTGAATATTATGATGATTAATCAATTCGCGAAGTTTTTCTATTTGCGTGTTAATAGTCATTTTTAAATAAACTATATTCTTGCTGAATTATCCAAGAATCTCTCTTTCGGCGGTTGAAGACAAACAAAAATATTCATCGCTGGTAAATTTGAATTCCTTGTGTTCATAATCTCCTTTTGAATTGATGAAATATTCGGATTCAAATTTGTCTTTTTTCAGAATGATTTCCCGTAGTGCTTCAGCAAAGAATTTTACATCTTCCATGGAATTATAAATGCCGAAACTGACTCTTACCATGCCCATCCATGGTTCATCATGCCAGCTGATGACATTATCAGCTTTTGCTTTTTCTATCTGTTTGGCATGTGTCATCTGTAGCATTTTCTCTACATAGGGATGAGCACAGAAACATTCATTTCTTACCGCAATATTGAAATAATCATTTAGAACTGCAGCAACCAGACCATGGTTCATTTCTTTAATATTGAACGATATTGTGCCTGCCCTTGGACAGGTGCGGGTATTAGTTTCGCCATAAATAACGACTTCGTTCATATTAATCATCTCTCTAAGCGCCAGATTGGTTAACATTTGATCTTCTTCTAATACATTGTCCATACCAATTCTATCGAGGATATGAATTGCTGCTCCAAGGGTAATTGCTCCAAGGATATTAGGTGTCCCTGCCTCCTCACGATCTGGAAACTGGTCTTTTACAAAATATTCTTCAGGAAAAACTCTATCAACCATGCCACCACCAACTTCTACTGGTTCGATTCCTGACAGAAATGATTTTCTCGCAATCACAACACCGGGGGATCCGGGAGTATATGTTTTATGACCGGAGAATAAAAGGGCATCAATATCCATCTCAGAATCTTCATTACCACTCATGATAATTGGGACATGAGCGGCTAGTTGGGCGGCATCGACAACGATAAAGGCATCATATTTATGGGCTAGTTTCGCAACCTTATTTATGGGATTAATAATACCGGTCACGTTACTTATGCCTGTAACTGAGACATAATTTACTCGTCCCCTGTGTTCTATGAGATATTTTTCAAGCAAATCCATATCGATGCATCCCATCTGGGATTCATGTGTATCTACTGGTATATGAATGACCTTACCACCGTGTTTACGATGGGGTAAGTCATTTGAATGATGTTCCATTATTGATACGAGGACTATATCACGTTCAGATCGAAAGTTTTTTAATGTGCGGGCAATACGATTCATTCCTGCTGTAACACCGCTACCGGTAAAAAAACAGGTGTATTCATCCGGATCAGCTTGGACGAATTTTAAGATACGTTCATGGACCCAGTGGTAGGAATCTGTAGCGATTCTGGCGCTGAAATGCATTTCAGAATGGGTGTTTGCATAATGCTGAAGAAAGTTCTGGGCTGCCCGGTTGGCAATGCCCATCATCAATGTTGAGGCAGTAGAGTCCATATAACGTCTGCGAGTGGTTTCACCAGTTGCAAGTTTGTACATGGTATCAAAACCTAAAAAATCTTCCTTGATATGTTCTAACAGATCTGTTCCGTCTGGTAAATTGGGTAAAGCGTTCATTTTTGTCATATTGAAAATTACTAATAATCCGATGGATGTAAAGAGTAGATTCTAAGCGTCTGCTCAAAATATGCATTGAGAATTTCTATCTTAGCGGAGTACTACTAATTACCAGTATGACATATAGAAATATCCCTCGCTGGCGCTTGTCTGCCGTGACTTGTTTTTGAGTACCCACTAGGCAGAAGGGTGTCCGCAGGACGGGAGTGGAAAAGGACCCGGAATTATGTCATTAATCAATTAGTTATTTTTTCAAACCAAACATGCAATTCAATCAGATAGAATTATAGGGAATCTCTTCTATATAGCATTTCACTTTATTACTTTCCTGCCTCCGGCAGGCAGGCCCTCCTTTGGCGGGCTAACTACTTTCTACTAACTTTCCACCTCTGTCCTTCGGACATCTCCGCCAGCGGAGAACAGTTAGTTTTACGTCTTAAAACAGAAAAGGCCGCAAATGCGACCTTTTCTGTTAGAATCATAATAGATAATTCGGTTTAGAACCCGATATTGAAAGCCAATACATTATTGTTTTCTAGCCCTGGGGCATCAACAGTTTTGAATGCATAGTCAACACCGAATGTCATTCCGCCAAGAGGAATGCTGAAACCAGCACCAAATGATACACCAAATGTATTTTCAGTAATATCATCATCCCAGCCATCATCATCATCATCGATGGAAAGCATGCTTAGTCCGCCACCAGCCCATGCTGACATACCGGCCATTTCCATAGTATATTCTCCACCAAAATGAAATTCATTAAATCCATATGAATTATTCACAAAGGCTCCATGAACATTGACATTGTCAAGAGGAGTATATGTTACGGACATATCCAATTGAGCATGTTGTTCAAAAGCCTGAGAAATGAATCTTTGATGTTCAACAATTGTACCCGGTTCTGTATTTTCGGGAACTGCTGTTTGCTCAAGATTATTTCCGCTGAATTCCATTTTTGGACCAAGGTTTCTTAACACAACTCCAATTGAGACAGGTAGAGTGTTATGGGTATATTGTACACCCATATCAATCGATAGTCCTGGAGCTGTAGTTTCCTCGATGGATTCTGTGATGAGTTTGGATGCGACTCCAAAACGAATTCTGTCAGAAAACGCTTTTGAATATCCAAAAGTCAAAGTTACAAATGATGGCGAGAATGTTTCTCCTGAATCACCATTTGTATCTGACCAACTTGTAAGCCTTATATCCCCAAAATCAAAGTTTTTGAAGGATAGTCCAAACGTTCCACCAGCCATGTTAAAGGCAAATGCGGCATAACTCATACCGATGTCCGCAATATAGTCCATATTGGAGAACTGTGCTTCAGTAGCCGTACTCATATTTGAGATACCTGCTGGATTATAAAATAGAGCATCAATTCCAGAAACAGTTGCACTGTGACTTGAGTTGAGAGCTACACCTTTTGCTCCAGTTGGAATCAGAACTTCTGATGCACCTGCAGTACCGATTGAATTTCCGGTACCGGCAAATGAAACTGTGATAATTAATGAAAGAATTACCATTATTTTTACGATTTGTTTATATAACATATTTGAAACTCCTTCCTTAATATACATCTATTCGTTGTTCAGGCATTACTACAGCCAATTTCAATATCTGCTTACACGACGGTCCTTCAATTACCGCAATGTACATACCAGAAGCGACTGGCAGATTGAAATTATTGGTTAAGTCCCAGACTTCCTGCTGGGCTCCCATATGGTCTATTTTCTTTACCATATGTCCGGCCATATTATATATTCTAATCGTCGCATTGTCTGGCAGATATGTAAAATGCATCTGATAATCTACTGGAGTTCTTTCTTCAGGGTTAAATGCATAATATGGGTTTGGCCATACATTGATGTCATCGCAATCAAATGACATGCTACTTGCAACAGCGTCGCTTGTGCTAAAGGCAAATGTATCAGCTGTTGTATTTGGTTTTGTCGTTGTCATGCGAAATACTGTGCCTATTTCTGGCATTACAGCGTCAACGTTAGCTGGGAAACTCGCATCTCCAACATCTCCACCATTCCAGTTGGCAATGGTCATGTTCAACAAAACAACTCTTGTGATTTGACCAGGAACAGAAAGAGATAATCCCGGTCCAGACGCCCATATATAAGCTCCACTGGCATTGGGGTCAGCTGTAAGAGCAGCGACCATAGCATCATATCCAGCACTTCCGGGAAGTCTATCCATATGCTCCAAGGCGTAAAATCCATCCAAATACGGGTCATTACTTCCACCGGAAATGGCATGGTCATCCGTTGCCAGATTCCATTCACCATTTCCATCAGAGTCATTGAATATGGCCATCAACTGAAAGTCGTCACTTGGATCAGCCAAGTCACCTACGTTCCAGATTTCGAGTGGTGTATCGACAACAAGTCCTGAATCCCTATTAAGCATTTTACTTCCAGTTGCTGTGAAGCGAAACTCGAAGTCATCAGGAACTAAGTATTGCATTCCACCAGCCGGATTTGTATATCCCCCACTATAGCGTGTTACATATGGAAAGAAATCCTCATAGTTTTTATTATCTGAATTACTTGAAGTAATAAACCATGTGGATCCATTTGATTGTTGATTGTCTATATTGTCTCTACCCATACCTGGATATCCATTGTATTCAGCAGCTGCGCCTGCCCAGCCTGAAATAGGACCGTTAGCGTTTTCAGTTACGTAAAAGTCTTTGAACTCATTTGGTGGGCCATTGACTGTTACTTGAATTCCATCAAAGACTGGACTAGAATAGGTCCCAACTTCTGAACCATCCGATGCATCAACCCCAGTTTGTACAGATTGATCGGTAACAGGAGTTGTGCCATTTGAAGTATTGTTAACACCCCAAACAATATATGTAGCAATAGTAGTATCCGTTCCAGAAATAGTTGTATCAGATTTATTATCAAAGAAAACTTCGTAATCATCTCCTGTAACATCAAATGGATTTACAACTTCAACGGATATAAATCCATCAGCTGATCCTGATGTATGAGTAGATTCAAAATCTGAATATCCGGTTTCTACTTCAGGATCGAAATAGACATCACTTTGTGGTCGAACCATAAAGATATTATTTGGACTTTCAAGAGTTCTTGGGATACCTATCTCATTATACCCATATGAGGTCACCGTATAGTAATAGGCGCGATCATTAAGCAAGGCGGTACCACCATTGAGTTTGTCAGCGGTTATAGAAATCCATCTGCGAATCCCTGAATCTGAGCCATGTTGAACGGGTACATTGACATTCACCCCCCAGTTTGGATCAAATACACTTGGATCATAAATCTCTGTAATACCATTGATCAGATCATATGTAGCAAGAAGTTTGCGGTCACCGGTGCCAGAAGCATTTTCATGCTGCCACACATTATATCCTTCAAAGTGGAAAAACGATGGTTCGCCTTCGTAGGTAATTGTTACTTCATCAATAATCTGAGAATATGCGAATGTTGTATCATACATGGTTGTGAATGTTGTGTCCGTGCCGATGATTAACGTGTCTTCCCATGATGTTATGGTATCACTAATGATAGTAGTATAAGTGGTATCATAATGTACAGGGACTTGCGTTAAATCTAATTGATCTTCAGCAACATAATCTTCAGCAATGTCATCCCAGCTAAGAATAATTTCTTCAAAGGTTGACTGAACTGTAACGTTTGGCTGTGGCGGAGACGGTGGTAAGGCAAAATTGATATCATATGCCAACTGAGCCAACTCATCAACCTGTTTCAATAATGTTATTGAACCAAGAGGATCAGCTGCTTGAGCGTGCATCATACCAAAAACCAATTCCAGCGAGTCGCCACTGGCGAAATCAAATGGTCCGACATTCATAAGAAATCGTCTGTCACCGGAAGCGTGATCATCACTATCTACCCAGCAGTCATCTGAACCGCCCGTATTATTATTCGGGTCACATGGATGGATGAACTTACTTGCTAAACCGGTTGCAGAATTCACAATATCAGTACCATCTCTCAACTTACCGGACATATAGTTATATGCTTCTTGGGCGTCATTAGGATCTAGATATACCAAATCACCATTTATATATTTAATAAATGATGACATTGGTAGATTTTGATATCCTGTTTTTAACTCACCAAATGCAAATGTCTCGTCTGTTGCTTCACCTGGTACAGCAGCCTGGAAGAAGTCATAACCCAAGGCAGGGGCAGCAGGACCGTAATCGCTGTCAGCACCATCATTATAACAATAACCCAAACTCAAGGTGGTATCACAACCGACAAAGTCATCACCGGCATCACCGAGATCAGGATCATCCCATAGACCAATAAACATATCAGTGATGTCATTGCCGCCTTTATTGAAGGCTTGTACCTTTAGGAACATCATGTCGCCAAAGGCATCTGGACGATTATATCCCCAGATTGTCATGCGAACTTCAATACCAAGAGGTTGGGTACCAAAGATATTTGAGTGAGTGGCGACATCGCCGTCATTCATCACATACCAGATTACCTGGTCACCAATGAATTCAGGATGATCAGGACCATTAGGTAGTGGGCTGTAAATACCATCACCATCTACATCTACCCAGGGGGCTCCCAGATGCGCCGGCCAGTTTTGGAAATCACTGGATGATAGTGGATCAGCAAGATCGCTTTTATTAACGATGTATAACTGATGTTCACCAGCATTAAAGTTACTTCCCATTGGTCCAGGTACGAACTCTGGTCCATATTCACCTACAGCTGTTCGGATTGATTCATCTACAATACCAGCAAACCATATTCCGGATGCATAGTTTGAATAGACTCCTGTACCAGCCGGCCATTCCATTCCAGAATGTCCTGAGGCTCTGTGGGAAACAACCATACCATTATTCTCAAGATCATCATTGATTCGATTACCGGTAAATCGACCGGAATCTAATCTTTGTAGTTGTTGACCTTGTTGACCATTGCTATCATATCTTTCAGCACCTATCATGCTGGAAGACGCTAAAATAAGAATCATCACTGCAGTTAGCAGTAGATGTATTTTCTTAATTGCTATATTCATTAATTCTTCTCCTTGTCGATATATAGATTAAAGTTCAAAATTTACACCGAAGCGGACCATTCTAGGATCGTTCCAGTTTCTTGGATCCCGAAGTTGTGCATTATAAAACTGCACGGACTCAGGATTGGAATTTGCCCAGATTTTACCCTCAGGAGTAGCAAGCCAACCATCGCTAGCTTCATCACCAGTAGATTCAAAAACATTATCTACATTATCTGAATCCAGTAAGTTTGTAACTTGTAGGTATACATTAAAATTGTAATCTCCCATAAAGAAATCACGATCCAGTTTCAGATCTAAATTGGATACCCATTCACTATATGCAGAGTTTACAGAGGAAGTCGGTCTATACCAGCCGGCTCCATATACATCTGATTGAATTTCTGAGGGTGTGTAAGCTGTACCTGATCCAAATGTAAATAATAGATTAAGACCGCTATTTGATAGTAACCCACCATCCTCGCCCAATCGATAATCAAGCATCATTGAACCGGTATGTCTTTGGTCATAATTTAATGGATTGGTTAATGTTGGGTAGGTATCACCTGTCCAGGTAATGTTCCAATTTGCCAGTGGATCTGAACCTGTACCTTCAGCAAAAGAAAGTGTGTAACTTACATTAGCCATAAGTCCGTTTACTCTTCTCATGTTCAAGTTTAATGATACACCTTTTACAATACCAAAATCACCATTTTCATACTGTGCCCAGACAAATGGAGATCCATTTCTCATCCCATCTTCGTGATTGGTCATTGTTGTGAAATCTCTGATTTCCTTAAAGAAACCGGTGATATCCAATGCTGCAAAAGCACCAATCTGTTGTGTAAGACCCACCTCATATTGTGTGGTTCTTTCTGGTTTCAGATTTGGATTAGGAGATACAGTCTGATTACCCTGTGTAAAGTTGGCAGCCAGACGGCTATCAGCAAGATATAGTCTGTTCAAGACAGGATGCTGAGTATATTTACCATATTGTGCGTGGAGTTTTGTCTGATCAGTCACAGGGAATGAAAAGCCAATTCTTGGACTAAAATATGATTCTGAATCAACATCAACAAATTTTCCACTCTCACGAGACATATACTCTTCATAAATCTCACTGTTAGGATCGTCAAGACCAGCCTGAAAGGCAGCTTCACCATCCGCGGCTATGACTTCATCTTTATAGGTTTGCTGCGGGTTGTAGTCCACATATCCATCATCAAGCCAAACATTTGTCCAGTCTTTTGCACCTTGATTTTTAGAATCAAAAAAGTCAAATCTAATACCAAGATTGACAATCATATCTTCTAATTCAATTTTATCCTGTACATAGGCACCAAAGATGACGGGTTCACCTGGATCCTGATAACCAAAGCCACTGTCATCTCCTGTGATTGAATAACCAATATTTTCAGTATATGCATTCATATAGGTTAAATAGGTCCAATCATTATCAGTTGCAACACCATCAAGTTCGGCATCATGATATCTTTTTGCTATTTCCAGGGGTTGGCTAACTCTATAATACTTTAATTCCGTTTTTCGATAATCAAACCCGGCTTTAAGTTCATGTTCATCAAGCTGATTCAGGTAATCGGCTTTGATAGAGAAGTTTTTGGATTCATTTATAGAATAATCATTGTAAATAGCACCAAAACCTCTGAAATTTGCAAAGGCTTCAATCGCAATTGGGTTGTTTCCCCAGTCGGTGAAGTACGAATCATCAGTGATTCTGCCATAATCTTCAACTCTATCCCAATGCTGAGAATCTCCTTCTTCAAATGTAAAATTAAAAGTTGATAAGTTTAATTTTATATATGAAGTATTGGAAAGTGCATAGGTCATATTTGTATATAAAGACACAGCTTCTTGTTCAAATTTTGGCATATGGTCATTGTTAACCAGGCTATAATCATGATAGTCTGTTGCAGTTCTATCTTCATGGACATAATTCCAGCCGTCTTCCTGATTAAATAGTCCACCCACTTTAAAGCGAATCCCAGAATATTCAAATAATAGATTTCCGGTTACAGTCATACGGTCGCTGCCTGAATTTGGCGCTGGGCCGAATTCTTTTCTGAAATTATCATAACCTGCGATAATGACATCATCATTATCGATTGCGTTATAAGCCAAATCAGTGTGTGAAACTTTTGTAACATCCACAGATAGATAGTCATCAAGACCATATGCTGCAGGATCATCGGCAACGATGCCGGCGATTGTATTTGCAAGATTATCCTGGGCTGCCTGTGAAAGTCCATGTACCTCTGTTGTGTCACTAGCTGTGCCAACTACTGTAAAGAAATCATCCTGCCAATCTGCTACAGCAACACCATTGATCATTAAATCACCTTCCCAATAGGCTCCTGTTTCACCAGTATTGACATAATCTCCATTAGCATCATATTCCCATAATTCCATTTCCGTTTTGGTGATTCCACTCCAATCGATAACATCTCTATCTAACATGTAGTGAGGTGCACCGCTTGGGTCATTATCATCAATTGAACGACCTTCGAAACTGACAAAATACTTCATGCCATTCCCGATTGGACCGCCTACATTGAAATTATAAAGATTATAGCCATATGAATACAGTCCGTCATCAGAACTGGCATCTGCATCACCAAGTCCAGCGATGTATTCACCAGAAATTGAGAAAGTATCGCCACCGGTTTTAGTAGTTGTATTAACAACACCACCATTGACATTACCATATTCTGCACCAAATCCACCAGCCTGGAACTGTAATTCTTCCATGGCTGAATTTGAAACCTGACTCGTATTTTCCATGTCCCAGGAATTATTCATATACACGCCATCCACATAGTAAGCAACATCACTACTTCTTGAACCGCGGACATAAATATTCCCATTGTCGGAAACTGTACCTGTCTGTAAAGCAACAACAGCCTCAACTCCCCTGAGTGGAAGGTGTTCAATTGTCTCAGCATTTACAATACGAGTTGTATTTGTGGTGTTTTCATTTATTAGCGGTGTATCAGCAACAATTTCTACCAAATCTCCTTTTACGGCTGATACGTTTAGAACGAATTCAACTGTAGTGGTAAGATTTGCAGAAACATTGATGTTTGAGACTTTTACTGATTGATAACCGATATAATCAGCTCTTACAGTATAAGTCCCTACTGGTACACTCAAGATGGTGAAACCACCATCTGCATCAGCAGAGGAACCCAATGCGGTCCCTTCGATGACCACACTGGCACCTGCAAGTGCCTGGCCATTTCTTTCAGCTACTACTTTTCCTGTTACTTTTCCGAAATCCTGTGAAAACAGAAAAATGGGTACAAGAGTAACTAGAACTACTAGCATTCTTTTCATATTATTCTCCTATGATTACTTTTTGAATTTTGTTGAAAATTCTAATATTATAGAACTTGCTTAAAATTATTCTCCCCGAATTCAAGTAACAATTTACATGAAGTATCCGTCGGAGCACAAGATGTTTTTAGGAGGGGAAAGTGTGGTTTCGCCTGAATTGATGTGAAGGACAAATAATAATATTCATTAATCTATTGTTATTACTTATATTATGTTTATTTTCTTAATTAGGAGCGTCTATTAAATCGGTTAAATAATTTCGGAGTATTTTGGTATTTGTGTGGTTTGAACTCCAGTTTTCCCAATAACAGGGAAAAATTCCAATACCGGTTGAACTGATAAAGGCTTCATCCATACCCGAAATTTCATCTATGTGGATGTGCGATTCAGAAAAGGTCAATCCCGTTTTCTTTGAGATTTCAATGATGCTGTGGCGCATGATACCGGGCAGCACACCCAAATCAAGACCTGGAGAAAGCAATTTATCACCCTTGATAAAAAAAATATTTCTGATAGCACCTTCTGTAATAAATCCATCTGAATTAATAAATACCGGTTCAAATGCACCCTGCTTCTCTGCTTCTTTTTTGGCCAGCATATTGCCCAGATAATTGACAGATTTTATCGCCGGCTTAAATCGAATGAGGGGGAATGAAGATTCTTTGAGAAAAACAATCTTAACCGGAATTTCTGGCTCAGATGATAGAGGACGAATTGAGACATAAAGTCCTGGGGTTCCCGTATGATTCCATGGGAACCCTTTATCAATAAACCCCCGGGTTATAATCATCCTTAGCAGACCGTTAACAATCTGATTTTTCTCAATACTTTGCTCAAGAATAGCTACAATAGCGTCATCATATATGGGCAAATGAAGGCTTAAAATTTTCAGTCCAGATCTCAATCTATCTATGTGCATTTGAGGGCGGAAAAGTTTTCTATTTTGAAACCTTACCGTTTCAAATAAACCATCACCATATAAAAAACCAGCATCATTAAATGGTATTTTCGCATTATTTTCATGGACCCATTTGCCATTGATATAAAAAATGATGTTCGCCATCTGCATCCTTATTGTTTAATGGTTTGGGGGTTGTCAGACAAGAGTGATTTTATAACAGCAATCTTATCATGTGCTTCATTCCATTCCTCTTCTTCATTTGAGTCCCAAACTATCCCCCCTCCAACAGGGTAAATGCCTTTACCATCTTTGATAGTCATAGTTCGAATAGCAATATTGAAATCCATATCGCCATCAGAGGTTATATATCCCAGGCTTCCTGTATAAATACCACGGTTATAATCTTCAAGCCCATCAATAATCTTCATTGCCATTTCCTTTGGTGCTCCAGTAATAGATCCGCCGGGGAATAGAGCTGCAAAAATATCCATTTCGTGTGTGTGTTTTTTCAAGGTTCCAAATACACGGGAAATCATATGATGAACTGATGGAAATGAAAATATTTTTTGAAGATCAGAAACATCGACACTACCAAATTCACATATTTTCCCCAGATCATTTCTCATAAGGTCGACAATCATCAAATGCTCAGCCCGGTCTTTCTCGCTATTTAATAAGGCATTATATAGTGATAAATCCATATGTTCAGTACCACCTCGGGGGCGTGTGCCCTTTATGGGAAAAGTCTCGATCACATCATTTTTTGTCTTTATAAATTTCTCTGGGGAAATACTGAGAATACACTCTCCACCAGTATCTAAATACATACCGTTTGTTGGCCGGGCAAGATGTCGCATTGACAAGTAAGTATCCCATGGAGAATCAGGAGTATCAAAAAGCATCGGCATGGTATAATTCACCTGATAAGCATTCCCAATTTCCAAATGTCTCTTAATAGATTGGATGTCTTTTCTGTATTTTTTTCTATCTACCGGGTTTTGCCCTGATATTAAGGTAACAAGCCTTTTGGGTATTTCATCGCTATCATATATCTCCCTTACAAGTTTAGGTTTACCAAACCACAGATATGGGAGAGAATCATCAGATTTTTTGAAAGTTATATGCGAGAAAAACACTGCTTTAATATCATACGATAAAAAACCTATCGCCGCGATTCCATCCGTTTCCATTTTCCATTTATCAAGAATTTTCTGTACTTGTTCTAATGGGTCACCATCAACTGGCTGCGAGTTTAAAATTAATCTCCGATCAGGCATAATTTTAATAGTTTCATCAAAACCCCAAACCGCATATTTTTTGTCATTCTGTCCGTGATGATCAATGAAAGCTACCGGTTCACCGTATTCTCCAATATAATCTGGCAGAGATTTCTTCAACTATTTCTCTATAGGGGATTTCCGTGAGTATCCAAATGTGGTGTAATTGAAAATCCCTGGTGAGGTGATTGCATATGAGAAAACTTTTGACTTGGAAAGGAAAGAATTCAAACCTGTTTTTTTTACCTTTGAGAGTGGTATTCGATGCCTTGTGCCATCAATCACCTTTTCAATATCAGGACACTCAGGGGGGGTCCAGGTAAATGAATTTCCTATCAATTGGAATATTTTCATTACTACATCCATGTCCCAATCCGGGTTGAATTGATATTGATATGATGTAAACTTTTTATGGATGCCTGAAAGTTTTGACCGTTTTTTTAGGGCTGAAATTTCCCGTAACTTGAGATACAGTACTTGATCTATCTTGTCCTCAAACCGTTCAGTATTGACATCCCTAAAAATTTTCTTCCAAGGAAAGTCGGATAATACGGTTTGCCAATGATTGGCATTTTCTGAATAATTTTGATACTTCAACCATGATGCATCGGCATGCAAAAGAAGCATTCTTGATATCTCGGATAGTTTTGAATCGATATTGTGGATCCAAAACAAAAAGAGGATTGTAGAAAAAGGATATTTTTTATTGAAATATTTTGCGGTCAGACCAGTAAGTATATTTGGGTTGCAGGATGTCTCAAATCCAGCTGGGAGTGATTCATCGAGAGAAATAATATGGCCACCAATGGCGCGACCTTGTTTTGGGAGAATATTCATATCCACCCAGACGAGGTTTTCTCGATTATTCATACCATCACGGGAAATCCATATTGAGCTCAAATCATAAAAACCATCCAGTTTCCATCCTAGGGTTTGATTAAGAAAAATTGCACATATCAATCCATCATAATCTGCAGAAATAATAAAATGCTGGTCTCTTTCCATGAGCCAGGGAAATTGCGAAATCACTTTTTTTCGATCTAATACCACCATTGAAATTATCACTTTTGCCCGGCAATCTGTGACAACCTAATTTTGACCTTAATTGTAATTGCTTGCGCTAACTATTCAAGATATGAGTAAATTAGCCAGCTGACAACAACACAATAATTAAAATAAAGAACAAAGGAAATATAAATGTCATCAATAAAAATTAAAATGGTAGCGCTTGGACTCGTTTTCAGCATGTCCACCATGACCATTGGACAGGGTCTAGAAGGTACAATCCAACAACTTGTTGAAACTAATGGTATCGAATATATATCTCCGTTAGTTACTGCCTTTGGAACCGGTATGAATTCCGGCACTTTTAGTACTGCAAACTCCCACAAACTCCTTGGTTTTGATGTATCCATCAATGCTGCTTTGGTATCAATTCCAAGCGAGGCAAATACATTCACTTTCTTCATTCCAGACAACATTCCATTTTCATTAGATTTATCTAATGATGGGCTCGGAACCTATGATTTTACTTTTGATGGAAATCAGTTGTACCCCGGGGCAAGAAAGTCATCCACCTTTTTTGGTAAAAAGGTATCGAATACAATAGCAGCTGATGCGAGCTATTTAGAAGGATCCCTGGAAGATCAATTAGTAGCTGATGGCGTTAATCCAACAATTGCCGCCAACCTGGCGTCAACTTATGCCTCTTCAACGGCAAATGAACTGAATATCTTAACACCAGTAGGGTTTGATTTTTCAAATTTGCCAACGCTTATGCCTTCTGTATCCATTGGTTTGCCATATGATATTGAATTGACCTTACGAGGAGCCCCCGAAATTGACTCTGAAGATATTGGTAAAGTTTCATTCATTGGTTATGGTGCTAAAATTGGACTAAATCGTTTCATCCCGATGGATATTGGTGTTCTACCTAGATTATCTGTTGGTTACTATATCAACACTCTCAAAGTTGGCGATATCATCGATGCAGAAAGCACCATCCTTAATATTCAGGCCAGCAAGAAACTATTATTCCTCACCGTTTATGGTGGTTATGGTATCGAAAGTACAACCGTGGATATTGATTATACCCATGACGATGGAACTGATGTTAGCTTTACGGTCGATGGGAAAAACGAAAACCGTTTTCTAGTGGGCGCCAGGATGAAAATGTTATTTTTCTCGTTCAACGTGGATTATAATGTTGGTGAATATAATGCAATTAACGCCGGATTGAGTTTCTCATTCAGATAGAAAAAATTTAATAACTACCGGCTTCTCGCCATAGTTAAATAGAATTATTAAAAGGGTGTCTTCGGATGCCCTTTTTTTTTCGCTTCGACTCCGCTCAGCGACCTTAAATCAACAATAAATAAATATTATTTATAAGGTATTAATTTGACACTTACACTTTACTCAGTGACCTTCTGCTAACTACAGATATTTATATTTAATAAAGGTATTTAATTGCCATTTATACCTCACTCAGAAATCATTAATAATCACCAAATATTTGTAAATGGATAAGTATATCATTTCACCACTTATATCCCGATTGGTGATCGTCAAACTCTCATAATTAGGGAATTCTTTATTGAGTAATTAATTTAACAATAATTAACGGCCCAGGGTCACTGAGCGGAGTCGAAGCGACCTAATTCATATTATTGGCAATTATTATCCTGTCTGTACCCTTCCAAATCTGTTTGGACCAGCGGTCTTTTGCTTCAATAACAAGGATATACTGGCCTGTGACGCAAGTATTTCCATCTGATCTTTTTCCATCCCAGCGAATGATACCGGCTGAAGCGGAAATTCCATCATTGATGACCTTCTGTCGCCGGCCCTTTACATCATAAATTGTTGCCTTTAGATATACTTGAGAAAATGGCATATTGTATGATATGATCAATTCATCATCCAATCCATCATTGTTTGGTGAAAATGGATTGGGAGCACTTAGGAGAGCGCCTTCAGCTTCGATGGCAATAACAAAAATTGAGTTTTCCGCCCAGGCAGTATTACCTGAGTCCGCAACACAGATGCCCCAATTTCTTTGATTATTTGAATCCAGAAATCGGGTGATTCTCTCCAGTGAAAAACCATCCCCGCCTCCCCAGGATGACTGATACTCCACATGGTCAATCATTTTTCCAGTATGGTCGAACAGGTATAAATTATCCGAACTGTTATTTAATCCGGGAAAACCCTGCTGAGTGATCATATTTTCTTGTTCTACACCACCCGTGATGACTGCATATCCTGATGATTCTAAAACTGAAGATTCGTCAATTTGATTGGGTAAATAAAAATCTACATCATCAACCAACCAATGCATTAGGTCAATCTCATGAGTTAATCGGTTTTCTATTTCTACCCACTCCGGATAACCGCTTATCGGATCATACATAATTTCATTTATAACCACATCGTTATAATCAAACGGGACATTGACAAAAAATTCAAGAGAATCATTACCCGGTTCAAAATCTCCAGGTGTTGCCAGGTTTATCAGAAACGGGAATCGACCGCTAAAATCCATAAAATCTTCAAATATCATAATCGTGTCCTTGTGAGTGCTATCCAACTCAAATGGAATCATATTTGAACCGTTGATATAAAGATCTGAATTGGCAGCTAGCAGGCCATAATTACCGACGATGGCAAAGAGGTTAAATATCTCATTTTTCTTTGGATATTCAGGCAAGACCCAGACAGAATCAATCCCGGCATCATAGATAAAAGAGCTTACACTATTTTCATCCCCGGGACTACCATGTATATCAATGCTTTGCCGCCAATTTGCCGAAACATCCTCAAAATCCAGGACGATTTTTTCAAGGCTATGACCCTGTTCGATGCCTGTTTGCCATTGGGTAAATGCCATGGTATCGCCGGTGGAATTGCTTAGAAGAATCTGATCGGCAGAATTTCCCAAACCATTACCGATGCTATTGTCATCAACATAAATGATATTCACTTCATCAGGAAAAACAGAGTCAAAACAGACTTCATAATCCTGCTCAAGAATTACTGCATACTCATTGGGAAATAATATTGGGTTTTCAGGAAGTAGCTCATCTACCGAATGGTTATCGGTCAATAACCAACCGGATATATCAATCGGATTCACGCCAATGTTTATAATTTCCACAAATTCCTGATTAGATCCTTCGCAGAGAGGATTATACAGAATCTCGGATATAACCACCTGGCTATTTGGGAGAGTACAAGCAAATATCAATGATACTACTTTGCATATTGCATTCATGCGCTTTTTACGTTGAAAAGTTTTCAAATATGTCATCCTTCTTTACTCCTGACATGTTTTAGTTGGGGATTCGTGATTAGTCTATAATGGTATTCTGGCTTGCGAGTTTATTCGATTCCAATAGCGATTATATAACCAACATGTGGCTGATTTGACCTCCAGTTGAGATAGTTCTTCAGTAAACTTTGTAATTATCTGCTGATGTTTTTGTATTGATTCTTTTGTGAGAATTTCAATGTCTGCATCTGATTTTGTCTGATGGATTTTCTTTATTAAGGATAACTCTAATTCCTGAAATTCTTTCCTGATCGGTATTATAAGTTCATGATAGTTCATTAGAATTCTGCGATGAAGTAATTCATGAAACCACCAGATGGATTGTTTATCAAAGTACTTATCCTTTTGAGGAACGATTTCATTCATAAAACCATCGGTCAATCCCAGGGGTTTAAACACTGATGTGCATGGCGCTGATGTCATAGTGGTCCAGGCGATTGGTGGATTTTCTGCATCCAATTCTGTGATCATTGAATTACAGGTTTGGGCTGCATGCCGGGTCAGTGAATTAGCCGAGTGGGCGCAAACATCGCTCATTAGATATGATTGATCCGGGTGGAATTCCTCATGCTGATGACTCCGAAGAATATCCATTGCGTATTTCAAATCAATCTTTTCTAAGCTACATAAATAGATTTTTGATAACCTCTGTCGAATTTTTGAACCTGAAAAATATGAATAAAACCGGTCAGCATAGGAATTTGCAAAATGAAAAGTTTCATTCTTTTTTGACCATCCTTTTGATCGGGCATAGGCAATCGCTTCAGGATGTATCTCGTTAAAATCTTCTCCAATGGATAAACGATTGCTGATAGAGGTTCGATCTTTTACTTTTTTTGCCGCCCAGAACGTACCTGCTGTCTCCAGTATCCAGGCCTCCTGTGGGTCAGCAATGATATAACTATTATGGTAATAGAATGTGTGGGTATATCCGCAATTACTGCCTTGACCAAAATCAGTCAATAACTGAATAATTATGTCTAATGCCTGATGGGCAGTATCTGCCCTTTCGAGGGCCAACCTGAGAAGATCCATACCGGTCAACCCTGATTTTTTATTCACCGGCATTTTTGTGAAAACTGCTTCATTTCCAATAACTACTTTTTTCTCATTGAGCCCCATCTCAGAGCCCCACATCCAGAAAGGTCGACTAATCAAAATTGCCTTGGTGTGCTTAACTTGCGGAATCGACATATAGGTGCAATCCAGTATTTCATTTGCGGTGTGATCTTTTGCCGGATAATATTCAACGGACTGCATCTCATTTGGCTCACGGTCGCTATTCTTACCAAATATCATTTTGCCAGAGGTGGTTTGATGCGGAGGAATGACAAATGTATCACACATAACTATCGCTCAATTTTATCAGGCAGGGTGAATTCATATCGATCTCTAAATATTTTTGTGGTTATCCATCGGTGGATTCTTCTGGAAACCTGTACGATTTGCCAAATGCGTTTATCCTCTTTATAATAGGATTCAACATCATTTGCTGTAAGAGAGTTCGAACTTATCCACAGACTTTCATTGATTATTTTGATCATTTGAGGGATTAAATCCGGGCGTTTTTCTTTGTATAAATTGGCAGTAAGATCGATCATCACCGAGCGAAAATCATAATAGCGATTGATGACATCATCTAGAAAAAACTGACGGATGACCCATCTCAATCCTGGCATGGCGCTTTTGAGAAACAACTCCGGGTTTAGTTGTTCCTCTCCAGTCAACCTGTATAAAGGCGTGCTAGTATCAATATAAAATAATGTTCCGGTTTTAACATCGCCATCCAGAACCCAATTGGAAAGCTGGGCGTCCAGGGCGAATTGCATTTGCGGACTTTTCAGTTTCGAATGGACCCATACCTTTTCAGTTTCCTGGACGACTCTCAGTAGTAAAATGTCAATCTGATCCTGACTCAATGAATGAATTAATTTGTGGGCAAACATTGTAGTAGTTAGTTTTTTCTGACAAATATATAATACTGTTGGCAAGTCCTTTTTAACAACAATATGGATATGACTTTCCGGAATATTCAAGCCGGCATCGCTAAGAAGATTACAATAGTCCTCATAGGTTTTTACATAATTATCGGCTTTCTGCTGATTTGAAAAAATGGGCAATCGCTTGAAAGCATACTCTGGTATTTTTTTGAGGGAAAAGATAGATGAGATTTCACCATAACCAATGATTTCAGCATCTTTCTGATTGGTAAATTCAGCAGGGTTTAATCCTTCTTCAAATTTTTCCAATACACCAAAGGTTGCAGAGTCAAGTGGCATATTAACTGGTTCTGGTCCGCCAGCGCGAAAAGGTCTTTTTGGCATTTAGCAAAACACGGAGTTTTCTTGCCGAGTTCATTGCTCTATCCAACTTATCCATAATATCGTCAATGATTGATTCATCAAGATTTAGAGGTGGTAGAAACTGACAAACAGAAGTATCATTGTTGGCATAGACAAGAAGCAGGTCTTCATCGAAGGCTGTTTTTGTCAAAACAGGACCAGCCGTCTCATCCCGCAGCATCAAACCCATCATCAGCCCAAGTCCGCGATAATTGATAAAAAAGCTGGGGTATTTCTTGCGAAGCTTTGAGAGTTTTGTCTCGAACAAATCACTGAGTTTATTGACATTTTTTAAAAATTCTGGATTTGAGCTTATATCCAAGACTCTCGTGGCAATCCGGCAGCCTAATTCACTACCGCCAAATGTTGATATATGACTAAATGGATTTTCTTCAAACACCGATGCCAGCTTTTTGCTCAGTACGGTTGCGGTGATGGGATACAAACCCCCGGATAGACCTTTGCCCAAAACAACTATATCCGGGATTATACCAAAATGTTCAAATGCCCAAAGTTTGCCTGTTCGACCGAGACCGGTTTGAACTTCATCTAAAATGAGAATGACATCATACAAATCACATAATCTTCGGACTTCCTTCAGATAGCTTTTATCGGGAACAATAATCCCTGAGGTAGCTGGGACAGTCTCTAAAATAACTGCCGCAGTATTGTTGGAAATCTGTTTAGTGAGTGCTGAAATATCTCCAAATTGGACTTGGGTAAAACCGGGAAGACGATCACCAAAGGGTGTGATATATTCAGAATCACCAGCAGAAAGGGCCAAACCGGTATGACCGTGGTATCCCCCGGATGCTGAAATGATTTCTTGTCGTTTTGTTGCTGCCCGGGCGGTTTTTAATGCGAGGTCAACGGCTTCACCACCACTAACACCAAATACAGTAATTTCAAGATCACCAGGCATCAGTTCAGCAATCTTTCTTGCAAGTTTTGCCCGTTCTTGGCTCATTAAATGATGATTGCCAATATCCAGTTCATCAAGTGAAGATTTTAGTAGATTTATAAGTTCTGGATTTCGATGACCCAGATTAAATACACCGCCATTGCAATGAAGATTGATCAGGTTTTTTTCACCATCAATATCCTGTATAGTGGGCCCATCCCGCAAACCCATAACAAAATCCATATTGTACGTTTTGAAGAAATCAGCTTTGCCTTTTGAGACATATTGGCTGAATTGACCAATAATTTTTTGCTTCTCTGATGTGAACGATGATTTCATTTTTGATTATTTGATTTTGAATTCATGAAATTATGATATCAAGTTTCAAGATGAAATGGAAATTACAACTACCGTAATATTTTAAAATGATTGCTTGAATGGCAGATAAATTAATGGATAGTGTCTATAGATAGCAAGGTAGGAGAGGTGATCAGGCAGTAAAGACAGAATTTCCAATCGAGTTATTCCACCCCCGTCCTTCGGACACCCCCGCCAATGGGGAAGAAATTGACACTGATTTTATACCCAAATTATAGGTATTCAGATTCCTTTAAGTGGGTCAATCAGATGGTTCGTCTTTCACAAGTGATAAAGCAAGTTCTTCAAGCTGGACAGCATCAACCAATGATGGTGAGTTATCCATTAGTGACATAGCTGAAGTTGTTTTGGGGAATGCTATCACATCTCTAATTTGTGAAGAATGCACCATCAGCATTACTATCCTGTCAAAGCCAAATGCCATACCGCCATGAGGTGGGGCTCCATACTTAAACGCATTCATCAGGAAGCCGAACTTTTCATTGGCCTCATCATCGGCAATACCCAGCAATCGGAAAATCTTCTCCTGAAGTTCTCTCTGATGTATACGAATGGATCCTCCTCCCAGCTCATAACCATTCATAACAATATCATAACCAAGTGATCGAACATTGCCCGGATCTGTGTCCATCTTGTCCAAATCATCCGGGTGTGGAGAGGTAAATGGATGGTGGAGGGCATCCCAGCAATTATTATCGGGATTCCATTCTACCAGTGGAAAATCAGTTACCCAAAGCGGAGCCCAGGCATTTTCATCAATCAGGTTTTCACGTTTTGCCAATTCAAGTCTCAGAGCACCAAGGGCATTTAAAACGACTTTTTCTTCATCACCAATAATGAACAGAATGTCACCATCATTTACATTTAGATCTTTTCGGATATTTGCCTGCACATCTTCAGAGAAAAATTTGCTGATTCCACCCGAAAGGACTCCATCAGTCGCTTTCATCCACGCCAAACCTTTGGCCCCAAAATAGGTTTTCATATAATCCGTAAGTCCATCAATAACTTTTCTACTATATTTAGAATTATTTGGGCAAACCAATGCTTTTACCCTGCCGCCATTATCCACTACCGTTTTAAAGGCATTAAATTCTGACTGCTTAACGTATTCTGAAAATTCCTGAAGCTCCATTTCAAGACGAGTATCCGGTTTATCAGATCCAAAACGTTCCATGGCATCATGATAAGATAATGAAGGGAATGAATCCGGTAGAGAAATATCCAAAACCGTTTTCCATAAATATTGCACCAGAGATGTGCCCATTTCCATCACATCATCCTGGGTGAAGAATGAACCCTCGATGTCTATCTGTGTAAACTCCGGCTGTCTGTCAGCCCGGAAATCTTCATCCCTAAAACATTTGACAATTTGAAAGTACTTATCAAATCCAGCAACCATAAGCAACTGTTTGTAGGTTTGTGGAGATTGCGGCAAGGCATAAAACTTATGTTTATGGGTCCGACTGGGGACAAGAAAATCCCGTGCCCCTTCAGGGGTTGACTTCATTAACACCGGTGTCTCAATTTCAAGATAGTCGTTAGAGTCAAGAAAATCTCTCGTTGCCTTGGCAGCTTTATGTCTGACCTTCATGTTATGTTGGAGTTCGGCTGTCCGCAATTCAAGATAACGATATTTGAGGCGATGATCTTCATTGGCAGAATTTCGGTCGTTTACATCAAAAGGCAATGGAGCAGATTCATTGTATACATCAAGCTCAGTGACTTCCACATCAACTTCACCGGTTACCATATCAGGATTGACATTTCCTTCCGGTCTGGCGACCACAACACCACGGATGCCAATGACATCTTCCAGTCCCAGTTTTCTGGCAATTTTGAAAATTTCAGGATAGGTTTCTTCATTGAAGACGATCTGTGTTTTTCCATATCGGTCGCGCAGATCGATAAATAATAACCCGCCAAGATCCCGGTGTTTGGCAACCCAGCCCGTCAGCGTGACATTATCACAAATATTAGCTTCTGTCAGCTCACCACATGTTTTTGTTCTTTTTAACAATTTTTTCTCCGATTAAAGGGGCGGAAATTTAATCAATTTCGCAGGTATTCATCGATATGAATTGACAAAGGTCTGAAAGAAATATTTTGTTTTTTGGATGGGATCAGCTATCTAATTATATAAAAAACAAAGTGCCAACTGCCATAGTAACTACAGTTATCAGCAATACAACTAAATACAAAAAGGATATACCAATAAATTTCAGGATTATTGTCCGGTACTTCTGATTATAAACTCGTCTCATTGACAGGATTAAATAGAGCAATATTAGTAATAGAATCACCCAGTCCATCCCGGAATCCATTACTGAAATTCCGAATCCACCTTCGTTAAAACCTCCTACAATTCTATCAGAATTCATCAAGAAATCCTTAAACATTGAGATCATTGACAGGATATAACCAAATGAATGAAGATGCAATGAGAATATAAAGTGCTCGATGTAATATTTCCTTTGTCTCCAGAAAAATAATTTCAAAATCGCTGCGATCACCGGGAGAATAATAAACATCGCTCGCGGCAGATTCCTTTTAAAGAATTCTGAGAAAAGACTGGCAATTTCATCACCATTCATATCATTGAGTTTGCCTGCTTGATTTACAAAGAACTCTCCAAGTAAAGAATTATCAGTACTATCCTCATCAAAGCTTAAATTAAATGAATTTTCAGTGTCAGCCGTGAATAAACTATCTTGAAGCTCTGTTGCCACTGAGTCTGCTGCTGCAGTTTCAATATTATCAGGTTCACTCTCGTTAATATTGATAAATGGATTGTCAGTATTCATAAAAACAAAAAAGAAGAATAACATGCTGGTGATGATATATATTCTAAATGGTTTGACATAGGATTCCCGACGGCCGGCAAGATATTCATTGGTTAAAAATCCCGGTTTGAATAATAATGGCAGGATGCTTTTAATAATTTTAGAGTCTACTGTAAAATAATCATCAAAAAAATCAGATACTATTGTTTTGACACCAACTTTTTTCTCAACATATTTCTGACCGCAATCATGGCAATACAAACCCTGAATTGGGGCATCGCAATTATGACATATTTTCTCTGATTGGGTAATTTCTTTATTTGTCAAGGTGCTCCTGGGGTTTTGAATGAAAAGATTGACTATTTAAGCATTGAAACAATTTATCAAAATTTATATGGTACAAAGGCCAATATAGTATTGGGATATTTATCAGTTATAATTATAAAGCCGTGATTATCGAATTTAACTATGCCTTCCCAATTATGTGAAACACCCTCTTTAAGCTGAAGATAAACGGGGGCACGGTCGGTTAGTTTTACGTTGCCATTCTCAATTTTTAATTCGATTATTCGTTCAACCACTTCGCTTTTTGAGTGGGTTTCCCCAAGACCATATTTATCAATGAGGGCATCCTTTCCGGTATAGAGATCTTCACGATCACCGGACCATAAATAATTCATTACCCAAAATCTATTTTGATCATCCAGCTCTGTGGCATCGGTAATACGATATTCAATATTGGGGAATGGAATCACATCTACCGTACCATCGGTTCTGGATAGAACATGCATTTGGGGATTGTAATTCAGATTAGCACCATTTGCTTCATAAATGGTATAGATTGAATATCCCGATATGAGAAGGGCTTCTTCACTAAAATTTGATATATCCGTTTGTGGTTTAACCACCGCTTCAGGATGTCGGTCCAATTTTATCTCCATGGCTGCATCATCAATTTCACCTTTGATCACATATCCTCTGATATCGCCCTTTTTTTCCGCTTCTACAGTAAGATAGACCTGATTACCTGAAAATGCAATTGCCTCCAAACCCTCATAACCTGGGAATTGTTTTTCAAAATTCTTTGGGAAATCCACTTTTATTTCTTGAGGTGTGATTTGATAAGTTGATTCACTGGAAATATAGCTGTTTATTTCATCCTTTGAGATTGCAAATATAACGTCATCAAATTTATCCGGATATTGCGGAAGCAATACTAACCAATTATTATACCATGTTAAACCAGAATATTCAGCTTTTGCCGCTGATGCAACACCTGTGAGATGGATTTGTCTGTAAGCGATCTCCTGAATAGGGCTATTTGGTTCATTATCTATTTGTGGAATACGGCAAAAAGACAGCCCTATGAATGCAATTAGTAAATATATTCGTTTTTTCATAAAATTATTTTTTCCATACTTTCTGAATATCAATAAAAGGAACCAGATACCATTGATCGCCAAAGGGATACTCGCCATACGACAATGTGTAACCGAGATGAATTGAGTATTTTTTACCTATCTTCCTGGAAATAATACTGCTGTTTCTGAAGTGTTTGTTTGTCTCACCATTGATAAAAATAAAATTGTTCTGAGTGGCAAGCCGCCATTTGGAGTTAAGATTTTTCTCAAAAGCAAAACCCAGGGAATAAGCCGGGCTCCTAAATGCCGATATCAATGTGGAGTAGACCAAAGGGTGATCGATGATCAAGCGGTCATCAAATTGCCCTTTTCGAAACCCCAATGTCACCTCAAACGAGGGAGAAAAAGTTGTTTTGCCAATTGTAGTGGTGGCAATAAATTTTTGTTTAATGATTATTAAATGTGGGGAATCTCCTACATCAGGGTCAGGTGCAATGATTCCACCAGTACCATTTCTCTGAAGCAATCTCAATAATGGTGTTGGATAGGCGAAACCGGTTTTTGCTGACACCTGCCATTTGTCAGTATCTTTGATTTTATATTTTACCGAAATATTCGGCATAACCACTGACATTGACGCATAGGTGGATATATCTAAATCCTGCCGTATTCCATATACCTTTGGCTGTAATAGACTATTGCTGCGTGATTTTACACCGATAAATTTTGCCGAGTCGAAGATGGTTGATGGCAAGAGAGTTCCAATCAGACACAAAAAAAGAAATATATGTTTATTCTGGAACACAGATACTGCCTCCACAATCTTCAGTACAAATCAATCCTTCTTCCATGCAATAACACTGAGATGGATAACAACCTGTTGAATCGCAGATGTATCCTTCCGGGCATCCTTCTTCGATACATGAATATTCTATGCTTGCGCCAGGTTCACTCCAGGAATACGAGCCCAAATCCCAAAACTCAAAAAAATATACATCAGCCGAGACGGGAGCATGATCGGATAACGGCATAGTGTTTTGGTGCGTCACTGAATTACTAAAACCGTTAGGATGATTAGTAAAAAGATAGTCCAATTTTCGCGTCCAGAACCCATCACCGTTGGTAGTGTGAGAAAAATGAGATTCTTCATCGGATAAATAGTCGTCTAGAGAAATTGCCGGGTGATAGCCTGCATATAAATCGTCCAGCCAATCTGTTTCGTCATCATAATCATCCGCAAGAAAATCTTCATCTTCGCATATTGAATCTGGGAAATTACTGGTCTGCGAACTTCCCGGCGGTATTTCATTCAGGTCACCGCCAGCAATAAAGGTTTCACCCATCACGTTCAATCCATCCAATTCATCCACTAATCTATCTATTTGTTTTTCCTTGGTTCCGTCTTGTGAGAACGCCGAGGTGTGGATATTCAACACCCAAAATGGTGTAAGGCTGGTACTGATATGTGCTTTGAGAATGTTTCTTTTCAAATAAAAATGCCTGGTGATAGCATCCTGATCGGATCGCAGCGGTAATGAGATTCTTTCAGCGTTTCTAATGGGATAAATAGACAGGATGGCATTGCCGCTATCTACAGGTCCCAATCCATCAGAGGGCACAAACTGGTTTTGCCATTGGGAAGCATAAACACCATAACTTAAATGGGTATTATCCAGCAACCACTGCACCTGGTCGATATATGCAGTTCGTTTTGAATTGACATCGATTTCCTGAAGTAGAATAACAGAGGGTTCATTTTCAATGATAAAATCGGCTAAGGCCTGAAGATTATCTTTTACTTCTGAAGCCGTCATATGAATTCTGTCACCATAACAATCAAACCAGAAATCTATGCGGCCACCGCCAAACTTCACATTCCAGGTCATTACTTTTGCGGTTGATCCTATGATTAATATCTGCTCAGGCGGCATACTGGAGGCTTCATAATAAATTACATCATCAATATTATTAAAGCTATCCCCAAAGGGATCACAGGAGGTAAATATGAGATATGAAATGAGAATAATTATATTTTTATTCATTATTAAAAGTTGATTATAATTTTGTTGAGGTCTTATTGATGGAGATTTCTTATTTGAAGATTTGAATATTTATATTTATTGAGTTCTGATCATTTATTATTTTAAGAAAATTACCTTGCTGGAGTAAGTCTGATTTTCAACAACCATATTCACAAGATAAATACCGGCACTGACATTTTGCGGATTCCAGAAAATCTGATGAGTTCCTGAAGGAAGAATCTTATTTGAAAGTTCTGAAATAAATCGACCCTTAAGATCAAAAATTTGACATGAAACATGTGACATATGCTGAAGATCAAATGTTATTATGGTGGCAGAATTAAACGGATTGGGATAGTTTGAAAGTCCAATCTTTAGCGGAATTTGCATATCATCATCAGAGTTTATAACATGATCAGGAAAATTCTCATACTCTTGAATACCATCTTTGGATAATACCGCCAGCATCCTGTGATCGATGGGATACCAATTCAATTGGCCTGCCAATCCATCTTGCGGTGGTGTACTCATCACGGAATAATGATAATCAGGGGGATTGAGTTCAGGATTGACAAATGAACCATCAGAATAGAACAAATCAATGGTAGTTGATAATGTGGACCTGTATGCATAAATATCAGATCCGTCGGAAAAAATAATATTCTTCTTCCCGTACTGATGTTCTTTTTCTAAAACTGACAGCGCCGCCAATAATCCTCTAAATATGTCGTCATTCTCATCGCGAATATTCTTCATGATCCACAGGAATATCAACTCGGAATCAACAACATAATTCCAGCCCTCATCATCCTGCCAAAAACCATGACCAAATGTTTGCGGGGGATGGCTGTCGATCCATTCATAATCACTGCCATCATCCGTGATAAGGTTGAGTAAAACCGTTTTATCAACATTGCCATTATGGGCCAATGAATAGGTTCTGCCCTGGAATGTCATTAAAAATGGATGGGGATTGGGTATATCCGTTGCCCCTGAGGACGCTTTTCTCACATGACCCAAACCAATAGTTGATTGACTATCCTCTGATAACATTTGAGAGACAAACTGATAAAATGACAGTGAATCCGTTTCAGCAGGTAATGGCGACCGAATCAATTGGTTGGATTCATAAATAGCTGTATCTGAGTAATAGACCATGGCCCAGCCGTTATGATTATTGTAAGGCCATGAGTTTTCGCGGCATCCACCCTGAAGCTGAAACTCGGTGAGTTCCTCACGGATTGTGCTGTCCAAATTATTATCTGAATCAAACAGCGTATATCCCGGGAGTGAAATTGTCGCCCATAATCGACAGGCATCCAGGGGTGAAACCAACAGGATGATAATGACAAATATCAATCCTGAGAATGATTTATACCTAATCGGATATTTTGGCTGTATGGTTTTTGTTATGGGCATCACCGTTTTCTTTTTTGAAAATAATCAAGTATAATTTAAGACCTTTTTTTTAATAAATCGATTTTGTCATGAGGATTTCCTGACAAACGGAACAAAGCGTACGCCAATTCCAACCTCTTCTGAAATAGTCCCATCCATGGCTTTTTCAAATAGCGTCAAATATTGAACACCATGATTTTTACCAATAGGAATAAGCAGTTTACCACCAGATGATAATTGTTCAATAAGCGTTAGCGGTGATTCTGGGGATGCCGCCGTTACAATAATTCGATCATAGGGAGCGCAATCAGGATATCCATCGTGGCCGTCTCCCAATATAATAGAAATATTATCATATTTCATGGTTGTGAATCTTCTCTTTGCAGTTTCATATAATGCTGGGATGATCTCAATGCTGGTGACAATTCTGCCAATCTCTGCCAGGATAACGGTCTGAAATCCGGAGCCGGTACCAATTTCTAAAATCGAATGATTTGGCAGGATATCCAGAACTTGAGTCATGTGGGCAACAAGACTGGGCTGACTGATTGTTTGTTTGAATCCAATCGGCAGTGGAGAATCAGCATAAACCCGTGACTTCATCTTATCCGGCACAAAATCAATGCGATCCACATTTTGAAATGCCTTCAAAACAAATGAATCAGATATTCCATGATGTTTGAGATGATAAGGATCGTTCATTTTAAATCATAAACTTTTTTAGCAATAGATAATCAGTTGGCGTATTGACATTTAAAAGGTCTTTGCGGAATTTTTCGGCATTTACCATCTTTGGGGCGTTTCTTTTGACATGATAAAGCAATTTATACTTTTCATGTTCAATGGCTTCGACAAAAATACTCTCCATTGATTTATGGTACCAGGCGCAGGTCGGAAAGCTCTTGCCATCCAATGTGGGAACAACCGAATTCACTTCATCATTAATATTGTCTTTCAGCGATGAAATAAGACCGGCAGATACCAGAGGCATATCAACACTAATGATAAAATTCCATGGAGTATTTGAGTGATTTAATGCTGTGGCGAGTCCGTTTAGAGCACACTGGATTTCTTGATTATCTCTGGCAAATGGCAGATGCGGATGTGTTTGTTTTTTACCAATCAAGGTGACAGAATCAAATTGTGTTTCTAGATTATTATAAAGAAATTCTGCAAAAGTTAATTCCCCCAGTTTCATGAGAGATTTGTCTTGACCCATGCGGCGGCTTTTACCACCTGTTAGGATGTATGCATTCAATAATTTGATCCCTTGTTTAATAGATGAATTGATAATTATGCTGTCAATTTAAGAAGACTTGAGAATATCATTTTTATCGAAAAATATATTAAAAATATCGAAGGGTTTCGACTTGCCTTCAAAAATTTCTTAATATTAATGTCGTGAGAGTCCACTTATATCATTAATAAACAAAGGAATGATCAAATCAATGAAGAACCTAAAAAATCCTTTTCTTATTGGATATGTAGTTATTTACATGATATCTCTTGCTATTTTGAACTCCAGCGAGAATTTTTCTATTGGTAATTCTGTGACCATATTGGTTATCGTTGGATTTGGATTTTCGGGCCTTGCCTTTATTTTAACCCGGTTTTCAAAACCTATGAAGATTACCGTCTCCGGATCATCAAAGGAAATGTTTTTTCTAGTATTTAGTGTGATTGTGATTGTCGTTTTTCTAACTTGGGGCAGTCGAGCTTTGAGTAATTTATTTCTTAGTTCTTTTGACAAGACATCCTTTGTGACACATTTTGGCCATTTGATTCAAAAGCTTTTCTTTTTTGTTGCCATTCCTCTATTTGTTATGCTCAAGTACTTTGGATATTCACTTAAGGACTTTGGTATTCAATTTAAAAATACAGGGTCAAATTGGAAGAGCCACCTTCCCGTCATGGTGGGATTGGTTTTGTTCTTTATTCTTTTTAATTATTTTGTTGGCAGGGGTGCTGAACCCATTAGGGAGGGTCATTTTTCGGCCATGCAATTGATCATTGGCATGCCTTTAAGTTTCATCTGGTTATTACTGGAGGTGGGTTTAGTGGAAGAATTCTTTTTTAGGGCATATCTCCAAACCCGACTTGCTGTTTTTTTTAAATCTAAATTATCAGGTATTATCACTGCCTGTTTAATTTTTGGTTTGGCTCACGCCCCCGGATTGTACCTGCGCGGTGCCGGATCCATTACAGCGCTTGGTGATTCCCCCACATTTATTTTTGCCGTTGCCTATTCAATTGTTACCTTGTCGGTTGCTGGCTTTTTTCTGGGTATCATCTGGATTCGTACCAGAAATCTTCCCCTGCTCATGGTGATTCATGCCGCTGGCGACCTAATGCCCGGTTATCCTGAATTGATGCAGGTGTTTAATATTTAATTATACAAATTAAAAAGAGGCTGCCCGGAATGGACAGCCTCATCTAAGGAGAAGACATCAAAAACGGCTGATTATTTAATCAACATGAGTTTCTGAATGTCTGTTTTTTTACCCGAAATCATTTTTATCATGTATATACCTGATGCCATATCACTTGCATCCCATTTAACATAATGAGTGCCCGCATTTAAATCATTATCAATGAGGACCTCAACCTCTCGTCCCAACATGTCAAAGACAATTAACCGAACAGAATTTTCCTTCGGAATATCAAAACCAATATTCACAATTGGATTAAAAGGATTGGGATAGGCAGGATATAGTTGAAATTCATCTGCAGATAGATTGGGTTCCCCGATAATGATTCTCATTCCATTGGGGCCCGAAATGATTTCCTCGGTTATTGTCATATCCGCCGAATTATTTGTTGAGCGCTCTAAGCCATCAAACTCCAGCTGTAGAATATCATGTTCTCCAATCGGAATTTGAAACATGTCATTTGGGTATAATACCAATTTAATTATGCCAGTTGTTTCATTATTATACTCAAGAATAAGCCCTGAGGCATCTTCCAGCAGTTCAACTCCAGTAAACTCATGTTCCTGGTGATTATACTCAACATCCAGCTGAACGCCTCTGACGGGAACATCGGCATTCAAGGTAATAATATTGACCATATCATCTGAACGTGCCAAATCATGTGATTGATTTGACCGCAGATGGCCATAACCCAGAGCACTGGCTTTACTTCTTTCCAATTGGCCACAGTTAAAGTTTAGAATACAGTCCACAATTAGTATTACATCCATAATATTCACTTGTGAGTCATCGTTGACATCACCATTATATAGTTGATTATCTGATAATTCTATCTCATCCATCGTGTAGGAGATAATAGTACTTACATCCAAAATATCTACTGTGATATCAGTATTTACATCGCCAGGTAGTTGATGAAAATAATAAGCACCGATGTCTTTGATTGTACCGTCTGGATCATATTGACCCGTCACAATATCTCTGCAGGGACTCTCATATGTTAGATTATAATCTGTTGCCGAAACAAAGAGCGGATCATCTGTGATACTATCATATATAATTGCCCCTATTGGTAATAATGAATTGAAATAATCGCAGTCATTGAATATTATGTCAGATGATAAACTACGGTCCATGCCATTGACATCGCTTGACATTAGAATTGAATAGCGGTAAAGTAAATCATGATAAGTGTCTTCTTCCGATAATAGGGTCATTGGGCTATTAACTATTGTACAACTTTCAAAGCGTGTTGCATGCTGAATGTCATGATCACTGGTCCATTGCGCATTGGCAGTAATATGAATGTTTTCAAAAACACAATTCTCAAAAATTGAATGCTTTACAAATTCATTGTTGTATTTCAAATCCATCTCAACAATGTTGCTATCCGGATAATTATTTTTAAAAATTATATTTGATAGATATATTTCACCTGATGGTTCTTTTCTAATAGACGAACTTACGCCAAATAATAATAATGATTTTTCTCCTGAGTCAGTTGAATTATTTTGAAGTTCACCGTTAACAATTAAATTGAAATTATCTGCAAATGAGATATTGAAATTCTTAGGAAACATTAGAACTTCATCTCTATCTAGAGTGAAATCTCCAGACACATTGTTTATTTGTGTGTATATCGGATTAATGTGTGCATTCTCCTCTATAAATACAACTGTTGTTTCTAAATCAGAAGAGGGAACATTGGTACCATTACCAAAATCAACACCAGTGCCCGACCATTCTACAAATTGATAAATCTCATTTTCTGTGGCAATTAACTCTGGAGATTTTAGTAGATAGTGCAGTCCTTGATCTGGATATTGTTCCATGAAAACCCTGTGCTCACCTGTAATAGCAATCTCACTAAAATTTCGAAACTCATGTGGATGATTCCAAAGCAAAATATCATCTTCTGGGTTTTCCAAATACCAGGGATCATAAAACTTGATTGACTCTGTGTTTCCATTAATGTTTATTATAGTCACATCTTTAAAATTTGCGATTTCGTCTGATTGAATTCCAATTGTGTATATCCGATCATGAAATAATTCAAAATCCATCAAATTATTATTCCATTGATAATGCTGTTGTAATCCATCATTTAAAAATTGACTGGTTGTTCTTACAATTACATCTGTAAATGATGGTATTACCCTGTATTCACCAGAAGGAATTGGGTTTTCAATCCAGTCAAACAATCCGTCCACTGAAAGAAATCCTCCTAAATTTTCCCCATTTTCCAGACTAATATTTTTAAAAAGCGTTTCTTGTTCAATATGCCTGGAGAATGTTTCCAGTAAGAATATTAATGTGTTATTCGAAATTATATCATGAGCATATGATCCATCTGGCTGGAGAAATATTTCATCAAATGGAGTATAATCCCAACTGATAATATCAGCACCATTAGAAGAAGCCAAATCATTAACTACTCCTCTTAAGTCTAATGCCGACTCAGACCAGATAAAAGAGGGGGGACCACTAAAGTTTAGCTCATATTCAATTCTAAGATAGTTCATAAATGGAACGGGGATGGCAATCTGATCATTTACACTTTCTTCGGGCCAGGAGGTTAAATATGAACCTGGGTATACATCCCTTTCGTCAACTTCCACAGTTAGTACAGGATATCCCTCTATAATTAATGACATCAACGAAGACCCGGCTACTGCATCTGGATAAGATGAATAAATATTCTGGCTTTCCACATTGCCCTGGCCATTTGATATGGCAATATTCTCTGTTTCAGAGGGATATCCTGTCGAATTCAATTCATTCAAATATGTAAAAAATTCGTTATACATTGGCCCTCCCTCCCACTCAGAATTATCTTCTCCGGGTACAGGGGGGTCAAAAGTATTATAGATTAATAGTTGTTTCGCGGCATCGGATTGCATAACCAAGGCTAAATTCTCAATTTCGGAATGGCCTCCATCGTAATTTGCAATAAGATTTTGAAGTTGAGAATTAACATAGGCCCCTCTTTGGGGTGAATCATATGAAATAAATAGTCCACATCCGTGATCCAGAGAATTCTCTTCAGCCCATGCCAAAGCAAATCTGGACAATATCCCCCCCATACTTATACCCAAAATAGAGGTCTCGAAAGATAGGTTCAAGTTATTAATCATGTCAAGCGCACCCATAAGAACCATGGCATTTTCTTGGAGATTTTTTCCCCCAATTGCGAAATTTAATATGAAGATATCATAACCCATTGGTTTTAGGTGATTCGTAATAAATGGTTCTGTTCTTCCATATAATTGTGATGGCCACATTGTGTTTTCCACATCAAATCCTTCGACTATAATTAATGGTCTGTCTAAAACACCATCTGCACTTACATAGCCCACCATTAAATCATCGTTAGATGAATTATAGAAAAGTTCTGGTAATGGAAATATTTTTACAGGAAAGTATATATCATAGACGTCTTCCATCGTGCTGCCAAGTGAGGTATAATACTCAACATTTATTTTATAATGGATTTGGTATTCTGAGAATTCGCCAGGTAAAACATTTGGATAGTCGAAGGATATTTGGTGAGAAGCCTGACTACCGGTATAATCCAATTCATAGCTTCCATTATTATCCATGTCAACTCTTACTCTCGTTTCATGACTAATCAAAATCCAGTTTGGTGCAATGGCATCTGGAATAAACTCATTGTAACTTAAGGTTACCTTGAACTGATGATAATAACCACCCTCTGAATTCAATCCATCCATGCCAATATTCTTCCGAGATGGATTTGTAATAACATCAGAAGTAGCAGAGAAATTTTCAGGCTGTAAATCCCATTGCCCAAACTGGATGCCAGGGGCGATAATTACCAATAAAAATATCAACCTTATAAACATATTATTTATAGCTGATAATAATTGTGCGTGTTTTATTTGAGGAGTGCTGTTTTCTTTCATGATGTTCCTATCAATTGATGTTATTGAAGGATTCATTGACAGATAAATTCTAATAAATATCAAAATTATACGTCATTAGGTTTTATTTCGATATCTTTATGCAAATCCTTCACTACCAACATAAAGATATAATTATTTATATATAAAATATTTTATTACTTATCTGTATCCTCTTACAATTATACTATTTTCATAATCATGTGTCACTCCGACTATAATTACAATATTTTCAGAAACATCCATTCCAAGGTGTACCTGGCTACCACCAATTTGATCAAATTTATATAAAGATGTCCCGTTGTAATGATACGTTTCTCCACTGGAACCGGAATAAAATAAATCATTGTGGTTTGATCCATTGAATGTAAACATTAATAATTCTTGTCGTTGTGTCAAAACGGTACAATCATTAGAGTCTTCAGAATTACATCTAAATATTCCATGGTTTGTTAGAATCCACAAATATTCCTCAATATCAGTATATATGCCATATATCCATCCTGAGAGAATGTGATAATTAAGGAAGAGGTCAGAATATATATAATCAGAATAAATCGTCAACTCTGTTCCATTATATTTATAAATAATCATTTGATCTGTAGATTCATCAATACCCATAAGCCATATATTTGATTCGTTTATACCTGTAATTGATTTTATACTGATATTTGGATTGCACTGAATTTGAGTGAACATATTTCCATCATAATGAAGTATGAAACCACCATTTCCAGCAAAATATATATTACTGTGGTCGATTCCGTGAATATATCTGACTTTGTTATATATTCCATCTTGCCAATAGCATTCCCACATCTTATGAAATTCATTTCCATCATATCTATAAATATTACAGCCGTCAGAAAACCATATCTCGTCAGTTTCAAATGCGAACACATTTTCAAATGGTGCTGGTCTTTCAATTTGAATAACCGTCCAATTCTCCCCATCCCAATGGGCGGTGTTTCCATGGGTTTGCCCAAGTTCAATTTCTCCTACCACCCAAATATCATTTTCGTTGATAATGGCTGCATCAAACAGATCATATCCTGGCAAGGTATCTGTTATCCAAAATACATCGTGACTTGTGGTATCCAAGCAGCATTCGTTTAAAAGCTCACTGCAGTTATGGTATCGGTCCTCGCAAATTACTTCGCAGCATTGTGTGGAGTCTGATTCACAGATATTAAATCCAATATCACAATCTGCTGGCAAGATGTTCTCCATTGTCGTGGAATCCTTACAGGCGATTATGAACATTGGCAATACTGCGATGGAGATGATGTTTTTCATTGCATTATTCAATTCATTTTCATCCTTTTGAAATTTGGTGGTGTGTTTATTTTTTGGGGTATATGAATGGGAAATAATTTCCAATGGAGGCATTTTGTCTCATCCATCACCCATAAGGAAGTCAAGTTTTACCTGCCCCTGTGCAAATCCTTCAATTACAATCACAGGGGCAGGTCCTTCAACTAATAATCATTAATTCTATCGGAGAATTAACAATAACCATGTTTGACTATTAACCCTAATCATATATTTCAAAGTTATTCATTCACCATTGAAATATACCTTTCCCGCAAAGGGTGCCTGTTCACTGGACCTGCCCAAATCCATTTCATATCGCAACAGGTCCAACCCTCAGTTTTGATTACCTGAATATTGTTATTTATAAATAAGTACTCTCTGCGGTGTCTGAATATAACGACAAAATATAAACACGAGGCAAGTTAAAATAATAATATGGCAATATATATTAATTATTGATAATTATTTTTATTGCCTGCAGCTTGATATTATGCTTCAAAACTTATATTGTTGAACCTATATTAAATATCTCTCTACAAAAATCAAGATAGCTGGGTTCGCTATCTATAGCTGGTCAATTGCTGACCTTGTCAATGCTAATCTGGAAAACTCTCTCATTTTTTCCAGATTTTTCAGGTAACCGTTTTGGGTTATCTAAAATCTATACCGGGTATACCGGTTATTAAAAAATCGCTGTAGTCTCAATGAACCAGATTTTTAATTCAATGAATAATTGGCAGAATTAATTATTGTAGTAGGATCTGATTTTTTACCGCCGACCAATGATATCTCTTGGGATCTTCTGGCTAACCATTTAACCGCATCACTTTCAATCTCAAAAAATTCCAATGATCCACCATTTACATATGCCACATCGCTGCAAAATTGGCCATAATCGGGGTTCCAACTGATTGGCGAGTTTATGCATGCAACATTTATTGATTCACCAAGCGTTTTGACAAAATTTATAGCCGTACTATAAATACCTGTTATGGATAAATTCCCAACTATATTACTGCAGTCAATAACTGCACTTCTTTCACCAACGGCATCACAAGTATAAAGAATCGTTTTCCATAATTCTGCAAGACTGTATTCTGCCAATTGACCATGTGCCTTAAAATAAATGTAACCTTCTCTAAATTCGTATTCTACTTTGAGTGCCATATCTATCCTTCTTTTTTAATATTTCATAATCTGCGTACCATCTAATAATATTGGTGGCAATGACTATACATATCAAAAGCCGTACCCGTTATATTACTCAGGCGTTTTACTACATATTTTAATAGCCCTTATTCACAGCCTTTATCTGACAAATATTTATTTTTTAAATGTTTATATGATGACGATTACTAAAAATATTTTTTTGAATTAATACTGTTCAAATTTATTGATATGACGACCCTGAGGGCTTGTGTCTCGAATATTTTACATCGTTGTAAAAATATTTTGACCCTGTAATATTTATTTTACACGATGGTTGTGGACTTTCCATTCAAAAAATAATCGTGTGCTGAGACCTTTTTCATCTTCCTGATCAAAAACTCATGTTAAATTTCAGACCTTATTTTCAGATTAAAAGGTAGAAGTGAAAAAATATAATATTGCATATCCTATACATCAACATAAACTGAAAAATGGTTTGACAGTCCTGGTCGTTGAGGATGACAGTCTTCCCATGATCAATTACAATACCACATTCAAAGCTGGCAGCAGAAATGAGTCCCAAAAAACGGAATCACGGCATGGAATTACCGGTATATCTCATTTATTCGAACATATGATGTTTAATGGATCAAAAAAATATGGAGTCGGTGAATTTGACAGACTGTTGGAATCAAACGGCGGATACTCCAATGCCTGGACAAGTAAAGATATGACTTCATATTACGAAGTATTTCCATCCAGCAAGTTGGAGCTTATTGTTGATATGGAGTCAGACAGAATGTCTAATCTTGATTTGACTAAAACCATGTTTCTATCGGAAAAAGAGGTTGTGAAAGAGGAGCACAGGATGTCTGTTGAAAATTCTATCCCGGGAACCATGTGGGAAATGCTGTATGAACACGCCTTTTCCGTTCACCCTTATCATTGGCCGGTGATCGGTTGGATGGAAGACCTGAATCAGATAACCCTGGCTGACTGCAAGTCATATTATAAGCAACTATATTCACCATCAAATGCTGTCATCTCTATCGCCGGGAATGTAAATGCTGATGCTGTTTTTAAGCTGCTCGAATTAAAATACGGTGACATTCCAGGGTTTGATATTCCTTCAACAATTTTTCCATATGAGAAATTTAATACAGGTGAAAAGCGGGTGGAATTACGTCGACCCGCTGAGATCGAAAGCTGGCTGATTGGTTATTTATGCTGTAAGGGCGATCACCACCATATGCCTGCCCTGGACATTATCCAACAAATTTTACTGAATGGTGACAGCTCACGGCTTGTTCATAGTCTTGTTCACGATCAACCGATGGTTTTAGATATCTCCGGAGCATTTAACTGGGGAATTGATCCAAATCTCTTTTATTTTGGTTTTCGCGTACCACCTGGAAAATCTGGTGAGGATGCTCTCCTTCAGTTTACCAATCATCTTGAAAAACTTGCGTTGAACCTGGTGAGTAATCGCGAGTTGGAAAAAGCAAAAAATCAGCTAATATCAGAACTGGTTCATGATAACTCAACACTTATGGGGAAATGCGCCGATATCTCAGGTTACTCAATCATATTCAACGATCCAAAATTAGTATTTAATATGATTGATCGATATTTACAGGTAACCGTGGAAGATATAAAAACGGTGGCAGAGAAATACCTCACCTCAGATAATAGAACCATAATTCAACTAATCCCCCAATCTTCATAATGATCCAAAACACAAACACCATTAATATTCCAAAATTTGACAAATATCAGCTTGAAAATGGATTGACCGTTTTTGTCATGCCAATCAACAAAATGCCGTTGATTTCCGTTAAATGCATTATTAAGGATGGCGCCTCAAAAACTCCACCCGGGAAATCAGGGTTGGTAACTATAATGATGGAAATGCTCAAGAAAGGAGCCGGAAATCGAAACGCATTTGAATTTTCAGAAGCGATAGATTATCTCGGTGCCGGTTTTGATACTGCTGCATTACAGGATTATTCCTTTATTTCTGCAGACCTGCTGGCAGATCAGCTGGATGTGGGACTACGTTTATTTTCTGACATGATTCTGACACCAGCCTTTCCTGAAACTGAATTCATAAATTCAAAAAACCGTCTGCTGGCGGCAATTCAGGGTATCATGGATAATCCTTCATCCTTGAATTCACATTTATTTCACCAATATTTCTATGGTTCCGATCATCCCTATGGAATACCTTCAAGTGGAAAAAAGCAAGATATTGAGTCCATCACACTTCAAGATGTGAAGGATTGTTATGATCGGTCGTTCCTTCCCAATAATGCCATAATAATTGTTGCTGGTGATTTTGATACCAATACATTGAATGGACTCGTACTTAAACATTTTGGCGATTGGAAGATTGGCAAAATTCACCCCGAGCAAAGAAATATGGTTTCCAGTCAAACTGATAACCGTTTTATCATTTTTAACAAACCGGAGATAGTACAGGCACAAATTCGCATGGCCTCCCCGGGTATTTATCAAAGTCACCCGGAGACTTATCCCCTTGTTCTGGCAAATCATATTTTTGGTGGTAGTTTTACATCAAGGCTTGTCGATGAAGTACGTGTCAAACGAGGATTAACTTATTCAATTTCCAGCGGATTCACTCTCTCATTCCATCAGGGTGCTTTTGCTATAGGTACATTTACAAAAACAGAATCCACCGGGGAAATGATCAGCGTTATACTTGATCAACTATCTATATTTAAATCATCAGGTATAACTCAATCTGAATTATCCGTTGCAGTGAATTTTCTTGTTGGTTTATACCCTCTGTCTTTGGAAACGTGTGAAAATCTTGCTGGAAAACTGGGTGCCATGGCATTTTATAATCTGCCCTCTAACTGGATAAGTGAATATATTCCCACATTACAAGCAGTTACCATGGACGATGCCGAGAGATGTATCAAAAAACATTTCCCTCTAAAAGGACTCACGACTGTCATTCTGGGAAATGCTGAATCAATACTCCCCCAGGTAGAACCATTCGGTGAGGTTGAGATAAGGGAAATATCAGACATGGATCTCTAAGCAGTCATCTGCAGTGATTCATGTAGATTTCTAATACATTATTCACTGTAAATTTGCATCACACTTGGGGAAATATAATGGAACATATCATAAAAACGCATCTCTGGCTTGCAAACTTATTCTTTCTGTCATCCATTCTGATGACCACACTCTGGATGATCAAACGCCATAAAAACACTCTGCTAACGCAATTGCCAGCTAGGATATTGTATATGTCAGAGATGATTTTTAGCGGACTTGTACCCGCCGTTGGTGTCTGGTTACTCATAACTCAATCGGTATGGCTGAAATTTCCAAACTTCCGAATTAAATTAATTGCGGCATTATGTGCAATTGGATTGATTCATTTTGCCAATATGAAAATGAAGAAGTACATCGCCGGAGACAATATCAATCCAAACCTCGTCACATATCTCCGTGTTGCGGCTCTCCTCCTATTGCTTGTATCATACAATTATGGTTTAAATCTGTTAAATTATTCCCAAATGTAGCTTCACCACTCAATTTATCTTTTTTTTCTTTAATCAGATATGAAAAGAATTCCATTTTATAAGGCACATGGCACTGGAAATGATTTTATCATTTTTATCGACGATCAGCTTCCAGAAATTGTTCGGCGGCCTGATTTTATTTCAAAAATTTGTACACGGAGAACGGGAATAGGCGCCGATGCAGTAATGATAATTACGCAAGTCGACGGCTACGATTACAAAATGGATTATTATAATTCTGACGGGTCATGGGAAACCATGTGTGCAAACGGCTCTCGCTGTACAGCAAAGGTTATGTTTATGGAAGGGCTGACAGACAGTAAAATTAATTTTCTTGCCGGTGATGGACCTCATCAAATGGAGATCCTTGAAAATGGCATGGTGAAACTGCAAATGACCCCACCAATCTATAAAAGCAATATTTTAGAGGTTAATGGCTTTTCAGGATATCATGTTGATTCAGGAGCCACTCATTTTGTGACAAATGTACCTGAAGTCACTGTTGAAATGGTGAGGGCTTCAGCACCGGGAATTCGTTACAGCAATCTATTCTCTCCTCGTGGAATAAATGTGAATTTTTATCATGAAACTGATTCCTCTCATTTGGAGGTGATCACATATGAAAAAGGGATCGAAAAAGTGATGTTGTCTTGCGGTTCAGGCTCCATTGCGGCAGCCTATCACGCTTCTCAAGGTTCAAACCTGGAAAGTCCGGTTGAAATTACCGTTCCCGGTGGAAAACTGTATGTCAACTTTGACAAGTCCTGGAAAGATGTATGGCTTACCGGTCCCGCCGTTATTTTATTTAAATCACAATTGAATCCTTCGGATTTTCTGTAACATGCCATTTCGATACCGACCTGACGGTGATTTCATAAAAAATATCGATCATAATCGACGTGTTATGCCATATATCATGAAGAGCAAAATGGAATCTGTCGTCTATTTTGAGCAGAAAATACCTTCCGCCAAAACATGGAAATTCCTCAAAGAATTTCAACAGCAGACAGGAACGAAAGCTACTATATTTCATCTTGTAATATGGGCCGGGGCAAAGGTAATTCAAGATAATCCCCATCTTAATAGATTTATTTCTGGAAAACGAATTTACCAACGCCGCGGTATGTATATGTCATTTAGCGCCAAGAAGGAAATGACCGAGAACAGCCCCATAGTTGCCATCAAACGAAAAATTGAACCTCACTGGGATTTCGAAACACTCGTTAAAAATATTTCCGGCACAGTTCGAGAAGGAAAGAGTGACAACAAATCGCATACTGATATAGAACTTTCCCTTTTATTCAAGTTTCCCCGGTTCATTGTAAGTTTTTTTGCCTACATTATCATGAAGCTGGATCATTTTGGATTGATGCCGGGATTCATGATCCGCAATGACCCCTTGTTCGCCAGTGTATTTATTGCCAATCTCGGTAGTATCGGTCTTGGCACCGCCTATCACCATCTATTTGAATATGGGACAATTCCACTTTTTATAACAATCGGAAAACAGGAAAACCAACCATTTATAAACGCCAAAAATGAAATTGTAGTCCAGCCCGGTGTTTCATTAAAGTATTCATTTGATGAAAGAATTGCCGATGGATTTTACTGTTTACGTGCCCTAAAACAATTAGAGAAGATCATTAAGGACCCCTATCAATTTATATCCTTGACACCGGAAACCCGGTGAACCCTCGGCCTTTAGATATTCTCCGGTTTACAATCGACGATTATGAAAACATAGTTTGCCTTTGGAAAGCGTGCAGTCTTCCATATAAATCTTCTGGGCGGGACTCAAGAAACTCCATTGAAAAGGAACTGGATCATGCTTCTACAGAATTCTGGGTTGCCGAAATAAATAAGTGTCCTGCGGGTTCCATATTTGGGACTCACGATGGTAGGAAAGGATGGATTAATCGCCTTGCGGTGCATCCTGATTATCAAAGACAAGGGGTCGCTGGAGCCTTGGTTGCTAAAGTGGAAACGCAGTTCAAGAGATGTGGAATACAAATCATTGCCTGTTTAATTGAAGATTGGAATGTAGACTCTAGGAAATTTTTTGAACAACAGGATTATCTGATCCACAATGAGATACACTATTATAGTAAACGTGAAAATCACGACGTATAATTGAAATTTAATCTATTAATCAAATAATGGAAATACAAAAAATTATCAAATGGTCATATCTATGAGAAAATTATGGTTAATTATTGTTGTTACTTTGTTGATATTGTTGATCTTTTTTATCAGCGGCGATAGCAACCCAAGCCATTTAAAACCCCTATCATATTGCCCTCCTGATGCACCTGAAATGATCGACGCGTTAGCACCAAACTCCATTTTATCAAATGCCACCCGATTGCTCGACGGCAAAGTTAATGGACCAGAGGAGGTAATATGTGATGAGACTGGACGGTTATATATTGCCAATATTGACGGTCGTATATTGACCTATCGACCTGGCGGTGAGGAAAGTACTTTTTTTGAATCTGCTGGCCGTCCTCTTGGGATGCGATTTGATTCGAAGGGAAATTTGATTTCCTGCAACACAGAATTAGGACTACTCTCTATTGATCCTGCCGGAAAGAGCACTGTTCTCGTTGCTAAAAGTGAGAACTTTTCCCTCATTGATGACCTAACCATTTCTTCAGATGATATCGTATATTTTACAAATGCAACCAGCTTTGATGGATTGGAAAGTTTCTATTATGATATCCTTTTACATCATCCCCTTGGAAGTGTATGGAGTTATGATCTTAAAACAGACGAACTGAGCAATGTTTTGGACGAGCTCTATTTCGCCAATGGAGTACAGCTGTCAAATGATGAAAATTCTTTGCTGGTAAATGAAACGGCGGCATACCAAATTCGAAAAGTGTGGGTGAAAGGGCCAAATAAAGGCAAACATGAAGTCTTCATCGATAATTTGCCAGGGTTCCCTGATGGCTTAGATTCCAGTGAGGATGGTAATTATTGGATCTCTATTGTATCCCCACGAAAATCTTCTGTTGATCATATTTATCACCCCAGGCCCTGGTTGAAAAAAATTCTTCTATATCTTCCTAAATGGCTTCGTCCGAAACCAACCCGTATTGGTATGATTCTCAAAATTAGTCCAAATGGAGAAATTCTTAACAGTATTCATGATATAAATGGTGAAGCAATGTACTCAGTCACCAATGTATTTGAGCATGAGAATACCCTTTATATTGGTTCTCTTTTTAATGATGCTGTTGGGTTATTGTCACTGCCTGTCGATGGCAGATAAATAAATTATTATTGGTTTCACCGATTTTACAGTTTGCTTACTTGACGTTATGTATTGCCGCTCTTATTCCTAAATCAAATTTGACATGGAACATCTTAATACACTTTTCCGATTTATAGCCTTTAGATAATTTTCCCTTATATTATCTTCAATCGAGAAAACAATTCGCCCTAAATTAATAGGCTTTTAATCAATCAAAACCACAAAGAAAAATGATCTATAATAGTATCCTAGAAACAATTGGAAAAACCCCTATCGTAAAACTGAATCGTATCGGTTCACAGCTGTCCTGCCAGTTATTTGCAAAATGTGAATTTCTAAATGCCGGTGGTTCAGTAAAAGACCGCATTGGTGTACACATGGTGGAAGAAGCAGAAAAGGAGGGACGGATTAAACCCGGTGACACCCTTATCGAACCAACTTCTGGCAATACCGGAATCGGCCTTGCTCTTGCTGCTGCGGTCAGGGGTTACAAGATGATTATTACCATGCCTGAGAAAATGAGTCGGGAGAAACAGGTTGTTCTTGAAGCCCTTGGCGCCAAGATAGTCAGAACTCCAACCGAAGCTGCATGGGATGCGCCCGAGAGTCACATTGGCATAGCAAAAAAGCTGCAAAGTGAAATCCCTAATTCACATATTCTTGATCAATATTCTAATCCCGCCAATCCAGGTGCACATTATAAATTTACTGCCGCAGAAATTTTGGAAGATATGGGCTCACAACTGGAAATGATTGTAATGAGTGTAGGAACTGGCGGTACCATTACAGGTGTTGCAAAAAAATTGAAAGAAGTGAATCCAAACATATTTGTTGTTGGTGTTGATCCATATGGTTCGATCCTCGGTGGAGGTGATGAAGTTTACCCCTATCATGTTGAGGGAATTGGTTATGATTTTTTTCCAGACGTACTGGATAATACACTGGTCGATGAATATGTTAAGGTCAATGACAAGGACTCATTTCTCATGTCCAGACGATTAATCAAAGAAGAAGGCCTTTTAGTTGGTGGGTCATCAGGGTCAACTGTCTGGGCCGCCTTAAAAGTTGCCAATCGTCTTGAACCTGGACAGAAATGCCTAGTTCTTTTAGCCGATTCGGTGAGAAATTATTTGACAAAATTCATCGAAGACAAATGGATGAAAAAACTGAGTTTTATGGATTGATCAGATTGTAGAATAGGAATCACCATATGCGCCGGGAAATAATTGTTGATAACGAAATTCAGGTAATCCTGGATAAAATCCGATACCATTATCGACGACGCGCCAAAATTGCTCTATACAAACTTCTCCAAAATACCCACCCTGCGGTATTATCAGATGCATTTCGACATCTTTCTGAAATTGAACGTAGCGATATATTCCAGTATATTCAGAGAATGAGCATTCTTAAGGATTTCCTCCCTGAACTGGATGACATGATTATTGAAGAATTATTCGAGGATAAAAAACCAGATGATGTTGCTCAAATCATTCACAATCTCCCTGCCGAGGACATGGTTGATATACTCGCCCTTCTTCCCCAACGATTATCTGAACAGATACAGGAAAATCTCGACAAAGAGGAACTTGAGGAAGTTCAGGAATTATTTCAGTATCCTGAGGAATCTGCCGGTCGTATTATGTCCACCCAGTTTGTCACCTTTGAAGAAACATTTTCTGTGCGGAAAGCAATCGACCGATTTCAGGATATGGATGAGGATACAGAAGCACCATTTTATATTTATGTGGTTGATCAATCTGGCAGAATGGTTGGTGTTTTATCATTACGTCATTTACTTCTCTATCCGCGAAGCACCATTTTGCAGGATATCATGGAGAAGAATTTCATTGCGGTTTCACCAGAGACGGATCAGGAAGAAGTAGCAGATATTGTTTCACAATACAACTATTTAGCAATTCCGGTTCTCGAAAAGGATAATGAGCTTGTCGGCGTCATTACTGTGGATGATGTTATAGATATTATTCGCGAAGAAGCAACTGAAGATATTTTAAAAATGGCCGGCGCCGGGGATGACAGAGAGATACTTCATAAATCCACCCTGGAAAGTGCCCGAATACGTTTTCCGTGGTTAATGGCAAGTTGGCTAGGAGGTGTTCTCGCCCTCACAATTATTGGTGTATTTGAATCCCTGCTTGAAAAAACCATCGTCCTTGCAGCATTCATTCCTATAATCATGGGCATGGGCGGAAATGTCGGTACCCAAACCAGCACCATTGTTGTAAGGGGAATCGCTACGGACAGGATCAACCTAAATTATGTTTCATCAGTCATATTCAAGGAAATCAGGGTTGGCATGTTACTCGGGGCAATTTACGGGTTCTTACTTGGCATACTTGCATATTACAGGTATCTTGATTTTCAGGACCCTGCCATGCTCGGTGTCGTCGTCGGTACAGCTGTTTTCTCTGCAATGGCTATAGCAAGTACAATTGGAGTCATCCTGCCAATATTCCTTAATAAGCTGAAAATTGACCCCGCCATCGCCACCGGACCCATAGTTACCACATCTGTTGATATCTTTGGTGTGATCATTTATTTTTATATTGCCAGCATCCTTATAAAAATCTAGCATTTTTGCAATAATGAAACCCCTCAGCTTCCAGTCCATCAGTTTTAATTGATACACTAATTCAAAGTCCATGACCACCCTGTCAATCTGTTTTTTTATTATCGCTTCGATATATTTTGTTGGACTGCTTGCATTTATCATTGGAAATACCAGGAAAGAGGCACATCTTTCAGTTATTAATGATCCCTTTTCAGTCTCAGTCATTGTCGCTATCAGGGATGGCGCTGGCCCCCTTCCTGTCTTACTGAGAACGATGAGCACTCAAACATATAAAGGGAAATTAGAATTTATCATCGTAGATGACGAATCTTCAGATGATACTGCTGGTATTATTCAATCATGGGCCAAGAAAGACTCTCGTTTTCTCTATGTGTCTTCACTTGAGGCTGACGATCAAAACCTCAGATTAAAAAAACGTACTTTGACTGCGGGGATTGAAAAAGCCAGCGGAGACATCCTATTATTTACTGATGCGGATTGTCACATGGGACCATGCTGGATACAATCCATGGCTGGCTGTTTCTCACAAAATGTAGATTATGTCATTGGTTATGCTGAGACTCATCCTTCCTTCAGCGTGGTGAGTCGCTTTCAAAATCTCGACTTGATGATGCTTATGGCTGGCACTAGAGGGATTACACGTCTGGGTTCAGCCTGGGCTTCTACTGGCCAGAATCAGGCTTATCGTAAATCGCTCTTCTTTCAGACCGGCGGCTTCTCAAAAATTTCTGATTTTCTTCAGGGTGATGATTCTCTTTTCCTACAAATAACACGAAAATTTGCTAACTCAAAAGTTATCTTCAATTCAGACCCACATAGTTTTATCACTGGGAGAACCGAAGAGAAATGGGGGAACCTTCTGCGCCAGAGAATTCGATGGGCTGGTGACAGCCTGATAATTTGGCGGTTTAATAAAATATTCTTTCTTTACATTTTGTCAGTTTTTATTACGAATGCCCTGCTGTTAATTTCATTTACTGGAATGTTTCCATTTATCGAAGTATTATCAATAATTCTCATCAAATTTTGTTTAGAATTCACTCTCTTCAATATTTTTACTGGCCAGATCAAGGTGAAAAGAAAATGGACCAATTTCGTTTACTGGTTTGTGCTTCAGATTCCATATATTGTCCTTATGGGAGTTATGAGTTTTATAGCCAGTAAATTTTCGTGGCGTGGAAGGCAGCTAAGTTGACTATTATTATTTTTACAATTGTCACCTTCTTTTATCTTGCCTTATTACTGTGGTTTAAAAGGGGTATTCAGGATTATTTAAATACAAATAAACAACCTGTTGAAGATCGACCTTTTGTTTCAGTGATTGTCGCAGCTCGAAACGAAGAACAGAACATCGAACCCCTTCTTCACTCACTCTTTCAACAGACTTATCCACATCATTTATACGAAGTGATCATCGCCAATGATCGCTCAACTGATGATACTCTAAACATCCTTAAGTCCGCCGCCAAGGAATATGACCATCTTGAAATTGTTCATATAGATGAAACGCCGAACGGCTGGGCCCCAAAGAAATGGGCTCTCCAATCTGCAATTGAAGCCTCACAGGGAACCATTTTGTTATTCACCGATGCTGATTGCGCCCCAGCATCCACATGGATCGATTCTTTAACGGAAAAATTTTACGACGAAAGTATTGGACTCGTTTCAGGGTTTGCACCTCTCACCGGAAAACATGCCTTATTGAATGAGTTGTATCTCCTTGATAGCATATCTCAAGATGCTTTTTCTGCCGGTGGATTCAGCCGCCATATCTCACTTTCATGTACTGGCAGAAATATGGGGATTCGAAAATCAGTATTTGACGAGGTAGATGGATATGGTGGGATCAACCGCTTTATCTCTGGTGATGATGATCTCATGCTACAGAAGATCGCCTCCTTGACTGAAAAGAAAATTCTATTTAATTTCGATGCTGGTGGGATCGTATACTCAAATGGTCCTGAGACCCTCAAGCAATTTGTCTTTCAAAAACTTAGATTTGCATCAAAGGGTTTATCTTATTATGGACTGCAAACCACTGGCAGTTTAAAACTTATCTTACCATTGTTGTATATTGCAAGTATTAGTTCTGTTCTAGCGCTTCCTTTATATGTTTTAACAGGTTCACCGGTGTGGATTATTCCCTGGTTGATTAAATTCACCGCAGAATTAATTTACACACGATATATTTACAAATTGATCAACATGCAATGGAAGCTTTTCTGGTTTATGATTATGTCGCTGGTTCATCCATTATATGTTGTCATCTTTGGCACCTTAGGGCCATTTATAAATATCCAATGGAAAAATGATGACAATTAGGTTTATTATTATATTGTTCTTTTCGCTGACTGTTTCTTTAACATTAGGACAAAATCGATACAACGTTAATATGTGGGGCATGACCGTTGCCACTGTGGAAATCACTGGGATTGACAGTGTTTATGATAGTGTTCCAGCTCGATATATTCACTTTGCAACTCAAACGACCTCTCTTGCCAATACCATTTATCCTGTAAACAGTCAATATGTCTGCTGGACCAATCTAGACAATAATCGAATTTTATCTTTTTGGAAAGAATCGCAGCAACCAAATATTATCAATGAAATTACGACTGAATCGATCCATGGGGATGTGATGTATACGGATACCCAAATAATCATCCCCAATGATGCATTTAATATTTTTTCTTTCCTCGATTACTTACAAACGCATCAGGTCTCTAACACATTTCAGTTTAGGCTGGAGCGCGAGGGCCTGCAATATGATGCGCTTGTAAACCGTCTTTCTCAAAATGATGACATCGTTACGTATAATTTAGAAATCAAATTAACAAGCTCTCAGAAATTTTCATCAGTAGTAGAGAGAACAGATATATTTACCTGGGCGGTATTTAAGCCCGGAGTATCGAGAACCATTACCGTGGATTATTCAAACAACCAAATTATCAAATGCGAATTCCAATCTGGTATTTTTAAATTACAGGCGGATTTCATCCCATGAAAACATTTATTAAGTTTATAAAAGACAATCCAAAAACTATTCTGACACTGATATCAATTGCCATCGGTGTCGTATTGATGCTGCGTTTTGGTGTTGACAAAAAAGCCGTTGCTATTGTCACTCTTATTGTTGGATTTATGACTAATGCATTTGCCGGTGTTGTCGCCCTCATAACTATGGTTCCCATCATTGGTCCTCTCATTATCAAAGTTCTTACCATTCCCTTCTTCTGGTTATTAAATGCCATGGGGTACTTTACCTCTGCTTATGCCATCAAAAAGGGTTATGGTAAAGATGTGATGACCCACCGTTTGATTGTCATCACCCTGCTTATTGGAATTGTACTTGGATATATCCTCGGGCATCTAATTCCAGTAAGATAAACCTTTTACCACTAACCTCTCCCCATTCAGCACGGATTGATTGTCAATCCAAAATAGACTTTTCCCAAACAATAATTATTATTGAATATTTATTGGGATAATTGATCAAAGTATTGACAGATTATTATAAATAATAATTTATATATTTAGTTATATTGCTCATATAGTTATTATATATTAATATTATGTTTCTATATTGTTTATATCTGTTAAATAATATTTGGTTTCAATATACCGATGTTGGTAGATTTTAGACAATTGATGGATAATCAGGAGATAATTGGATTTACGCTTCTCAACTTACTAAATCCGACCATCATTACATTTTTATTGCTCTCGTTTCGATTTTTTGTTGATTATATTGTTGAAGTAGATGATTCCTGTTTCCATTTAAATAAATGAAGGAGAATCTATGCATTTTATCAGGTACGCGGCCTCTTTGCTTGTTGTTATTAGCCTCATTTCGACAGCTGATAAAGGTCCTTTTAAATTGAACTCCCAACATATAGCGAGATTTGAACCCAGCTCAAGTTTATTCATTCCACAATATGAACCAAGCCCCATATTTCACTATAATAATCGAAACACAATGCATGTAACATTAGTGGACTCTGCCAATAATGGTTACGGCTTAATTTTACCAAACACTAAACCACTACATGTAACTCAGGATGGTTGGATACTTGGATTTCGCCAGTGGGCCGGAGCCAATGGATCTAGTGGGCAGATCGGGGCAGCTTATTCATCCAATGGGTTGAATTGGACAATCTATAATAATTTAAATCCAGGTCTGGGAGCAGGCCGATATCCCAGCGCGTTTGGCAATCTGGATTATCCTTACATATTTTGGAATGAATATACTACGATTGGCGAAGGATACGGTGGTCGAATGTACTATTCATTTGATGAATTTGGCTGGGATGGTGGCTCCTGGTCTTCACCAATGGAAATCGACAATTCATGGAATGGTGAGCATGATCAATGGGTAATTTCACCTGACCATTCCTTCAACATTGCCAGCGAAGAAAATTGGTTCAACATTGTTTATGATGATTGGCATCGGGGAAACGTCTGGGGAATGCATAGTGAGGCCTACATTGACGGTTCTATTATTTTTGGCGGTGAATTCATTTTGTTTAATGAAGATACCGATTTTATCGGAGGAACGGATGAGGGGTCTTTCACATCAAGCGGAATATTAGATATTAACAATGATGGCATTGGTTATGCTGCCGTAACAGCCTATTTTATTGATGGTGATGTTGGTGGAAGCCCATATGCGAATCATCATACTCTTGCATTAAAAATGACCGAAGATTATGGTGCTACATGGATAGGTGGTCAGAGCGGATCTAACTATTTTTATATCCCAGATGACGTCTTTTATCACATGATTGCCTCCGGTGATTTTAGTTTAGAATGGAATGATGAGTGTTTTGACGAACCACTAATTATCTCTAGCCTATTTCTAACCTATGATTTTGATATGAGGGTGGATTCTAACGGTAATCCTCATGTCATTGTTGGTGTTATAGGATCTGATACTGGGAGTGTATATCCCGGTTATATAGATAACGCCTTATATCATTTTACCATTGATAAAGATTATCTCACAAACCCCGGAGAACCACAAACAGCCACTGGCTGGAACTATTCAAAAGTACTTACCACCAATGATATATGGGTTTGGGAAGATATTGACGGCAGCTCTTATTGGCAGAATATGTTTCCAACAATTGCCATCAGTGAAGAAGATGAGAATGTTATTTGGGTAGTTACTTCAATGCCAGTGCAGGGAGAATATTTTGTAACCGATGATTCAGGCACACCCGAAGATTCATGTGATGATTTGGGATTATATCCTGAGTGGAATGAAGAAGTAATAGTAATAAAATCAATAGATGGCGGCGCATCCTGGTGGTGCCCTTACAATGCAACGCAAACAATTCCTGATTGTTATGTGAATATCGATGGTGTTTTAGTGTGTGGTCCAGACATGTATTGTCCAGATGGAATCACATACCTCGAGCCAAGTGAACAGAATGTACATGCTGGTAATGGAGCAACTAATGAACAGGTGAATATCATTTTTGGTTTTCCTGATTGGTGTTCTGATCCGGAGAACCAGCTGGGTATTGGTAATAAAACCAGATATTATGCAGGTTGGATAGAATTATTAGATGAAGATATGTCATATTGTGAGCCCGGTGATTGCCCTCATATCTCTGACCCTGATATTCTTGTTATAGTCAGTATTGTGAATCATATCATTTTTGATTCACCCCTCCAGCCGGAATGCGCCTATGATTTTAATTGTGATGAATTAATCGATATCTTGGATATTGTGTTTCTTGTGAATTGCATCCTATTTGGAGGATGTCCTGATGAGTGCTAAGATGGTGAAAGTTTTTAGAATTTTACTCTTATCATTACTCATTCCAGCCATGCTGTTTGCCATAAACAAGGGACCAATCAAAACAGATGCAAAACGACAACTTAGAATTGAACCCTTCCCTGGTGTTTTTACCCCCCATTATGAACCAAGCCCCATATTCAACTATAATAATAGAAATACAATGCATGTTACATTGGTGGACTCTGCCCAAAATGGATATGGTCTTATTCTGGCTAATACACGGCCTCTAAGTATTACTAATGAAGGCTGGATTTTTGGATATCGACAATGGGCCGGAGAAAACGGTACTAATGGACAAATCGGATCAGCTTATTCATCCAATGGTTTAAACTGGATAACATATACCAACCTCAATCCTGGAATGGGTCTCGGTAGATACCCAAGTTCTCTGGGAACCCCAGATTATCCATATGTTTTTTGGAATGAATATACTGGATTGGGTAATGGGTATGGTGGTCGTTTGTATTACTCATATGATGAGTTTGGATGGGATGGTGGCTCTTGGTCTTCCCCCAATGAAATTGATAATTTATGGAATGTAGAGAAGGACCAATGGGTGATCTCTCCTGATTTCTCGCATGATCTTATAAATGATGAATATTGGTTCAATGCTGCATACGATGATTGGACACGAGAATCAATTTTCTTATTTCATAGCGAAGCATATTTTGATGGCATGATCATTTTTGGTTCTGAAATTCTTCTATTTCATCAAGAAAACGAATTGGGTCCCGATGAGGGAAACTTCACCTCATCTCCAGCTATCGACATCAATGAGAATGGTGTGGGTTATGTCGTTTTTACCGCTTATTTCCTATACGGTGATATTGGTGGAAATCCCTATGCTAACCATCATACACTGGTACTGAAGAAAACAGAAGATTATGGCAACAGCTGGACCGGCGGGCAAGGAGGCAGTAATTATTTTTATATTCCAGATGAAGTCTTCGATCATATGATTGCATCTGGTGTATTTGATCTGGTTTGGAATGACGAATGTTTTGAAGAACCAATGATTTTATCCCAACCATTTCTTACGTATGATTTTGATATGAGGGTGGATTCAGACGGTGATCCTCATGTCATTGTTGGTATTATTGGATCTGACGGTGGAAGCGTATATCCTGGTTATAGAGATAACGCAATTTATCATTTTACCATTGATAAAGATTATCTCATAAACCCCGGAGAGCCACAAACTGCAACAGGCTGGAACTATTCAAAAGTACTGGCCACAAATGATATGTGGGTATGGGAAAATGCCGATGGCGGTTCATACTGGCACGATATATTCCCTTCATTGGCTATCAGTGAAGAAAATGAGGATGTTATGTGGGTGGTCGCCTCCGTACCTGTTCAAGGCGAATTTATCGTAACTGACGATGCTGGAACACCTGATGACAGCTGTGATGATCTTGGGTACTATCCTTATTGGAATGAAGAGGTTCTCGTCATAAAATCTGTTGATGGTGGTGCATCCTGGTGGTGTCCCTACAATGCTACAAACACAGTTCCTGATTGCTGGGTAAATGATGGTGGAGAATTAGAATGTATTCCTTCTGAAATATGTGCAGATGAATCCACTCAGGATGTCCCCAGTGAGATCAATGCCCATGCAGGAACAGGCGCCACCAATGATCAGGTAAATTTGATATTCGGCCGGCCAGACTGGTGTTATGGTTCAACTACTGGTGATATGTCTGGTGATGATCATAAGAACAGATATTATGTGGGATGGGTAGAATTAACTGAGGAAGATAATGAATTTTGTGGTGATTGCTGTGATTGTCTGCCAGGTGATACAAACCTTGACGGCCAGATTGATATTCTTGATATAGTTGAGTTCATTTCAATACTTCTTTGGATAGATCCATTAAATTTTGAATGTACTTGTGAATTTGATTTTAACTCTGATTCCGCTTGCGATATCCTGGATATTGTGGGGATTATGAATTGTATTCTTTTCGAGGGCTGTCTAGGCGAGAACTAAATTCTGTCATGTGTCAATATGAAGTACTTATTTTCCTTCTGTGACGTTATATTTTGTCGGCTCTCCCTGACTTTTGAGAAGTAAATTTATTTCTTTTTTGAGATCAATCATTTTTAGTTCTCTGCCAATCATGGCCTTATTGTGCCGCGCCAATGTATTGATTTTATTCTTCAGATCCTTTTCTGTTTTCCATCGCTCTATCTCTGCTACAACCCGATCTGAAAAAGCCCTCAGCATTATCTCGGCAAAAGACTCATTTTTAATCGGGGTCTCATTCAACAGCACAATTATTCCCAGGGGTTCCCCTAAGATATTAAAAAGGGGGCTTCCAACATAGGCTTCGGCATTAAAATGTTCTGACATAATTTTATTGATGTAGAGAGAGCTGAGATTCGATGGAATATTTACAACTTTGTGTTCAAGCACGCCCTCGCATGGTGTATCGAGTATCTCATAATTAAAAAGATCCATTACAACGCCATTGGAATATCCACCAAGAACCTGAACTTCAGTACCATTTTTTCTGAAGTGACCAATATAAACGTGATCGATGCCGATTGATTGAGCAAGCTGCCAGGAGACCTTTTCATAAAATTCTTTACCAGAAAGTTTTGTGAAACTGGTACCAAGCTCACGAAATGTAGACTCCAGCATTTTTTTCTCACTAATATTTCTTTGGATAGAAAGATAACCGACTATTTTCTCATTTTCATATATCGGATCAATGGATTCTTCAACTGTGAGCACCTTCCCGCTTTTTGCAATTTTGGATACCTCCAATGTCATATTCTTTCTTTTCAGGATTGTTTTCCACAGATCTCGGTAGAAATTTTTACCGGATTTTTCTTCGCTGATAATATCAGGCGTCGCTTTGCCAATTATTTCATCAGCGGTATATCCATATTGTAATTCAAATTGAGGATTTACAAAGGTAAATATTCCATCATAGTCAGTCATATAAATAACATCATGGGTATTTTTTACTGCTTGGTTTAAGCGGATCAGATCTTTTTCGGACTTTTTCCGTTTTGTTATATCCACAAGGGTAACTAATCCAGCCTCATCTCCTTCAAAATCGACAATTGCTGCTGTAAAATCACACCAGCGCTCGCCCCCATCTTTGGTAATCACCTTAAAATCATATTTGGGAACCAGCGTTGTACCTTTTCTCCTTGACATTCCTCGTGCCACAATATCCCGATAATCAGGATGGACCATTGACCAGACATCCATCTCAAGTAATTCGTCTTTTGTATACCCACTAATTTGCGACAGTGCCGGATTTACATACTTAAAACGACCCCGTTGATAAACGAAAATAGCAAAACTTGATGACTCAGATAGTATCCTGAATTTATTTTCACTTTCTGTTAAATAATCTACTGCCTGTTTGTACTTGATTGCCCTGGCAATTTGATGGGAGATAAACTGCAGCATCTCAACATCATTCTCAGTAAATACTTTGACATCATTGTAGTTTTGAATGGCAATTACTCCCAGAATCCCCTGGTCATGTGTTAAGGGGATACCTATCCATTCTTCTGGTATCGAGCCAATAACCGTTAAATCATTGTTATTACTCATGTACTCTATCTCTTTTTTTGTTACAAAAAGAGTTGAGCGATTTTTTATCACATATTCAGTCAACCCATCACCGAATGGGTGTTTTGATGGAAATTTGTCCCTTGAATCAACGGAATATGGAAACTCCAAGGTTTTTTTATCCTCATTATACAAAGCAATAAATAAGTTCTCTGTGTACATGAAATCACTGATTGAGCTATGTATTTTTTGATAAAGCTGGGGCAGGGATTCGGTTGAATGCACGGCTTCTGATATTTTTCTTATGGCCTTTTCTTGACGTTGAAGCCGTATGTCTTTTGTAATATCTCTGGATATCACCTGAATGGCCGGTTTTTTGTTCCATTCAAATGGGATTGCTGTTACCCTTACATCTATTACACGGCCATCCAATCGGATGAACTTTTCATCAGCCGGTGAGCTCGGTTTCCCGGATTTCAACATTTTAGTCATTCGGACTTTTGCGAATTCGATATAATCAGGATGAATGTGATTGATCACCTTTGATCCGATGATATCCTCCGGAGAAGTAGCGCCACCCATCTCACATGCGGCAGGGTTTGCATAGATTATTTTACCATCCTGGTGGATAAATATTGAGTTTGGTGAAGCCTCCACCAGGGATCGATATCTTCCTTCATTTTCCTTCAATTGCGATGTAATTCCGTGTTTATACAATGCCATTGTGACAGCGATCTTAAGTTCTTTTTGACCAAATGGTTTTAACACGTATCCAAAAGGGTCTGAAATCTTTGCTTTTTCTAAAATAAAATCATCAGCAAATGCAGTTAAAAATATAATTGGTACATCCTGTAGTTCCTGAATTTGCTGGGCCGTTTTGATACCATCCATTTCACCCTTTAGCTTGATATCCATTATGACCAGATGCACGTCATGCTGATGGATAGCTTTTATTGCCTGGTCACCTGTGGCTGCAATTTCTACAATACGATATTCCAGAGATTCCAGATATTGCTTGATATGCTCAGCAGTAATTCGCTCATCTTCAACTATTAATATGTTGGATTTAGACATGATTTACCTATATCATTTTACTACTTTTGGGAAATACAATTTCCACCTTTGTTCCATCTTCCTTATTTATAGAGATATCTCCACCCAGCTGGTCTTCACCCAATATTTTTACAAGGTGCAGCCCAAAGGACGGATCTTTACCTGTGTACTCTTCTCTAACGATAGCCTCGTCTGTATCATGAATAATCAGCTTGAACTGCGTCTCGTTTTCTTCCATGATGACAAAAATCTGACCTTCCCTTTTTACATCAAAAGCATTTTTTATTGAATTGGATACCAATTCATTAACAATTAATCCACATGGTATTGCCTGGTTGATATTTATTGTTATTCCCTTGATAATAATATTTTGCTGGACTTTGGCAGGATCGACCTTATAATATTGAAACAAGTAATTCATCAATGACTGGACATACTTTTCAAAATCAATATTTGCCATGTCTCCTGTATTATATAGTTGGTCGTGGATCAGAGACATTGACTGTATTCTCTGGTCAGTGGCAAAAATGATATTATCGATGTTTCCACTCTTTTCATTTAGGGCTTGAAGCTTTAACAGACTGGATATGATTTGCATATTGTCCTTGACCCTATGATGCACTTCTTTCATCATCAAATTCTTATTGCCAATGGCATGATTTAGGCTGTTTTCAATTTTTTTTCTATCTTTTATCTGATTTTTTAGAATAACATTTCGACTTTTCAATTCGTCCATGAGTTTTTGAAATTCTTTATTTTTTCTTATTAATGAGTGGTGAGTTTTATAGTTTTCTTTTGCCAGTTTGTAAAAAGCAGCTGTTACTTCGCCAATTTCACTGGAGTCGAGTTTGTTATAATTTTTTGGGATAACGCCCTTTTTCATTTTTTTAATAACCTGTTTTAAATTTTCAATAGGAAGTAATATCGTTTTCTTTAATGCAATATTTAACCACCAAGCCACCAGCGAAAATGATATCAGAAAATATACAATCGTAATTAACAATGTAAGATAGATGGTATCCCAAATTGAGTCCAAAGAATAGTATATTTTTATATACCCAAGCCATTTATCAGATATAATTATTTTTGACGTGAGGGTGAGCATGTGCCCATTGTTAAATGTTTCCCGTTGGATTAAGTTTGATACATAGCTTCTATCTTCTATAGAAAGATCCTGCACCGGAATCGCCCAATCGTTCTGGATGATTAGCTCTCCTTCTTTGCTGAATATTTCAACCTGAAAAACATTCATTTCTTCAGTTATTTGATTTAGCCTATTAGCTAGAGTATCCATCTGGTCATTGATCAAAGCAGCACCAATTTCGCCTTTGGATTGCTCAAAAACATTTAATAAAAAATGCTTTTTGTCCTCTATAATCATGTTATAGGTGGCCATCTGGTAAATAGTAATAATTATTCCTGAGATAATAGTTACAGACATTGAAATAAGCAGGATCATGCCCACCAGCTGCTTTTTAAGAGAGTATACTTTAGCGGCCATTATTTAACAAAAGATCAACATAATCAGAATACAGCATTTTATGTTCAACATGTCTGATTTTATTTTCGAATAGTAAAAACAGGTTATCATTGAAAATATATGCATATACTAGTTTATAGGTGGATTGGGATCGTCTTTAACGGTTCTCATGACAATCATGGTTTCTACATGTTGTAAGCCAGGCAGGGTACTCAAGGTATGAAGAAGAAAATCTTCATAGGCTTTTATGCTTTTTACGGATACCTTCAGCATGAAATCTGCTTTTCCGGTGATGTGATAACATCCAGTAATTTCTGCAATCCCCTTTACAATCTCCATGAATTCCAGTATATTATCTTTTTTATGGCGAGATAAAATGACCTCAACAAATGTTTCAACGCCAAACCCTATTTTTTCTGCATCAATCTTGGCATGATACCCCTTAATGACACCATATTTCTCTAGCTTTTTAACTCTTTCCAGGGTTGGGGCTGGCGATAATCCAATTCGTTTTGCCAATTCTGAATTGGTAATCCTGCCATCATTTCTGATGATGGACAGTATGAGATTATCTATTTTGTCTATCTTCATATGTGTTTATGAGATATTTAGAATAATTGTGGTTATATTTGCATTATACAATTATCAATTCCTTTGTTGAACGATTTAATGCTGTACATCCATCAGAATGAATCCAGATGTCATCTTCAATTCTAACCCCCCCAAAGTCAGGGATGTAAATACCCGGCTCGATTGTGACGACATTGTTTTCTATCAAAGGAGTGTTATTTTCTTTAAACAAGCGCGGCGATGTATGTACTTCAAGACCAATTCCATGCCCGGTTGAGTGGATGAATTTATCTCCATAACCACGCTGGTCTATATAATCCCGACAGGCGGAATCTACAAAAGCACCAGTCACACCAGCTTTTGCAGCACTAATTCCAGCAAGATTTGATCCAAGAACAATGTCATATATTTCACGATGACGATCAGTTGCCTCTCCAACTACAACCGTTCGGGTCATATCTGCATGATAACCTTCAAATTTAGCGCCAAAATCCATAACCACAAAATCACCTTTTTCAAACGCCTTATCTGATGGAGAAGCATGAGGTAGAGCGCTAAATATTCCCGACGCAATTATGGTGTCAAAACTATCGCCATCGGCACCATTCAATTTGAATAAGTATGATATTTTTGCTGCAATATTCTTCTCAATGGCACCTTCCTTCATCTCTGAAAGTATTTCATCAAAAACGGTGTCCGTAATCTCAATTGCCGCCTTTAGTGATTTTATTTCATCCATGTCTTTTACTGCTGCCAGATTTTCAACAAGTTCTTCAGTGGGAATGAATTTTATCTTTTCAAAATCTTTATTTATATTATTATAAAGCTTTACAGAAGTGTGAATTGACTCAAACCCAACCTTCATACCACTCTTAAAAACATTCAGCTTTTGGATCAAGGAAACATATCCTTTTTCGATGATGTGCACCTGTGCATTCTTTACTTGTCTTTGCGACTGTTCAGTATACCGGCTATCCGTAAGAAATATAGCCTCTTTTTCAGTGAGAATGAACTGACCTGCAGACCCGGTAAATCCCGTCATATATTTAACATTGGTAATTTTAGTAATATAAAGACAATCAAGATTAAGTGTGCCCATTTGTGCACGCAGCTTATCCAGTCGTTTATGAAAATTTGTCATTCAGAGTTTTCCTCTTCTTTTAATTGTTCTTGAATTTCATTTCGTTCTTTTTCAATCTCTACAATATTTCCACCTTTTTCCTCAACAATATCTAAAACATCCAAAGCTTGCTGATAGTTATTTTGGACTTTAAATACCCTCGCGAGAGTCAAAGTAGCAATTCTTCTGTTGATACCAATACTTTCATGGGACTGGTCTGGTTCGGTTGGCTCCTCAGCATTATCCTTATTCTTCAAGCCAATATGATCAGGGGCTTCCGGTTTTAGAAGTTCTTCCTGATTACTATTTAACCATGACAGACATTCAATATCCCCGGGCAATATATGCAGTATTCTCTCAACTATTGGGTGAATCGTTTTTACACTGCGTCCCAATTCATCCTGTACTTCTATTAGCAATTTCATCGCCAATATATGCAATTCCGAATGCTCAATAATCATTTTTAGATGTTTTTCAGCCTGGAGCATATTATTATCAACTAATTCAATCTTAGAAAGAATATATCGACCTTCAATAGAATCTGGATGATGTTTAAGCCCGATATCACACACCTTCCGGGCTCTTTTCATATCGCTTTCATTAAAATACAGATCTGCTAAAACAGGAAATATTGGGGTATCGAAATTTTCTGCAAAATGATGCTCAAGTCCTTTTTTGTTTGTCAGGCTGATCATAATGGAATATTCCCATGTTTCTTTTTGGGGTTATGGTCTACCTTTTCAGCAAGAATTTCCAAACCGGATATTAGCTTCACCCGTGTTGTATGAGGGACAATAACATCATCAATATAACCCCTCTCGGCGGCGATATAAGGGTTGGCAAATTTCCGCCGGTAATATTTGATCAGCTCCTCTGTTTTCTTTTCAGGATCATCGGCATCTTTTAGATCCTTTTTCCAGATAATTTCAACAGCACCCTTTGGACCCATAACAGCTATTTCTGCCGTGGGCCAGGCAAAATTTAAATCTCCCCTGATATGTTTAGATGACATAACATCATACGCACCGCCATAAGCTTTTCGTGTGATGATAGTAATCTTGGGAACCGTTGCTTCTGCAAAAGCAAACAACAATTTGGCGCCATGTTTGATGATGCCGCCCCATTCCTGGTCGGTACCCGGAAGAAATCCCGGCACATCCACAAAGGTGATAATGGGAATATTAAAGGCATCCAGAAATCGAACAAATCTAGCCGCTTTTACTGATGAATTTATATCTAGCACACCGGCAAGATGGGCCGGTTGATTGGCAACAATACCGATTGACTGTCCATTGATTCGGGCAAACCCACAAATGATATTAGTGCCAAAATCTGCATGAACTTCAAAAAAAGAATCGATATCCATTATACGCTGAATAACCTGGTGCATATCATATGGTTTGTTTGGATTCGACGGGATTATAGTATCAAGATCCATGTCCTGTCTTCCAGGGTCATCGTCACTGTCAAGTACTGGTGGATTCTCCATATTATTCGATGGTAAATATGACATTAATTTGCGGATACCCTGAAGAACGGCAACTTCATTATCACAGGCAAAATGAGCCACTCCTGATTTGGAGGCATGGGTGTCTGCACCACCAAGATCTTCCATACTAACTTTTTCATGGGTGACAGTTTTTACCACTTCCGGACCAGTCACAAACATATGGCTGGTTTTTTTAGCCATAAAGATAAAATCGGTAATTGCCGGTGAATAAACAGCGCCACCGGCACAGGGGCCGAGAATAGCTGAAATTTGCGGTATGACACCGGATACCAGAGTGTTTTTTAAGAAAATATCCGCATAACCAGCAAGACTCACCACCCCCTCCTGAATGCGTGCACCGCCAGAATCATTGAGTCCGATAATTGGCGTTCCGGTCTTTAAAGCAAAATCCATCGCTTTGCATATTTTCTCGGCAAAGGCCTCGGACAGTGAACCACCAAAAATGGAAAAGTCCTGAGAGAATACAAACACTTTTCTACCGTCAATTGTGCCATACCCGGTGATGACCCCATCGGTAAGAAATTTGTTTTTCTCCATATCAAAATCATGTGATCTATGGGTGACAAACATGTCCATTTCATGAAATGAGCCTTCATCAAGGAGTAAATTCAGACGTTCACGGGCACTAAGTTTTCCTTTATCATGTTGTCGCTTTACCCGTAATTCCCCTCCCCCCTGTTTTGCCTGAGATTTTTTTTCTTCCAGCAATCTGATCAATTTTTCAGATGAGGTTTCCATATAATTAATCCTGCCTGTTTTCTTTCACCCAGTCAAAAATATAATCTACGGTGCTTTGAACGGGAGTGCCGGGGCCAAATAATTTTCCTACGCCAATATTATTTAATTGAATCATATCTTTTTCCGGAATAATTCCCCCGCCGGTTAACAGTCGATCGCCAATGCCTTTTTCTTTCATTAATTTCATGATTTTAGGGAAAACGGCCATATGGGCATTGTTCAGGCTGGATATTGCGATAACATCAGCATCTTCCTGAACAGCAGCATTAACGATCATTGGCGGGGTCTGCCTGAGACCGAGATAAATGACTTCCATGCCGGCATCGCGGAATGCCCTGGCAAGAATTTTTATTCCCCGGTCATGTCCATCAAGACCCGGTTTTGCCATAATAACGCGAACTATCTTTTTCATTTATTTTTCCTTACTATCCATTACAAAAGTAACGGGACCCTCATTGGTTAATGTTACATTCATCATTGCACCAAACACTCCCGTCTCAACAGGAATACTCTTTTGTTTAATTAAATTTGAAAAATAGCAATATAGCCTATTAGCTTCTTCTGGCCTGGCGGCTTTCTGAAATCCCGGTCTTCTCCCTTTTCGCCAGTCCCCGCATAATGTAAACTGACTCACGACAAGTACAGATCCATCTACATCTTGAAGAGATAAATTCATATTTTTGTTTTCATCCTGAAATACTCTCAAAACTGAAATTTTATCGGCGAGAAATTTTGCATCCGATTCATCATCATCTTTAAATACGCCAAGTAAAATCAGAAATCCATTACTAATTTTTCCAACGACTTCATTGTCAACTTCAACATGGGCACCAGAGACTCTTTGTATAGCTGCAATCATATTAGAATGAAGTTTTTACCTAAAATAAGCCGAAGTAACACAAAATGCTTACCAAAATAAAAACTGAAAAATAAATATACTTTTTTACAGCAAACAAATTCATTTTCGGATATCATCAATTTTTGCTTTATCATGAAATTCTTCAAGGCCTAACGCAAATACTTCTGTGAATTTTTAACTGTCAAGGTCAACTCAGGTTATCCAGACATTTTGAGTGCCAACCAGATCCCTTACTTTTGATAGAAATTCAGGGATGGGCGTTACTCGTGTATTTCGGGATAATACGCGCTCAGGGCTACCGTCTGACCGGTTCATATGAAAAATCAATCGACAGGAACCACTATAATCTTTTGTCAGGCTAAATATCTTATCCAAATTTACAGGTTCACTGAAATTGAATTGGAGCCGGATATTTATATTATTGCTAAACTCTTTTCTTACTTCTCTGATGGGTATAAGGTTTTTTGCGGAGATTTTCAGAGTCTCATTATCATCATTTCTCTTATATCTCTGTCCCTGAATAAATATCAGTCCGTTGGGTACAATATGCGTTTTTAATCGCTCATAGACATCGTTAAACACAAAAATTTCAGCATAACCATTGCGCCCGGATAATTCCAGGATGGCCCATTGCTGATTTTTTTTATTGTACAGAGTTTTTATAGCTGAAATAATACCGCCAATGCGGATTTCATTTGGTAGACGCTGCAGATTTAGATTACCAATATCCACATTACTGAATTCCTTCAACTCATCCTCGTACTGATCGAGGGGATCCCCGGAAAGATAGAAACCAATGATCTCTTTTTCCTTTATGAGACATTCTTCAGTAGACCATGGTTCTGAATTGGGTAATTCAGGCTGATGAATGGTCGTCAAACCAGCGCTGCCGAAAATATCTACCTGCTGAGTGTCCTTATCCTGATGATATTTCAGAGCGTACATCAATGCATCTTCAACCATCTCGAAATTTTGTGACCTGGTTCCTTCCAGGCTATCCAGCGCACCAGCCATAATCAAACTTTCAAGCGCTTTGCGATTCATGACCCTTGGTGGTAAATTTTTACATAGATCAAAAATTGTTTTATTTAAGCCATGCTTTTCTCTTGATTCAGAAATGGTGTCCGTTACCTTTGAACCGACATTTTTTATTGCCGAGAGGCCGAATGTTATTTCACCCTTATTCGTCACCCGGAAATCCGTAAATGAAGTGTTCACATCCGGTGGTGAAACCGTTACCCCCCATTGCGAAGCCTCTTCAATTAGAATGACAACGCGATCCAATACATCTACTTCTGTTGTGAGATTAGCAGCAATAAACTCTGCTGTATAAAAGGTTTTCAACCAGGCTGTCTGATAGGCAATAATCGCATATGCCGTTGAATGGCTTTTATTAAATCCATATTGGGCGAATTTTTCAAGGAGTTCAAAAATTTCCCTGGCGGCGGATTCTTTCATATCATTTTGGACAGCCCCTTTTATGAAATCATTACGGAAAGCTGCCATTAAACCGGCTTTTTTCTTGCCCATCGCCCGACGCATTTGATCCGCTTGTGCAAGTGTGAATCCAGCAATGATAGATCCAATCTGCATCACCTGTTCCTGATAGACGATGATTCCATAGGTTTCGCTGAGAATAGGCTCTAAGGCCGGATGCATATAATTGATTTTTTTTTGACCGTGTTTTCGAAGAATAAATTCCGGAATATTGCTCATGGGTCCCGGTCGATACAGGGCGTTCATTGCGATAAGGTCTTCAATGCAGGTGGGTTTTAATTGTTTTAAATATTCCCTCATTCCCCGTGATTCAAACTGGAATACACCAATGGTGGACCCATTAGAAAACACTTCAAACACTTTTTCATCAGTAAGGTCAATATTCTCAATATCTACTTTGATATCGTGATTTTTCCAGATCATTTTCTGAGCTTTATCAATGACAGTTAAATTTCTTAAACCCAGAAAATCTAATTTTAACAAACCCATATCTTCGAGGCATGTCATCTCGGTTTGCGTCACAACATCATCAGTATTTGGTGCTTTATACAGAGGTACATAATCCACCAGGGGGCCAGGGGCAATGACTACACCTGCTGCATGAGTAGAGGCATGCCGGTGCATACCCTCAAGCACGGTGGAATATTCAAATAGGTTCTTGTGGACCTCGTCAATCCCGGGAATTGCGGCAAGCTCCTTGTTGATTTTCATTAAATCAGGCAATTTCCTTTTGGGGTCAAACGGCACCAGCTTTGCAATCCTGTCCACTTCACCATACGGCATTCCCAGCACTCTTCCCACATCACGAAGCACTGATTTTGTTTTCATCGTACCAAATGTAATTATCTGAGCTACGGAATCTTTTCCATATACATCGCGGATATAGTTGATTACCTGTTCACGCCCTTCGATACAGAAATCGATATCAATATCCGGCATGGAAACACGGTCAGGATTTAAAAATCTTTCGAACAGCAGATTATACTTGATAGGATCCACATTTGTAATGCCCGTTGCGTATGCAACCAGACTACCGGCTGCGGAACCTCTTCCCGGTCCTACAGGAATATTATTTTTCTTAGCATATCCAACGAAATCCTGGGTGATAAGAAAGTACCCAGCAAAATTCATATTCTTTATAACAGATAATTCATATTTCAGTCTCTTTTGGATGGCCGGAGTAATTTCAGGATAATGTTTCTCTAATCCTGTTTTACATAATTTTAATAAATACTCATCCTGATCGACTGTGCCTGCATCGGCGGGCATATGAAAATTAGGAAGGTGATATGTGGACATATCAATATCAACGTTGCACATTTCAGCGATGCGCATGGTATTTTCTAATGCTTCAGGGGTATCCTTAAATAATTTGTACATCTCATCGGCTGATTTGATGTAAAACTGCCGGGGAGAATATCTTCGCCGATTTGGATCCGATATATCTTTTCCCATTCCCAGGCAGAATAAAGCATCATGTGCTTTCCAATGTTCTTCGCGGGCATAATGATTGTCATTTGTTGCCACTAAAGGAATGCTTAATTCCTTTGAGAGTTTGATCAATATTGCATGCGAGTCCAGTTCACCCTGAATACCATGATTCTGGAGTTCAATATAAAATCGATCATCAAATATTTCTTTGTATTCCAGAGCTGCTTTTTTTGCACGTTCATAATTACCAATGGAGGCATAATGAGTGACTTCCCCGGCAAGACAGGCACTTGATGCAATGAGACCCTCATTATATTTTTTTAGTAGCTCCTTATCCACCCGTGGTTTATAATAAAATCCTTCAAGATAACCGATGGATACCAGCTTCATCAGATTCTTATAGCCTATTTCATTCTGCACCAGCAATACTAAATGATGATATCCCCATTTCTTTGCCGTATCTGAAGTGGTTTTTTTGAAGGTGTGTTTACCCTCAGATACATAGATCTCACATCCAAGAATAGGTTTAATATGGCGTTTTTTGGCTGCCTTATAGAATGGTATCATGGAAAAGAGATTCCCATGTTCGGTTATGGCAATAGTGTCCATGCCCAGATCATCTAAGCGGTCGCACATCATATCTATGGTCTGTGCTGCATCCAGCAATGAAAAATCAGTGTGGTTATGGAGATGGACAAATTCAGTCATTCAAAATTCTCATCATGTAAAAGGTATTATGTTTAGTTGCGATTTATCCCGTTGGACAAGGCATATAATTTAATGCGTTTGTTGCGATTATCTGTCTAAAGAATTCCGAAGCGGTACAGTAAAGAATGTTGTTATTATTATAATTGTCTACAGGGTTATTTTCAATTGACAAATCAATCTTAAAATTGATGAAACTGGTGCTGTTTCTATGCTGTGAGATGTAGAAAATCACTTTAAATTTCTGCTTAGTATGTAATGTTATATACTCATTTAGGACAAAGCATATTTTCAATAATTAAAATTATTTATTAGTGATGAATTTCAAAACAATTATTTACAGAAACATTGGTACTCATAGAGTTTGAATGAATAAAAACTTTTCAAATATAAAATATCTGTTTGAACCCAGAACAATTGCTGTTATTGGGGCATCCGCAAGCCCTGGTAAAATTGGCAATAAAATTGTTGACAATATTATCAATGCTGGATATCGGGGGAAGGTCTTTCCAATCAATCCTAATGGTGGTGAGCTTCTTGGATATAAAGTTTATAAATCCTTACATGAAATAACTGATGAAATTGATGTTGTTGCTATTGCAATACCGGCAAAATACGTTTTTCAAGCAGTAAAAGATTGTGCCGCTAAACATGTCAAATTTTTGACAATTATAAGTTCTGGATTCTCTGAAGTAGGCAATCTCGATGGGGAGCACAAAATCCGTGATTTTGCCCGTGAACATGGAATGCGTATTCTGGGTCCAAATATTTTTGGCCACTATTCTGCAGTTTCTTCTTTAAACGCTAGTTTCGGTCCAAAAAATATTAAAAAAGGTCATGTGGCCATCATCACTCAAAGTGGTGCACTTGGCGTGGCTATGATTGGCAAAACATCCATCCAGAACATTGGGCTGTCCGCCATTATCTCTGTGGGCAATAAATCTGATCTGGATGAGGCTGATCTCTTGGAATACCTCCTCCAACAGGATGAAACCCGGAGCATTCTCATGTACATTGAGGGTGTTCAAAAAGGAGAGCGGCTGGTAGAAACACTAAAGCGGGCCACAAAGTTAAAACCGATTGTGGTAATTAAATCGGGGCGATCAAAACGGGGGGCTATTGCTGCGGCATCACATACCGGGTCACTCGCCGGCTCTGATGAAATATTTGATGCCATTATGAAACAATGTGGCGTGCTGCGTTCTGAAACCATACAAGGGGCGCTGGACTGGTGCAAATACCTGTCAAATACAGAGCTTCCCAAAGGAAAAAACACGGTAATCATAACTAATGGCGGTGGCGTCGGTGTTTTGGCAACAGATGCATGTGAAAAATTTGGCGTCCATCTTTATGATGATAAAAAACATCTGAAAGAAGTCTTTGAGAGTGTTACCCATGGCTTCGGATCAACCAAAAACCCCATCGATCTTACTGGGGACGCATCTGCAGAAGAATATATCCAAGCGCTTACAGTAGCACTTGAGGATGACAATATTCATTCAGTGATTTCCCTCTATTGCGAGACGGCAATGATGAATGCGAATGAGCTTGCCGGGATGATCGAACAAGTATATGCCGAATACAAAAATAAGGGGAAACCGATTATTTTTTCCGTGTTCGGCGGAGAGATTACCGAGAATAGCATCACAATTCTCTCAAAAAAAAATGTTCCCATTTTCAGGGATATATATGAATCTGCATCACCACTTGGAGCATTGTATCAACATTTGAGAAACAGGAATCGGGATTATCGCATTGAGAAAACAGATAACATTAACATCCAACAGATTAACAGAGCCGTTAAAAGTGCGCGGGATGATAATCGGAAGTTTCTCCTTGCTCACGAAGGACAGATGATTCTCGAGGCTGTGGGTCTCCCAGGACCGCAAAGTGGTGTTGCCAAAAGTATCCATGAAGCAGTTGATCTTGCTGAATCTATCGGTTATCCAGTGGTGATGAAGGTGGTATCGAGAGACATTCTACATAAAAGTGATGTCGGTGGTGTGCTTTTGGATCTGGAAAATAAATCAGAAGTTCTCGATGCATATCAGACAATTATCCACAATTGTAAGGCATTCAAAAGGGATGCGGTAATTGACGGCATTGAGGTTGTGGAACAGGTTAGACCGGGGACGGAAGTCATCATTGGCGGACGACAAGATAAAGCGTTTGGCCCCGTAATTATGTTTGGTCTCGGTGGAATTTATGTGGAAGTGATGAAAGATATTTCTTTCAGGGCCTTGCCCGTTTCATCCAGGGATGTAAGCCTTATGGTGAAAGAGATTCGTTCATATCCGCTTTTACTTGGGGTAAGGGGCGAAGCAAGAAAGGATATTGATCAAGTGAAGGAAGCCATCTTGAAAGTGGGTTCAATACTGATGGAATGTCGGGAAATCGCTGATATAGAAATAAACCCACTGATGGTATACGATCAGGCCAAAGGCGTCAAAGCCGTTGATATACGAATATTGTTATCAGATATAGAAAAGGATTAAACATGTTGAATTTAGTTTTTACATCATTACGATATAATGCCGGTAAAACGGGGGTAATGGCAGGTATTGCACAGGTGCTTAGCAAAAAGATCGGTTATATGAAACCATTTGGCGATCGACTTTTGTATCGGAAGAAGAGACTTTGGGATTTTGATTCTGCAGTATTCACCAATCATTTCAATCTTGATGAACAGCCTGAAGATATGAGCATGGGTTTTGATCATTCAAAATTGCGATATATGTATGATGCTGAGTCTAGCAGAAAAAAGATTGAGGAAATGGCCGCACACAATTCAAACGAAAAAGATGTTCTGCTTGTTGAAGGCGGCAGGAATATAAACTGCGGTATGTCAATTAACCTGGATGCTATCACAATCTGTAATATCCTAAAAGGGAAATTGGTTGTAATCACCAGTGGTGACGGTGATAAAATCATTGACGATCTCACGTTTCTCAAACAAAATGTTGATTTGGAAGGTGTGAAATTAGGTGGTGTGATAATTAATAAAGTTAAAGATGTCTCAGATTTTCAAACCCTACATGGTAATTATTTAAATGAATTGGCTCTTCCGGTCTTGGGTGTCATTCCATATCGAGAAGAGTTATCCAAGCCTACGGTTCAGTTCATTTCGGATGTTCTTCTCGCCCGCGTGCTTTCCGGGGAATCAGCCATGAATAAAACGGTACGTGAGATTTTTGTAGGGGCGATGTCTGCAGACGCAATTTTACGATTGGACAGGCTTAAGAAACACAGCAAGATTATCATCACCAGTGGGGATCGTAGCGATATGATCCTGGCAGCAATTGAATCCAACTGTGTGGGGATAGTCCTGACGAATAATATTTTACCGCCGCCAAATATCATTGCAAGGGCGGCAAATATGAATATTCCGCTGCTGCTGACAAAAGGAGATACATTTCAGATAGCCAAAAAAATAGATCAAAGTGTACCGCTTTTAAGTCATACCGATACAAAAAAATTAGCTCTCTGGAAAACATTGATTGAGGAAAATATCGATTGGAGACAGTTGCTGTAAGTTGTGGTCTTGTTCTGGCTCTATACCATTATGTGAAATAAAGAAAATAGATCAAATTCCCCGGGGAAATCAATTCGGTCACATTGCAGTTTTAACCATTTTTAAATTTTCGGTAATTTGAAAAGACTGGTATCCTTTCAATTTTAAAATGGTAATTCCTCTACATCTTCATCCTTATCAGATGTTGCCTTCTTGCCTGGAGTGCTTTTTGATTTCCATTCCAGTGGAGTAATAGATTCAGCAATTATCTCAGTGACTTTTCGAGTATTGTCAGCCTTGTCTTTCCAGGTTCGGGATTTGATGCGTCCTTCAATACAAATTTGCTGACCTTTGTACACATAATCAGAAACGAAATCTGCCAATTTATCCCAGGCAATTATATTATGCCATTCGGTATGTTCTTTCCTGTTTTCACCGGTTCCCCAAACCTCATTTGTTGCCAGGGGAAAAGACGTCGTTGATGTGCCATTCGGTGTATAACGACCTTCCGGTTTGTCTCCTATCCGTCCAATCAGGATGACTTTATTTAAACTAGATTTTTGCATAACTCCTCCATTTTTTTCAAGGTCCACACTGGCTGTCTTAACCTGTACAATTCATGGGGAAGAACATTAAAATATCTAAATTAATAATAAATATTCTCACTCATTTCGCAAATCTTCGCAATCCTGACGACAGTTGAATTAATGAGGTTAAAATTCCATTATCTTAACTTAATTCATTTTATCATTTTTTTTGAAAGAATTCTTTTTTGTGGTTCGTCACAAATAATCAATGAGACAGCTGTATCTTTTCCAGAAACAGTCTTGTCTCGTAGGATATGAAATATGAAACTTGGTAATTTTGACATTCATTATTTAATAAAAATCCAGAAAAAACAGTATAAAATTAATGTATCGATACAGACATCTGCAGAATAAAAATCATAGCATGCTGAATGGAGCAAGTAAATCGTTTTCACGACATTTAATTGTTATACTATTTTCAGTAATTGGGATTACATCTGCTCTATACCCGCAGGATGGTCCCTCTATTTCAGATTTGCGTGCAAATGCCGATATACTGGTCGATGGAGAGCAGTATATTGATGCCGCGAACGAATATGAGAAAATTCTTTTTTTGCAGGAAACAGTTCTTGGCAAAGATCATCCGGATATAGGACCCACTCTCTCCAGGCTTGGAGAAATATACATGATGCTCGGTGAATTTGATAAGGCTGATCGATATCTTCAGCGTGCCGTGTATATTTACTATCAGCCTATCATTGAATCCCAAACTGAGCTCTACACCCCATTGAAAGATTTGATTAACCTTTATGCCATGAAAGGAGACAATGCTCGTCTCCAGTTCGTATCGGGAAGGCTTGCCGATCTCATGGAAATGAATGAGAGCTGGCAGCAGGATTCGACATTATTCACCTGGGAAATTCCAAAATGGGAAAAACGATTCACCTTCAACAGTCTTTTTCCGGATTCCCTGGGATTTGGGAAATTTACCCGAAATGAAGAAGCCCTCGAGCTAATGAACAAAGGGCATGCCCATATTGAGGCTGGTCTTTTTACCGAGGCAATGGAAAGTTTCTCCCAGGCATTGTTGCTGAAAACCTCTAATCTAGATGTAAACTATTATTACCAATTCACCCTACCGGACACCTCTTTTTATGATGGTTTTTATAATTCCATGATCATACAAAAGGTGACTGGCGATTACAGTGATGCGATTGATTTTTACCTATCCCTTGTAAGTATGACAAGACAGGATACTGCCGCCGCTGCTTTCAGCATGCTGGATTATGTTCAATCCCAGCCGGAAGATTTTCGCGGTTATAAAATTCTCGGTGATCTTTATAATGGCATGGGAGAACCCTTCGACGCCCTTACCAGCTATCAAAAAGCCGTCTGGCTTCAGCCTGAAGATGTTGATGCCCGGTATGCCGTTGGTCAAACACTGCTGTCGCTGGAAAATTATGATGATGCCCTTGAAGCTTTTAATATTGTCTTGCTTATGGAGGCAGAACACTCCAAGACACTCTATCAAATCGGAACTATATATATTACCCAGGGTCTTTACGGAGAGGCCATCCCATATCTCACCGATGCCCTTGTGCAGGACCCATCCAACGCCGGGACATATTATAATCTGGGTCTGGCTAATTTGTATTCTGGAAATGTCCCAAAGGCCCTTGAAGCCCTTCGCAGTACAATAAGAATAAATCAGGATCACGGTGAGGCCCATTATTATCTTGGCAGGATTTATGAAAGTATTCTTAAAACTGACGATGCTATCAACCATTATTTTAAAGCCCGAAAACTCATTCCTGAGAATCAGGAGGTGAATTATCATCTCGGTTTACTCATGTATCATCAGGAAAAATATAATGCCGCCATGGAACCACTAAGAGATTTTGTCATCATGAATCCTGATAGCGTCGGGGTATTAAAGCCACTTGCCGATGTCTTTATGAAGGAAAACCGTTTCATGGAAGCCGTTGATACCTATTCCCGCTTAACTGTTCTGGAACCTCTGGAGCTTTCACATTTTGAGAAAATTGGGATTGCCTACGAAGAATTGGAGGAGCTCCAAAATGCCGTTATCGCTTATGAACGCTTGATGGTTTTTGACCCTGAAAATACTCAAATTTTATACAGACTGGGCCAGATTAACAACGAACTGGGCAATTTCTCAAAAGCCATTGAATACCTGCTCAGGACTATCTCTCTGGGATACCCGACCATGCAGGTACATTATCAGCTTGCTCTTGCTTATGGCGGACAAGAAAAATATATGCAAGCGCTTATTTCATTTCAGGATGCAGCCAATCTGGCGCCGGAAGATCTTCAAATACAGTACCAAATGGGGGTAGCATTCATGGAACTTGAGATGTACGAGGATGCTGTAGACCGGCTGGAAAAATATGCCCGGGCAAATACAAAAGATCAGATTGCCAACTTCCTTTTAGCAAAATCATATTATCTCAGCGGACAAAATAATTTGGCTATTGCATACTTCAAGAAAGTCCTCATGGTACAGCCACAGGATTTCAGATCTCACTATTATTCCGGGGAATGTTATATGGGATTGGGAAGATACGACACGGCGGCAAAATCTTTCAAGAAAGCCTTGAATATTAACCCTGATGATGCTCGGACACATTATTCTCTGGGAATAACTTATATTGAATTGGATAAATTCAGGTCAGCAAATAATGAATTAAGCATACTGTATATGCTTGATCGGGATCTATATAATTCATTGAATCAGATTCTGCAGGAAAATCAGTAGATATTAAGCAAAACTGCCGGCGGTCTATTACATTGAAATAAATTGACGTGACAGCAGAATTCCAACACCTGCGAAAACCACCCCTGCCAAAAGACTAATACTCACATAACCAGCTGCTGCACCCATGGATCCTGAGCGAATAAGATTAATCGTTTCCATACCAAAGGCAGAAAAAGTAGTGAATCCACCCAGGATACCAATGATTAAAAATTCCCGGACCGGCCATGAAAATTCTTTATCAAGGATAATCCCGGTAATTATGCCAATCAACAGACATCCAACAAGATTAACTCCAAGGGTTGCCCATGGAAATCCATTGCCGGTGAATTTTGTGATGTATAACGACGTCAGATATCTTGAAACAGCACCAATCGATCCGCCCAGCCCTACCATAATTATGGGTTTTAACATTAATCTATTTTTCTTTCACCGGTACTGCTACTATGTGATCCTGTCCAATCTGCGTATTTCAGAGTAACTATTTTGGGTTATTGCCATTGGAAATGAAAAACCCGATAAGCGTTTAGAATGGTATATCGTCATCAAATGCGGCATCATCAGCTGGTGGGGCATCATTTGCTGGCGGCGTCTGATTGAAACCACCGGATTGATCATAACCGTCGGTCATAATATCACCACCATAATATTTCATCGCCGCCTGGTTTACCTGTTCTTTTAATTCTTTGTCTGCATAAATAGTATCATAATATTGGTCATCCTGACCTTTCTGGCTGGGAAATCCTACAAACATGCCATTCGTACCATTTATAAGCTTGAAACCCTTAAGGATAAAACCTTCCTCGGTTTTCATATCAAAAAAGGCGCGGATTTTACCCCATTCCCCTTTGTTCATTCTTTCAATTTCCAAAATTATTCCTTTCAAATATGCTGGAAATTTAGGCAGACTGAATATGAGTAGAAAGTTTTAAAGTAGAAAGTTTATAAAGTTTTTAGTGACGAGAAATTAGTGGATGGTTAAGAATGAACAGCTATACGCGTTCTATGATTTCGATTTTACATCCAACACATCGCGAAGACCTTCTCCAAGTAGATTAAACCCAAGAACTGCCATTGCTATAGCCAGGCCGGGAAAAATAGATTCCCATGGGGCCACCCTTAAAAAATCTTTCCCTTCGTTGATCATTGCTCCCCAACTTGCACTTGGCGGTTGAACACCTAAACCTAAAAATGACAAACTTGCTTCTGCCATTATCGCTCCGGAAATGCCAAGTGAGAATGCAACTATCACCGGTGCCATGCAATTGGGAAATACATGGTTCAATATAATTCTAATATGAGAATATCCCATGGCTTTTCCAGCTTGAATATAATCCCTGGTCATGACTGAAAGCACCTGTCCGCGGGTCAATCGGGCAATAGACGGCCATGATACACAGCCAATAGCAATCATAGCAGTATCGATACCCGGCTCGAATGCCGCACTGATAGCAATGAGAAAAAGTAGTGCCGGGAACCCCATCATAATATCAGTGCATCTCATAATAATTGTGTCAACCTTACCACCGAAATAACCTGAAGCCATACCCAGTATAACACCAATCACCAATGATAATGTGCTGGCGACAATTCCCACTTTTAGAGAAATCCGGGCGCTCCAGAAGATACGGGCTAAAATATCTCTTCCAAAATGGTCAGTCCCAAATAGATGACTGTCAGACCCTGGGGACTGAAGGCGACTGGATAAATCCTGGACGATGGGAGATTGAAAAAAGGGTGCAAAAATGGCCATCATACATAAAAGAAAAACGACAACAAAACCCGTAATAATAAAGGGGTGACTATAAAGTTTCTTATTCATCTACCGGTCAACCAATCTTTCCCGAACCCGTGGATCTGCCCATGCATAAATGATATCGACAATGATATTTACCACGACGAAAATAAGGGCCATAAACAAAACGCTTCCCTGGATTGCCGGAAAATCACGTTTCATGATAGCATTAAGAGCAAACCTGCCCACACCTGGCCAACCAAAAATTGATTCTGTGAGTACAGCTCCGGACATGTATGATCCAAAATCCAGACCAATTATAGTAATAAGTGGGATCGCCAAATTTTTCATGGCATGCTTGAATATTACGATACGTTCAGAAAGCCCTTTGGATCTTGCCGTTACGATGTAATCTTCATTCATGGTATCCAGCATAAAAGCACGGGTTAATCTGGTCATCATAGCCAGGGATCGGGTTCCAAGTGCTATAGCAGGTAGAACTAGAAATTTCAATCCTCCATATCCAGTAGGAGGAAGCCATTGCAGATACACACCCACCCAAAGAATGAGCAAGAGCGCAACCCAGAATACAGGGGCGGAAACTCCGGCCAGCGAAATAATTATGGAGGCTTTATCCCAGATTGTGTCCTTTTTTAAGGCGGATAGAATTCCCAGTAGTACACCCACAACGACGGCAATGAACATTGCAGCAGTTGCAAGCTGAAGGGTAAAAGGAATTTTCTCAAGGATATCATCCAAAACCGGTCGCTGAGTGACAAAGGAATTACCCAGATCGCCAGATAAAATCCGTTTCATGAATATACCGTACTGAGTAATAGCGGATCTGTCCAAGCCCAACTGATGCCGTAATTGAGCCAGGGTATCTTCGTCATAATAATCTCCAACCAGGGCGAGGACAGGATCACCTGGAGCAATATACATCAAAATGAATGAAATTGTGAGCACACCCAATATCACGGGTATGCCTTGCAGAATTCGTTTAAGGATATATGTTGACAAATCTATACAATTTTTAGGGTTTGATAGCTACAAAGAGAGCGAAAACTTCTCAATTACCGTATTGAAATTATCAGGTTCGGAATGTTTTAAGAAAGTGGTATTGGCTGATCGGTACTTATTTTATTTGTAATTTGCTCAAAATAAGTGTTTTTTTAAAATTTTGTTTAATTAGGCACCTAAAATCAGGTTTACAAAAATCACAATGTCCAACACATCAATAACAGTATCGCTATTTGCATCGCCTAAATTCTGCTGATCAAGTGTGAACTCTATTTCCCCTAATATAAAACCAACCAACTGTACCAGATCCAGAACATCAAGCGAATTGTCCCCATTTACATCTCCATTAATCTGAGGTTCTGTAATATCCCTGACGCATCTCACATAATTGTAGATACGAATGACGTCACCTTGTGGCCCATGCCCATAAGGATAGTCCTCTGGATTGCCTGATTTTGGATCGCTTCGCTGTGAGCCAGCGCCATGCACGTCAAGTAGTTGATAATTACCAGAGAATGGCGGCATTTCCATAAAACCAAGTGCATCACCAAAAGCCACATAAACCGCTGAGGCACCTTCATGTTCTGAGTTCCAGCTTTTGTGGGTTGTGCTCGTCCAGTAGAAAGGGTAATTGGTTTCACCGCCTTCATCTGTAATCTCAGAAACCTCATATACGGGATTAATTGCCGCAGATCCTGATGTTGCCGGCGATCGGGTGTAATCCACGATGCTTTGGAGCTCTTTTGCATTTGGAAGTCGCCAATCGCTATATCCGGCGTGTTCCAGATTTTCCGCCCATTGGAGAGCCTGTTCCCAATTCAATTCACCATTTTCATCTGCACCGGCATTCATATGACCGCTATCACCAGCCATCCACATGAGGTCTGTAGATTGATCTGTGATGGTATCATCTTCATTATCAATAAACTCATTTGTGTCATAATCTGTTGTTCCTCTTACAAACTTTACAAACGAAGTCATCGAGAATTCCATACCCGGTGGACCTATAGGCTCAGCTGGATATCCTTTTATTCTGCCATCGGCAAAATTCACACCAAAAACAGTGTCATCCCCATTCATGGTTTCACTGACATATTCAGTCCCTGACCAATATTGGGCATCGATAACCCTCTCGTCATTATCAGTGTCTCCATATTCAAATGGAAAGTACAGGGTATCGATAAATGGGGTTAAAAACGAGGTATCATCTAAGTCATAACCGCTTGGGTCAACGCCATTAAAAGTGATAAGGGAATAAAGTTCTTTTATGGTGGGAAACCGCCAATCATCATAATCGGCCAGCTCATATGACTCCAAAAAAATAACGGCATCATCATAAGTCATTTTAGTACCATGGTCCTGTTGCCACATCAACCCTGTGTTTATATCTGTTACCGTTCCATCGCCATTATCAATATATGAAAACTGGCTACCGCTATACTGCGCATCCTGACCAAAATAGGCTTCATTTAATTCAGGACAGGAAATTTCCTCATTATCATCATAACAGGATATCTGCATAGTATCGATAATTTTTGTTGTTGATTCCGGTTGCGCAGATATAACGCCAACGAATACAATAATCATTAAAGCCAGATTTAGAATTCGTTTCATCTTTTTAAAGTTGTTATTTTTCATCATCATCATTTTCTATCTTTTTTTCTGAATCAATCGACAAATAGATACATTTGAGGAGAGCCGAATTTGACTCCCCTCAAACTTTAAAATCCTTATTTCAGCAACAGCATACTTTCTGTGAACATTCCTTCATTTGTCTGGATTTTATAGTAGTACATTCCGGATGGAACTGCCAGCCCATTCTGATTATTCCCATCCCATTTTGTAGAATGCAATCCGGCAGACTGATACCCTGACCCCAGTGAATTAATCATTTTTCCTGTAACATCATAAATTGAAACGCTCACATTCCCCGGTGTGTTCAAGGTGTACGAGATCCGGGTTGACGGATTAAAGGGATTGGGATAATTTTGTGCATTAAACTGTGCTGATGCCTCATCCTCAGTATTAACGGTGTCGCCAACTTCTGTTTCACCTACTTCAATACCCCACTCAGCCACCAGTTCTCTTACGGCAAGATGAATTTCTTTTCGACTTGATCCATTATCTCTCATATCTCTCTTCAACTCATGAACCATATCTTTTTGATCATCATTTAGTTTATCCATCACCTGACGAAATTTCTTATGCCTGTTATCGATCTCATCAAAATTCGATCGTTCGATGCCCCAGTTTTGCAGATGATCACCAACTGACTGGTGAATTTCACTTCGTGGTGCACCCTCATCATGCATCTTGCGAATCATACCGTGTAATTCCTGCTCCTGCGATTTGTTTAAATCTTGATGTCCTTGATGTCTGCCATGAAACCCATGACGTTTTTCTTTTCCCTGTCTCTTATTATCCCTGTCAGGTCTATCGATTCCCCATGAGTCCAGCAATTTTCCAACGGCATCATGCACTTCGTGAGGATCTGCTCCTTCGCCATGTTTTGTCGCCACCAATTGATGAATCTCCTCTTTTTGTGAGTCGCTGAGGTCTTTCATAAATTCAGGTTGATCAGAAAAATCTGGTCCGCCAAAGCCTGTATGATGCCCCCTGCCAAAATTTTCAGGTGCTTCTAATCCCCAGCTTTCAAACTGATTTGCAACAGCCTGTTGAATTGTCTGCTTTGTGGCACCATTCTCTTTCATGGTTTCCACCATTTCTTGTATTTCCTTTTGTTGATCCTGCGATAAATCCGGATGATGAGGGTGGCGGCTATGTCCATGCTGCCCAATCAAAATGGTCCCGGTTATAAATGCGATCAGTATAATTGCGTATTTCATTGTTTTACTCCTATTACAGCATTTTCTTCAAATTTCTCATCTCATTATAGAATGAAAGGAACCTGCTGTTAATGAATTCTATTTTTAATTTGTTTTCATCTTTTGTCGGTATATCAAAGACAAAGATGCTTTTCATTCTGCTTCGATCTGATTTGATTAGTGGATGACCATTCATTCTCAGCCATGCTGAAAACGCCAGGTCATCGGTTTTAATTTGATTTTCTATCATTGATTATGATCTCCATGCGGCAGCCTTTTTAATCGATCGTGAGGCGGTCTTCCTCTTCCTGGTGGGCCTCCTGGTCGACCAGGTCTATCAAATTGCTGAGTCAATTTGTCAATTTGCTCGCTGGTGAGATATGGTTCTAATTCAATGCGGAGAGAGTCCATTATGACCTTTACTTCCATCATGTGGTCTGCCCCCATATCAGCAAAGCGGTCAAAATGTGATTCGAGTATTATTCTTACTTTATCTGCCTGACCATCATGAGGGTCTATCATTTCTTCAAAAAGATGGATAAATCCTTCTTTATGATGCATCCCCTGAAAATCATGTATTCGATGACTAATTAGAAAACGTGCCGAGAGAATTCCCAACAAAAATCCTATTAATAATACAATGAGGATAATGAAAGTTGATTTGGTTTGTACTTGTAACATGTTTGCTCCTTATTGAATTGCGTAAGCAATATTTTCAATTTTAAATTCGGGAACGCCAAGGATCGTTTCCAGTGATGATAAATTTCCCGTGGAAAAATTGTAGATGAGTAGGCCGACGATGGCCATTGAGGTGGCAATTGCAACAGGCCGGAATGCCGTCATCAGTGCATCGAAGAAGTCGATTTGCTGATGTTTCCCCGCAGCAGGATCCAGTTTTTTCATAACCCTTTCGGCAAAATAAGGGGGAAATGATTCTACTTTTGATGATTTTAGATTTTGCCTCATTGCTAATATCTGTTTTTCTTCTTCGATGAGCCTGGGGAACTTTTCCTTCAATTTATTGAGTGATTTTTTCTCAAGTTCAGTTAATGGTTCATCAAGAGACTTATAGAGCAATTCTAATGTTTTTTTATCCATGTCTATTTTCCATTTGTGGCGTTAATATTTCTTTTAGTTTTATTTGGGCCCTGGCCAGTCTTGACAATACGGTGCCCGGTGGAATTTGTAATATTTTTGCTGTCTCCTTAACAGAGTATCCATTTAGTAATCTCAAGACGACAACAGATTTAAATCCTGCTTTTAACTTACTGATTGCATTATTAACCAGTTCTTTGGTCTCCTGGTTTTTTTGATCATCTGATCCCGACATATAATTTTCTAATTCCTGTTTATCCTGACGAATAAATAGAAACGAGCGGCGTTTTCGGCGCTTCAGTTCATTTAAGGAGAGGTTAATTGCAATACGGGTTACATATGTTTCGATATTAGCTTCTCCTCTAAACTGACTCATGGATTTATATAATCTAACAAATGTTTCCTGCCCGACATCTTCTGCTTCCTGACAGAAGCCAAGCATACCATAAACGGTAGCAGAAACCTTGGGCTCCAGTTGGAGAATAAGTTTGTTAAATGCATCCTTGTTGCCATTTTTTATCGATTCAATTTGTGCGTTATGATTCAATCATTTTTTCCTTTAAATGTTGGACAATCCAATAGTCAAATATATTCCGGATAAAATTTATTTTTTAGATTTTTCATCTTGTTATGTGACTATATTGTTTTCCAATCAGTGATAGTTTGTTTAAATTCAACATCAATAATTTCAGAAGATAAAAATATTTGTCTGAATGAGATTCATTGATTTCCTGACTACATGACGTGTTCGTCATTCGCTATTGTCACAATCACAACTGAGGAGACTCAATGATTAAGGGTTTAGAAATTGTCCCGTCACTAACAGTTCATGAATTACTGGAAGCATATCCGGAACTTGAAGACGTTTTGATTGGTATTGCCGCACCTTTCAAGAAACTGAAAAACCCCATTCTTAGAAAAACCGTGGCAAAAGTAGCAACCCTAAAACACATCTCATCAGTTGGCGGCGTGCCTCTTGTTGAGTTGATTGCAAAGCTTCGAAAAGCTGTGGGGCAATCGCCAAGTCACGAATTATACGATGATGAAGAATATTTTGGCGAAGAGCCAGGCTGGTTCTCTCTTGAAAAAGTAGCTTTGTCGATTGAAGAAGATAAGGTAGAAAACAAGGATGAAATGACTCTGGTGGCTATTCTCAAAGGTGCCAAAACCGTCAAAGCGGGAGAGATTATCGAACTCATAACAACATTTCTTCCAGCCCCGGGAATTGATGCAATGCGATCAAAAGGGTATTCGGCCTGGGTAAAAAAGACTAGTGGCGGTATAATTAAGTCATATTTTCAAAAACCCACCGATTGAAATAAAACACTGCTTAATGATGTGAATTCTCTGCAAATATGAATAAATATATTACCAATAAAATATTGTCAGACAGTTCATTCACGGTTGATGTGGCAACATTTTACGAGTCTACTCTTGTGCCTCTTATCTTTGAATCTTATGCAGAAGATCTCGCTTCTCGTGCAAAAAGCTTGAACCCCGACTGCGTTCTTGATGTTGCCTGTGGAACCGGTGTTGTTACGCGTGCACTTTCAAAGGTGCTGCCTGATCAATGTCAGATTACTTCAACGGACCTTAATGATGCGATGATAAAACACGCTGAAAAAATTGGTACAAGTAGAGAAGTAACCTGGGAGCAGGCTGATGTAATGGCGCTGCCTTTTGACGACGAAACTTTTGATGCAGTGGTATGTCAATTCAGCACAATGTTTTTCCCTGATCGCATCCATGGCTATCAGGAAATCCGCCGAGTCTTAAAACCAGGTGGAAAATTTCTTTTTAGTATTTGGAATGGCTTGGAAGTAAATGATTTTGCCAATACTGTAATGGATGCAGTTACCGCCCTGTTTCCGGAAAACCCACCTGAATTTCTCTCTCGTACACCCTATGGTCATGGAAATCCAGATGAAATAAAGAATGAAATAAATGTCGCCGGTTTTGATAGTTGTCATTTAATCCAGCAAGATGACATCAGTTATTCAAAAAATCCAACCATGGCAGCTATTGCTTTTTGTCAGGGTACGCCCTTAAGAAATGAGATTGAAGATCGAGAGCCTGGTGGTCTCGAAAGGGTGACAGCCGTTGCTGCAAACTCAATCAGATCACGCTTTGGTGATGGTCAAATCCAGGGGAGGATGAGCGCGGTAATAGTAACCGCTGAGTAGCAAAATTTGAGTTAAATAAATGTGGGGGCAATTACACACCCCCACACATATTGATCAATTTATTTGGTAACCCGCAGACTAACAGAACCGCTAATACCTCTCAGCTGGCTGCCATTGATATCTTCCCAAATTGGCAAACCTGCCGATAAGATCAACGATGCCCGCTCGTTAAGTTCAAAGTCCATTTGAGCAAATCCATCCAAATAGACACCGCCACTATTGGGGCTCTTTTCACCATCCCATTGATTTTTGTCTGCATGTCGCAGTGAAAATTTTATATACGGATGAATTTGTTTGATAATTGGCTTTTGACGGATCAGATGTAAATCTACACGCATTTTACGACCTGGTTTGAATCCTCCATCGCTTGTATTGAGGGGCTGTCTCAATTCACCTGAAACACCAATCACCCAGGGGAACTCACTTCTCATCCAGTATTCCAATCCCAAAGCTGCGGAGTATTGGCCGGTACCCATTGCAAAATCATCATGGGATTCATTACCCATGTCCATATCCATATCCTCATCCAATGGATTTTCTGAAAATGAGTCCGCGGTTGGTATATAAATACTGGCATCAAGGAATACCTTGTTGCCGGGTCCAACAATTTTATTTGAAATGATCGTTCGTAACCCAAAATTTATATCTCCAATTCCAGATACGGTTTCAGTGGATCCATTAGACTTATTTTTTCTCCAAATATATGGTAGCCGGACTCTTAGATTTATTTTGTCTGAGACACCATACATACCAAAGATGTTTGTTGAGATAAAATCAACTTGTCCCTCTGAGCTATTTTCGGTTGGTTCCAGGCTTGAATATGACACATTGGTTCCTGCCAACCATTGCCCTTGATATAATCCTATACCCTCTGTTGCACTTCCGACCGGAAGCGTTGGATTGCTTCAGAGAGGTCACTGCCCCCAGGCTGGCTGGGTAGCCATGAAAAGCAATATTGATCCAACAATAAGTTTTTTTAACATTTCAAATTCCTTTTTTTTAGAATTATTTTTATATTACACAATTTTTATTTGAAACAGCCTGATTATAAAAGCCAGATTATCACTTGATATAACGCCCCAGCCCCGATGAAACTATCAAAGCGATCAAGAAAGCCGCCATGACCTGGGATAATTTTATTGAAATCCTTTATCTGATACAGCCGTTTTACATAAGATGCCATAAGGTCCCCAAATAGTCCTCCAATACAGATCACCACAGTAAAACCAAGTGCTTCAGCCATTGAAAACATCGGAAATGAGCGAAGAAGTATCCCAGAAAGGAGGGCAATAATAAGGCCTCCAATTGATCCTTCAATAGTTTTATTTGGACTGATTTTTTTTGCCAGAGCATGTTTGCCAAATAACTGACCGGTTAATTGGCTATATCCGTCAAATACACCAACAATCAGATAAACGTATAGAATGATTTCCATCCCGGTTTCCATAGAAAAGAAGGTCATGCCAATGGCGGTGATGATATAGATCGCTGAAATTCTTTTTATCTGTTCTTTTTGGGCGTGTTTTACAGAATATTTATAAAACGTATGTATTACTTCAAATAATCCAATTAGAAGGACCAATGCGGTTAAAATAATAAAATATGGGCCTTCCACGAGAATTATTGCTAAAGTAGAGTGCACAATAAAAAAATAGACGATCAACTTTATCCATCTACCCCGTTTTTCATCCCGGGAGGCATGTTTACTTCCGGCATACATGGCAATGATGCCAATAATGAAATAGGCTTCAATATATAATAAAATTTTCAGAATCATCCCACTAGACTCCATTTGTGTGACAGGTTAATGATCTGGGTAGCATTTCAATTGATAACTTGGTTATATTCTCAAATATCTCGCCATCCACCATGAGGTTATGAGGTTCATCCGTTATAATTTCCATTAAGTTGGAAGAAAATTGATTGGCAGGATTATAAAAATATGTTCCTGAAAAAACGGAGAGATTGTGCAATGTCTGGCTAAAGAAGTTTGCATTCGTTTCCATCACCTCAAATCGTCCGTCTTTTATTTTTGCATCTGGAAATAAAGTAAAATTACCGGCAAAACGTGAGTTGTTTATTATCAAACCATTTAAGGTTTTCTTTTCTGGTTGGTTGCCGTTTAACATGATTGAATATGATTTTGACACATTTTTGAAAGCAATTATTAGTGCTGCTACTGGATAACAGAAGTTTCCCATAAATTTTAATTTCTGATTCGCAAATTCTGCAACATTTGTCGGATATCCCAATCCGAGGGTAATGGTTGCATAGGCTTGCGTTTGATTGTCATCTGAATCAGTAAATTTCAGATGCAAGATATCAATCTTCTCTGTGTGACTTCCTTTGATAGCCTTTATACCGTCTTTCAAGTTATTCATCTTAAATTCTCGTGCCAGGCAATTTGCAGTACCAACAGGAAGAATGCCAATCACCTGTCGTTTGATATCCATACCGTTTATTACTTCAAAAATCGTCCCGTCCCCACCGGCAACGGCAATGCCATCGTAATCTTTTGCTTCTTGGGCTATCTCTTTTGCATGACCCTGGTGGGTTGTGACAATCATTTTTTCTGATATCTTGCTAAGATTATCTTTAATATAATCAATCCTTTTTTCAGTCCTTCTGCCGCTGCTTGCTGGATTTAAAATTGTCAGCCATTTCATTTTATCGTCTTCCTGTTTTTGAGAACACGGAATAATCCGCCGACGTTGGATTGATTTTCAGGTAAAATAGTTATAATCAGCATTTCCTCAATATAGGCGATAATACTGATCCCTACCACGTAATAAAAGAATGGGACATAAAATCCAAAAACAAATAATGTTATAATAAATATTCCCTGCGAATAGGCGGTAACCTTAGTCAAAACCGTGTGAAAGCTGCTAATTTTTTTATATTTAATAAGGGAATAAATAGCTTCAAGTGCATAAAACACAATGACAATTATTAACAGATTAATATTGGGGAGAATTACATCGCTTTGAAAGCGTATGATTCCAACAATTGCACAAATGTAAGTGGCCATATCTCCAGTTGAATCCAGTCTGGCGCCCAGCGCAGATTCCAATTTAAACCTTCGGGCAATATAGCCATCTAGGAAATCACTGACAAGGCTTGCTATTAAAAGCCAGGTAAATACAGACTCATTACCAGACCAGATAAGGTACATCAAAACAGGTGATGCCAATATACGGGTCGTTGAAAGGAAATTGGGTATATTTTTTAAACTAAAAACTTTCATTGTCATTTTTGTGATCAAATCGATAAATTAAAAATAATAATAGATTGAAATATTATCCCGGTATAAAAACATGTTTCTTTAAAAAAATTAAACTTATCGAGGCAGTAATACCCAGACAGCATAACCAGGCCATTCGGTGATGAATATCGAAATTCTGAACCAACATATAATTTACTGTCGACCCAATAAAAGCACTGGCTGAGTACATGATATATGCCCGGCCCAAACTTCGCCAATATGGTGAATAATGCTCAAATGTGATTAAGCGGTGTAGACCATGCTGGCGGGCAACGCCTAAGGTGAAAGCAATGATCCAGCTTGTCGTCGCTTTATTATCCATGGGATTAAAATAATAAATGATTTCATAGGTGGCAAAACCGATTGCAGCTCCGAAGACTGCCGTGAGCATCATTCGAATATTTTCCGGGATTTGATAAAAATATTCAATAATGTAATGCCGAGATTTGATATCCCTCGAAATATTCATTTACTTTTGAATGCTCATATTGGTTCGATACAAATAACCTGACAAGCCTGATAAACCGCCAAGTATAAGCGGAATCAAAATACTAACAGATAGTAGAATCCCCGTAGAATGTAAGTTCATCATGTGGCTGACCCTTTCCATTATTAGTGATCCACCTGAAAAATAGTAATACATATTTAGTATGATCCATGGAATCATAGCGCCAGTTCCCCCATTCATCGTGGCTGATTTTCTATTAATTGACAGCCACCCTGAGGCAAAGGAAGGGAAAACGAATAACCACCAGCTTGTAAATGGAAGTATCACCATATTCACTATTACTGCCAGCAGTATTACCATAAACGGATTTACTGATTGATATTTTTCATCATTCATCGATTTAATCCTTTAAATTGCACGGAATATCCTTCAATCTCATCGGCTGTATTTTCAAATTGAAGAGATAAATATTCTCCCTGAACCCATTTAGAAATAAAATCATCGTAATGCCGACTGCCGGGATATCCTGACTGCCCGCCGGGATAGATGCCGATAGCTGTGACAGGATTTCCCATTTCTGCAGCATATCTCCATGACGGACCAAATGTTTCCCGTGTCGCATTGGGCACGCCTCTTCCGCCTGATGTTTTTAAATGCTCTGCACCAAATCCGGGGATTTTAGCCAGATGGTGAATATTTGTACCGCGGTAATCATGCCACTTCCAACCAGTATGGTCTGAGCCCATTTTTTTTGACAAATCTGCTTGAGCTGAATTGAATGCCTTTATTACCAGCATTTCTAATGTTTCCCGTTCTGCAGTATGGATGTTATCAAGCCAGTGAGAATTTATATCCATTTCGAGAATTTCCATCATTTCTGTTGAATTGGGCCAATTATGATCGACAGATTTTTCACCAAGCTCATCAGCCCAGGTATATTCCTCAAGCTTGCTGAACCAAAGAGTAAAAAACGAAGCTTCCCAGGAATTTCCATCAAGATTGAAGTCCCACTGAGAAAGCAAGTCCAGAATTTCTTTCATGCCCGGATTCAATTCAGACATCATCAATTCACGAATCATCACTGGTAATGCCCGTTTTGCCATTGGGCTTTCGTTATCCATCTGGATCAGTGCCACATCCTGTATGGTGGCATCATTAGTCTTTTTTAACAATTCATTTATTCGGGATCCACGCCATGACATCCAGTAATTATCAGAAAGATACAGGGGATAAGTTGAATCATATGGATTCTGGTTAGCAGAGCTGACAAAATCTCTTTGTGGATTTAATTCGTGAGGCATATGTTCCAGGGGAACAAATTCTTTCCAATCATAGATCGGATCGGTTCCGTCACTGATAAAGCGACCCTGTTCTGGCCATCGCATCGGTGGGTGCCCAGCATGCCACATAGCAATATTTCCAGTGGTATCGACAAAAACAAAGTTCTGTCCCGGGCAGGAAAAATAGTCCAGGCTTTTCACCCATTCCTGATAGGTTTTAGCCTTCCCCATGCCAAGCAGTGATCTGATTTCTTCTGTTCCATCATGTCCACGCCAGCGCAATGCTCTGCCTGTGGATATCTGCATTGTCGGATTTCTCATATTGCCAATACTAAAATCTTTAACCTGGTTAATTTTATCCCACACAACAGGGCCGTGATGGGTAAAAATAATGGTGTCTTGAAAGGTGGGTCCATTTCTTATCCGAATCTCTTCTATTTTCCGCGTTGTTTTTTTCCATTCTCCATCAAACAGATATTCATTTTTATGATTATCCTTGAATTGTATATCATACCAGTCCATCACATCATCATTGCCGTTGGTTACACCCCAGGCGATTTGATCATTAAACCCGCTGATGATTCCTGGTGCACCGGGGATAGTAACACCCATGACATTTCTCTCGGGACTTGACAGATGCATGATATACCATATCGCCGGGATGGTTAATGTGAGATGGGGATCATTGGCAATGATGGGATTGCCTGATGCCGTTCGCTTGCCGGATACTGCCCAGTTATTGCTGCCATTTCTTTTATCTGGTTTAAATGGTAAATCTGCTTCCCCTGCTGTTGCCTGATAAATGTTGGCGGGCGCCTGTACCTTTGGAGCAGGCACATTTGGAAGCTCTGAAATGATCGGGTCCAAGAAATAGGGCATTACAGGAAATAATTCGTCCACAGCTTCCCTGCCAAATTGATTCCACGTGCGTGTAAGGGGAAGATCGCTGCTTCTGCCGGTGAGTGTCCACGCCATATTTTTTAGTAATAACGCCACTTTAAACGGTGAAAAATATTCAGGCGCATAATCTAATATTTTATATTCCATGGGATATTCATCTAGTGGCAGCTGATCAATATAGGCATTGATGCCGTCTGAATAGGCTTGAAGTACCGCTATTGTCCCAGGATCATTCTCCGCTGCTATCAAAGATTTTTCCGCACCATGTTTCAGTCCAATTCGTCTTTGGAACCGATCATATACCAATGCTTTTTCACCGATGATCTCGGACATCCTGCCTGCTGTGGCTCGAACCTGGAAATCTAACTGCCACAATCGATCCATAGCCATGATATAACCCTGGGTAAAAAATAGATCATGATCGTTCTCTGCAAAAATATGTGGAATACGGTGATCATCCCAAATAACAGTCACTTCATCCGTCAAATTTTCAAAATGCAACTCGTTTTCAGGAAGTTCATCGCTTCCTGTCAATGCTAAGTATCCATGAAAGGGATCCAGAAATTTTCCCAAAGGAGGGGTATTGCCAAATTTATTATTAAGTGCATATACTAAAAGAACGGTTATAAATACAGGAATAACCCACTTGAATCTGGAGAATATTTTATTGGGGATCACAGCTTAACCTCGTTTTTTTCTTATTTTATCGTTGTCAGGCCAAAGGGGTTATCAATTGAGTGGGCCGGTTGAGTAAACCAGCGCGGGCCGCCATCGGTCATATAAAAATGATCTTCGTGGCGAACTCCAAATTCACCTGGTATACAAATCATTGGCTCGTTGCTGAAACACATGCCTTTCTCCAGGCATGTATGATCGCTCATCACCAGATACGGCCATTCGTGAATATCTAATCCAATGCCATGTCCTGTTCGATGGGGAAGCCCCGGAATTTTATATCCTGGCCCGAAACCATATTTTTCCAATGTTTTCCTGGCTGCTTTGTCAACACTTGAACAGGGTTCCCCTATCTGTGCCGCCTTGAAGGCAGATGCCTGGGCTTCTTTTTCAATATCCCAAACCTCTCGCTGTCTTGTGCTGGCCTCTCCATAAACATAGGTTCGGGTAATATCTGAATTATAACCATTTAATAAACAGCCGGTATCGATCAGCACCATGTCATTCTCTTTTAATATTTGCGAGTCCTTGACCCCATGAGGATAAGCAGTTGCCTCCCCAAAAAGAGCGATACAAAATGAAGAACCTTCCGCAATGCCCATTGCTTTGTGCGCCTTGTTTATAAACTGGCAAACTTCAAGAGTATTAATTCCAGGTTTTAGTATTGCAGCAGCACTTTTATGAACTTCAAGAGTGATATCTTTTGCCCTTTGCAAGAGCGCAATCTCATGTTCTGATTTTTTCATTCGGCAAGAAGATGTGACCTCCTTGGCATTTACTAATTGAAGATCTGGGCTGGCATTTGAAACACCATCAATAATAAAGTAGGGTGTGGATTCATCCATGCCAACTTTGCCTGATTTTATCCCAATATCAGATAACAGGTTGACAAATAATTTGTATGGACTTTCATGTTCGTTCCAGCAAATCGTTTTTCCGGGTATTGACATAAAATCTTTTAAGGTACTCTTTTCAAACCACGGACATAAATAAGTCACTGGACCATTTTGTGGAATTATTGCACCGACCATCCGTTCACTTGCATGCCACTGGGTTCCAGTGAAATAATACATATTAGTGCCTGCATTCAGGTAAATGGCATCCAAATCAATCGTCTTCATTATGCTTTGGGCTTTTAAGATTCTATCTTTGTACTCACCCGGTTTTATGTCAGCAATTGATGACAGAGATTGGGAAATCAACTGTAATCTTTGAATTTCGATTTTTTGGGTTGAACCACCCACTCCGATTGTCATCCGTGTCATACTACTCCCCGAATACTTGGTCTGATTTTGCAGCCATGATGAAATCATTTACATGGAGACCTTCAATTTTATGCGACCACCAGGTAATTGTGACTTTACCCCATTCTGTCAGGATTGCCGGGTGATGACCCTCAGCTTCTGATATTTCACCTATTGAATTGGTGAAGGACAATGCATCTACAAAATTGGGAAAGTCAAATGTTCGCATGATTTGATTTATACCATCAGAATTTATCAAATGCCAATTTGAGAGTTTTTTCATAAATGAATCCACCTCCTGTTTGGAGGCCTGGGGAGCGCCTATTCGACAGGCTTCGCATGTTTTTCCAACTAAATCTGACACTATATCTTTCTCCTGATCATTATGGTTTTTGAAATGATTGTGGCGATAAACCCTAGAGGGGCGCCCATATCATGTTTAACGCAAATGTTTACAATCACATTCTACGTCAATCTTTGGATGGATAATAATTCTGTTAAAATAGTAATTGAATTTACAAAAAAAACGCTTCCATTTCACGCGGGTATTTTGATGATTTTATTGATGGTCCGCCCATGCTGCAGATAGAATTTTGATATTAATTTATCAATTATCATGGTAGAATTAAATAGATACATAGAATTGTGTTCAAAATGATTATAATTTTTTATCATGTGTTGTGGATATTTTTACATAAAACTGTTATTTTTTTCTGATACTTTTTGCAAACAATTTATAATATATTAAATCCATATTTTGCGATTCCGGCTGCTGTAAAGCGCTTATTCATGATTCAGCTGTCAATCAATTCGGTTTTTGCCTCCTTTTTTTTAATTATGAATATATACTTGAGAAAAGTTGGATTCGAAGACCATCAGATTGCCGGTTTTACATCATTTCAATTCTTCGGTTCATTTATGTTTGCCTTTCCCCTTGGAGTTTACATAAAGGGAAAGAAACTTAAACCGTTCTTTTTTTTCGCCAGTATCGCCGTGCCCTTGGCCGGTTTGCTGATAGTTAATTCGGTCAGATTGCAAATCGAGCCCCTCATAAAAACAGGGTTTTTTATATCTGGATGCGGATTGATGACGATGCAGGTTTGTGCCCTGCCATTTATTCTCCGCAATGGAGATGGCGAGACACTCTCTGAATCTATCTCGCTGAGTTTTACTTCATGGTCACTGGCTGTTATCACCGCCGGGGTTGGTATTGCAATTTTGAGGACTTTAGAGCCGGTCATTTATCAAATATCAATTCAATCCAGTGAATATTATATTCTTACAATGTTTCTTTTCATTGGCATCCCGGCAATGTTTTTGGCTCCCGGATTGAAGGAGAAACCACCCCTCTCAAAAAGTGGTCGATTTATGGATAATTTGAAAACCTTTCGTCATGATTATGACTGGTTTATTATTCTAAAAGCCCTCATACCAACGCTGTTAATTGCAATTGGAGCAGGATTAACAATTCCCTTTGTTAACTTATTTTTCTTTTCCGTTTTTCAATTGGATTCTCATTATTTTGGTCTGCTTGGAAGTACTGCATCCGTTCTTGGTGTGTTTTCAGCATTATTGGTTCCCTCGGTTCGGAGACGATATGGTTACCGGGTGGCAATACTTATGACTCAATCAATTGCCATCTTATTTCTGATTGGACTTGGTATGACTGAAGTTTATTCGGCTGTGAAAGGTGCCTTTGCAATGGCGGTCATTTTCTATCTTTTCCGTCAGCCTTTTATGCATATGGCTGCACCTATTACCAGTGAATTGACGATGCAATATGTGGGAAAGAAAAATCAGGAGTTGCTTAGCGCTCTAAATTCCACTCTCTGGAGTGCATCATGGTTTGTCAGTGCAAAAATATTTCAGTACCTGCGCGGGATGGATATGTTTTATCATCAAATATTTTTTATTACAGCAGGATTATATGGGTTTGGTGTCTTTTTGTATCACTTTATTATAAAAGAATTTCTTCAAAATAATACGTCGGTAATTAAATAGTTTGTTAAAGCGTATTTTCTGTAAAGATATTTTGTTACAGTATAGGAAGTCAGTTATTCAATCTGCTTTCCAAATGGGCCAATATGTAATTTGATGGTGCCGGCTTTCATTTTGAAAACCAATTGCCATATCTTCATTTTTCACTTTGCCAAAAACCATTGTATCGCCACTAATGCAGAAGGCATGATCTGTTTTTATGCCTTCTGCGACAGTCAAATCACTGCCAATCTTTATATTTCCGCCTTTATCAGGTTTTGCAGAAAGCAATACTGGAAGCTGGAAAACCAACAACCAGATTAGAAAGATTTTTCTCAATTTCTAATTGCCTCGTGAGAGGACTTTTCCAGAACCTGAAATGCTGCTTTTCACTTTTGGACTGCCAGAATATTCCACTGTACCGCTTCCACTGATATGGGCATCAAGTTCATCTCTTACATGAATCTGGCATGAACCGGAGCCGCTAATAAATGCCGATGCTGTTTCTGAAGATAAATCTCTGGCATATATATCACCGGAGCCACTAATATGCAATTTATGTTCATCCACTTTCCCGGTTACGGTGATGGTTCCCGATCCAGAAACACTGCTTTCCAGATTGTCCGCATCAAGGCTCACAAGTATATCCCCTGATCCACTTACATTGAGCTCTACATCATCACCTTTAAATTCATCCAATCCGACAATTTCTCCAGAACCCGAAATTGACAATTCTTTGATCCTATCCATAAAAACTTCAATTTCCAGCGTTCTTCTTCCTGTAACACATTCATCCAGGTATACTACCAGTGTACCATTTTTTACTTCGGTTTTTAACAATGCCATTATATTATCATCGCTTTTGATGCTTATGGGTTGCGACCCACCTGATTTTAATAGAATTTTCCCAGAGCTTCGAAAGCTGATTCCAGAAAAACTCCCTACATCCCTGGTCTCGCTTATGACATTACCAGAGGCACTCACGCAATTCATGTTACATGCTACACTTGAAAAAAGACTGATTGCAAGAATAGAGGCGGTAAAAGGGTTTAATTTTGTCATTGTATTCTCCTGTTTTATTTACATGGTAATTATAACTGACATCATCCATTGATGTAATTATGCGGCCTTTGATGGATTTAAAGCTAATTAGTTGCCTGTGTTAATGTGATAAATCAGCCCGATTGAAGTTAACAATCCAAACCATTGGATTATATTCTCTTTTACAGGTACATCGGGTAGTTTTTTAAAGCAATCCACTACACATGATTTAAAACTGAGGTTCATATTTTTGAATCTATGAATCTGCTGAAACTATTCGAGATGATTTGTCTTTTGTAATTGTCTGTAAGGGTTCACTTGCAGATATAAAGGAGACCTCGGCATTTTTTACCAGTGGTATCGATCGCAGCTCAATTAATATTTCAGCTTCTCCTTTTGAAGCACTCTCTTCAACCGTGACAATAATTCTTCCGAGCTTATCTTTTTTAAAGATGCTACAACCGGGTATGCCCTCAAGATGTTTTTGAACATTCTCTAGGTTCACAAGATTTGTCTGTAAAACAACTCCAATGATATTCATGTTCTCTCCATTTCCGGCTATCATCATCTCTTGATTAAAAGAATGATGTGATTATTAAAAAGTAAAAAGTTTGATTTTAGCTGACCGTCAGACTGTAATTTAATATCAACACTGCAATAGGTAGTAATAAAATCCGATTGTACTTTTTTTTTCTTTGGGCATCCGGCGGCTGTTTTTTTCTCAGGATTATGGATGAAATAAAATAATGCCATTCTCTGACAAAATCTGGGTAACCAAAATTATGATGTCCAGAATATCTACTTGTTGATCCTGATTCATGTCGGCGGTGCAATCTCCCAATTCAGGCAGCGCCTCTGAAAGCAAAATGAATGATACCAGAGCAATAATATCCAATACATCAATAGCACCGTCATCATTCATGTCTCCATCGACGCAGCCATCAAAGGAGAGATGATATAATCCCCCTGTAGATAATCCTGTCAGGATGTCTAATCCCGTCGATTGGGATAAATGTCCTGTGGTCAAGGTTGTATTCAGGCCGGTTTCAGGGAAGACAAGATTCAAGTCCTGTGTAAAGTAATAATCTGAGGTGGAGCCGGTATTTTCATATACGGCTATTCCGCTGTATTCTGACCCGGTAAGTAAATCGAGATCACCATCTTCGTCAAGATCAACAAATTCGGGGGCCGATCTTGAGATAGTAAACAAACCTTCTTGTAATAATACTGGTGGTTGGAACTGAAAGATTTCGGCGGTCCCAGTATTTTCAGATAATGTAATTAATCCTGATGTTTCGCCGCAAATCAAATCCAAATCACCGTCATTGTCCAGATCTGCCAGGGCAGGAGAGCTATGTCCAGAAAGGTCTATTGATTCGATGTTTCCTTCGTTTGTGAACTCAAAATTCTCTGTCGTTCCTGTATTTCTGAAAAACAAAATAAAACCATTGGAATTGCCTATGAAAGCATCCAAATCGCCGTCTGCGTCAATGTCAGCCAAATCAAGAGATAGATTATTTCCAAGGTTTGTCCCAAGAAACGAGGGATTTTCTTCAATGAAGTTAGGTTGGGTCTGGGTTCCGTGATTTCTCAGAAAATGAATACGTCCAGTCCATGGGAATGATGTTGGCTCAAAACCATTACCGATAAATAAATCCAGATCACCGTCATTATCAATATCCGCTAATTCAGGAGATGTATCCGTAAGCAAGTCGATTGATCCAAGAAAATGAGTGGTGATAAATTCATAAACAGGATTGTTTTGACTGCCGATATTTTCATAATAGTAAAGATTATTCACCAGTTGGCTCCCAAAAGATCCAGACAATACAGATATAATTAGATCGGCATCATTATCACCGTCAAGATCCACAAAACCCGGCATATTTTGTCCTGCGGTTATCACTGGATCTTCCTCGGGAAAGGACTCAATCACATTAAATATATCCATAACCGGAAATTCAGCATTGCCAATATTCCAGATGATATACAGGCTTTGATGGAAATAATCACCCCAACTCAAGTCAAAATCTTCATCGCCGTCCAGATCAATAAACTGTATGGCACTGGCGCCATGTCGGAGGTTTCCAATGATGCTGATATTCTGCCAGGTTGCCGAAATGAACTGGAAAACTGGAATATTATCATCCCAACCGACATTTTCATAAAAGGTGACAGTGCCAGCATAATTACCGGTAAAAAAATCAGAGTCGCTATCATTGTCGATATCAGAAAATGTGGGTGTCATAAAGGAATTATTGATTACCGGAGATCCGTCAGTTTGATGAACTTCTCCAAGAAGATTAAGCTCGCCGTTGATATTTCGATAGTAATGTAAGTGGCCCGATTCTTCCGGGTGAGAGGTCATGTAGTCAATATTGCCATCCTGGTCAAAATCATTAAAGTAAAACCAACCTGCTGGGGGCAGATCTTGAAATCTTGATGTCTGGATTCTGAATTCAGGAGTTGTGGACGTTCCTTCATTTTGGTAAAATCGCAAGAATCCATCTTCGTCCAATAAGAAGAAATCCGGGTCTCCATCAGTATCCCAATCAACCGATTGAATTCGTGGTTTATTAAAACCACCAAAAAATGGATTTTCTATGATTTCATCATTGATTTCAACGGGAATATCAAGGTTTTGAAAAGTAATATTCTGTGAAGTTAAAAAACTGGCTAAAATCACCATGGAGGCGAATAAAGTTCTCATGTTCCTCCCCTAGGAAAAATATTTTTTCTTTTCAAAGGCACACAACGATTATTTGTCAATCTCAATCAATTCGATTCAGGTAAATATATTTTTATAATGTCAACCAATTGATATTTTTTGAATGGTTTTGCCAGATAATCATTACATCCTGCTTTCAAAGCCCTTTCTTTATCGGTTGCCAATGCATGCGCTGTCACTGCAATTATTGGAATTTTATGATATTTTTTGTTTTTGCGAATTACTGATGTCAGAAGCAAACCGTCTTTTTCCCCTTTTAAGGAGAGATCCATTAAAATGAGATTAATATTTTTATCTTCCAATATATGCATCGCGCCAAAATATGTCTCCGCACAGCTTAGTTGATAGTCTTTCATCAACATTACTTTCATGAGTCTTTGTGTATCCACATCGTCTTCAACAATCAGAATGTGGGGTTTATTCATGATGTTTCCTCCTTTGGAAAAGTGATAGTCACCTTAGTGCCGGCACCTTTAATGCTATCAATATTTATTTCAGCATTATTCACTTCTAAATAACGCTTTGTTAGTGCCAGTCCTAGTCCAAGGCCTTCATATTTTCTTGAATATCCGGCACTTTCCTGGGAAAAGATATCAAATACCTGTTTCAGATACACTTTTGAAATCCCAATCCCCGTATCTTTTATTACTAGTATGGTATTCTCAATATTTTCGTCAATCCAGATTGTTAAACCACCTTCATTTGTATATTTTATGGCGTTGTCGATTATATTGCTGACAGCCTGGGTTATACAATACTCATCTGCAACAAGTATTGGATTTTTTATTTCAGAATAAAAATCAATTGTTAAATTCTTTTCTTTTATTCTGGGGGTTAATTCGGTTATCGCCTGTTGCACAATTAGACTTAAATCAAATTCATTAATATTTAGATTATACGATTGGGTATCCATCTGTGACATATCAAGGATTTCATGTACTGTTCGGATTAATCGTTGCCCACTGCGGTCTATTATATCAAAAAATTCTTTTTCATCTGCCCCGACCCGATCGTCGAGCATTTCTTTAAGTAAATCCGCATAACCAATAATTGAATTCAGGGGGGTGCGGATTTCGTGAGAAATATTTGCCAGGAATAGTGATTTGATTTTTGCCCCCTGTTTTGCATCCTCTAATGCTTTTTCCAGATTAATCTGATCCTGTTTTTTTAAGGTTATATCTCTCCATACAACATGGATAAAATGCCCTTCTGGGAGAGGGACAGATGTGAGAAGCACTTCTACCGGGAATACCTCACCATCCTTTCGTTTATGATCCCATTCAAATCGATGACTCCCATGGTCAATTGCTATAGACATCATCTCGTTTGCTTTTTCAAAGGAGTCACGGCCGTCAGGTTGCCTTGGTGGTGATAGTGCAGACGGATGGGTTTCTAATAATTCTGCCTTGTTATCATACTTTAGCATTTTAACTGTGGCATCGTTGCAGTCAACGAATTTATCCCCTTCAATTATTAATATTGCATCAGCAGATTTCTGGAAAAGCGTTTTGTATTTATTTTGACTGTCACTTAGTGCATTCTCGACAATTTTGTGATCTGTGAAGTCTTTGACTGTGGCTAGAATTAATGGACCGGTGGACAATTGGATTAAATTCAGGCGAATCTCGGTGTCAAATAATGTACCATCAAATTTCTTATGCTGCCATTCAAATAACTGCGGCTCTCCTTTCCATGCTGCATCAATTTTTGCAAAAGCCTTATTTGATGAATCTGTGCCATCAGGCTGAATAGCAGGAGAAAATTCCATTAGGGTGTGGCCAATAATATCACCGTGTTCACATTTAAACATTTCTAAAGAATTTTGGTTACATTCAATAAAAAAATTCTCTTTCATTATAAATATAGCATTTTGGCTGGTCTCAAATAATATGCGGAACATATTTTCAGAGTCATGGAGTTTTTTTTCCGCTTGAGATTGTTTTGGATCCTGTGATGTCATAATTGATTGTTGATATGTGAGTTATAATTTAGTGAATATTTAAATATCATCGTTAAGTCTATATTGTGGAAAACCAATTCTATATTTCTGCCATGGCATTAAAATTATTGTAATTTCTATTTATTTTTACCGATGCAAGTTGTTAAAACTAATCATCCACCGGCTAACAAACATATCCGAAGCATAGGGTGTTATAATTTTTTGTTCATGTTCATCGTATAAACCAACATAGAAATTTGTTGTATCAATGACGGTATGAAGGGCTGTTTTTATTGACTTTATCATTTCAGATAAATTGGGGGCTGATACCGAGGCTTTTGTTATATTAAATAATACCGTATTTAAGCGTTCAGTTTGCTTGCGCTCGCTTATATCGTGTATGATGCCCTGAAATCCTGTAATTTCCCCATTCGAATCTTTCTGCAAGGTGGCTGATAAAATACAGTCTATCGTTGAGCCATCTAGCTTATTTAGCATGAGTTCAATATCCTCAGTATATTCATTAGATTCAATGGTCTCCAGAAATTCAAACTGATCCTCTGGGTTTGTGAATATTTCGGAAATATTAATTGCAAACATTTCATCCCATGAGTAGCCTAGTAAAATTGTCATTGCTTGATTGAAATAAATGAGAGATCCTTCCATTGTTGAGACAAAGATTGCATCTCGCGAATTTTCGAAAAGAGTTCGAAGATTTTCTTCACTATTCTGCAATTCAATCTCAGTATTCTTAGCCAAGGTTACATCTCTTGCGTTTACAACAAAACCCTCCACTTGGTCATTCTCTCCGAAATGGGGAAAATAATTTACCTCAAAAAATCTTTTGCCCTTTGTTGGAATATCAAACCATCCAGAATACGCTGCTGTCTCTCCAGATAAACACTTCAGGGCATTTGGCTTTATAAAAATATCAAAGAATTCTTGCCCGAATATTTCCTGTGGTTTGCGGCCAATGATTTCTTCTGAAGTTTTATTAAATGCATCTAAATAAGCCTGGTTTATAGCAAGGTAAGTTAATTTATCATCGAGAAGAGCCATAAGATCTGTGGAGCTGGATATAATATGTTTATATTGGTATAATTTTTTATCTTCAGCTTTTTTGATCCGCAACATAGAATTTAGATTTGCCAGTAGTTCACCTTCATCAATCGGTTTGACAAGATATGAATCACCGCCAATTTCCAATCCTCTTATTCGATCTTTTGCACTGGTTTTTATCGCAGTCAAAAAAATTATGGGAATACTCGAGGTTCTATTATCGGCCCGTAAACGTTTGCAAACTTCATAACCATCCATGTTTGGCATTTGAATATCTAATAGAATTGTGTCAGGGGAGTCAGAGACTGCAAGTTCAATTCCCTCTATTCCGCTTTTTGCCGTTAGAATTTTATAATCTGGTTCCAGATTATTTAATAATGCTTTAATTGATATCAGATTATCCGCATTATCGTCAATTATCAAAACTTTCATTTTCTCCATATTTTCCTCAGCAATTTGAATTATCAGTTTACAAACTTAGCCATTTTTTAAGTACACTCTGAATTTTTTCTGGATCAATGGGCTTGGTTAAATAATCATTACAGCCGGCAGCAAGTATCTTTTCCCGATCTCCCATCATTGTTTTTCCCGTAAGGGCAATGACTGGAATATCTCTTGCTTTTTTATCCGCTTTGATTCTTTTGACTACTTCATAACCATCCATTAGAGGAAGCATGATATCAAGAATTACCAGGTCTGGCATATTTTCTAAGGTCATTTTAAGACCCTGTTTTCCATCATTTGCTTCCTGAAGATTATATTTGTCTCTCAGTATAGCCTTGAGGGAGGTTAGGTTATCCATATTGTCTTCTATTATTAGTATAGTGGGGAGAACTGTTTTGAAATTACTCCCACGTAATGACCGTTTTTTATTCTTCTCAGAGCCAACATCCAATTCATTGGTTGAAAGTTCAGGTTTATTTTCCAGCATGTCAAATACCTTTGAAAGCAATTGGTTTTTATTCACTGCTCCTTTTTGAATAAGATAAAATACACCATACGATTTTAGCTTCTCAAGTTCTTCTGGAAATAAATCCATTGCCGTTAAAACCATTACGGATATACCAAGTGTATTCTGTTTGCAGATCGCATCCAGAACTTTAAAACCATCAACATCTGGCATCATCAGATCCAGTACTATTCCATCTGGACTTGTATGAGAAAGATAATCAAGGGCTTGTTGTCCTCCGAGGGCAATATCGACAATATAACCTGCCGTTTCCAGTATGTAATTAATTTGCATTATGGTCTCATCATTGTCGTCCACAACCAAAATCCGCTTTTCAGATGTTATCAATGATTTTGGCTCATCCGCAATAGAATGTGTAATTGTAATGTTTTCGGTGGATGACAAAGACTGGGGCCATTTTAATGGAACCTTGAGAGTAAAGGTAGAGCCTTCTCCAAAATTGCTTTCGACAGCAATATCACCTTCTAATAATTGGGTTGACTTATAAACTATCGCCAGGCCTAATCCGGTGCCTTCATAAGATCGTGATAAGGAGGAATCAACTTGGTGAAACTCACGAAAAATACTGCTAATCATGTCAGGGTGAATACCGATACCCGTATCCTTGACTTTGACCACCAAACTATCAGTATCAAATGATACATCTATAATAACTGAACCGGCCTCGGTAAATTTTATTGCATTGCCGACAATATTTGTCAAGATGCGATGGATTTTTAATTCATCACTTTCCAAATATGGAATATCCTCGGGAATATTCGCTTTCAATTCAAGGTTTTTTTTGTGTGCAAGTGGGGACAGGCTTTCTGCTATACCTAATATAGTACTGGATATATTGAAAGAATTTATGTGTAATTCAGCAAAACCAGCCTCAATTCTTGAAAGATCGAGGATATCATTAATAAGTTGTAATAATTGTTTGCCATTCCTTTCAATAATCTCAAGATAGTGAGATTGTTCTGTTGAAAGAATTTCCTGGGTCTGATCAATCAGTACTTTGGAAAGGGTTAGAATGGAATTCAGTGGCGTGCGCAACTCATGGCTCATATTTGATAGGAATTGGCTTTTTAAACGATTTGCTTCTTCCACTTGTTGGCGCTGCGATTCCAATTCAATGTTTTGAGCAAGAATATTTTCGGAAGTATTTTGCAGTTCTTGGGTCGACCTTTGTAGTTCCTCGGTTTGTGCTTGCAATTCCTCTGTTTGTGCTTCCAGCTTTTGATTAGCTTGAGCGAGGTTTTCGGCAAGTATTCTAGTTCGTTCATTGGCAATTAAACTGGAGTATGAAGCATTTATATTCAGCCAGGATTGCTGGAGAATTATATAGCTTTCTTTACTGAAATTGTGAATATTTATGAGTGAAATAATGGCAATAATATTATTTTCAACTAAAATTGGAATGGTAATAATTTCTTTTGGTACAATGTCACCTGCAGTTGTCTGATATCTAAAGACCGTTTCCTCCGGAATATTCTTTAGATAATAAATGCTTTTACTTGAAAGAACATTGCCAAACTCACCTTCCGGGTTTTCAAAATTAAACGTTTTTAGTAAAGCTTCATTGGCACCTATAGAAAAAGACGGTTCAAATTTAGAGATCATTTCATTCAAAATATAAAATACGCCCATGTTGGAATTGGTTATATCCATCATGTTTTGTAAAATTTTACGGCCGAATACATGAATGGATGATTGTTCAATCAGCATGCCAGATACACCCATAACACCATGTTGGATGACTTCCTTTGACTCAATTGAGTCGGTTAACTCATTTATGGATAGAGCGAGTGAACCGAGTTCATCTTCAGAATTAATTTCATTTCTAACTGATAGATCACCTGATTTAACTTTTTGGGATATAGTAAACATATCAAAAATGGGTTTCGATAATGCATTACCAATAAAATAAGCAGTGATATAAATCAGAAAAGTAGATAATAGAAATAACACAATGAAATTATATATCATATCACGAATAGGTTCATACAATTCATAAATATCCTGTTTACAAACAAAACCCCAGCCTGTTTCAGGGATAAAGGTATAAGCAGCAAGAACTTTCTCACCGCGGTAATCGGAAGTAACGGTTATCCCGGTTTTTCCCTGCGATGCGTAAATGGCCGGTTTGGCATTTATTTGAAGATTCAACGGTACATTTTCATGCCAGCGCAATTCGTTCAAAGCCAAAACATCTTTATTGACGATAAGCGTCTCTCCCGTTTTCCCAAGTCCAACCCTGTCTAGTAACATTTTATAAAGCGAATTTTTTAGATCGACCCTTGCCGCCAGAATGCCGATAATATGTGACTGGTCGTGTTCATTACAAAAGATAGGAGCAGAAAAGACCATCTCATTTTCTTGTGATAATTTGGAATAATGTATATCATTGATAAATAAATCTCTGGTCTCCATTGGTTCAGTAAAGTAAGGATATTGGGATTTATCCAATCCTTGAGATAAACGGTTGGTTGATATTTGAATGACGCCTGTTTTGGGATTAATTATAGATAATTCGTGAAAAGATGAATAATGTTTCAAAAAGAGACCCAAACGATTGTTAATAATTTCTGTTGCTCTTTGATCGTTTTTATCAAGGTTTTCTTTGCTTGTAATCTCTTCTAGATTCCTTGATAATAACATTATATCTCTACTATTCTCTTCTATCCAGAAATCTAAATGTTCAACTTTTAAATCACGAATTGCTGTAAGTTTATCGAAAGTTCTTGTTTTAATTACATTTACTCTCTGATTATATGTAATTACTATAGCTGTTATTAGCGGAATTAACGCAATAATAAGAAACCAGAATATTAATCGGGTTTTGATACTGTTGAACTTATATAATTTCATTCTAACTCCAAAAAAATATTTTCTAAATTTGTTGGGGTAGTTAAGCACACAGTTTAACTATACAACTGATCTACAACTACATTTAAATCTCATTCAACAAATATATTCTAGGCCGTGCCCCACAACCGGGCGAATCTTTATTCTTCACCACCCATGGCATTAATTTTATTCTGCAAATCTCTAATCTTTAATTCTCGTCCAACAAATACTTTCATAGCCTTATCAAGTTCTTGGTTTTTAAGTTCTAATTCTCTGGTTCTATTTTCTATCATTTCTTCCAGATGCAAACGGTGTTTCTTTAGTTCGTCCGTTTTTTGTGTAAGTTGTTTTGTTTTATCAATGAGTTTTTTATCTACCAGCTTTCGTTCGGTTATATCTTGAAATGATCCTGATACAGCTTTTGTTACACCATCTTCCTGATGGGCTTTTCCAACAGAATGAATCCAGCGACGTTTTCCTTTAGCGGTTATAATTTCAAGTTCAAGGTCGAATGGTTCTCCCGTTTTTATTGTATGATTAAAGGCCTTTTCAATTATTGGTCTTGCAGAAGGAATATAAAAATTTAATCCTTTATTCACATCGGGCTTAAAATGCTGGTCCACTTCATGGATTCGATAGATTTCATCTGTCCAGGTTTGGGTCATTGTATTCAGGTCAACTGCCCAACCACCTATTCGGCCGATTTTTTCTGTATCATTAAGCAGGATTTTTATTTTTTTTAATTCATTTTCCGCCAATTTGTGTTCGGAAATGTCCTTGAAAGTGACTACAGCCCCTGAAAGCTTTCCTTGTTCGTTTCTAATTGGGGAGCTGATGTATTCCACCGCAAAGCTGCTACCATCCTTACGCCAGAAAATTTCATCAACTACCCTGTGAACCTTTCCGTCCTTATAGGCAGCATAGATTGGGCAGTCGTTTCGATCATAGATGGTACCGTCAGGTTTTGTATGATGCAGTAGATCATGCTGTCTTTTGCCTAGAATCTCCTCAATTTCCCATCCGATCATTTTGGCTGCGGCAGGATTGAGAAACGTGGTATTACCATCTAAATCTAGTCCATAAATTCCATCACCGGCATTGTCCAAAATCATTTTGTTCAATTTACTAAGTTCAAATATTGCCACCTCAGCCTTTTTGCGTTCAGTAATGTCGGAAAACAGCATAGTAAATTTCCCTTTTTCGGGAGAGAACGATTTCACATTATAATATTTGTCAGTGTTGTGGTTATAATTTTCTGTTTCGTCCGGTCTTTGCGTTACAGCAACAGCACCATAAAATTCAATCCAGCTTTGTTCAACATCCGGATAGATTTCTTTTATGGTTTTACCCAAGGTAGCATTTATTTTCATACCGGTAATTTTTTCGAAGGCAGGGTTAATTAGCAGAAATCTATAATCTATAGGTATGTCTTGTTCATCACTAATTATTTCGCATAACGCAAATCCTATTGGTAATTCCTCAAATAGCTCTTGAAAGATGTCATTGGTGGCTATTTTTGATATCGAAGATAAAGTTGAATTTGATTTGTTTTTTTTACTCATGATTTATCCTATTTGCGTTATAAATGTGGCACTAATTATATTGGGGGATGAAGTAATGCCGATAATGAATCTGAGGCTCCTTTTTCATAGCCTTGTTTTTTAGGTAATAAATAAGCAAACAATGTAATTGTTATAACCATAAAAGGCCTCTGGGGTTGTAAGAATCTATTATTGGGTGCTGATATATTCATGATTTATAATTGTTGGTTGTATCAAAACGCCACTTATCTTTTCTTATAAATATTACACATTCCTGTCACATCTTCAAATTTACGGGTGAATTCACTTGCAGTCGTTTCTGTTTTACCCAAAACCAAAATTCCATTTTTCACCAAAGAGAAACACAATTTTTCAAATATCCTATTATGGGACAATGGATTTATGTAAATAAGTAGATTTCTACAGAACACAATATCGAATTCACCATAAATACTTTCAGATGGAATCATTGTGTTCTTATTTAGCATGTCAAATTGTGAAAAACTGACCATTTGTTTTATTCCCGGTTTCAGTATATATGAATCATTTCTGTCAAAAAAATATTTTTTTAATAATTCGTATTTTACGTTCTTTATATTTTCAAATGAATAAACCGCTTTATGGGCAGACTGTAGTGCTTTTTTATCAATGTCCGTTGCAAATATCATTGTGTTGAAATCGAGCCCTTCTTTTTCAAGGATCTCATTTATCAGTATCGCTATGGAATACGGTTCTTCTCCAGTCGAACAGCCTGCAGACCAAATTCTGAGTTGGTTATTATTCGAAGATTTCTTTTTTGAAATTATTTTAGGAAGAATATGCGTAGCTATATATTCAAAAGTGAATGTATTGCGAAAAAATCTGGTGACATTTATGGTTAGAACATCCAGTAGGGCCGTCATTTCTTCACTGTGGTTCTTTAAGTAATCCAGATAATGGAGGTAAGAGTCAATGTTTAAAGATGATAATCGTTTGCCCATCCGTCTTTCTATCATTGAATGGCGATACACGGAGAAATCCAATCCGCTATTTTTATAAATAAACTCTAAAATGATACTAAATTCAATATGCTGATTGTCAATCATTTTGGATCTTGTCAAATAATGAGAATGGTTTTACTAAAATTCTGGAGACTCTTATCCATAATTTACATCAATAATCAGGATTTTTAGGACTTTAATTTTAATTCTCCGAGAGACTATCATTGCATAAATGTCACATTGAATTATTACTTTTTAATTAGGATTTAAAGAGCTGATATTAGTTATTGAGCATTTTTAAATCGAAGGCATGTAAGAATTTGTTATGATAGATGTAATTTAATCAATGATATTTATAGTTGCCTGATAAGACGCCATTTCAAATACGGGCAGATTGTCAAGAAGATTTTGGTGAGAGCCTTCCAAAATGGATGGTTTAAAAGACCTGAATAGCATCCTCGCTGAAACAGTCAATGTGCCAGTTATGTCAGGGGGCACATCAAAGGAATATGATTTATATCTTGCTCCAAAACCGGGGAGGGTGCTATTAATGATTCCATGAGCATCAGTTACACCCGAAATATGATTTCCCTGTGCATCCAGCAATTGCGAGTAAAATAACAATAGCTGATCATCGTTTTCATCTAATCCCGCACTGTCATTAGAGATAAGGCCGGACTCAAATAGCAGGATTCCATTTTGTGAAATGGTAAACTCCATCCAGGCTTCCCTGGCAAATGTAACACCTGAGGGGAGGGCATGGCCGGTGAGACTAGTTATGGTGAAAGGGATAACAAGGGTCTCGCCGGACCCAACTGAAGCAGGAAAATCTACATCTGGATAACCTGGTGAAATATTCAGGGCTCCACTCAATAATTCCGAAACCGCCTGATATGCGGCTGTATTTTCAACTGGAGAGGATAAATCCAAATCCACCCCAGTAAACCGATGATCGCTATGACCATCTGGATATTTAACCATGTGGCAATCCTGGCAGGTCATGCCACCGGACATGGCTGCAGCGGGAATTCGGTTCCATTCTGTATAGGTGATTTCTGCTTCGACACCGCGAATAAAAAAATCATGGCATGGCAGACATATTTCAGATCTTTGGTAAATAGGCGCATACTGAGACTCGTGAAATGAGTTTGCCACCGGGTTCTCGATTGAACCATATTCAATTCCCTCACCAGGATTATAATGATATTCGGCGTTGGCACTTACATCGTCACCAGTGACAACTGCTGTTGATAATTTTGTCATGGTATGACAGACATCACAGCCAATTCCTTCTTTGATCACATGGTTTTCATTGGAGTTTTGGAGAGATTCACTATCACCATATTGGTCAAGAAATACACCCGTAACAAATGCAACGGGATTATGACATTGGAGGCAAAACCTTTCGCCTGTCCCGGGCCTAGACAGCTGCTCGCCATTCCAACCGCCAAAAAAGACCGGATCTTTCATAGCATAGGCGTGCATCGATTCGTTCCATTCATTATAATGATTTGGATGACAGGACATACAGGAATCTGACGGCAGGAAATCTGTTGGCATCATTTCTGTATCAACAATTCTACCATTACCATCCAATGAATATAATTTCTCGGGGAAGAAATCTTCTGTTGACGGCTCATTAAGATCTCCCGAATCATTACATTGAATAAAGATTAAACCGCATATAAGCAGGGTGGCATAAACGAGAGATGATTTTCGATAAGTATATTTCATAATTCTATATGTTTTCTATGTGTTTTGATAGTCCATCATAAACGGTTTTTGGTGATCCCAATACTTTGGCCGTAAGCCTGAAGATTGAAATCAATATATTTTATAACTGTTAACCCTTATCTCCCCGCGGCTACACCGCCACAGAGAAGCATATCAGGGTTATCGGATAATTGCATCGTTGAAACAAGAGTGCCCGAATTTGCATCCAACATATGTATTTCTCCAGTCAAACGAGAGGAGACGAATAATCTACTTCCATCGCCGGAGACATCAATTCCATGAAGCGTGTGAAAGTCATTATCCCGGGATATCCAATTCAAAATCAACTCATCATTGTTGATGGATACACTTGCTATACCTGAACTGTTTGCGACACTGCCATCGCCAGACAGCACAACAAAAATGGTATTTGAAATAGGTGACTTTACAGAATGCCATGGTTTTGACGACCATTGGAAATTTAATGAATCAACAAGAGTCATGGTGGAGGTATCCCATAATTGAATATTGCCGTTTATTTCTGTTTCAACTCCAGTATATGGATTCATCCATTTACCGGCTGAGCAACTTACAACAACTCTATTGGGGCTGGTGACGGTACATTGTATTGGTTTTAATCTCTGGACCTCTAACCCGGGTGTTGATGGATTTATATTTTGATCTAATGCTGATCCAGTAACCTGACCACTAATCAAATCTATCTGATATAACCAGTCTGCGGTATTGCTGGCCGTAATGATATAACCCGATGCGGCATCCACAGAAATACCATGGGGGGATGGTGAGTCAATTTGATATTCTGTCACAGATTCCAGGCTGCCGGTGGAATAGTCGATTTCTTGAATGACCTGTGAAACTGTGCCCATCATCATGCCAGCCATGGGCATCATCCGCGAGCAGTACAATTTTTTATTATCCACATCCAGCGTCATTAATGCCGGCGAGTCTCCCAACATTAGGGTATCGATTAAAGCGTCTGATTCCAGATCGTACATACCCACATATCCACTCATAATGGTTGTTACAAACCAGTATCCGTTTGTTTTGTCAATCGAGACAAAGTGTGGAGTGTTATCCATTTCGCTTCCATTAAAATCAGTATCGATCAATTTGATGATTTCCAGGTTTTCCGCATCCAATACCGCAACCTGATCGACGCCCTGCAATGTAACATATAGTTTGCTTAGCGGTTCATTAGAGGAGTCGTCATCAAAAATTCCGCAACCACCAGCCAGTATCAATAAAAATATATATAATGTCTTTTTCATTTTTCTAGTCCTCGATAATAATTCCAACAATCATGACAATATCCAGAACATCAATGATACCATCATTATTATAATCACCGGCAATCAATTGATGCTCGGAGGGAGTCATGCTTCCGAGTACAAAGCTTACGATAGTTACCACATCTAATACGTCAAGAACGCCATCCTGGTTTACGTCCCCCGGCATTATGTCAGGAGCAACATTGGCGAAAATCTCCAAATTATCCACGTGAAACCCATCGGCATTGTTTGAGGCATCACTGGTCATCTGAAAGCGAATATAAATATTTTCATTACCCTCTCCGGTCCAGTCAGATATATCGACTATTTCTAACTCCATCCAGCTATGCCATCCAGTATAGGATGCGACTGTTGTCCAGTGCTCATTATCATTGGATAGCATCAGATAAGCAAAATCCTGGTTCGGAATGATAAAGCTTGCCTTATAAAATCTCAGTTCAGCATCTGAATATGGCGTCAGATTAAATGGTTGATAGTATGTAATCGATGTGGATGAATTGTTTTCATATGATCCATCAGGACTGTCGTGGGCGGCATGAGATAAATCTATACCCCAGTTAGAAATCCCCCAATCGCCATCAGAATACCACTTATCCAATCCATTCTCAAAATTGTCAAGAAGCTCATAACCACCAATATTCATGAAATACATTTGAGAGGTGATGGAATTCTGTTGGGAGGATGAGTCCCAGCATTGGACATAATAACTTATTTCTGATGGGATGGGTAGGTCTTCCCAGGTCATGTCTCCCTGATATACATCATAATTGTTTTCGGAATAGTTATAATCCATCGGTGCTTCTTGCCAGTCGCCATTGTTAATAGAATATTTGACCGACATGGCTCCAACACCGATATTATCCATTGCAGTGCCATAAACCGTATAACTCCCTGTTGTATTCATAAATCCCATGTTGTCAGCATGGGATACATATAATAATTCAGGTGGTTCAAAATCTGTCCCAATATGAAATGAAAAATAAGCACCTGGAGCACCAAAAGGCTGAGAGTGCATGTTCCCGTCAGTATCTTCAATATAGACATAATAGATAAATTCCCCATCGGCACCGGGATTTGGCAGCCAGGCTTCATAGCGGTTTTCAATTTGTGTAGATGTCATAGGTGTAATATCATTGAATGTATTATCCAATCCAGAATAGACTGAAAGGGTTGAATAATTCAGTTCGGCATTGACCCCTTCAACAATATCAACTTCTATGTGGATGGCGTTAGTGAGATCTTCTGTATCACCAAGTGAGTCAAAAATAAAATCTGCTGTCAGCGGGAATTCTAATACTGATAAACCAGCTCCATCTGAATCTGTAGAGTAAATTAAACCGGATGTAGAGTATGGGTACACCCCCCAATTACCAGCATACAACCCAACATCAGGGGGAAAGGGATCATAAAAACCTGTTTCAACAGGATTATATGGATCAGATACATCAACCACCCTGGTTCCGTGAACATAATATGATAAATAGAGATAATCATTCAGGTAAAACACATTGTGAACTGATTGTCCATCACCTGGAATAACAACATAATCAGAAATATGGTTGATGTTTGATAAATCCTCTATGTCAAAAATCCGGATATATCCATTTGACATTTCCGATGCAACAAACATGGTGGCAGCATCATCTGAAACCCATACCGCATGACAGTGTGGAATATTCCAGACAACCGCTATTTGCTGGATATTGGCCTTATTTGTTACGTCAAGAATGAAAACTTTTTCGGCTGTGAGCGCGGATACATACATCGTATTATTTTTCACATACAGGTCGTGAACATATGCTACTTCCCAGCTTCCCACTTCTACCGGATTTACAGGATCACTTAGGTCCAGAATTCGCACCCCCCCTTCATCCAGATTCGAACCAACGATATATGCATAACCATCATCAATATAGAGATTATGTGCCGATGAAAAACCATAATATCGATTTGCCAGTACTGGATTCCATGGATCAGATACATCAATTATGTCCATACCATTCCCGGATTCATTTGTCACATATACGTAGTGATCGTGAACCTTAAGGTCTCTCCAAATAGACCCAAAGCCTTCAATGAATCCTGTCTCGGTGGGAAAGGCGGGATTTGTGGAAATATCCACAATGTATGTGCCATTATATCCGCCAACCAGGGCAAAATCGTGTCCGTCAGGTGTTTCGTAACCCCATATATCTGAGGTATATTCATAGGGAAGCTGTCCTACAAGTCTAACATTATTTGATTCATAGGCGAATACAAGAGAAACGCAGCCAATCAAAATTGCTGTAATAAATTTCCTTACCATTATGTTACTTTCCTTATAAAAAAATTTGATCAAATTTAAATTTATTCCGGGATATTCCGGACGTCTAACCACCTATCCCCTTTAGCAGTGATGACATATTGCTGTTTTGGGCTGTTTGGTTTCCTCGGGATCGTCATTTTTAATAAACCAGCTGTCAGGAGGGGTTTAAGTATCGCTTCCCTGAAATGTTTTCTATCCCTCAATTGTAACAAATACTGAATTTCCATTCTGGGCCGGGGCATGGTACAAAATGCAAGAACCCGATGCGTATAGGTGTCACTATGTGATAACGTCTGTCTATATTCCGGCATAGCATAATCTGCAGTGAAGGTCGGTGAAGGAGCTTGAATCGGTTGATGCGAATATACCTGGGCCTCTTTCTTCTTTTTCTGCAGGTATTCTTCTGTGGCCTTTTTCCATCTTAGCACTAATCCGAGGTATTTATCATCATTTATATATTCTGGAATAGGCAAGTTTAATTCATCCATTATTTTTTCGAATTTATCCATGGAGGGAAGCCAGTCCTCTGTAAGTCCAGCGAGATAAAATAATTTTGCCATTATGGGGTTTGGTGGTATCACTACCTGGTCAGATCTGACTTTTTTATCAGGCAGCCATTTGCTCAGGTTTCCTGGTATATATATTTCTATCCGATCGTTAAAGAGGAGCATACCAATTGGATCTTTCAGCGAATAATCTCTATGGACAATGGCAATTGTTATTGCTTCAACAGCCAGTAAAACAAGAAATTCCACCTTTTCCCTGTCATCATCATATCCATGAATAATATCAGGCATTTTGTTCTCAAGAAATCGTTCAACCGATTCGAGTTGTGTAAATATATCGCCATCGATATTATCTTCTAATAATACGGTTCCATCCTCGTCAAATCCGTCTACCACCTGGCAAATTATTTTTGCATGGCTAAAAACTTCTTTGAGATCAATGCCAAAACACAAAACTGCAGCAGAGTTCATTCTATTTTCTGTCAGTAAACCAAGTTTCAGCATCTGGCCCCTGTCATCCGGTTTGTTGTCTGAACCAAGATTATCTTGAATATCGGCCTGATCAATATACCAGTCTAATCGCTCCTGGTTAACGCCGCCATGGTAACCGGAGACAATATCTGTATCAAAATATTTTGGGGAGTGTTTTTGATCCATAAATATTTTTATTTCGTGAGGAAACAAAGACATGTTTGATGTACCCATTCTCTTAAAGTACTTGCCATCAAAAAAATATGGTTTGTCCGGTGCGTTGATAATATCCAGGCCTAAAACAGATTTGCCATCATATTGCTTAACAATAATCCTCGGAAATAATGATGGTGAAATCCGAATAAAAATCTCTAACATCACAGAGCGGATTTTTTCTAAATCCATATCATCACCGATAACGATACCGGATTCATCCACCCCAAAATAGACAATCCCCTGTCCGGAATTTGCAAATGCACAGATATCCTCTAGAACGCTATCAATATGTTTTGTCGAGCGGCTTATTTTTACATTTTCAGAATCTCTGAATCGAACTGTTTCAGATATCCAGTCGTTAAATTCTGCTAATCCCGGTTTGTAATTATTGTCATTTTCAGACATTATTTCATTCCTGACTGTTTTCTTTTATTTGACGATATTTTTCCCGGTATTTGTTATCCAGTGATTTATGTCGGTCTGAAAGGTCTGTTTGAGCTCCATTGATAAATGCGATTTCCACATTACTTGTAATTTCCAGGGGATCCCCGGTGGTGACAATGAGGGTGGCGTCTTTGCCGATTTCAAGGCTTCCCACATATTCACTTATTCCAAGAATTTCTGCAGCGTATAAAGTTATGGATTTTAATGCCTCGTCTTTTGGCAATCCAAATGCTGCTGTCATCGCCGCATGATATGGCAAACCTCTTTGGTGGGGAGTTTGAAAATTGCTTGTTGAGCCAATGGTGCAGAACTTGACGCCTTTTTCCCATAATTTCCTTGGTACTGTGTATTTGGTATCCGTTCTTTCATCCCTTCTCATTGGTAATGATAGAGGGTTTTCATAAATCACCGGTATATCATTTTCTTTGAGTATTTCCCATTCCTTCCAGCTGTCAGCACCACCCATTAGGATCATTTTCAAATCATTTTTTGAACACCATTCAACTGCTGCTTTTATCTGGAGTGATCGCTGCGCATGAATGAATACCGGGATATCATTGTTTAACACTGGTATGAATGCTTCCCATCTCATATCAACACCTTCCTGGGTGCCAGATGAAACGGCGGCTTTGTAGGCCTTTGCATCATTAATCATTGTATCCAATTGTTCCAGAGCTTCATTTCTGTCGTTTAACTTTTCTTCCTGACTTTTTTTCTTTGAGTTTGAATTAGAAATTCTCATTGTCGGCCAATTGATGTGTAATCCGGTGGGGCTTTTAAAAGTACAGTCTTCCCATGTCCAGCCATCCATCTTCATCACTGCAGATGTACCGGAAACTCTTCCGCCTATGGGTATAACATGGGCAAGCAGGATACCGTTTGAGCGGGTTACCGGGATGATTTCAGAGTCAGGGTTATAAGCTCTTTCGACTCTAACGTTAGGATTAAGCCATCCTGTCTCGGCATGATCTCTCGTCGCTCTCACGGCGTTGATTTCTACTAAACCAATTGTGGTTCCTGCTGAGATCAGACCGGGGTAAACATGAAGGCCATCAATATCAAGTATTTTTATCTCCCCAGACGGTGCGATATTTTTCCCTAACTCTAAAATAACACCATCGGCGAACAGGATGTCTCCCACAAAGGATTCTGACGAGACCGGATGAATGGTTCCATTTTTTAGAAGAATGGGAGTTTTTTGTATGGATGCCGGAATTTGATCAGACGCAAGACAGGTGGTGATAATGCCAATTAATATAATTAATATAGATTTCATCTCACTACCCCCGTCCCACAGCTGTGTTCAATATATTCATGTTCGAAATGCTCATAATCTCCTCCTTTGTCTTTATCGGGAAATTGAAGAGATTTTTGTATAAGTGATGTTTTTTCCATCTGGTCTCGCAATACCATGAGCTCATCTGTCTCAAGATCAAAATAACGACTGCCTTCGATCCATGTTTGTTCACATTTTGAATACACTGAAAGGGGATCACCGCTCCAAATTACGAAATCGGCGTCCTTTCCCAATTCAATGCTTCCAACATATTGGTCAATTTCAAGCTGGATAGCCGGATAAAGCGTTACCATTTTTAAGGCATCCTCGCGGTCGACGCCACCATATTTCACTGCTTTTGCTGCTTCAAGATTCATCCTGCGGGCAAGTTCACTGCTATCTGAATTCAGCGAAACAACAACGCCCTCATCGTGCATGATAGATGCATTGTATGGGATGGCATCATATACTTCGAATTTGTAAGCCCACCAGTCTGAAAAGGTTGATGCCCCCGCACCATGTCTCCTTAAGTACTCGGCAACTTTATAGCCCTCAAGTACATGTTGAAAAACACCCACAGTAAAACCAAAATCATCGGCGATCAAGGTGAGATTCATTATTTCATCTTGGCGATAACTATGGCAATGGATCTGTCTTTGGCCATCAATTATTTCCCATAATGCATCTAATTCCAAGTCACGCCTCGGTGGAATAGTTCTGCTCTTTTTCTTTCTGGATAATTGCTCATGGGACAGCATATTCTCGTGGTATTCAACGGCACCGCTGAATCCGTCACGGATTATCTGATCTACACCCATACGGGTTTGTGGATATCGTGTTGTGAATTTTTCACCCCAGTTGGATTGTTTGACATTTTCCCCTAAGGCAAACTTTATCCCAGGCTTGGCCTTTGCCATCAATAGTCCTTCAGCGTTTTGTCCCCATCTGAGTTTTATAACTCCATTTTGACCACCAATGGCATTTGCTGAACCATGGAGAAGATTGGCCATAGTTAATCCACCGGCAAGTTCTCGATAGATATTGATATCATCAGGGTCTATCACATCCTCAATTCTTACTTCACTGGTGATAGATTGTGACCCTTCATTTACTGAGTTAAGTGCCGTGTGGGAGTGACAATCGATGAGGCCAGGGGTCACTGATTTTCCAGCGGCATCAATGATCAGCGCTTTTTTTCCAGCATTTAAGGATTTTCCTATCTCCCTGAATTTTCCACCCTGGATAAGTATATCGGTATCCTCAAGAATCCCCTGATCTGAGCTTGTCCAGACTGTGGCATGTTTAATTAATATTTCATCGTAGTAAGGTGCCGGAGAATCAAGTCCAAAAGCGCCATCAGGATATCTGACGGTTAGGTTGCTATCCATTTCCGGTTTGTCACCAGGTTCAGGGTCGTCTTTCTGTTCTTCATCATTTAATTTATTGAGGTTGATGCCCGTTATTTTGCCATTGGGGAAAGTAAGATCGGCTGAAACATCATTACCGTCGACGGTGCCGGAGAATCGATATATGCCCTCGTTAAGACCAGCCAGCTCCTCCCCATCAAATGTAAAAAATAAAAAGGGATGTTCATATCGAAGGTTGTTTATGGTAACTTCTGTATCATTGCTTGATATGTTTCCATTATATGAGGAACCTCCCCAACCTTTTTTGATGGATACTGCAAAGGCATGGGTGTTGTTTGCCAGTTCAAAACTCCATTCGCCTGCCAATTGTATTTCTTCATAGGCCGGTACAAAAGAATATTCCTCTCCTTGGATCCACACAGAGGATACTTTTGAATCTTTGTCAAAATAATTCCCGTCGCAAATCATTAGATTTGCCATCTTGCCATTTTCAAGAGTTCCAAGATAATCACTCACACCGAGTTTTTCAGCCGGGATTATCGTTAGGGCAGACAGAGCCAGGTTTTGGTCAAGTCCCCTAATGACAGATCTTGATAGATTTTTTTTAAACTCACCTCTATCTTTTAATCTAGCACTGGTAATAGAAAAGGGAATACCGCCTTCAACAAGCCGCTTTGCATTGTCCGGAGCCATATCCCAGTGGCGGAGTTTTCTCAAATTCACTTCAGCAGCATACTCTGCAATGGTTACATCGGGGGCAGATGGAAAGTTCATTGGTAGAATTACAAATGATGAAGCCTGTGACAATTCTTTTATCCTTCTATATTCATATCCTGAACCAACCATCCATAGTTTTAATTTGAATTCTTGAGATATTTTTATAGATCTCAGGGCATTGATATCATCATTGACATAAAATACATATGGGCCACCTTTATGAGAAGAAAGGGCCTCCAGGGCATCGTCTTTTTGTGGTTTATTATTACTTGTGGGGTGCTGCTTCCAAATCGTTTGTGCCCGACCATACCACTGAGCATCGTAAAGCGTTTGTCTAATTAGTGCAATTGAACCAAGAAGAGAGCCAGGGTAGTCTACTGACTCCCATCCACCGTACTCAAAAGCAATTCCAGTCGTGGATAACGTTGTTGATAACTCACTCTCATTGCCAGTGGTTAGATTGACGAGTCTACTGCCGCCGCGGAATATGCCCTTATCAGCAACAAGATATCCAGTGGTGAACCCTTGCTTTCGCAAGGATTGTGCTGTGGATTCATTCAATAGTGTTTTGTGAGGAATAAATTCTGGGTGGACCCGCTGATTCCAATGAGCGCTGCCAGAAAGGCTTACGGTGTCTGGTGTTGGAACATCCACATACAAATCGATAAAACCAGGATAGATTCTTTGTCCTTTGAGGTCAATAATATGAGCGTCTTTTGGTATTGTTATTGACTTACCGGAATTTATTATCTTTCCGTTGTTAATTATGAGAGTGCCGTTTGAAATTTCTTTCTTGGGTGTTACATGGATATGAGCATTGATAAAAGCGTAAGTGCTGGGGGTTCTGTCCCTCAGGCCAATTTCAGGTTTTACCTGTGAGAATACTGTTGAAAGGAGAATCAGTGTGGTTAAAGATAATCTGTTCATATTATTAGTTAGTTTTGGGACCAAATATCAATTTTGCAATTGCAGGTGTCCTCAAAGGATGCGATATAACCATGTTCTCCAATACTCCTTTTTTCATTAAGTATTTTCCCGCCCAGGCTAACCGCTTTTTCCAGCGTTGCCGGGATATCCTCAACTTGAAAATAAATTGAAACAAGCGATGGGGTTATCTTATCTACCTTGTAAAACCCACCGGACTCTGTTTCATTTAACATGCAAATCAAATACTCATCTGAAAACGTGTCGATCTTCCAGCCAAACAATTTTTCATAGAATGACTTTGATTTTTCAAGATTAGTACTGGGTAAATCAAAATGGCAAACGGTATGCATATCATCTCCTTTTTAAAATTTTTCTATTGATTTTAATTCAAAAACTTACGGTTCTAAGCTTTCATCTCTGATCAAGAAATAAAAATTATGAAATCATTGACGAGGAAATTAAGAATAATACTATTTAGCACGCACTCAAAAACACCATGAATGCTGTAATGCTTTGTAAACAGGGTGTCAAATTCATCATGCACCCCTTTAAATCATCTCAAATAAAATTTATAACATAGAATAAATATTTGTTATTGATCGGCTTATTTAATTTTTAATTACCACTCTGAAAACAAAGCCTGAAACAGAATTTATTATATCAGTTTTAGAATTGTTTTATTTGACAATATACCCGTGAATTTCTTGAAAATCGAGAACCCTTGCAAGGATTGAGATGTTTGACAGATACATGGATGGATATTCTATTTTCTCTAAGGGTTCATGGTTGCCGCAGCAAAAAGTGGTAACGCCATTTTCCTTTTTGACATACAGGGATGTAATGTCGGGAAACTCTACATTTAGTTTTCCCTGTCTGCCTATTAGTGGGTTTTCTCCTGTACGATTAACGTGATCATTTACTGGGATGATTTCCTCGGTATTTTTGGTTGAAGGACACAAATCATAAATGCTGATTTTATCAACAAACTTCCTCATTTCCTGTAATGCCGGAATACAGGCATCAACATCTTTTGGATCCATTACAACCACATTATTTCCCTCGGGCATTAAACCTGTTTCATGAAGTTGTTTTGTATAAATGATTACCATTGAGGACGTTCTCCAAATAAAGCGCTGCCTATTCTGACATGAGTTGCCCCTTCTTCGATGGCGATGGAAAAATCACCGCTCATACCCATCGACAACATTTTACAGGTGGGGCAGAATTTGTCTCTAATTTTATCTCTTAGCATCCGTGTTTCTGAAAATACTTTTCTGAGATTTTTCTCGTCGTTGGTTAGTGGCGCCACAACCATGATACCCAAAAGAGAAATGTTTTCTAATTCAATAATGGTACTCAATGCCGCCAGGGCATCATCTTTTAAAAAACCGTACTTTGCGGGATCATTTCCTGTATTGACTTGAAGAAACACTTTCTGATTTTTACCGGCGAAGGCGGCAATACGATTTATTTTACCGGCGATTTTGATAGAATCCACCGATTGAATGACATCATAAATTTCTACTGCTTTTTTTACTTTGTTGCTTTGAAGGTGGCCGATGAGATGTAGTTCAGATTGCTCCAAATATTTAAATTTAGGAAGCTTCTTCTCCGTCTCTTGAACCCGGCTTTCACCAAGGACAGAGAAACCCGCTTCATATGCCGAATTCATCAGACTTACCGGGAATGCTTTTGTGACAGCGATCACCGTTATATCGCTCTGTTTCCTCCCCGAAATAAGAGCCGATTTCTTAATAATATCAAAAACGCCTCTTGTTTGAATCTCGGAAATCATGATGAAAATTCTATCCTGCGGAGCTTTTTTTTATTCTTCTTCGTCCCCATCTCTTTCATCTTTCTCGTCTTTCTCCATAACGCGCGTGATAGACGAAATATTTGCGCCGTCATCCAGCCTCAACAATCGAACGCCCTGGGTATTCCGTCCGATTGCCCTGATGTCTTTCACCGATTGGCGAATAAGCACACCCCGTGTCGTGATTATCATTAGATCATCGCTGTCAACAACCTCAAGCATAGCAACCATTTTACCCACTTTTGCACTGGTATTCAATGTGATAACACCCTTACCACTGCGCCTTTGAACACGATATTCGATCACCTGTGTTCGCTTACCAAACCCATTTTCTGAAGCGACAAGAATAGTCCCTTCCCGTTTCACAACAATCATCCCGACAACGGAATCCTCTTTAGATCCGAGCGTGATCCCGATTACACCCATAGTTTTTCTACCGGTGGGGCGGACATCGTTTTCGTTAAACCTTATTGATTTACCAAATTTTGTACCAAGAATGATGTCCTGGTCGCCATTTGTTATCCGGGCATCAATGAGCTCATCATCATCTCTTATTTCGATTCCGTAAATTCCACCTCTTCTCGGGCGGCTGTAATCCATTAATCTGGATCTTTTTATAATCCCGTTCTTGGTTGCCATTACAACATATCCATCTTCAGTAAATTCTTTTACGGATACAAATGCATGGACTTTTTCACCGGCTTGACAGCCAATTAGATTTACAATTGCACGCCCCCTTGCGGCGCGGCTTGCTTCGGGGATTTCGTGAACCTTTAGCCAATAACATTTACCTGTATTTGTGAAAAACAGGATATAACTGTGGGTCGTGGCAATAAAGAGATGCTCTACAAAATCGTCGTCTTTTGCATGAGCCCCCTTCATACCCCTGCCCCCTCGTCTTTGCCTTCTCCAATTTGATGATGCCAGGCGTTTGATAAACCCGTTGTGAGTAATTGTCACAACCATATCTTCATCGGCGATCATGTCTTCAATGGTGAGGTCTCCGTGACCCTCAATGATCTGAGTTTGTCTTTCATCGCCGTACCTTTTCAAAATATCGTCAAACTCCTCACGGATTATTTGACTCTGTTTATCATGGTTATCCAAAATGAATTGTAATTTTTCGATGAGCTGCAGGATTTCCTTGTATTCCTGGACAATTTTATCAACTTCCAATGAAGTGAGTCTTTGCAGCCTCATATCCAAAATAGCTTTTGTTTGGATTTCAGAAAGTTTAAATCTTTCCATCAAAGACATTTTTGCCTCGACGGGATCCTTTGATCCTCTTATAATGGCAATGACTTCATCAATATTATCCAGGGCAATTTTTAAACCTTCGAGGATATGGGCGCGGTGTTCGGCCTCTGCCAATTCAAATTTTGTTCTTTTTATGATGATTTCTCGTCTGAAAGTAAGAAAATGACCCAGTATCTCTTTGATGTTCATTTCCTTTGGAGCACCATTCACAAGCGCTAACATGATCACACCATATGTTTCTTGAAGTTGTGTGTGTTTAAAAAGATTATTCAAAACCACATTCGCAATAGCATCTTTCTTACATTCAACAACAACTCTTATTCCGTCTTTATCAGACTCATCCCGAAGACCAGATACACCTTCAAGTTTTTTATCCCTGACAAGGTCTGCTATTTTTTCAACAAGATGGGCTTTATTTACCTGATACGGCAGTTCATTAATAATGATGCGCTCTCGTTTACCACCCTGAATTTCTTCTATAACTACGCGGCCGCGTAGTAAAATTTTACCTCTCCCGGTTTTAAAGGCAGATTCTATTCCATCGGTTCCAAGAATAATTCCGCCTGTTGGAAAATCCGGCCCCTTGATATGATGTTCGATCAACTCGTCAATGGTAATTTCAGAATTTTCAAGCAGAGCAAGGAGTGCCGATATAATCTCTGTTAGGTTGTGAGGTGGAATCTTTGTGGCCATACCCACAGCAATACCGTCAGCACCATTCATGAGCAAGGTTGGAATTACCGATGGAAGAACAGTTGGCTCCTGGAGAGTCTCGTCAAAATTGGGCTGCCAGGTGACGGTGTCTTTTTCCAGGTCCCGCATCATCTCAGAAGATACTCGTGCCATTTTCGCCTCGGTATACCTCATTGCGGCGGCATTATCACCATCGATGGATCCAAAATTTCCCTGGCCCTCCATAAGCGGGTATCTCAATGACCAGGGTTGTGACATTCTCACAAGAGCATCGTAAACAGAAGTGTCACCATGAGGATGGTACTTACCAAGTACTTCACCAACTATCCTTGCACATTTTTTATACCTGCGATTCCAGTATGCACCAAGTTCTGATGTCCCGTACAATACTCGGCGGTGGACCGGTTTTAGCCCATCCCTAACATCTGGCAATGCCCTGGCAACAATAACCGACATGGCATAATTCAAATATGATTCGGACATTTCTTTTACAATGTCGCGCTCTATAATTATTTCCTGATTTCTATCCATTCAAATTCCTATATATCTAAGTTCACAACGAACTTAGCATTGCTTTCTATAAAATGCCTTCTCGCTTCAACATCGCTACCCATAAGGCGGGTAAATATCAAATTGCTTTCCATGGCATCTTCAACGGTGACTTTTAACAGAGTTCTTGTTTCGGGGTCCATTGTGGTTGTCCATAACTGTTCAGGATTCATTTCTCCCAAACCCTTATATCTTTGAATTTCCTGTTTTCGGTTGGGATAATCTTTTTTCAGGCGAGTCGACCAAATTTGCAGCTCTTTGTCATCATATGCGTAAATAAATTTCTTGCCGGCACTAATTTTATATAATGGCGGTTGGGCGATGTAGACATAACCGTTATAAAATAATCCCGGTATTTTCCGATATAGAAATGTTAATAATAATGTTCTGATGTGACTTCCATCAACGTCAGCATCCGTCATAATGATGATTTTGTGATACCTGATTTTATCAATATTAAAATCACCAATTGCATCCTCATCTGATTCATTATTGAACCCTGCTCCAAGGGCTGTTATAATCGTCTGAATTTCATTATTTGCCAGCAGTTTGTCAAATCGGGCTTTTTCCGCATTGATAACTTTACCCCTTAATGGAAGTATCGCCTGAAAACGTCTATCTCTACCCTGTTTCGCAGACCCACCAGCCGAATCTCCCTCCACCAGATATAATTCACATAATTCTGGTGCTTTTTCAGAGCAATCTGCCAGTTTCCCCGGTAACCCGGACATTCCATCAAGAACATTTTTTCTTCTAACAAGCTCTCTTGCCTTCCTGGCAGCGGCTCGTGCCCTTGCAGCCGTTTCGGCTTTGGTAATCACTTTCTTGGCTATTGGTGGATTCTGTTCAAAAAATTCCATCAAGCCTTCCATGATGACAGAGTCGCAAGCCCCTTTTACTTCGCTGTTACCAAGCTTTGTTTTTGTCTGACCTTCAAACTGTGGATCTTGAACCTTGATAGATAAAACAGCAGTAAGCCCCTCTCTTACATCGTCGCCGCTTAATGAAAACGGTTTTCCTTTAATGGGTTTGAAAAGTTTGTTCTTGTTGGCATATTGGTTTAATGAACGGGTTAATGCTGCTTTAAATCCTGCAAGATGCGTACCCCCTTCAACCGTATTGATATTGTTCACAAAGGTGAGCATGTTTTCATTATATGAGGAGTTGTATTGCAGGGCCAGTTCTACAGGGACGCCTTCTTTTTCTCCGATAATATGAATTGGTTTATTTATCATTACCGGTTGGCCATGATCAAGATACTCGACAAATTCTGCAAGACCACCCGTGCTGAGATGAACAACTGATTTTCCATCTTCTGTTCTTGTATCCTCAACCGTTATTCTGAGACCGCTATTTAAGTAAGATAATTCTCTAAGGCGTTCTTCAATAGTATCAAATTCAAACTTTTGGTGTGTAAAAATAGAGTAATCTGGGAAAAAAGTGACTTTGGTTCCATTTTTTTTGGTTTTTCCAATTATTTCCACTGGCGTTTTTGCAATACCCAGTGAATATTCTTGTCGATATATTTGACCTTCACGAGAAACTTCAGCGATACATTTTTGGGATAATGCGTTGACAACAGACACACCCACACCGTGGAGACCTCCGGAGACTTTATATGAGTCTTTATCAAATTTTCCGCCTGCATGCAAAACGGTCATAACCACTTCCATGGCGGAGATTCCTTCTCCCTTATGGATTCCAACAGGAATACCCCTGCCATTGTCTTCAACAGAGACACCCTCAGCAACCCCATCTTCACAAAGAATTTTAACCGTAATATTATCACAATGTCCTGCCAGGGCTTCATCTATACAGTTATCGACGACTTCCCAAACAAGGTGATGCAATCCTTTTTTACTGACATCACCGATATACATCGCCGGCCTTTTTCTTACTGCCTCAAGGCCCTTTAAAACCTTGATCTTCTCCGCATCATAGTTATCTTTCCGGTTCGCTGTCATATAAATCTTATTTCCTTGATTTTTAATCTATTCTGTTTTTTGTTCATTCTTTTAATTATCCCTGTACTCTGCATGACCAATTCATTTCTCCAAACAGGGTTTATTGTTTTAATGGTCATGGTGCCGGATTTTAATGAAACAACCGACGTGTTTTTTGATATTATCTCTCCCACCGTTTGCGACCATAGGGTTTGAACAGAAGCGGTATCAATTTTATCCCTAATTCCTTTGGAATCAAATAAATCCTTTATTAAATCTGATATTTTTTCTGACATCTTTAATTAAGATGAATTTTCTGAATATTGTCCTGATGTTCATCAATTAACTCGCTCACATTTTGGTCTGTTGAGGTTATAATCGTCTGAAATTGACTGCCTAACAACCTAATTGTGCGGAGACCTCGAGTATTATCCAGCTTTGCAAAAAGATCATCCAGCAGCAACAGTGGAGATGTTTTCAAATAATTCTGGAAAAAAAGACTCTCAGCATGTTTTATGGCTGTAAGTACTGTTTTTTTTTCCCCTTGTGATGCAAAATGCTTTACAGGAAGTCCATTATAATAAAAAGTAAAGTCATCTTTGTGAGGACCAAACAAATTACTTTTCCGTAACATTTCCTGTTTTTGTAATCCTTCAACGGCTTTCAAAAAATCTTCTGTGGTTTCTGTTGCTTTTGTTTCGTATCTCATTTCCGAAAGCAGTTCGCTGAACTCTGAATTCCAACAAGTATCAAATATATCAGAATACTGTTGAATGTACTTCGCTCTTTTACTCCACAAACTTATTGCCGATTCAGCAAGTTTTTCCGTCCAGATATTTAATGATTTACTGTCATTGTTTAGTAAAACAATACGCCGCTGTTTTAGTATTCGTTTATACTCTTTTAATTGCAATAAATATCGACGGTCAACAATCGAAAAAATTCTGTCAAAAAAGGATCTTCTTATACTACCACCACCATCAAGAATATTGACATCTTCGGGAGACATGATGACAACAGGTAGTAGCCCAACCAGTTCAACAATGCTATTTAAAGAAGAATTATCGACGGTTACTTTCTGTTTGTCATCAGAAATATTTACACCTATAAATTTACTCTTTTTGTATTGGTCAATAATCTTCCCTCTGATTTGGAATCCTTTTTCACCCTTACGAATAGTGTTTTTTTTTAAACCCGGTTTAAAACTCTTGCCAAGCGAAAGATAATGTATTGCCTCCAGAATTGTTGTCTTCCCTCTTCCATTTTCACCGTAAATCAAATTTATGCCCGGCTTGAAATCGCATGAATACTTTTCAAAAATCCTTACATTTGATAATTCAATTTTTTCAATTAACATGCAGTTCGGTTAATCGTTAATCCTGATTGGCATAATCAGAGTGGTCATTTTTTCTTTTTTTCCTTCATATTTAAAAATTCCGGCACTGACCGGGCTTTTAAGTCTCATTTTAACAACATCTTCTTTTTGATGCATCAAAACCTCACGTAAATAGAGTGCATTATATCCAATAGCAAGGGGGTCCCCGTCATATTCACAGTTAATTTTTTCCCTCCCTGTGGTAATGTTTTCAGGATCTTCAGTGCTTACTATGAGCTGATTGTCTCCTATTGAAAGAGAAATTTGTTTGGTGGATTTATTTGAAAAAATTGACACACGTTTTATAGATTGCAAAAACTCGTCACGATTGATCGTCATCTTTTTATCATTATCAATTGGTATAACGCTTTCATAATCAGGGAACCGTTGTTTTATTATCCGTGAATATATTGTTGATCCGTCGATTGTTACCTGTACGTGATTCTCACTTATTTTAAGATTTACATCATCCTGGTTGACAAGCTGTCCTCTTATAATTGATAAAAACTTTGATGGCAGGATTGCCTCGCCTTCGAATGTGTGTCCTTTCATACCCATCTTTGTGTACTGTACTAATCTGTGCCCATCAGTTGCTACAGCAGTAATCTGTTCATTTTTCATCTGTAATAACACACCAAGGAGCTGTGGTTTCATTTCATCTTTGCTCACCGCATAATTTGTATTGTCAATCACATCGGCAAGATCACGGGCTTTAATTATTACCTCGTTTGGTTTATCAACAGATGGTTTTGATGGAAATTCATCGGGTTGTTTTCCCATAATGGTATATTTTCCAAAGTCTGTTGAAATAATAATTTTACCTATATCGGTTATCTCAAAGAAAAGATCCCCCTCGGGAATTTCTTGAGTTATATCCAGGATTGTTTTCAACGGTATTGCAATCTTGCCTGTTTCGGCAGTTTCTGTCGGTAGAATAACTGACAAGGTTATTTCTAAATCTGTTGCAATTAATTCAATATGATCTTTTTGAATATCAAACAATACACTGCTCAGGATAGGCAATGTAGATCTGACGGGTATCACCTTATTTAAACTAATCAAGGATGATTGTAAGGATGACTTATTTATTGAAAACTTCATTTTTTCTCCCGTAGCTATAAATTAGAAAACAATATAATATATAAGCTTATTACTTATAAAAGATGTTTTATATTAAGTATTGAATACTGTTATTTAATAACAATAAATTTTAATTAAAGTTTGTAATATCATAAACAAAGGCAATAATTAATTTCATCGAATAACTGTGCATAACTTTGTGTATAAGTGGACAAGCAGGTGTTTCTATCCAGCCATTATACATGTATTAATAAATTTTAATAAAAATTGATTCTTCTATCACACTTACCCACTTATCAAATTTATCACCGGTTTTCTTTTGAAGGGCCATATTTTCAAGATATTCCCATGAATCATCAAGAGATGGTTTTTCACCAGGCTTTGACTCATGAAGAAATAATAACACAAAACTATCTCCAGCACCGCCTTCGAATGGGTAAGAATATTGATTATCGCCAAGACTGCTAAGCTGCTCAATGATATCCAGGTCAATCATGCGGTCAGGAAGAAAACCGTGGACCTGCGATCTATTTTTATATATTGATGAAAAACTAATGCTTAATGAATCAAAAGAGGTGGGATGTTTTTCGATCAGGTAAAATATTTCACGTATTTCGCTCAGGGCTTTTTCCCTGTCTAATTCAGAGGGAATAACCGGGTATAAAATATGCCGGGCGCGAATTTTTTCACCCTGCTTGTCAATTAGCTGTATGAGGTGATATCCATACTCCGTTTCAACGGGTGTGCTTATCTCATCATTTTCAAGACTAAAGGCCACCTCTTCAAACTCCTTAACAAGAGATCCGCGATGAAACCAACCTAAATCCCCCCCCGAAGACGCAGACCCGTCCTGTGAATATTTTGTGGCCAATTCTGAAAAACTGACACCTTTTGTGAGGCTGTCCGCAAGGCTTGATATAAAGCTTAATGCTTCTTGCCTGGCGATTTCACCGGGCAGTATTGGGACCTCAATGATGCTATACTTTTTAACCGGCTCACTTAATGGAAGAGAATCCTGGTAAGCATAAAAGAATTCTTCCACTTCAGCACGAGAAATTTTTATCTTATATAAAAAAGAGCCTTTATAGCGATCGATTAACATTAATTTATATAAGTCTTCGTAATAATCTTTTCTGAAAGCTCTAATTGACTGTCCAAGGGCTTCTTCCAGCATGTCTTCCGATCCCGCCCTGGCAATCATTGAAGTAATTTGTTGGTCTAGGGCATCAGTAACCTCTTCTTCGCTGATAGAGATTAAGGTGTCCTCCTTGGCATATTCAAAAATAACATATTGCTGAATAAGGGCGTCAAGTGATTTTTCAACAAAGGAATTGAGAAGATAGGGATTGCTTGAGACATCAACATTGTTCTGCATGGCAAGAAGCTGAGCGTTTTGATACACTTCACTTTGAAGGATTACATTTTCACCAACCAATGCCACGACGCCGTCTACTTGAGACTGAGGCAGCAAATTGGAGATTAGAATTAATAAAATGAAAAATCTGTTCATATTATCCTGCTGGGTCTGGTTCTTCTGAAGATTCAAACTGAAAAAAACCATCTTCAATCACAACACCATATTTTATTTTTAGTTCTTCAAACAATTCATCCTTTTTGGAGGCCTTGTTTTCCCGGTTAAGGATTGTAACAATTTTATTTTTTACCTTTTCAAGCGGTTTATAACCATTTGGAATTTTTTCAATTAGCATAATAATGGACCAGCTACGATCCAGGTTTTCAAAAGGCCGTGAAATCTCACCAACATCTAGAGTAAAGGCTTTATCTCCAAGGGTGGCAAATTTTCCCCTTGCAAAGGGTTGTTTTTTACCGCCATCCTCAGGGTTTATTAGGCTAAACTGTCTGGCTATTTCTATAAAATCATCCTCATTGTTAATAAAACTATAAAGGCTATCGCTGAGACTTTGCGTTGAAACCCTTATCTCTCGAAGAGAAACTTTCTCGCCTTCAGAAAACTCAATATCTTTGTTTTCATGATAATAGTCTGCAATCATCGCGCTATCGGCTTCAACCAAGCTATTGTCGACATACTTCTTGAACGCTTCGAATAAAATTGAGGTTTCATATCCGTCAAACATTGATTCAAATAGTGGGTCTTGATCAAGCTTGCTCAGGCTGGCTCTTTCAATGGCAACTTCCTGTAGAATTGTAATTGTAAATACAGACTCTAAAGACTCAAGTGAGTTAATTCTTGGACGACGCGACATTGGTAGGCGGCCAAACTTACTGGCAAACCACTTAACCCCGAAACCCTTATTATTGATAACGCAAACTGTTGAAATATTTTCCATATTGTTAAGCACAGAAACGATATCAACATTAGGGTTGCCGGTAATCTTATTTTTCTTTAATGTCTTTTCAATCTCACTATAAATATTCCGAAGCTGTTCGGTGTCAAATACAACTCCGTATTCCTTGATTGTTTGAATGTCATATTCCTGAGCGGCGGGCTGAAGCTTTGAGCTAACACAGGTTCTTGCGGTTTGCTGAATGAAATCATTATAATTGTCACTGCCGGGATCGATATCGCTGTATTGCTCTGAGGCCCTATCTTCAGAAACTAAAATAAGATGATAGCCATATTCTGTCTTTACTGGGGCGGATAGCGAGTTGACACCCGCCGAGAATGCTGTTGCTTGAAACTCCTGCACAGTCTGTCCCCAGTACAGCCACCCCAGCTTCCCCTGGTTGGAGGTGACGCTTCTATCATCAGAATATTTAACTGCGAGGTCTTCAAACGATTCACCCTTCGAATGCAATTCATATATCTGTTGTGCCAACTCTAGTGCTTCATCATCAGATCTCTCAATTTTTTTTTGAAGCCTGCTCCCAGAGTATCCAACGAGAATATGGTGGACCATTAATTCTTTTTTTATATTTTCTTTTGTTTGCCGGATTAATTCATCGGTAATCAAGGGTTTTGCGACGAACTCTTCATAAGAGTGGTTGACCAAAAGCCTATTTTTCTGATTATAAATATCAATTCGAACGCTGGGATCCATTTGCAGGTTCAGGCTTAATGCTTCCTCAGCAAAAACTTTTCTTCGGATGAAATCATTTACCATCCTTGTTTTATGGGAGTCAGTTGCCTTTTCCCATTCTTCTTTTGAGTATTTTTCAAAGAAAAAGTCATCACTATATTCGGTATTGCTAATAGTAATAACTGTCTGGCTGGCAATGAGTCCGCTGATTACTAAAATCAGGGTCCAAAAATATTTCACAAAAATCTCCTATTACTTAAAAAAAACATCGTCTAATTTATCAAAAAAATCCATCAAAAGAGTAGGAATATCTTCGTCGGAAAGCGGAGTTATGGTGAGTTTTAATTTACTCTTTTTGTTTTCCTTATACCAGAAGGGTATCCTCTTGCTGTCAAAGTAGTCAAATACTGCCTCAAGGAGCTTGTGGATCTTTTGAACAATAAAGTTACCGTCAAACTCCAGGTTAACCTTTTTATTCACATAGGATATATTGGTAATACCTATAAAACTACAGCGAATCCTGAGCTTGGTTTCAGATATTAGATGCGAAAGCTCAATTGGAATATTTCCAAACCTATTCTTTATTTCATATTCAAGGCGCAGCACCTCAGAAACGGTATTTGCCTGGGATAATTTTCTGTAGAAATCTAGGCGAATATTTGTGGGATTAATATATGATATGGGAATAGATCCATCTGCAAAAATTGCTATCCCTATCGACGAGATATCGATGCTTTGATTGTTTTGCTTTTTGTTTAACTTTCTGTTGATAGCGTCGTTGATAAACTGGGTATAAAGCTCAGCGCCAATTCTTGCGGCGCCCCCACTTTGTTTGTATCCAAACATACTACCGGCCCCGCGAATTTCGAGGTCCATGACCGAAATATTGTACCCCTCACCCAAGCGGGTGTGTTTTTCAATGGTTTTTAAACGCCTGTGTGCATCTCTTTTAAGGGTAAACCCTTTAGGAATAAGTAGTAATGCGTATGCCTGTCTCGTGCTACGCCCAACCCTTCCACGTATCTGATGGAGTTGAGACAAACCAAAGCGATGCGCTTTGTTGATAATAATGGTGTTTGCGTTTGGAATATCAATACCCGTTTCAATGATTGTTGTGCAGACAAGTATATCAATTTTCTTTTGTAAAAAGAGGGAGATGGTCTTCTCAAGAGATTTTGAAGGCTCCTGTCCATGTGCATAAGAAACAGAAAGATATGGAAACATTTCAGTTAATGTAACAACCACATCATGAATTGTTTTCACTTCATTGTGAATAAATAGAACCTGCCCGTCCCGACTGATTTCAAAAAGAATTGTGTCTTTAATTGTTTTCAAATCATAATAAGAAATTTGTGTATTTATAGGATACCTTGACTTTGGCGGTGAAAGCAGTGTTGAGATATCACGAATACCACTGATCGCGATATGGAGCGTCCTTGGAATTGGAGTGGCAGACATGGAAAGGACATCAATGTTTTTCTGGATATTTTGAATTTTCTCTTTCTGGTTTACACCAAACCTTTGCTCCTCATCAATAATTAGCAGACCAAGGTTACTGAATTCAAGTTTATCTGATAATAGAGAATGGGTTCCGACCACCACGTCCAGTTTGCCTTGCTTTATATTTTCAAATATTTTGGTGATTTCACCCTTTGTACGAAACCTTGAAACAACATCTACAGAAACTCCAAATTCAACCAATCGCTCCTTAAATGATAAATATAATTGATTTACAAGAATTGTTGTGGGGGCAAGAATGGCGACCTGTTTACCATTAAACACTACACGGAACGATGTTCGAATGGCGATTTCTGTTTTTCCAAACCCTACGTCGCCACATAGAAGTCTGTTCATGGGTTTATTTTTATCAGAAAGATCTTCCCGGATTTCGCACCAGGCTTTGGTTTGATCCGGTGTATCCATAAATGGAAACCGAGATAAAAAGATGTTTTCAATTTCATTGTCAAAGGAGAGTCCGTGACGAGTGACAGAAGATCTTTCGGCATATGAAAGCAGGAGCTCCTCAACAATCTCATCAGCCTGCTTTTTTGCGCTGTCTTTCTTTCGCTTCCACTTTGATGTTTTTGTTAAGCTGTCTGGAATAATGGCCACCTGATTACCAGAGGCATAAAAAGAGAGTTTTCGTATCTTGTGAGTAGAAAGGGATATAAGACTATTATCATCAAATTCGAGAAGAATATATTCTGCTTTGCCGTCTTCGCTGGATTTCAAACCAATATATCGACAAACGCCATAATCCTGATGAATTAGATAATCGCCAGCCTCTATACTGCCAAAGTCAATTACAGGGACTTTTATCTCAACATTTTCAGGAGAGCTTTGCTGTACTTTTTTATCCAGCCAGTCAGGAATTATAAAAACTTCACCATTATGGTTAATAGAGGAAAAACCTGCTTGCAGTAATCGGGAGTCCATTTGAAGCTCAAGCTGAGGGTTTTCTTTATATTGACGGAAAAATGTTTTCATTGAAAGTGGTTTTAAGGGGAAAACATAGGGTTGAGCGCTTGAAGTGCTTTCACCAATAAAAACATCACCACTGGCTATAATTTCAACACGAGTATATGAGTTTAATAGTATTTCATAAAGATCTAAATTGCCGATACTTGTATCGATGGGTGACAGTTCAAAAGTCTCAAGGGTTTTTTCGGTAAGCTGTGTGTCAATATTAAAATTAAATATTTCGACTTCTTCTGCAAGAAAATTGATTCTTATTGGGGCGTTTTTTGTGACAGGAAAAACATCAACAATACCGCCGCGGATTGAGTAAGATCCAGGAGCAAGAACCATGTCTGTGTTTTCGTAATTAGTGTCAATCAACCATTCAATAAGCAGGTCAAAATCGCTACCACGGTTGATTTGAAATAGTTGGCGTTTCTGAGCGGAGAAATGCCGCTCTGAGGCCCCCCTCTCTGTTGTAAGCACAAAGGATATATGGCTGCGGAACGACTCAATCACGGATTTGCAGATTTCCCTGTCGCGGGCGGCGCGTGAGATAAACCCACCGGGGGTATCTGCCAATATCTCTTTATGGGGGAAGTACAAACCATTATTGTTTTCCCAGTTCGGTCTGAAATATTCGTAGAGCATATTTATTTTATCGTCTGGGGATATGATAATAAGGGGTGAGTCCAGGTTTGACAGAATGAGTGCAAATGCAGCCGGGTGCATGTCTTTTATCAAGATACCCGAACCCCTGTTTTTACCTATAAACCTTAAAAGCTTTTCCAGTTCGAGGTTGAGAACCGGAGAGGTGTGTTTCACGTGAAACATCTTATTTGAGCATTATATTCAGGTTAAGTATGTCTGATGGGCTTACCCCGGCAATTCTTGAGGCTTGCCCCAGTGTTTCAGGTCTAATGCGCTGAAGTTTCTCTCGTGCTTCCATAGACAGGGTCTGAAGAAGCAGATAATCTATGTCAACGGGCAGGCTTATGTTTTCTATTTTATTGATTTGTTCAATTCGCTTTTGTTCTCGGTCAACATATCCTGTGTATTTTATATCTGTTTCAACTGTAAAAAGATCGTCTGGCAAAAACGTGTTAAGGCCTGGAACGTGGGTTGCTAACTCGCTGGTTGTAACTAGCGGTTGTTTTAGAACTTTTATAGCAGGTTTTTTTATGCCTGTCCCGAGATCAATTGAGGCTTTCTCCAGGGTTGCTTCAATTTTCTGCATGTTTTTGAGACGGGTTTGGAAAATATCAAAATGTGCATCAGTAACCAGACCGATATTCCTCCCCTGTTGTGTCAACCGAATGTCCGCATTGTCTGGGCGAAGAGAAAGTCTGAACTCAGCCCGGGATGTAAACATTCGGTAGGGCTCGTCGATATCCTTTGTTACAATATCATCAATTAGCACACCAATGTATGATTCGAATCGAGTGAGAGAAAAACTGTTTTTCTGTAAACATAATAAGGCGGCATTGATACCGGCAATAAGGCCTTGCGCTGCAGCCTCCTCGTACCCGGATGTACCATTTATTTGACCGGCAAGAAAAAGACCTGTAATTTCTTTTGACTCAAGAGTGGATTTCAGCTGTGAGGGAATAAAATAATCATATTCGATTGCGTAACCGGGTCTAATAAATTCAACATTTCTTAAGGCTGGAATCATCCTGAGGGATTCTTTTTGTACCTCCTCGGGCATGCTTGTTGAAAAACCATTGACATAGATCTGCTTTGAGCCCTCCCATTCCGGCTCTAGAAAAAGTTGATGACTTTTTCTATCTTTAAACCGAACAATCTTATCCTCAACACTTGGGCAGTATCTTGGTCCAACACCTTTAATAATTCCAGAATACATTGGTGATAATGATAGCGAATTATAAAGGATGTCATGACAATCGCTATTGGTGTTCACGATGTGACAGCCAAGGTTCTTTGGTTTGAAAGGTCTTGGCGTGCGTGTTGAAAAGGGTGTTGGTAATTTATCCCCATCTGAAAGCTCTGCAAGAGAATAGTCAATACTATTAGATAATATTCTTGGCGGGGTCCCTGTCTTCAGGCGGCCAAATTTGAATCCAAGGCCCTTAAGAGATTGAGTCAAACCAATTGAGGGTTTCTCTCCAAATCTGCCAGCCGGAAAATTTTTGTTACCGATATGTATTTTACCATCGAGAAATGTCCCTGATGGAATTATAACCGCCCGACACGGTATATGTGTACCATCTTTTAGTATGACAGCAGAAACACATTGATTATCTACTTTAATATCAACTGCTTCACCCTGAACGATACGAATATTATTTTCTAAAAGAATTGTTTTGCGAATATTTCTGGCGTAATTGACTTTATCCATTTGGGCTCGTGGACCCCAAACAGCCCTGCCCTTAGATTTGTTAAGCATTTTAAATTGAATACCTGCTTTATCGGCCTCAACACCCATCTGTCCGCCGAGTGCATCAATTTCTTTCACAAGATGTCCTTTTGCAAGTCCGCCTATTGCAGGATTACATGACATCCTGCCAATAGCATTTGCATCCAGGGTAACCAATATTGTGTTGATGCCCAACCTGGCAACTGCTAGTGATGCCTCAATGCCGGCATGTCCACCGCCGCAGATTACAACTGTCTGTTTTTTTGAAAGGGGATTCATTTTCCGACACAGAATTTTGTGAAAATATTTTTCACAATTTCTTTGTTGGTAATATTTCCAACAACCTCATCCAGGTTATTGGAAAGGCTATGAAGCAATGAGGCAATAATATCCATTTCGGTTTGGTTTTTAACTTCTGATATAATATTGTTTATCAAGCCTTTAGAAGAAATTATCAAAGCTCTTTGCCGCTGGGTCATCAAAAGACCATCACCATAATTTATTTCATGAATTGAATCGTGAATGGCTGTGGATATATATGTTATTAACTTCCGAATACCAGTATCATTTTTCGAGGAGGTATAAAATAAGCTTTCCTCATCTGAAATCATAGTTTGGCCATCTACTTTGGATTTAATAAATATTACCCTGTCATGCGAAAGCGTCAAATTAAGTTTTGAGAATAAATTAACCGGATCAACATCATCTACAAATAAAATAAAATCTGATTTTTTAACTTCCATGATGGTTTTTGTGATTCCAAGGTTTTCAAGAAAATCCCCAGATTCCCAGTATCCGGCCGTATCAACAAGACAGACAGGGATGCCACCCAAATCAAACCATGACTCAAGGGTGTCCCTGGTTGTTCCCGGGACATTGGATACAATTGCCCGCTCATGGCCCAAAATTGTATTAAACAGGCTGGACTTACCCGTATTCGGCCGCCCCAACAGGACAAGGCGAACACCATTTGTAATTGTTTTCCCAAAAGCAGCCGTACAGGCAATATCTGATAAACTGGATTCAACCGATGAAAGTCTTTCCATAATCATATCTCTATCGGTAAAGCTAATCTCGTCTTCTTGAAAATCTAGTTCGTGTTCGATAATGGAAAGAATATTCAGCAATCCTGCTCTTAGCTGATTAATACGATCAGACAGTTTTCCAGTTAAATTACCGAGGTTGGCCCCCACGTCTGAGCCTGTTCTGGCCTGTGTCAGAGAAGAGATGGCCTCCGCCTGCACAAGGTCAATTTTACCATTCATAAAAGCACGATAAGAAAATTCACCAGGATTTGCGGATCGCACACCAAGGGCAATCAACTCAGATAAAATAGATCGTGAAATATATTCACCACCATGGCATGAGATTTCGATGAGATCTTCACCGGTATAGCTGTCTGGACCGGGGAAGAAAGTAATTATGCTCTGGTCAATTTTTATACCGCTGGCTGGGGACTTCAAGGTCACTAGGGTTGCGTACCTTGGTGTAAGCTTGGACTTATCTGTCAACTGAGGAATTAAAGGTTTAAGGTCTTCTCCGGATATACGTATAACAGCAATTGCCCCCACCCCATACGGTGTTGCAAGGGCAGCAATAGTATCATTTACATAATTTACCATTTTCCAATTAATTACTTAAGAGGAGTCTTGGCGAGTTTTGCTTTAATTGATCTTTGTTGCAGGAAGCTTAGGAAATTGTAAATAGCATAATATAAGTTTAACCCAGAAGGGAATGTGTTGAATAACAAAAAGAAAAATGCAGACATCATATACATCATTGGGCGCTGACTTTTATCCATAGTGGCCATTGATTGCCGTTGTTGGAGAAACATTGTCACACCCATGACAATTGGTAAAACAGCTACTCCATCTCCATAGACAGGGATTGAAAAGGGTAAGTTAAATATGACATCAGGTTGTGACAGATCTGAAATCCAAAAAATGAATTCTGCACCCCTGAATTCGATGGTATTCCTGAAGACTGTAAACAGTGCAAAAAGCAATGGCATTTGAATTAACATGGGGAGACAACCCCCAACAGGATTCACCCCATGCTTCCGATATAAAGCCATAGTCTCCGAGTTCTTTTTTTGAGGGTCGTTTTTATATTTTTCCTGCATCGCTTTCATCTTTGGTTGAATCGCCTGCATCTTCTGAGTGGACTCAGCACTTTTCTTCGTAAGGGGTCCTGTTACGACACGGATAATCAAAGCAAAGATTATTAGAACAAGACCATAGTTAATATAAAAATCACCAAATGGATTATGTAGAAAAGTAAGCAACCCGAGTATCACATATTTGCTGATTGGCTTGATAACTACAAACCCCCAGTTCATTGCATCATCAAGAGCATGGCCCTGCTGCTTTAATACTTTATAGTCTTGGGGACCAAAAAACAAAGAGGTTGAAATTCTTTGACTATGAATGTCAAAACCGATGGATGCGCTGTAAACAGGAGTAATCTCACGTATACCGAATTGAGTGTTTACTGCAGATAGAGAGGCATACTTTCCAGGCAAATCAGTCATCAGTGAGACCATAAAGTATTTGTTCTTTACAGCCACCCAATCTGTATTTCCATCAAAATTCTTTCTTGAGATTGGATCAACATCCTTTAACATAATATCGTCTTTTTCACCGGCCTGGTACATAAGTGCACCTGAGTATTGCAGATCATCTTTTTCGTTTTTCTCTGCAGGTTTAATGCCATTGCCCCACATTACTTCAAAGTCCTGGCGATATGTCTGATCAAATCCTGATAGATCATAATCATGCCTGGCTGAGTAAGAGTTTCCTTTAAAGGTTATTGTTTTATCAATTGATCGCCCATCCTCAAGCATCAAACTATAATGGACCTGTTTCTCATCCTCTCCGGACAAATACAATGTCTCCTCGTCGCGATAATCGCTTGTAAAGTACTGGAGAAAGGGCAGAGACAATTTTTCATCTTGATCGTATAAAGATAGACAGGGTGTGCAATTATTATCGTTATTTTGAACCAGAGACACAAGGCTGATGGGATCATACTCACCATATTCGTTATACCCACCTGTATAATTCTTCAATGTATATTCAACAAGTGAACCTCCGGCACGGTTAGAAATCTTGGCGATATATAAATCGGTGTCCACCGTTATGACAATTTCCTTTTCCATTTCCAATCTGTCAGGAATTGGCAGTGATGTCTTTTTCTCTTCCCTGACTTCAGCCACAGGTGTTTCCGTAACAGTTGCAGGAGCGGAGTCAAGGGATGAGCGGCTTACTTGTTGTTCAACTGTGTCGGCAGAAGGTTCCGTGGCAGGAGATACCCACCTTAAATACGTTGGTGTAAGGACAATGACTAGTCCGATAAGTATAATTGCAGTTAAGTTTCTTTTGATATCCATTATTTAACGGGGTCCCAGATATTTTTTTTTGAATAAGGATGGCAGGTTAAAATTCGTTTTCCTCCAAGATATGATCCTTTTATCGCGCCATATTTTTTTATTGCTTCTACAGCATAATGTGAGCAAGAAGGAGTATAACGGCACGAATTCGGCAGAACCAATCCGATTGAATTTTGATATAATTTGATTATAATGATGAACAAATATTTAAACATGTATTCGCTTTTGAAACAAATCGAAGGAGGTTTGAATTTGTTTATTAGAAATTTTTTTATGAAGCGGTTTTACAATTACAGAGAAGTCAGATTGTATTTTAATTAAATCAGTAAATATACTTCTACAGCGTCTTTTAAACAGATTACGTTCGTGGGATTTTCCGTAGGACCGAGATACAATCATGCCAAGCAATGGTTTTGGGTGTTTAAGGTACCGAAACAACAAATCCCCGGCAACCAGGGATTTTGAAGTTTTTAGGATACGATAGAAATCTTTTGATGTAATACTGTTTTCCAAAAGAAAATCAGGCAGAGAGCGTTTTACGTCCCTTTCTTCTTCTTCTGGCAAGAATAGCTCTGCCGCTTTTTGTACCCATTCGTTTAAAGAATCCGTGTTTGTTCTTTCGTTTTCTGTTACTGATTCTGATCGTGATTTTCATGTCTACCTATTAATTTCTAGTTGATATTTAGCCTGATAATTTATTGCTGAAACTATATGTAAAAAAATTATTTTTTCCAAGATGATATTACTTCCGTATGAATACCGCCGCGAGGGCTAAAATCTGCAGTGATTGTAATCTGTCTTGGCTCAAGCGCTAACCTCAAATCATCGAGAATTCTGTTAGTCACGCTTTCATGGAATATACCAATATTTCGATATTTTACCATATACAGCTTCAAGGATTTCAGTTCAATAATTTTTTTATCTGGGATATAATCGATATGAATAGTGCCAAAATCAGGGAGCCCTGTTTTTGGACACACACAGTTGAATTCCGGAACAGATATTTTTACATCAAAATCTCTATCCGAATATTCGTTATCAACAGCAATTAAATCATCAATATGGGGTTCATTCATAGCAAAAAAAAGGCGTCATTAGACGCCTGGAAAAATTAGTCTGACAAAAGTTATTTGGGTTTCGGGCCTTTTGGTGGTTTTAGTTTTCGACGTCGTTTATGCGATCTTTTTCGCTCAGGTTTGTAAACTGTTTCCTGATAATCCCAATATTTTTTGAATTCCAGTTGTGTTTCACTTCCAGAATTTGCACGAATAGCGACCATCCCAGGGTTTGATAATTGGCCATTCCCTGAACCAGCAAGGATTGGAGCCATTATAATCATTCCGATAAATATTATTTTATAAACTTTAATCATAATATAAAAACTTCACAACGAAATTGTTACGAAATGTAAAATAAGATATAGGTGAGTTTCAAGCAAAAATATTTCATGTCTTTTAAATAATAAAACGAGGATGATTAAGAGTTTTCCAATTGATAAACCAGCAGCTTTTTCACTCCTCTTATTACTCTTTAGTGTTGAACCCAGTAATTTGACAACCTGGGTAACAGGATAAAATGAATTTCAATATTATCTTCTTCCCTTATATGATCGGTCTACCTTAAATGCTCTTTTTGCTGATCTACGCGGCTCGCCACCGCCAGCAGGCAAGATGTTTTCGTTTTCTGAGGCAACCCACACAAATCGAGATCGTGATTTACTGCCTTTGTAGGCTGGAACTCGATAGCGGCGCACGTGGAAGCCACAACGCATTAAAAGTTGCTCGAATGATTTACTCGACTCAACCGACCAAATTGCCAGGCAGCCCATGTTTCGCAGGGCCCGGCGACAGGCATCCATTCCTTCAAAACTATAAAGAAAACTATTACTGGAATTCGTCATCGCATCGGGTCCATTATCGATATCCAGGAGAATAGAGTCAAAAAGGTTGTTAGAGCGCAATATAAGCTGTGTGATGTCTCCCTCTCTCACCTCAACCCGTTTATCCTCAAGGGGATGATTATTTAGTTCTCCAAGGAATTCACGATTCCAGTCAACAACGGCACTGAGAAGTTCGCTGACGATTATTTTTGAACTAGGATGGAGGAGATCGAGAGTTTGGCGCAGAGTATATCCCATGCCGAGCCCACCAATAATCACTTGAGGTTTTTTTCTATCCTTCAGATGAGCACAACCCAAACGAGCGAGCTCAAGCTCAGATTCAAATAAACGGGAGTTCATTAACTCTTGCCCCTTGACCCTTATAGAGAAGTCCAAATCATGTTTATAAAGTTCCATTTCACCGCCATCAGGAGTTAAGGCAGAGGCAATTTTGATTCGTGGTTTCATTATTTCTATCTATTAATTAATTAATCTAGTTGCCATAATTTATTATAATAAACATCACTCTTTTAGTGTTTTCATGTTGATTATTGATGAGGGTTGCGGTCTTTTATTTACAGGATGGATAATGTGGGGCAAACCATAAAAGAATTGAATCAAGAGGTTATATCAAATTTGAATAGAGAGAATCAGTTAATAGAAATATAAAACATGTGATTATTTTAATTGGGTGAAAATAATTTCTGTGAGGTGTTGTTTTAGATTAATCTAATTACCATTAGAATTAAGTTGAAAGAGCATGGCCGATGAATTTCTCCCCGTATTAGACACAACAAAATAATGAAAATTATTTATTTTTAACCAGTGCAACGGAGACACATTTTTTAGCTAATTAAAAAAACTTGGTAAAAAACAGTCCAAACGGGGAGAGACCTACTCTTGTATAATTTGTTATTTAGGATGCCAGGTGATTTAAGAAAAAGACAATGATTACTCATTGAAGCACCCATATGCAGTTTTTAAATACCCGGCATCCAATTTTTGGTTTTATTTTAGCAAGAAAATTTTCTTGCTACTTTGATATTGACCTGCTTCAAAATTCAGTATGTACAAACCACTAGGATGATTACTTGCATCCCATGTCATTTGATAACTCCCTGCAGGCTGTACCTGATTCATTAATGTTGCAGTTAGACGGCCCTGGAGATCAAACACATTTAATTTCAGGTGAGAGTCTTGTTCGAGAGTATATGGAATCGAGATAACAGGATTAAACGGATTTGGATAGGCCTGGCCAAGCACAAACTTTTCAGGTAAACTTGAAAGATCCATCGCTTGTCCGTTTGCATCTGAAATGACGATTTTTGAGAATTTCAGCTGATTAGAATAAGAACCAGTAATTTCCTGGGTTAAATTCGATCCATCCAAACTATAACCTAAAACGATATTGTCATTTGAGAGACACTGCCATCCAACTGGGCAATCAATTATTACATTTTCTACTGGAGATATCAGATTGATCTGATATCCGGCAATGTAGTCATCTGCAGAAATTGAAAGATCGCCATCCTTCATATTTAATTGAGTATTGTTATGTCCTGTTATGCCCTGTCTGTAGGCTGGACCTTCAAGTATTAAATTGACCAATTGAACTATATCTAATACATCCAATATATCATCACCATTTAAGTCGCTGCTCCAAAATTGGTAGAGATCCTCTGGATCAGATGTCAGAATAAAATCTACTAAAAAAACAATATCCAATACATCAATCCCATCATCGTCATTGGCGTCACCCAGTAGGTAAGTGAATTCCCAGTCACCAAAATCAGGCGTAAGACCATACCAATTTTCTTCATCATAATCGAAGACTAGGCCGTCATCAAATGTGAAATAATCTGTGCCAGCATCAATACAGGGAGATTCTGGAAGCAGCCTATAGTCATTTTCATCAGGGTCAACGAAACATGGTATTTCATTGATATTATGACCAAGCCAAAATAGTTCGCAGAGAGTGCCGACGGCAACTCCATTTATCCCACCCATTATATCATTGTAAGTAACAGAAATATCTGCTCCTTGAAAACCAGACTGCCACCAAAGCTGTATTTCTGGAAACGAATTTCCCCATGTAATAGAATTGATCAACCGTGGATGAGCGCCATCTGAAACAATAATAGCACCACCACCGGGAGCAGTATTTTCGATCATTGTAAGCTTGTTAAGTATGGGGCGACAATCTCCATGCACGTGAATTGCACCACCACCACCATAGTTGGTGTTATTGTTTCGAATTATAAGGTTTCTTATTGTAGGATTTGAATAATAAATACAGACTCCACCACCATAATTGGACCAATTATCTTCGATAATTGAATCTTCAAACAGAGCGTCTGAACCCATAGAAAATGCAATACCGCCACCAGCAGCCAAACTATTTGATGCATAGGCCTGATTGCCACTGATAATTAGGTTTCGCAACGTTGGAGAAGAACTATTACGACAGGCAACGCCCCCACCTATTGCGGCGGTTTCAGTTGGCGTGCCTGTTCCACCAGTGATTGTAAACCCGGTTAAGGATGCATTCCGTGTTTCCCCACTGAGGAATGAGACGGTTGATCCATTATATTGGCCATTGATGATGGTTGATTCCGGTCCATCCGTAGAGGTAATAGATATATTTTTACCGCCATAATTAATCTGTTCAAAGTAGGTGCCGGGTCCAACCACCACTTCATCACCATTAACGGATGCGTCAATAGCGTCTTGGATGGTAGTAAAATCTCCAGGCACATAATATGTGACAGCAAATAAACCGGCTGTCATAATTATCAGAGTTAATATTGAAAATGATATACGTTTAATCATTGTTACATTCCTTTTTTTTGGGTGCTTTTATTTATAAATACAGTGATTGTTTTGATTGGGTGCTTTGAAAGCTAATACAGGATAATATTGATATTGAACTCAGAACAGAAAACATAATAACAACCACACACCAAAATTATAATGGTGACAGAATGTTAGACACCCCTACAAAACCTATACAAAAGAGTAAAAAGTAGCCTGCCTGCCGGAGGCGGGAAAGTAGAAAGGAAAGAGTTTAGAAAACAGGAAAACCCTGTTACAAAAAGGTGAAACCCACAATACTATGACAAACCATTGACAATGAGTATAAAATTATAATTTAAAATCAACAAGCCTCAACCGAGGACAACATATTAGTATGTGCTTATAAATCGATACAATTTATCCTCAATATTCAACCCGAGGTTTTTGCGAATACGATAGCGATAAACCTCAATTGTTGTGGGCTGAACGCTAAAAATTGCCGCCATATCTTGAGATTGAATATTCAATCTCATAAGGGCTCAGACTTTTATTTCTTTCTGTGATAGTCCCGGAAAATCTTTCAATAATAGCTGGTAAAAATTATAATGGATTTCCGTAAACCATTTATCAAACTCATCCCAATCATGTTTATAACGGATGCTGCTACCAATACGCTTTAATGATTTTGAGATACTTTTCCCCAGATTTAAATTTTCATCCTTTAAGAGGGCAAGCAGTTGATCGTGCACCGTAATTAATAATTCCTGTTTTTCATTTAGCAGGATAGATTCGAATAACAATTTTTTTCTAAACTCTTAATTGTTTAAACTCTTCAGATTTGTATTTGAGCAGATCAACCAATAAATGGCTATATTTACTTTTAAATTGTTGATCAAAGTTTTGGTATTGGTAATTCATGTTTCCGTAAAAAAGAGAGTTTATCCCAGTAACCTCTTTGAAATTGGATCTTATCATTGACAACATGGAAGAAACCACAGCCCCTTAATCCCAATGGATCCTTCCACTCCAGAATGGCCCATTGCCCATCTTCAAAAATATTTTCAACGACGCAAGCCATACTCGCGACTGCAAATTCTTCGATGAACATCTGCTTAATTGAATTCCGACCCATTACTTTTTTATCTGCCACCTGATGATTTATTGCGTCTTCAGCATATAGATCAGCAAGGGCATCAACATCGGCGTCATTAAAAGCCTTAACCCACATGATGATTAATTCTTTTGGCTTCATTGATCTTCCTTATTTAAAACAATTGTCAATATTCTGAGTAACTCTCGATAGCTGCTAAGCTCAAAATATAACAGAGTACTACAGAAAGCAATTCTCTTAATAATTGTAGATTATTTTTAATGCCAAAACGAAAATTCATTTTTTAAGTAGTCTTGTTTTGTGTAACCAATTGACCATGAAAAGAAAACCAACCAAAGCCAGCGGTCCAGATATACTCAGATAGACGGTCCAAGGGAATCGCCCCCAGCTCCAGGCAAGATAGAATATCGCTAATGCAATGAATAACATCGCGCCAATCCATTCCCAGCGCCAGGCTATAACCAGTGCAATGATGACAATATACACTGGGATGAGATGGACCATCAGCGCTAGACTCGTACCCCAAAAGCCTAAGCCCTCTTCAAATACATCTAACGAAAACATGCATAAAAACAATGCAAATAGAATGCACAGCACTCTTGGTGTCCAAAACAGAACTTGCTTTATCCTAGTATTCATTGGTCTCTCCTTTTTTTGTTTAACAGACGGCCATTTAGCCTGTAGGAAATGAGCTCAGGTAATGGTTTACCAAACACCATTTTTTGTAATTTTAACGAGCACACTTTTAATAAAATTGAAACGGGGCACATTCTCACAATAATTTCTATAATCCTGTGGGAATTTTATCATCAGTTCTTTATCTTCCTCAAATGTATGAACATAAATGAAAACAGCTGCTATGATAGACATAACAAATGTAATCCAGTTTTGATAAATAAAAGCAAATCCAAATACGAATAAAGTATAAGCCAGGTATTGTGGATGCCTGATGATTGAATAGATATCTTTGACAACAATCATACGGGTTTCGAAATAATTTTTACCCCTTTCAACATGACCATATTTTTTTAAGGTAAAAACAGGGGCAATCCAAAAGAAGATTGATAAGATTAATAATGATATGCCCAAAATTTTTAATTCGGAGCTTTCACCATGATCAACGAAATTACCGATAATAATTACCAACAGGATACTGATGCTGGCGCAAAGGTCATATTTATATGGTTGTATTTTCTGGTTCATTTATAAAAAGGCTTATGACGCCCTGCTCATTAATTGACTTTTTACAATTAATCGATAATCAAAAAAATCGATGTTTTTTTGTAAATGATATGGTAACGGCGCCAATGCCGTTTTATAAAACCACAGACGTTTATACGAGTCTGATCAAACTTTTTTATTGTCTTTTAAAAGACCGGTTGAAACTCTTATTTGGCAGCAGGAGGATTTGAGCCATGGCGCAATTCAAACCCACGAACAATTACATAAGCAATGAGTGCAAAAACAAAGAACACAAATAATAACCAGGCAGCACTTTGTAGAGTACCGATAATTGTACGATAAATTTCTAACACCCAGCGATCTGAATTCAAAACAACCAGCACCATGTCCTTTGAGGATGCAGTAATATATTTTTCAAGATCCCACACCCTTACCCCTCCAGAGACCCCGACAACTACGATGGCAAAAGAGATGTATCGATTCCAGGCGTCACTCAATTCGTCTGAAATGATTCGGGTTAAAATTGCATTTGTCGGACCTCGAAAAAGACGAACGACTAAAAAACTAAACCCAAGTGATATGATGAAGGTTACAATAAGCAATGTTATGAACATATATACTCCTCTCCGGTTATTTGCCAGCTGTTATAAGGGGTTAACCTCATACTATTAATAATTTTATAAGGACTTTTAACTATTGTAGCTTTAAATCTTGTCAGTTGCAAATAAGACAATCCAGGAATACAAATTATATTGCAAAATCCCCCCGGAACTATTTACCCTTAAATTTGAATTTTACTGAGTGATAGGTCCAAACCACAAAATTGCTGACCAAATATGTTGATAAAATCAGTAGAGGATATTTAACCTCTGCCGGAATAGTCAGATTTAGTAATAAGGTACCAAAGACGCCGATCATGATGACGTGGATGATGTACACACCATAAGAACTCTTATTTAGTAGATCCCATAGATTCCCGGATTTATCTAAATATCTCCGAAAGCTTTCGATCATTAAATACATTAGACATATTAAAGATAAATAGAAACTGACCCACCAAATTATCCGGTATAAAGGCGTAACGGAAAAACCTTCATGATAAAAGAAAGGATACAGCCTTGCGAAAATGTGGGCAGTAATTGGAATCCAGGCAATCGAGTTGATCACATTATATAGTAATTTGGTTTTTGGCTTCTCAGCAAATAGGTTCTGACGGAAACACAAAGTACCAAGAAGGAATGTTAAAAAGTACATGAGCAGTCTTTCGTTCTCGAAATCAATTAATGGCGTAAGCGTCCAACTCCGGAAACCGAGAGCCCCGCCAATATAATAACTAAAGGCAATACCCGCAAAAAAGGCAATCAAAACAGCTGTTGTTATTGAGATATTAGGGATTCTTATTTTTGCTTTTTCCATAAGAAGAAAAATCATATTGAACATAAACAGCACCGGTAGAAACCATAACCAGTTTTGGCTGTTGGGATTGGTTAGGTGGAAGTAATTGCTCCAGTGTTCCTGTGGAAGATTTCGCGAATAAAGGAAGATGAATTTATAGATTGGGATTAATGTAAAAACTGCGATCACCCAGGGAACCATCAATCGTCTGAATTTTCCTTTTACAAACCCCCAACCAGTTTTTTTTTGAAGAGACGTGACGACTAGGAATCCAGAGATAAAAAACATTGCTGGCATCACGAAAATATCAAACATAATACCAACGATGCCCACCCAAACGATAGTTGAAGGATCATCGACAATCCAGAAGCTGGCCCAGAGCCCTGCAGATTCATAAACACCACCGATATGATATAAAACCACCAAGAAAATAATAATTGTTCTAAGATTATCAACCCAGCAAAGTCGGTTTGAACCTACGGGGTGCATTTCATTAATATTCATATATTCCCTTCTCATTTTTATTGATCATAATACTGATATATTTAAAATTGCATAATCGTCTCCGACGGGCAATTCTTTAATATTTTCGATTTATCGGGTAAAGCCTGCCTCCTCTTTTATCATTGTTATCTTGGACCTCCACCCTCAATTCCACCACATCCAGAAGTATTGCTTAGAGGTGAAGTCCATTATCATGTCTTCAATTGATCCGTATCCACGATCAATCACATTTGGAGAAAACTTGTCCACTGCCAAACAAAATGATTTCGTATCAGTGGGGAAATCCAAAAAAACAGCCTCAACTCTATCTTTATCAGCAACGATTAATTTGAAAGATGACTGGGCATTCCATTCTTTAAGCTTGGAGATTATCTGGGCATTTCCGGGTTTATTGTTGGGTGCTGAAGTTTTGACGAGTTTCAATAAATTGAATTGATTATTTGTTTTAGCAAAAGCAACATCGTAGTAGACGCTCCACTTCTTGTCGTAGTCAAGATTCTTTAAATACAAATAATACCCAAATTGGCTAACTTCATCGTGGAATTCATTCCAGAGCTGACGAGCCAATTCATCGGGGACAGATTTAAACTGTATGCCTTTTACAAGTGAGTCGTATTTGAAGAAGGCAGTTTTAGTCTCGACGTTATATTTAATCCGTTGGACAGTCATTGCCACAGGGTTACTTCGACACATTTTGGAGATTTTTGTTATTATTTCTATTGGAATCTCATCTGACAATTGTTCTATTTCACTGTCAGAGAGATATTCAGTTTTATCACGCAAGTCACATGATATTATCAAAATCGAAAGAATGGCGAAAGCTATTGGTTTATACATAAACTATCTACTAATTAATATTATGCAGGTGCTGTGGTAAAGGGATCTAAATAATCATGTTTAAGATAAATATGGGCGGATCTCCGCGTACTTCGTATCTTAAACTCTTTTATAAGCAACCGCCGTTTAATTTAGACATACTGTTCTTTATATGAAAAAATATTAAATATGTTGAAAAAATGGTGCATTGCGAAAATTTACAGATATTGACCAAGTTCAGTTTTTCTTAACATAATTCAACCTGTCAGAACAATTTATAAAAATTGAATAAGACATCAATCAAGTAATTGCCATTTCGGGAAACCTGAATGGCTTATTTCCCATGTCCATATCCCCAAGAATAAAAAGACCAGTATCTTCCTGTAGGATAGTATCGTATGAAAATTTCACAATATCGGGCGGGAAAGAATATTTGATATATTGTATTGAATCAGATTCAATTATTTTAGGAAGCAAGGATTGCATATCAATGGATCCGCTGAATATTATATCCAGAATGCAAAGAGAGTTATTATTTTCCTCTTTTATTACAATGATCTTTTCTTTTTCAAGATAATATAATTTATCTTGATACAAATTTAGAATATGCCACATGGTAATAAACCCATACTTTTCGGCACCAAATATTCTTGTTAAGGTCAGCCGATCATTCAAAATATTTTGCAATAACAAATAATCACTTTCTAATCTGATATCTAGTTTGCGCGCGGTATATTTTGGTTTGATAATATTTGATTCTGCTAAAAATATATTTTCTTTCATTTCCCAAAACCCAAACTTTATATAGAATTCTATAGTGGATTCATTTGAGTACAGGAAAAAGAAGTCAACATCATTCACATATTTTTCGATAACAAAATTCATTATTTGCCGCGATAATCCCTGATGTCGATATTCGGGCAAAGTTCCAACGGCGCCAAGCTGAATTGCATTAACCTTTTTATCATTTAGTATGATATTCATAAAGGAGACAGAGACATTTGATATTATTTTTCCGGACTCATAAATAGAAAAGGGGAGATATTTTTCTGTCCAGAATCCTTTTGAGTACCATTCCTGAAAACTAATCCCGGGGAAAACGACGGAGATGTACTTATGAAACTCGCTTCTCTGATTTTTATTGCCTCTGTCAAGAGGTATTATTTTGTCATTCTCTTTCATATCGTTCATTTTGACGAAAAGTTAGTCTCGGAAGAACTTTCAAAAATAAAATTACTCATCATGGCATTTTACTTTATCCGGTTTAATCCACCTTTAATTTTCGGTACCATTCTTCATCACCATAAAGTGTTTCTTCACATTCTAAGCACAGACCATGGCTAAAATGAGCCTCTGAATGGCACTCTATATATGATTCAAGCTGATTCCAGGAACCTTTATCGTCACGAATCTTTTTGCATTTGGCGCATATCGGAAGAATTCCCTGAAGGGTGTTTATCTCGCCCATGGCAATTTGTAATTTTTCTGTCACGGCTCTTTCTTCAAGTTGTGTCCGGAATTGACGACGACGATATATATGTAAATGCCACGCGGTCCACATACCAATGATATTGGCAAAAATGTATGAAAACCAGAACACAATGCTTGTAACTATCGTGGCCGCCTCCTTGTGGAATAAAAACACATAAAGATTAAACAATGTTAGAGTAATTGCAGGAATAATTTGAAAAAAGTAACGATTAGGAATGAGAAAGTAGGCAGTAAAAACAATTAGAATGTCTAACATTGAATTTTGAAGATAATCTGAAGGCCGCCCCAGATTTATATACAGAATAAGGCAGCAGTTTATCATGAGACTGGCAAGAATCAGTTTGTCAGTAGTAAAAACATTCTCCGATTTAATCACAGTAAATATTGTTGCGCCTAGAAATATAATCGCAAAACTTCTGGCCAAAATCATATGGGCGAAATCTGAAGAATAGCCAAACAGAAAGTAGTCTGATGGTATAAAAACGAGCACAGGTATTAAAAGTAATAAAAGGGCCATAACAGTTTGCCTTCTATCAGAGCTCAAGAAGTTCATTCTATATGATAATTCAGTTTTTTTTGACCTGAACGAAGCTGAGATTTTATCAATATTAATTTTATCCATAGGAGACCCTTTTCATCTGCTGTTGACTGGTAGACATTTGAGAGAGATTTTCCATTCCACTAATACCTTTTCATTTTGCAATCTACATTCTGGAATTCGGTTGACATTCAAGATTTTGGCCGTGATCCTCAAAAAGAAAATCTATGCCTCATCGTGTTTGTCGAAGACAATTTCGTACTTAATTCCCTCGATATCTTTAAAAAATACAGCATAATACCACGGACTGTATTCCGGGTATCTCTTTGGTTTGCCCACGATATGGGCGTCTATTTTCAAAAGTTGAGTATACAGCTTATCCACTTCAGCAGGTGACTCTGCTTTAAATGCCAGATGATGCAAAGCGCCTGGTTTCCGACGGCAAATACTGTCTTTGGCAAAGGCTGACCTTGGTGAAGTGATAGCAAAACACAACAACGGATGGGAATACTCAACAACATGAAAATCATGTGCTTCGATTACCGCATTTACCCTTTTATTTATATCAAACCCCAGAAGAGGCATGAGTTTGTCATAGAACGGCACGGCAATACTCATATCTTTAACGGTGATTTGTATATGGTCAATGATTGGTTTCATAAATCTCCTGTAAGCAACGATCTTCTATTAATGGATGCCCGAGATGGTGTATTTGATCCAAACACGTTATTAGTAAACATGCCCTGTCGATTATCTCTCTAAAAGCCTGTCAATTTTAGCCATCTGTTCAGCGGTTAATGATCCAAAATCCATCGCAGCAGTATTTTCCTCCACCTGTTTCACATTACGAAAACCGGGGATGGGGATGGTTTGGGGGCTCCGAGCCCAGAGCCATGCCAGGGCGCCCTGTGACACCGTTCTGCCATTGCTACATAAAATTTCGCTAATGGCATCACGCTTTGTCAACCATTCAGGATTTGGCCGACCATCTGCAAAGTACTTCATCCATTCAGGACTTTTGGCTCCACGCACATCATCAATAGAGGGCTTGGTTTCAGCAGTATATTTCCCAGTCAGGAGCCCCATAGCCAGCGGACCACGATTGATGGCCGCCATATCATAGCGTTCGCAAAGAGCAATCACAGCCGGATTATCATCCAATACATTGAGTTGTAACTGAATTGCAGTACATTTTGGTCCCTGAGCAAAAACTTCAGCGCGATCGGGAAAATCGGTGCTCCAGCCATAGCTGCGAATTTTACCTGCTTCTACGAGTGATTCGAGTGTATCTCGTACTGGCAATGCTTTTTCAGCCGAGAAGCCGTTATCATGAAATTGATAGAGATCAATATAATCAGTATTCAATCGCCGGAGCGATTCATCACAAGCTTTACGAATACCATCAGGAGTTGCATCATCCCCCGTCACCTGACGGCTGGTTTCGTCAAATACAGCATTAAATTTTGTGGCAATAACCACCTGAGACCGTCGCCCTGAAAGTGCCTGGCCCAGGACTCTTTCGCTATGTCCGGCACCATAAACATTTGCCGTATCAAAAAAATTAACGCCATTGTCGATAGCGGTGTGGATGGCGCGGATTGACTCGGAATCATCTACTTCTCCCCAGCCCAACGGTGTTTTATCTGCCCAGAATGGACCACCAATTGCCCAACAACCCATACCAAGAGCACTGATTTCAATTCCGGATCTTCCCAGATAACGTTTCATAATTTTCCCCTTATTATTTTTTCTTGCTAATATTACCGTGTATGATCCGTGGAGCCTGCATCAAAAATATTGAAATCCACACACAGATGCTGAAGTATGCTGAATGCCAGAATAGAAAACCAATTCCCCAGTCGCTAAAGGTTTTTGATTCATAAACAATTAGAAATGCATCTGATATAGCACTAAGCCCTGTTTTGATTAGAGGGATTCCTGTTTCTAATTGGTGAATAGCACTTGGCCAGCATTCAAAAGGTAAATGATATAGCAAACTGTAACAGCAATAAATCACACACCAGGCCAGATTGAGACGGGTGAAATTTCTTAGTAATCGTAAATGTCCAAGGGTTTTTACATTTTTTCTATCAGCAACACGACGCAGTTGTACTATAGCAAGTGGAAGCACTGAAAGGAACCCCACCAACCATAATGTTTCTTCTATGGCAAACAATGTTTTACTTTTAAAAATTAAACCGCCAGTTGCAAAGAACTGAGCAAGAAGTATAGATGTCCAGAGGATATAGGGCGTTTTTGTCATCATGAATGACCTGAAGTTTCTCCAAGAACTGCCATTGTTTTCGACATCAGGCAAGTCCACATTTACTTTTAACATGGCTAGGGCAATTTGCCCACTGAATGAGAGTTCAGCAACCCAGGCAAATATTCGAATGAGCAGCACACTATTGGCCAAACTATCAAACCAGGCCAGCTGAGAAAAATACATGGACACAAATATGGCGCGATACAGTCCTATCAAGACAAAAAGAACACCCATAATTCGCATCCTTTTTCGGTAGACCGAATCAATCCCATCTTCTGGAAGCAGAGATTTTCTGTACACAATGATGCAGACGATTAGATTGATGATATTAATACTCACCATAACTGTCCACCAGGGCCAGGCCCATTCTGTGTATGGGTTAGTCACTATTGTATTACCAAGTGACTTGACATTTACCACCAACAAGCTGAAAACTACGGTCAGTATATTGATGAAATTCAATTTTAATACCATTTGGATCTGTTACCCATGCTTGCCACGAATTATCAGCGCCAAGAGTTTTGGGACCCACCTCATAACCATGGCTATGGATGCGACGGATCAAGGCATCCATATCAGTTACTTGAATAGCGACATGCTGGATGTTGCCCAGTTTCCCCGGATCGCCAAGAAAAACCTCGATGAAGGTATTGTTGCCCAGCTTAATATAGTATCCAAATGGCTGTCCCTGCTTTTCGAATTCAAAGCCAATTTCGAGGCCAAGTGCATCCCGATAGAATATCAGTGTTTTTTCAAGATTGCTTGTATGAATACAGATATGTGCGAGTTGTTTTATCATGTTAATGGTCCGGTTGCATTGAATTCATTATGATTTATTAAATTGAATTGAAAAATTTATAAATGAAGGACTTCCCCTCTTTGAATTTAAACTTATAATTAAAGACGTGAAAACCGAATTATCAATTGTATATACAAAAAATCATAGTTCTTTTTAAAAAGAGTATACTGCGAAGCCATACTCTAAAACTCTGATTTAAGTTATTCATTACCTGATTGTATGAAATAGAATTTGCCTATTACCACCATTAAAATACCACCAAGAACAAATGTGGCTGATATAGCAAGACGGAAAGTGATTGTCTCAGCCACAAATATTACCCCACCAAAAGCAGCAATTACAGGTACTGACAGCTGAAGTACTGCCGCCTGCGTCGAAGAAAGACCACCAAGTGCGATATACCATATTGTATAACCGATTCCTGACGTTATACCACCGGATATGACAGCGAGTAAAATCCCCTCAAATGAATAATTTGCTTTACTAATTGTCGAAATAACTAATATTAGTACCAACGGAGTCGTTCTGAAAAAATTATAGGCCGTATCCAATAGGGGAGCATTCGAGCCGCGCCCTTTTAGTGTATAGATGCCCCATGCAATTCCTGCTATAGTCATAAGCAGGAATCCCATAATTGATGGCGTCGTGACCCCTGGAAGAATGAGATATACAAAACCTGCAAAAGCAACCGTCACTCCAATCCATTCAATAAAATGTAGTCGAGTACCAGAAATCAGGGATAGCAATATCATTGTAATTTGAACAGAGGCAAACAAAATGAGGGCACCTGTGCCAGTGTCTAATGAGATGTAAGCATAAGAAAATGTGACGGCGTAGAGAAACAACATGAAACTGGCAGCCCAACTGCCTTTTGCGGATTGCGTTGAAGATTTTCGAGTGACGCCAATAATTACGAGAAGAACAATTGATCCAGAAAGTAATCGTACAACTGTAAAACTTGATGCATCAATTGCCCCACTCCCTAATGCCAGGCGGCAAAGCACCGAGTTGGCAGCAAATGCTATTAATGCCATTGAGGTAAGTATGAATGTTTTTATTAATGATTTACGGTTCATTTTGGATACCATTCAAAATTATGAGTCCATTTACAGTTTGGATTGTGCGGACTATTTAAGGAAATAGTCAAAGAATATATTTCCAGTATCAAATGATGGTCCTTTGGTGACCATTTCATCAACATTGTAATTGTTTCGTTCCAATTGTTCTCTGTCATCAAGAAAGAGTTTATCACCCGTTTCTTTATCAAACTCAGGATGAAACTGGGTGCCCAGTAAATTTTGTTCGTAATTAACATATGCCTGAATTTTTGTATGTGGACTGGTTGCAAGGAGCTTTGATCCTTCAGGCATTTCAATTACTTCATCAAAATGATACTGCCAAACAACTTCGCTTTCCCTAATCCCAAAGAGTTTCATTGCATGATCATTGAATGATACTGGGTCCCATCCTGCTTCAACCCCATTGGGAGATGATCGAACAGATTGTTTTCCAACCAAAGCTCGAGAAATAAGTTGATGTCCATAACAGATGCCAAATTGGGCAATACCTTTGTCCCGGAAAATTTTAATATAGCTGATGGCTTTATTGGTAAACGGCGATGTTTTGGTAATTGAAAGCTCAGACCCGGAATGAATTACATGGGTGAAATCTCTTTCCAATAAATCCTTTGGGAAGAATTCTTCTGTGTCGATAAAGAATGATGTAACAATTGCATCTTCAGGCAGCCATTTTTTGATGGCAGGTGTCTCCATTCTTGATACTGAATAATCTAAAATTAATATTTTCACATCTATCCCGGTTGGATTTTCACCGGTTTCTCTGAGATTCTTTATTAACTGCAGATTTCATAGTAATCCATAATGCTTTTACATGTTTTAATGTCGTGGCCTCAGCCCCGATAGATATACGCACCATCCATTTTCCATTCAATTGACCGGGTGTGAGGTAAGCGGCCCCACCATTGTTTATATCTGTCACCCATTGCAGTGTATGTTTTTCCAGCAGATCATTTTTTAACCCTGATGGAGTATGTCGAACACAAATAGTTTGCAGTGTTACAGGCGCCAAAATTTCCCATTGAGGTTCATTCTCAATTTGATCTTTTAACCATTTAGCATTTTTTATGTCTTTTCGAATCCGCTCCTGTAATCCACTCACACCTTGCTCTTTAATCAAACACCATAGTTTTAGCGCTCGGAAACGACGCCCAAGGGGAATACCCCAATCACGGTAGTTTTTTACTTCATTGTCTTTCGATGTTTGAAGGTAACTGGGATTGGTCGACATAACCCGAACCAGATGTTCACGGTTACGTATGTAATAAAGCGAACAATCAAAAACTACTCCGAGCCATTTATGGGGATTTATAATAATCGAGTCAGCCCCTTCAATGCCATCCCACATCCATCGACATTCAGGGAGAATCATTGCAGTACCGGCCATGGCGGCATCCACATGTAACCACATATTATGTTTTTGGGTCAAAGAAAGAATGTCTGAAATCGGGTCCATAGCAGTGGTGTTTGTTGTACCGATTGTGGCAATTACAGCACAGGGTTTCAAGCCCTTTTTGATATCCTGTTCAATAGCTATTTTCAACTGCTCCACATCGATTGCAAAATTTTCATCCGTTTCAATTGTCCGAATATTGTTCAAGCCAAAACCAGCCAATAAAGCTGCTTTTTTTACCGAACTATGACTTTGGATAGAAGAATAAATAATTAGAGGGAGTTTTTCTCCTTGAAGACCATTTTTAATTTGACTATGATTCGAGGCTTGCTCTCTAGCGCAAAGTAATGCAACCAAGGTGGAGGTTGAAGCAGTATCCTGAATAACACCCTCCCAGTTTGATGATAAACCAAGCATCTGACGCATCCAATCGCAGACGACTTCTTCAACTTCGGTTAAAGCCGGCATAGACTGCCAATTTAAGCCAATCCCGCCAATTCCAGAGCAAAGCAGATCGCCAAGCACTGAGGGCAGTGTTGCATTAGAAGGAAAATAAGCGAAGTTATTTGGATGATTCCAATGTGATATACCAGGTAGAATAATATTGTCTAAATCATTTATTACAGATTCAAATGGATCAGGATTTTCAGGTGGGCTATCTGGTAAACGCTCTCTAACGGTACCCGGCTGAATTGTAGACATGACGGGATAATCACTGATATTGGATCTATAATCCGCAATCCAATCGATAATTTCATATCCATATTTTTTGAATTCTTCCGGGGTCATTTTTACTCCTGATTTGATTATCCCTAAATTTTTTTAAAATTACAGAAGGCCATCAATTTCTATATGGCTACCGACAGATGTATTAGCTCTTTCAGACGATTTTCTGGATATAAAATGATCCGGGTTCCCTGCCGGTGGTTAAAAATGGTGCAACTGATTTAAGTTTCTCGTAATGATTGTGCAGTAAAAAGTTGAGGGCACCAATTATTTTCCAGCTAGTATTATGTGACAGAAAAGCCTCAAGGAGGTATTGTTCATTCCAGAAAAGAACATCATCCTGAAGCCATTTCCCTGGATAGTTTTTGGGTGAAAAAATATCATGAATATGAACAATCACGCCCTCGTTTAGAGAAGGCAATAGCTCTAGATATTCAAAAAGAACATCACCCTGGGGTCTTATGATATGAGATGAATCAATGAACAAGATGTCATTTTCCTGAAGTTTAGAAAAGAATGATAGCTCTACATCCTCAACCTTTTTCCTAACAAGAGAAACGCCAGCTTCTTCAAGCCATGGCATTTCATAGGGTTCGATGCAAATATGGTCACATTTATACTCTGGGTCATCATCATAATTTTTACTAAGGGCATTGATGGCCATTAAGGTGGAGTTTCCGCTGCCGATTTCAAATATCCTTTTCGGTTTAACCGTTCGGATAAGCTGATACCAATACTCAGCATCACCAGATTGAAAGGTGCCATTATTCATATAGAATTCAAGAGATTTTGATTTCTCTTTTGGGATATCCGAAAGCTCATTGGAAAATGTAAGTTTTTCGAGAACCTCTAATTGGCCAGACACATTCCAATCTATTCCTGAGAGGTTTCTGTCTTGGGAAAAATCGGGTTTCGGAAATCGATGGTCAAATTGTGGCTCATAATAATGACGACGTATTGGGAATACCCCGATTTTCATTAACACACTCTTACAGCGCGGGAGACTCTGCACCCCGGCTCGACGAATATTTTTCAACAACCATGCGGCAAGAAAAACAAGAGGCGCAAGCAACAGGTCTAATATTTTAAGATTTTTATTTATCCACTTTTTCATTTTTAAGTTTTGTTAATCCAAACGTCTGAGTCAGGCTATAATCTATTATATCCTTTTTCTAATTGGATCATGCCATTTCAACAATAAAATCAACTGATACATTTTAACATTCAGCGTGAATTATTAAACTTACCTGACTCAAATATGGATATTCAAGGCTCAATCAATCTCGAGGATGCAAATCATAAATTTGACACTTTTTTTCTATTAAAATCTCTTTGACAAAGCCATTTTGATCTCATGCAGGACTAAAAATATTGAACTCCAAACTGGACCAATTTCTGAATCGTACATTTTGCCTTTAGAAAAGCGAATCAACTGCTTGGCATAAAACCCTCCCTCAGCCGCATCATCAAATTGTTTTATCCCTGTTCTTAAAACAATATTATTTAGTTTTGGGACTTTACCACTTAAAAACCCGGGAATATCTTCCCGGTTGGTGATGAAGGGGCGGGCCATACCAACTAGATCTAATTCTTCGTTTTTTAATACTTCGTTGCAAAAATTATAAGATCTGAATCCACCCGTAATAAGTAAAGGAATATTGGAAATTGATTTGACTTTCCTGGCAAAATCGATGAAATAGGCCTCTCTTTTTTTTGTGCTTTCTTTCACATCGGCTTGATTTTCATTCGCCATTAAAAAAACCACTTTTTCATACGTCCCCCCAGAAATTTCTAAGAGGTCGATCTTCTCGCGATCTAACATTCTAACAACTTCCAGGGAATCTTCTTCAGTAAACCCGCCTCTTTGAAAATCCGATGAATTGAGCTTTATGGATATTGGAAAACCGGCACCGACAACTTTGCGGACTTCTCTTATAATAGCAATAAGCATGCGACTACGGTTTTCAAGTGAACCACCCCATCGATCAGTTCTCTTATTTGCATTAGGGGATAAGAACTGGCTCAATAAATACCCATGAGCGGAATGAATTTGCAGGCCTGTAAAACCGGCTTCTTTTGTAATTTTTGCTGCTTTTGAAAACCCACTAATTATATTCTGAATATCTTCCTCTGTCATAACCTTCGGTTTCCCAAAAAGGCCAAGTTTTTTTAGTTGGACTGCTGAGGGCGCCAAAGGATTTCCATTGCAAAATTTATTGGTCTGTCTGCCTGCATGGGAGATTTGCACCCAAATATGATTACCCGTTGATTTTCCAGCTTCGGCCCATTTTTTTAATTTTGGAAGCATATTTTCATCATCAAAACAGATATTTCCAGAGGATTCTAAATGCTTCCTATCAAACATTACATTGCCGGTAATTAATAATCCTGCCCCTGTTTTAGACCAGTCTCTGTACATTATTTCATGTGCTTTTGTTGATTCATATCGGCGATTACTGATCCGTTCAGTCATGGCAGATTTTACCAGTCTATTATTTAATGTAACTCCGCAAGGGAGCTTTATGCTTGTATTGATTGGGCTCTTATTCATACGAATTATTTTTCCACCTTTTCGCTGAAAAGGGAGGGCTTCCTCTCTCTGTTATATAAAATATTATTTGTCCTAAAATTAAAAAATCTAATATCACTTGTCCGATTTGTGTTCATCCGTTGATGCACAATTATATTTGGTCATTACCAAATCGGTTTTTAGTTATTGCCATAAACCTTGTCAAGAAGTAGATATCGATCATCATTTTTGGCATTCACTGCTTTAGAATCAGTTTTTATGATCATTACCGGCGGTGCAGGATCATCTGATTTTGCCGCTGGCCAAACCGGAAGATTAATTCCATTTGGATTTCCTGTTATGATGAAGTTTGCGAAAAAACTTAACATCGTTTCCGATACTTTATGATCATCGTCACTCCAGTTAAATTCAGGAACAAGATACAGATTTCCCAGACAATACTCAATTTCTTCAGCATGAGCTGCCCCAATGGGTTTTGGACCCATAGATGTGTTATTAGTATCATTTAGTGGTGGTCGAGGATTGTCAAACAGGTAACGATATACAGGCTTAGGACTGTTTTTCCGATGCAGGTCAAACCATTTCCACGTGTGGTAAACGATAAATCTATCAGATGCAAGCGCAGTTGCTGAGAGCTCAACTTCTTTGATAGTTTCATGTGGATATAGTTTTAAAATTTCATCAAAATCATTTGGATAATTCTCTATTACTTTTTGGCAAAAGCCCTCTACAGTATAGGGTCCCTGAGTAAAAGCATCGCCGGGTATTTCAGCTGAATTCCAGCCCACAAGTAAAGGAACTTGCGCCTGCTCACCAGCCTTGAATATTTCAGTTAAAGTTTTTGGATAGAAATAACCATCCTTTGTTACCGGGAAACCAAACCGTTTAGAATTTTCATAAATTTTGAGAAGTTGCTCTGTGCTCAGAGCTCTCAATTCATTTAAAGTTGCATAACCGGCCTCTATTGCAAAATCATCACCAATTTTCTCGGCATCTTCCAGTTGGATTGGTCCTCGGTTTGGATTAATGGCTGCGCCACTTTCCCCGATTACACCTGCAATTAAATCCCTTGATAATGGAGAAGCCATGTGGGCGCTAGCGGAAACGGAACCGGCCGATTCGCCGGCAATTGTGATTTTATCCGGGTCTCCACCAAATGACGAAATATTTTTATGAACCCATTTTAATGCCGCATTCTGATCCAATAGCCCATAGTTGCCCGACGCCATGTATGGTGATTCTGCGCTGAGTTCAGGATGGCTGAAAAACCCAAAAATATTCAACCTGTAGTTAACTGTAATAGCTACAATCCCTTTTTGTGCCATGGCGGCGCCATCATATCGGGGTTCAGCACCGTCTCCGGCTACAAGGCCACCGCCATAAAAATAGACGAGTACTGGCAATCCTTTGATATCTGCCTGGGCCGGTGCCCAGATATTTAAGTAGAGACAGTCTTCCGACATTTTTTCAGACCTGGTATGCAAATCGCCCCAGACGGGTATCTGGACAGGATGGGCGCTAAATTTTTTCGTCTCTAAAACACCGTTCCAGTTATCCATTGGCTGTGGAGCCTTCCAGCGAAGATCATCCACTGGTGGTTTTGCATAAGGAATTCCAAAAAAAACATTAAGATTCGCCGAGGCATCAAAAAACCCTTCAATGAGACCATTTTCAACTTTTATTTTCACATAGGCATTGTTGTGTTTTTGGGATAGGAGAGAATTACTCAACAGATAGATTCCTACAATCAAATATATTACCGCTCTCATTCAACGCCCCTCTATCAGAATAATTTATATTTTGTTCACCAATTGGTATAATTGTCGAATTCAAATGCACCCAGTCCGATTTCTCCAAACTATTATCAACAAACCATTAAAACTTGAAAACATACGCTCTTCTTGCCATTTGATTTGACTCAATTGCTGATTAATGTCTTCTATTGCGAAATTTATATTTTCCTCACATGATAACCTAATATGACAAACAAAAGGGCGAAAAGCAAAGCGAAACTTGTTAGTTGGTGATGGTTGTTGTGCCAAAAATATTGAAGCAGGCAATATCAAGAAGATGGTCACTCTTTGCTGCCTTCACTGCGGCACCGGAGTCCTTTGTCTTTCCAAAAATCGATATACCGCTTGTGTTTACAGGTATATCTTCGGGGACTCGGAATCGCGTCGCGCCAAATATATTGATGCAAATGACATGAGTGGCCCCCGTTTCTAATTGTGCCTGTCTGAAATCCATCTTCATAGATCCAAACACGGCCACACACATGACCCTCTCACCCGGTTTCCAGGTTCTATTTTCAAAGTTCGATTCGCAAAAGACTGCAACCTTAAACATGATTCACCCCCCTCGATTATGCCAAATTCATCCTATTGACGACATATTATTATCATCAAAAAGTTTCTATTTAGAATTCTAGATTTCTAAATTTTAGCTACTCATATTCCGAAATTATTTTTTCCACATCATTACTGCAGCGAAAAATCCAATACCGAGTCCGGTGATTTGAAAGCCGTCAACAAGACTCTTGCCGGTAAGCTCAGATATTATTAGCCCAACTCCATGACCAACCAGAACCCCTGCCACAATTAGTAAGAATCCTATTATAATTTTAGATTTTGTGCCCATATTTATCCCTCCTGATTATTATTGCTTGATTCACCATCCCTTCAAGATTTTTCTGACTTTGGGAATAATCCATCTAAATGCTTATTCATTTTCGTATGTATAACGGATTGCGGTTGAGCCATTCCAAGGCTACTTAAAAGATTCTCTCAAAATCCAAATCCCTAATAAATATCATGGTTATGATGTTTTAAATCTACGCACAAAAATATTTTTGAAATTAAGCGATCGAAAATTTGTCATAAAGTATATCTAGCAGCTACGATAATTCACATATTGCCAGGCACGTCCACGGTCATGGTTCCAAACGTGAAGTGGACTAATTTATTTGTCTCCACCAGTATATATTCACCTCCATGTGCAAAATCGTGGACATAGGTCCAATGGTAGCTGTCACCAGCCTACACCTGCTCATCTGATTTTCTATGTGTGCCGTCTCCGGCAGTATGAACCGCTTTATGATTAAAAAATGATCCAAGGCCTTTTGCTGTCGAAAAGTAATGGAACACCTGCTCCAGAAGCATTAAATAATACATATGGACATGGAATTGGGACCAGTCATATACTGCTTTCATAAATTATCTCTTATTAGTTTTACTTTGTGGCTCTGCTTTCGTGTTGCTGATCGTGTATCTGAGTTGGTTAATTATTTGCTTTTTGCTTTTGCTAGCAAAGATAGACGAATTTTCTGGTTTTCAATTGTCCAGATATCTTCGTAATTATAAAACTCGTCAAATGCTAAAGCATTCGGCGGCAGGTTTACCCATGGTTGCTTTGAAGCGGTAAAGATGTGAACATCAGGGGGAAGCAAGTCTGGATTATCAAGGGTCCCAACGCGGACAAAGCGTATCATATCCTTTATACCACCCATGAAATAACTGCTCCAAATGGCAATCTCACATTTTGGACAGCGAGTGATTTTTTGTCCTTTGCCATTTGAAGAAGGAGTAATTATTTCGTTGACTGTTCCATTAAGAATTTCTACATGATTTGCCTCAAATAGGGCATTCAATGCAAATGATGCACCTGTCTGACGCTGACAGTAACGACAATGACAGCAATGTACAATTAGCGGGTCTGAAGTAATTTTGTACCGTACAAAACCACATGCGCAACCACCTTCGCATTTATTTGGAAGCTTCTTCATAATTAACTCTCCTTGTTATCGTAGCATCCCAGTGGGCCCCAAAACTCAACAACTAATACCGTTGATTGGCAATAATTGTAATTAAGTTTTTATTATATCATTAGCAATTTCTTTTGGTTTATAGATGGTCCAATATTCTTCATCATTGCGTCTCCAAATTCCATCCCAATATTGGTCATGTGAAGTAATATTGAGTGCTAGATCCCTTTGCTTCCCTCTTTTTATGGCCTCCTCTATTGGGCAGTCGATCCATATCATATAGGAAAAGTAATTTATTAATTCAGGTCTAAATAATCCAACCCCTTCAATAATAATTATTCCAGAATGTGAAAATTTTTTCATATTGCCAGTCGAATTATTTACCCAGTCGAAATCTCGATACTTAATTTGTTTGTTGCCTTTTAAAAAAGGAAGACAAATATCTTTCTCTAACCGTGCAAAATCAAAACACTCCCATTTTGAATAGTTTTTGATGTCGAACCCTCTAAAGAATGAATCTACCCCGATAATAGGGAGGTCCACCTCATTACTCAAGGCTTTGGTGAATGTGGATTTTCCAGCACCACCAAACCCGGAAACAGCAATAATTGCTGGGACTTTGAGCATTTTTATGGTTGATATTAACTTTTTTGAAATGGTCATTTAATTTTTTTCCGATGCATGTGATCGCCTGGAAAAACGAAACACACCAACTTGTTATAAGAAATCATAAAACACTTTATTTGGATGTACTCATTTCCATGCTCTTTCGCCCATCGATCAAACAATCTACAGAATTGAAGAAATTACCAGTTACCAGATCCGGTTAATTAAATTTACGGGAAAGTCATTGAAATAAAACGGATCGATGGGTTTCATTTTTACTAAAACTGCCGGATGGATCAAGACCGCTTCATTTTGCAACTGACACCTCGATTCCCAAGATATTTCTCGACACTTTCACGGCACCCATCGACACGGCCCACAAACTCGGGAGGACTGATTCCTTTTTGAGAATAACCGCCATCGAGCACCAATCGGGTGACTGCTGCACAAGTGTATCCAGTAGTCCTCGCCATTGAGAGGGCCCCTGTTGTTGGATCATATTCGTCGTACATGTCATAGGTGTAGGTTGCCTGTTTCCCATTCTCCTCGCCGGAAATTACAAGCCTCATGACTGTGAGATCAGCCTCGCCTTGTTTATATTCCCAAAGAGGAGAGATCAGCAATGCAGTCACATCTATCGGCCGCACCAAAGCTCCATTTACCTCGATAGGGGTCATGTTGAGGAACCCAGCATCTTTGAAAATGCGCATAATGTCTACATGTCCAGGATAACGCAGAGTTTTTTCGAACATGTTAGGGATATCCATGGTACGGATTAAGGATCTGAGTCCGTCAGAGTTGAGACATGCCAGAGTACCGACATTTTCAAGATCTATAGTCATGGTTTCGGAGAGCATTGGTTTTATGACCACCTGACCATTTTCAACCATCCTGCCAGAGCCGGCGTATTCATCCAAAACCTCGAGAACCGGAAAGGGCGACTTGTACCCCAAAGGAGCATTCCTTGATTTTGGAATACCGCCGACGTAACACTCGTAGCTGGAAACCCTCATCTTCTGCACATGGTCACCGAGAATGATGTTGGCCATTCCAGGCACAACACCGCAGTCGACCACGGCAGTGACACCCCTTTCCTTCGCAAGCTCGTCCAGGTCGAACGGGTCTTCCGGGAAGTATGAGATGTCAACGATGTTCTTGCCGGCGCTAATGACCGTTTCGAGCATTGCGTATCCAATGGAGCCCGGCACCGAACCGATAACAATGTCCGCATCCTCAACGGCCCGCGTGACTCCTTCCGTCGTGGCGAGATCCTCTACCTGGATCTGGATGGGATATTCACGGGCCAGACGCTCAAGGGCATCCCGATTGATGTCCACTGAGATTATCTCACAGTCGTGGGCATTGCTTAAATCGATGGCTATGTGTTTTCCCACGGCCCCACAACCCAGGACTACTATTCTACTCATTTTCGCCTCAGCTTGCTAAAATATTTCAAAATTTATAATTCATTGTTTTTTGTAAATTCATCTAATATTATCCAAAGGGTGAACCGATTACGTGAAAGACAATATCAAAGGCAATATGTGATACAATAGCGACTAACAATCCACGTTTCCAAAAAATCCATCCGAATGTTGTACCTGTTATTAAATTTCCAATCATCGTAACAGCGATGGTGAAAGGAGTAAGTTTAAAAAAGTTGCTTGTTATTGGGAAGTGCATCAATCCAAATATTAATGCGGCAAATAAAATCCCTGTCCATACTATTTTATCAGTTGGTTTATCCAGTTTTTTGAAATACTGGATGGTAGCAATCAGTACTGACATTAGACATAGTCGATAAATTATTTCTTCATTGGTGCCCGCTACAAAGGAAACAATGACATAATAAATTTTTGAAGGTCTTTCTTGAAAAGCCAGTACAGGGTACAACCATTTATGTAATTCAAATAAACCCAATAATGCTGTCGCTATAACTATGGCTAATGTGACACTTGATAAAATGGGTTTCCAATTTATCAATTCACTAACAGGTCTGTTAGAAAAAAATCGAGCAAGAACGGGTGCCCCCAAATTCGCTTTTGAGGATACCCATAAACCAATATAAATGAGAAAAGCACCAATTATAAGGCTATTTATACCTGTGGATAGAATATGATCAATAATAGGCTTAGATAACATTTTATTAATCTCGCCTGATTCTAATTTAAGTCTGGTTACTTCTCTAACAAAAATGATGTTTGCCAAAGAACAGGAAACGAAAACTATAAAAAGACTTATCGCCACCTTCCAGCGATATGCTTTCTTTTCTTCTATATTATGCTCTATTGACGAGAGGAATATTTTTATCATATAAATTACTAAGTGTTTTAATAAAGATTAGACCGAGTTTACTGTTTTACCGTATTCCTATAAATTGCTGGTCATTATCATGAGGCCTTTTTCTATATTTATGCCCTTCTTGTTTTGCCATTGAAGACAGTGAGTCGTAAAGAAAATTGGCAGCGACTAGTTCTGCAGACGAGGAGAGAGTTTCCTCCCTGATCATGCTATTGTTTACTTATTATTAATAGGGTTTCCAATTTATCAAATTGATTCTATTGTCTTTCTCATTCGTATTGTCGTGTAAAGGATAAGAAACAAAGACAATATATACACACCACCAAAAATGAAATAAAACCCAGACCATGTATATACCAGAATTAGAAAGGTAATAAATAGAAAGATCTCAAACCATATGAGGGTTTTAATCATTGGTAAATATTCAATATCCGTTCCGTGTTTCAAGGCAAACCGACTTAAAAATAAGAGATATAGTGCCATCATGCCAAATTCCAGTGCAAATTCAAATTTATTGTACCACCATTCAGGCGGTATAAAAAAATGCCAGAAGTTAATTTCTGGATAAAATGGCCAAAATACCTCGACACCTCTAAACCAGATGATCATATCCATCAAAACATGTGTAAGCATGCCAAAACCTAAACCTATTCCAAAATTTCTAATACGAGGGACTTTTCTGATTTTTGAGATAATATAGATTATGACTACCAGGCTGGCTATGAATAGAAGACTATGTGACCATGTGCGATGTAATCCATTTGTATCTCCGCCCGTTAAAGTAAAGTAAGCAACAGCAACAGCATCTAAATCAGGTAGCATATTCCCAAAGATAACACCCAATAAGAGCCATTCTTTTTTAAAGTTCAAATTGCTCAATACTATGCCCATAAGACCATGTATGCCTGCTTGCGCCATTCCTTTTCCTCTCAGGTCAATTTATTTTCATTCAAATTAATAGGCTGTAATTCACCACTACTTTTAACTGTTTCTAACATACTACCTCGATGTTAGTTGGCCATTTCTGCCATAGGATATTATAACATTACTACTTGGGGTTGATTGTAATTGCAAAACGCAAAGTTAATCGGTTCAGCGGTGTAGCCGATAGACCATGTCAGGCGACTTATTGTGTCCTAAAATAATCAAGTAGTGCTAAGAGATCTTTTCAGCTTTATCGCAAGGAATAACCTGATAAACAATGCTGTAATTATCCACAGGTATCCAATAAGATAGAATGCAAATTTTGCAACATAATGGCCAAAGCTCACGGGCGCTAACTTCTATTTGTTGTTTTTGGTAAAACTTTTAATATGATCCTCAAAACCTTGATTTCCATGGTTTCGCTTGTGGTCTTCAGTGGAATGCGATTTTGTATTGAATCAATAGTACAATATTACTGGTTAATAATCGGTCAATGCTTGTCCTATAAAGTACTTTGCATGTTTCGTTTTTATTTCTTCCACTTTTCTAAATTTTTGATTCCTGCGAAACTTTCCAGTTCCTTCGAGTAGATTGCCTTCATCGGTAAACTCACTACCAAATCCAAACTCCATTGTCACAAATTTCGTTCGTAAGAAAATTCCACAAATTAACTGTTTGTGTTCTATAAAGACTATCCCGCCGTATTTAATCTCCTCCTTTATTGCCGGAGAAAATGACAGTACAATTTTTCGCAGAAAAACAATAATTTCTGTTAGTCCCGGACTGACAGTCTCAAAGTCATGCAAAAGTTCTTCAATTTCATTTTTTTGTTTTGTGAGCATATTCTTTGTTATTATTATTTATTGCTTAACACTGGTTTAATCTGGTTTTTAAGAACGTATAGAACGACTCAATCGGAGCAGTGGAAAAAGTCAGGCTGAAACACTTGTTGGTGTTATGATTTTAAAGTATTTGCGAAAGTATATCTGTTTTTCCCAGATTTCTTACTTACATACATCGCTTCATCTGCCTGTTTGATCAGACCGTCTGCTGAGTCACTATCATTTGGGTAAATAGCGATTCCTATGCTTGCCCCTACTGTTAGCTGGACCCTCTCGAAAGGTATGGACTGAGCTAAAATGTTGATTATCTTTTTAGCAATCGATGCTGCTAAGTCATTATTTTGAAACTCTGTAAGAACCAAGAGAAATTCGTCACCTCCAACTCGTGCTACAGTATCAGTTTTACGTACACAGGAAAGTAAGCGTTTTGCTACTTCTCGCAGTACTGCATCACCGGCGTTATGCCCGTGTGTATCATTAATCATTTTAAATCCGTCTAGATCAACAAACAATGTTGCAGCCAATGATTGATTTCGTTTTGCCGATTCTATCGCCATGGATATGCGATCATTTGCCAATCTTAAACTTGGTAAATCTGTCAAAGTATCGTGGGTTGCAAGATGACTAATTTTCTCTTCAATCTGCTTTTGTCTGGTTATGTCCTGATGTGTTCCTGACATCAGAAGCGGTTTGCCATCATCCGTCTTTGTAGATATTCTTCCTCTGTCAAGCACCCATACCCAATTTCCATCCTTATGACGCAAGCGTGCTTCAAACTCATAGTAATCCAGTTCTCCATTAAAATGTTTTTCTAACAAATCACTCGATACTTTTAAATCGTCTGGATGTACGAATTTTGTCCATGTATCAATAGATATTGGAGCAAGCTCTTCCAGATTGTAGCCAATTATATTTGCCCATCGTTCATTGAATATTGTCTCACCTGTTTGGACATTCCATTCCCAGGTTCCGACGTTTGTGCCTGCAAGTATGTAAGCAAGGCGCTGTCTTTCTTTTGCCAGGGATCCTTCTGCTTGTTTACGAACAATGATTTCGTTTTCCAGTGCAACTTTACTAGCCAGGGTCTCCTGAATGGCATTTTTTGCTTTTTGAATCAAGAAAACGATAACCGATGAAAGTAGTGATAGCAGAACACCAGCACCCAAGACCATTTCTGGCAATATTGAGTGACTTTGATTGATAAAACTCTCTGAGGGTTGACACCGGATTGAGAAACGATGACCATATAGATTCGTCTCAACTGTCATTTCCCATTTGGATTCCTTCTGTTTATCCCAATGTTCATGGCTATAAATCTGTTTATCATCCATCGAGATCAACGCTAGGAATTTGCGTTTTTCCTTTGGACTCGTTTTTGATTGTAGAATATGAGCTAGCCATTCCTGAGTACGAAAGACAGCTAGAACGAAACCTTCAAACTTATCTTGGACGAAAATTGGATGATACACTAGAAATCCTTTTCCCCCCTGAATCAGATCAATTGGTGAAGTTAAGGTAGGGAATTTACGATCTCTAGCATTTTCCAAGGCAATAAGCCGAGTATTCTCGAAGGCCAGGTTCAGATTTTGCGCTGCTTCATTACCTTTCAGTGGGACGATCCATCGCACATGGAACGTCCTATCTACCCATTCAATAGCCTGATATCCCGGGGAGTCAACTATGTATGCCCTAGCATCCTTCTCAAACTCATCTTTTGGTGTTCCACCACGTATTTCCCATCGATTAGTAATTCGTTCCAATGAATGAATTCGGCTTTGTAAGTCGATATTAATTATTGCAGCAATCTTTTGGGCCTCGGTTTCCACGGCTTTAAAACGGTTATCATCTTCCTGGTCTTCAAGCGCTTTCCATAATCCCGCAACAAGCATGCACAGAAATATACCGAGTAAGATGGGAAATTGTTTTTTCCTGATTAAGGTTTTTAGCATTTTTAAAACATCTATTTTTATTGACATTTATGGCCTTTAATAATTCTAGAAATTTACGTACTTTTAAAAACTCAGCGGCGGCGGTTACCTGTCCACTGAAGCGTCTTGTTAGCCGTTTGCGTTGAATCCTTCATGAAACAAGACATTACCTTGTGGAATAATTCCGTCAAATGAATGAGCGAAAAACACTTCAGAGGGAATGCCATCATGGACTAATCCTTCAACATTCTTAAACCCAAATTATCGATAGTATTGTGGATGCCTTATCAGGCAACAGCCTTTCGCTTAGATGTTTTTCAAGCTTGAAAATCCTTCTTGTATAAAAGCCTTACATGCATCGCCAGAGTGCTTTTTTCATCGACAACGAATTAGGAGTATCGATCATTTTTATCAGTTAGCATTGGAAGAAAACGACTTACCGTGAACCATGCAATTCTGAATGCGATCAATCCAGACTTTTCGCCTTAAATAAATAAGCAATAAATATAATAACAAATATTGAATCTAGAATTATTGTAAACATGGTTTTATCCAGATATTGATCACCAAAAAAAATAAGTATAGCAATAAATATAACTTTATTCAAAATTGATATAATTAGTGCTAGATTACGATATGTTGGTTTGAAGGCTCCATAAATCAATAACGAGCCTAATAAGAAAAGAAGAAACCCCCAGCTTCTTACAACTATTAGAGCCAAAGGCTCAGCAAACGATTCACCAAAGATATTTATTAAAGATGTTTGTGGCGTGAAAACAGCAAATATCATTGAGCAGGCCAGCAAGCCTGGGACCAGCATGATCCATTTGATGTGTTTAACGATTATATTCATTTATACTCCTAACTTTTGTGTTATCTGATATTAAGCTCACATGAAAACAGGCCATATGCTTACGTAAGTGCAACGCCAACCGCCATTCCTATGCCGAAGAATAAATGGTTTGCCAGACTGGAAAGTGGAGCCCGGATGCCTTCTGGTGAGCGCATACCGAATACTCCCAGCCCCATGGATGGATGGACAACGAATACAGAGGCCGCCGTCGTTGCGATTCCATATGCTAACGTCCATATCGGTGACACAGGGTCTCCAACCAAGAGACTCCAACCTAGAACGAACGGAATTGCCAGAGCTATGCCGATTGCATAGTGAGTGAGGTATCCCAAGAGTACCTCGTGTGCAATCTGTTTCATTTGGCCAGGATCACGAAAGCAAAATCGGCCGTTTGCCCACCCTGCGGACATTCTTCCAATCATCCTAATGTCTATTTTTATTATCAACCCTTTTCGTGCAAAAAGATGATTCAATGAATCCATCGTTATCGTACCAAGTACTCCGGCGGCGACTCCTGTCATGATAGAATTCATTTCCATTCCGGAAGACTTTCATAATATGTCGGATGTTCCGGCTGGATCAAATCGCCTTGTTTCATTTGTTCATTTTTCAATCGCCACAGCGCTAAACGATTAATTTCTCTATGATAAATCCCTGTTTTCATTATCCTATCTCTAAAAATTATACACCTGTAGCCCGCAGATGTTGGCTCCCTGCCATTGGCAGCAACGAAAATTAGAGAGCTCCAATTTGGATTTTTTGATATCACCGTTTTCTATTCAAAACATATGAAAAATAATAACCAAGGCAGTTGCACCCAGTATGCCTAACACCCAATAAGAAGTGGTGCAAATCTTAGAGTCCTTATTGTGACTATAAAATGATTCAAAGATTGTTGCTACAAAGGGAGGAGTAGCTAAAGCCAGATATCCAATTGGTTCTGGTAAAACCCATTTAGAAAACATGGCTAAGAGTATAATACTAAACCCTGTTGTCAACGCGATATAGATATGAGGCGTCTTGAGTTCTTTTTTTAATTCTTTTGTCAAGTTTCTCATATTATGTCATCATATGTTCAAAGCAACATGTCTAATCGCTTTGCTAAGCGGCGAGCATTTGCGCGTCCAGCGGCTGTTTTTGGCAGGAAAGATGCTTGAGCAATTTGTTATGCCTTGAACCATGAATTATATACAGGGTTTGATTCCCTCATATCCATGTACAACCAGGCCATACGATCAACGAACCATGCTTTGAATACCATTACCCATAGATTGCCAAGAATTAAAACCCAAATATCCAATGAATAAAGTCCATACACGAAAAAAGGCAGGCCCATTGCTGAAAGCGATTGGAGAATCCGACAAGTGTCAAGGTGATGAGTTGGTATAATTTCATTTCGGTGATTTAGGTATATTCGCTCACCAAAGGTACCCATCGAGGCCCAGTTGTCTGTGCTTTTAGGAGCGTTGAATAAGCGAGGGTTTACCCAAACCCAAATAAATGAAAGCGTAATAAGTACTATCGAGAAAAATCCAAGCCATTCCCTTGACCAAAAAGCAAAGGATATTAATGGCAAGGTTGTGAATCGAGTGTAAACGCTCCAGGGGTTGGAATGCTTACTCCAGGTTTCATCATCCATCGACATTGCTTTTTCGGTCCACTTAAGAATATCCACCGTGTCTCCTTTGTGCATAACGCTTAAGTTTAATGGTGCGGCCCTGCAGCCTCCGACTACATACGATTGTTATGCTCAAGATGCTTAGTAATTTCAACAACTACCTTCCAGTAACTCAGCACCATTTATTTGGCATTACCCATGGGGGGTTGCTTTACAAATGTTGAAATATACAAGTCTTCCACCTTGTCCCTGGCCCATTGGGTATTACGCAAAAACTTCAGTGAGGATTTTACTGATGGATCACTCTTGAAACAATTTATGTTGATTCTTTGAGCCAATCCATCCCAATCGTAATGCTCTACTAACCTCGTTACAACTTTCACGAGGGTTAAGCCATGCAAAGGATTATTAGATTGTTCACTACTCATATCTTTTGATGCACCAATACACTCCGTTTTGTTTGTAGCTCTTTTGACACGAATCTTGTTTCCGGCAACAGTCGTATTATTCAAGTTTTTCATTGCTACCTTGGATTCTCCTGGTTTTGGCATTTTCACAAAAGCAAAACCCTTGGATTCACCAGTGGTCTTATCTGATACTAAATCACAGGATTGTACGGTACCATATTCTTGAAAAAGAGCTTTTACCTCTTCTTCCGTAGTGCTGCGAGCAAGATTACGAATTATCAATTTCATCTGTTAATAAACCATTAAATTTTATGTGAATGTGCGGAGTCCGTTTTACTGCTTTGTGACTAACGCTTAAGTTCAGCGTCACCTCATATGCCACACCATTACATTATAACAAATGTATAGCAGGTTTTTTTCTCAGCATCACGGCAGGGCTCAAGGTGTTCGATGCAACGCTTTGTTATTTTCGCCACAGCAGGCCATTTGGAAATCTCGATATCGACTTTTCTACTCCTACACTAGCACACTAGCTATCACTGTCAATCGTAGTATCTTCATTATCAGCTAGTGGGACTTGATCCTCTTTTACATCTTTAGCCATTTTCTTTAACCGCTTTTCTTCCTTTTTCTTTTTTTTTGCAATTTCTTTCTGTCTTTTTTCGAATGAGTAATTAGTTTTTGCCATTAGAATTCGTTTACCTTTCCTTGGATTTAACTGAGATTGCATTAAACATATAACATCTGAAATAACCGGTGTGAAAATGTTCACAGCAAGTCACTTCCAATTTTGAAATTCTTTTAAAATATCTGTATCTGGTAAATTCATAGTATCGCTTTTCACGTTCAGTTGATTGAAGGTTAGAAATCCCTTGAAACCATCATGCAAAACTATGGATGCGATGCAATTCATCAGATTCTTTAACTTCTGCCCAATACAAATCCCATCTCTGCTGTAGATTCATCCAAAAACCGGGTGTATTATTAAAATAAACTGAAAGTCTTAGAGCAGTACTTGGTGTAATTCCTCTTTTGCCATTAACCAATTCATTTATGCGTTGGAAGGGTACATGTATTGCTAAAGAGAGCTGTTTTTGTGTGATTCCCATTGGTTTGAGAAATTCTTCAATTAACATCTCTCCAGGATGCGCTGGGGCGCGGTTTGTAGGAATTCGTACCATAATTACTCCTTTAATGGGAATCTACTATTTCGACATCTATTGGACCCAGTTCAGTCCAACTGAAGCATATCCGATATTGCTCATTAATACGGATGCTATACTGACCTTCTCTGTTACTCTTAAGAGCTTCAAAACGATTTCCTGACGGGATTCGTAACTCAGAAATGAGAATAACTGAATCTAATTGATCAAGTTTTCTAACAGTAAGAGCACGAAGGAAAACGGGGCATCGCTTTCGTGCAGTTTTAGATTCAATGCCATTGAAAATATCTTCTGTGCCTTTATCTGCTAATGATCTAACCACATGTTAATAATAGCACGGATATCATGTTACATCCAAATAAAAAAAGTGACTCTAACGACTGAGATCAGTAGCGCCGTGGCTGCAGGCGGGGTGTCCCATGCAAGCGGTTGTTAGTTGCATTTTTGTTATGTTCATTACTGTTCATAATTCTAATAGTAAACTCTCACCATATATATGTTTGAATGGAAGCGGCTATGTGTAGTTGGGGATTTTACGTTCTAACTTTTCGAATTAGCACAGACCTTTGTTTTATGTTTATACTTTTGTTCTATCACTTACGTCCCAATTACTTATAGCCATTGTTGTGTGGCGTTTTTTATCAGTTACTTATCAGTTTCAAAGCCCAATCATAAAATATTCGGTCTTTATTTAGATAGATTAGAGTTAAACCAATCGTGTCATAAAATCCGTGAGTAAAAACAAGTAAAGCAAGATTTGTTCTATTTCTGTAAAATGTAAAGAAGTATATAATACTTGCTAATCCCACAGCAATCATTCCAGATGTTCCTTGATAGTTGTGCGAAACTCCAAAATAAATAGATAGTATAATAGCTGAAGCAAACCACGTTTTGTCAGTATTCCCCATAAATTCAGCTAAATGTTTCATATAGTAACCACTAAATAAAAATTCTTCTCCAAATGCTGCAAATACCCACATTATTAAGAATAAAATAAAAAAGCTGGTAAAATCTCCTCTTATATCATCTATCGAACTTAAATCAATTTCACCAAAATAGATTTCCAAGAATGGTTGGATACAGATGTCAACGACAATAAATATGATTATCGCAAGTAATAGACTTTTTAATATTGTGCTTAAGCTTATCTTTTTCCCGAATCCAAATTTTGCCCAATTCCAACCACTTTTCCATAATAGAAATAATGCTATAAAAAGACCAAAAAAATAACCAAAATTTCTATCAGCAATAGATAATACTGGTGCAATAATCATCACGATTATTACTATAAAGGGTTTAGAAAGAAATCTATATAATTTATTTATCATTTGCCTTCTTGTTTTTTAATGCCACACAACTTCTCAATACACGCATTACGGTCGGCTTTAGTGGTTTGTTAGACCACATTTTGATTTTGGCTGCCAGCTTATTTAATTCGAACAAAACGTGGATAATAGAGCCAATCCTCCCGAAGATGATCAGCAAATTCAAAACTATTAGTACAATATGTCACTACTGGGCTTGTTGAGAGTAAATACGGATGTGCTTTGCCTTGATAAATCATGATGTTCGGAAACTGATTCTGGGGTGGGGAAAAAATGATCTTCGGATCAGACCATGGCCCTGTTATTGAAGTTGCATTTCGGTAAACAATATTTGCTGATCCAAATCCTTCAGTTTGAATTTCTATAAAGATAGAATCCTTTTCATCGTAGTGGATGGTGAATTCAGTTTGTCCCTTGTCGAATACTGGGATAGCACTATTAAATCGGTCTTTATTATTTATCCAGTCTGATTGATCACCCCCCCACCACTGTATAAGATCAAGCTGTCCTTCATCAATGTTTTCGATTGACCATCGAACCAGATATATATCATGTTTCGATTCAAGTTCTTGAGCACCAAATGCATAAACAAAGTTATTCCATTGAAGCACCCCACCTGATCCGACAATGATTTGAAGATCATTTGATATGGCTTCAAAATATTTTATTTCCCATCTGTCAGGATCATCATCCGGATTAAAAATGAGCAAGGGTTTCCAATCTTTGACCTCAAAACCAAGACCTATGTCCGATGAGTATACTCCCATTAGAAACAAGAGAAGTTTATCTCCGACACGAATACCATGGCCCGGCCAATATCGTACTCTATCATTATCAGGAAAGTATGCTTCAGCTTTTCCCCGCTTTAGATTCCAGAAAAATTCTATAGATGCCTTACTGGGATCATAACCTTGCTGAATTGCGACTGTATTGCTTACCATTACAGCATTTTTGCGAGATCCACTTCCATTTGAATCAATCCAGCTATCTCCAAATAGCCAAAGAACACGTTCATTGCCAAGATCAATGGAATACCCTCCATCGCCGCCAATCCAATATTTATCATTCTGAAATAACGAGTCTGCAGCAGGCCAGTTAAAGGAGAGCCAAGGATCGACGGACGGTGCTTTGTGCGAATCAATGCATTTTAATGAGTTCAATGCAATTAATGCTACAATAAATATTTGATGATATTTTCTCAACTTCTCGCTTTGTTGAGCAGGCCGCTGAAACAACCGGCGTGAAAATATTCACTGCAAGTCATTCCCAGCTTTGGTAGATTTTGTTTAATATTGATATTTCTAAAAATCATGCACTTACTTTTCGCGTTCGCGTTCATGGAAAGTTAGCGGATTTCGGAAGCATTACAAATGCTTCTGGTAATAATTTTCCTGTTTTTTCAAATAGTCTACATCAGCCAAATAAAGCAAATGATGGCCATCAGCAATATTTGCCTTAAACGAATCATTCCCTGACTCGGCTTCAGATATCATAAATTTTACTAAGATTTGCAATCGTTCAATTAGAGTTGAAATCAGTAGGCTTTTGTCTGAATCGAGCAAACCATAAGCATCACAAAAAATCTTTATTCTTTCAATTTTCGATTCTTCATTTCCAAACCCATTATGATTGTTCGGGTTCATTAATGGTACCCATCTATACAATGCGTAAGAAATGTCCCAAACTCTTGGACCTGGATGAGCAGTATCGAAATCTATGATTCCGATTGCTTCTTTACCATGTAGAACCACGTTGTATGGTGCATAATCCCCATGACAAATAACTTCCGATGGTTCACGTGCCGGAAGCCACCATTTCTCATTCCCCATCATTGTTTTCAAATATGAAATTGTTGAGTCATGAAATTCTCGTAAAAGAATAGCTGCAGATCGCAAGGCTTCTACGCTAGACGCCGAATCAGATAATGGATAATTACTTACTTCACCATGAATGTAACTTAGGATTTCGCATCCGTTGCCGTCAATGCTATGTGGTTCCGGCACTTTTAGGAATCCTTGAGAACGAACACTATGAAGTAGGTTGTGAATATTTTTTGTCCAGGGTCCGCAAGGTCTCCTTACCATATCACCATCTCGTACAATTTGTTTCTCACGACCACCATCTAAAAACACCATAGTCGCCTCATCACTTCTTTATTCCGCTAACCGTAATCTATGTTTCGCTGCAGGCAAAGTGACTAAATTCTCCTGAAATAATAAAATCAAAATAAATTGAAAGGAGATTTCTCATGTCATACAAATACCTGCAGCAAAAGAGAGAGTACATAATGGATAAAATAGTAATAGGTATAGACCCTTCCAAACACCATCATCAAGCCCTAATCCTAGGTCCGGATAGGTTGCAAATAGGAAAGACATTTTCATTTCGTCATTCATCAGAAGGCTTTCAAATAAAGTTATGGAATTATATCCAAAAGTACATCGATGATTTGGATAAATCCAATATAGTATTTGCAATCGAAGCCTCCACAGATGTCTGGCAAAACCTTGCATATTATCTGGTTAGATCAGGCCATTTGGTTGTTTTAGTGAGTCCCAGGATAACCTGGAGTTCAAGACGTTTACCTGATCAGAGTTATTCAAAGACAGATCCAAAAGATGCACTTGTAATAGCCCAGGCAGCCTGTAGCGGTTATTATAGTGTCTTTAAAATCCATACAGAGAATCAGGAAGCATTACGTACATTGGCAATAACATATTCCAAACTCAAAAAGAATCTTACACAAACAAAAGCAAGAATAAGATCAGTTGTCAGTAAATACTTCCCAGAATTTATTAGTATCTTGTCTCCAGGCACAGACACAGCTGGGTATTTGCTTCGACATTATC
>JABHXA010000010.1 GCA_018657495.1 Fidelibacterota bacterium
ATCTCAGTATAAATTTCCGCAGCAGCGTTGAATATAGTTCGTTTTTTACCCAAAAAGGCAAAAGTTGCAGGCGTTTTATTAATTTTGGGAATTTACCAATTATGCCTAGCCTTTCATTGACATCGATGTAATTAGTAAACATAATTGAAAAATCATTCGACAAAGCTTTATTACAGGTGAAAAGGTAATCCTGATTATAAATATCATCCTGGTGAGCTAATGTACAATATTTTGTTTTAGCGCAATTGAGTCCAAAATTCCAATCTTCTGCCATTCCACTCCTATTTTTATTAATATAAAGTGGCAATTGATATTTATCTGTTATTTTTTTAATAAATCCGTTTGGTGTAGATGTAGACACAACAATATCACTTTTTAAACTTTGATTCTTTAATGATATTATGCATTCCTCCAGGAAAGGTGATTCACCATGAGCAAGCACAATAAATGTGTGGTTCATTACCTCTCCTTAATCCATACCATGTATGCAATCACTAATATGATTGTCATAGTCAGTTAAAACTCTTTCAGCATTATACTGTCGATGGACCAGATTTTTTCCATTATGTGATATTTTTTGATAAAACTCTTTGTTTTGTAATCGCTTTATGGAATCAATAAATTCTGAAGATTTATTTGCGATGAGAACTTCAAGTCCATTTTCAGCATTGATACCCAAATTGCCAAAAGTGGTGGTAATCACTGGTAATCCAAACCACATTGCCTGAAGATTTTTATACAGCATACCACCGCCACTAAAAACAGGAGATATAAATATCCCCCCTGATTGATATAATTGATCAAAATCTTTCACATATCCAGTTAAACTAATATTTTCTGAATTTGCAGCCATCTCTTTTAATCTATCACCTGGATTATTTCCGCCAAGAATTAATTTTATTTCTGGAAAATCTCTTGATATTATTGAAAATATTTCTGATATGATATATATCGAAGTCTCCTCATTGTATTTGCGATCCAGTGCACCGGTAAATAATAAGTGGTTAGCATTTTCCTTCATACTATATATTGGGTCCGGGTTGGCATCCTCATTCATCATCAATGGAACAACCTCAATCTTTTTTTCTGGAAATCGAGTTCTTAAGTAATGTTTTTCATAATCAGTTCGAACAAATATCATGTTTGTCTTTCGAACAGAAACATTTTCAAGAAATTCGTACATCATTTTTTTGATATAACTGACGGATTCTGAAAAAGGGTTATTCTGGTTATCAATTTCCCTGGCATATCGCAATCCTACTACGTCATGTAGATTCAATAGCAATTTTGAATTTAATTTCCCCAAAAAATAAGTCGATTCGGAATATTCAATCTGGATCAAATCAAATTTTTGATTCTTCAGTTTGCCTCTAACCATTTTAAAAAAATACAAATATGAAATAATTGTAGATAGCTTTTTGAATATTGAAGATTTTGTTGAACTCATGTACTCCAAAAAATGGATCTTTTCAAAATTGGTATTAATTTGTTGTAGTTGACTGCCTTCATTTTTATGCACCCGCGTGAATAAGGTTACGCCATGATTCTTACAGAGATGCTCTATCAAATGCCAGGTGTACACTCCACCGGCATGGGTGGCATTTTTATAAGGAAGAAAGGGTGTAATTACGGCAATTTTCATATATTAGATATGATAAATTACATTTCTCCTGGTGATAAATATTTGTTTTTATCTTATCCACTCCTGCCTTAAATTTTTGCAACCCAATAATGAAAATATCATTGACACAACATTATAAAATTATCGAACCTGCAAAAAAGCCCGTTCTCACAATAGTCCGGCAAATTTACCAATTCAGATCCATTTTATACACCCTTGCCAAGAGAGATGTAAAAGCAAAATACACCCAAACTGTACTTGGAATTCTCTGGTCCGTTATCCAGCCTTTGACTGGACTATTGATATTTACCATTTTTTTTGATAAGCTGATTAAAGTCGATACAAATAATATCCCATATCCTCTTTTTGCATTTTCAGGAATGGTTGCCTGGTATTTCTATACGTTCATTGTCAACCAGGGGGGAACCTCACTTGTTGATTCCCAATATCTTTTAAAGAAAATTTATTTCCCTCGTCTAATTCTTCCCCTTTCAAAAGTATTAGTTGGTTTGGTAGATTTTGGAATTTCCGTAATTCTATTGATCATATTAATGATATTTTTGGGCGGTATGCCGTCATTTTTGATTCTCCTATTTCCAGTATTTCTCCTTCTAGCTGTATTAACCGGTTTATCAATTGCTATTTGGTTAAGTGCCTTAACCATCCGATACAGGGATCTCCAGCATATTATTCCATATTTAATAAATTTTAGTATATGGCTTACACCCGTTTTCTATCCCAGTACTCTGGTGCCAGAGTCATATCATTTTATTTTATATCTCAATCCAATGGCAGGGATAATTGCTGGTTTTAGATGGTGTCTCCTTGGAGATTTGATCCCCCCCATTAATTATCTATGGGGTATTCTTCCAGTAATATTCATTTTTATTAGCGGAATATATTATTTTATAAAAATCGAAAGAGAAATTGTGGATATAATATGACATGAGTTTCTTAAGTAAATTTTTCAATTTTGATAAAAAACAAATCACCGACCCCCCTGATATTTCTGTGTATGACATAAATATTATTGAGACCAATATGGATGCCCTTAACGAGTTTTCGTATTCGCTGAAAGATATACAGGATTTAAAAATTAGCGGACTTATTATCCGCAATGCTCTCTCTGAGGAAACTGTCAATAAATGCGTTTCTATTATTAAATCTGCTCCAGATGACAACAAAAAAGAAATAACCAGCGGTACTATCTATCCAGAAGGTTTTTCAACTGCTATTGAGTCATTTGGCAAGGACGAAAGTGAATTAAACTCCTATTTTGTTCGCAATAAAATATTTAGAGAAAATATTGTCGAGAATTTTGGATTTGACTTTGAATCTTTGATTCAGGATACATTCTCACAATTATCGGGCGGGTTAAAAGTTGAAGTACCACAGGGAATGAATGACAAAGGCAGTTACATTTCTCTTACTGCAAAAATTATCAAACCTGGTCAGGGCTCCATCCCCATTCATTGCGGTAATGTTCTACAGTATTATTTTGATGATTTCTATGAGCATCTTGAAAAATCTACATCAGTATATGATCAAGTCAGTTATTTTATTATGCTGGATCCGTCCGACTCTGGTGGAGAGTTAACATTGTATAATACTTTATGGAGTGAAACTCAGAAAATTATTGATAATAGTACCCTTGAAAACCTGGATGGGGAAAAAATCAATATTGAGGATCCAAATTCGATTGGGAAACAACAACTTAAACTAAACCCAGGTGATATGATTATATTTTCCGGTGGGCAAATATGGCACAGGATAGAGGAGATACGAGGTAGTAAAGACCGCATAACCATTGGTGGATTTATTGCCTATTCAAAAAACAATGAAAAATTATATTACTGGTCCTAATTATGAGACAATCTTTCAAAGATAAAAATTTACAAAAGCAATTTGATCAAAATGGATATGTAAAAGTCCAGCTACTTGATGAACATGAGTTGAAGCAAATTCAGAAACTGCATTTAGATTTGAACCAGGATGCAGAAAAATACTTGCAGCCTAATTTTTTTATCTCTATCTATCATCCTGACACCAATTATCGCCGCAATGTGAATATCGGGTTAAAACCCATACTGGCAAAGGCTACTGAGAAATATCTAATAAATTTCAAACCGGCATATGGAAATTTTGTAATTAAAAAAAATGGGGCCGGAAGTGAGATTGACTTACATCATGACTGGTCATTCGTTGATGAAAGTCAGTATGATGCAGTTAATGTTTGGTGTCCGCTGACAAATATTAGCGAAAATAACGGTCCGCTTGGAGTGATTAGAGGTTCTCATAAATTTGAACTTGGCATCAGGGGGCGCCAAATATTATTTCCTTTTACCAAAGTTGCAAATTTTATTAAAGAGAAATATGTAACACCTGTCTATGCCCAGCCAGGAGAGGCTATCATATTTAACAATAAAATGATTCATATGTCTTCAGAAAATTATTCTGATGATCCACGGGTCGCACTGACAATGATTATGACCCCCGCCGAGGCACAACTATATCAATATTATCATCGCCCAGGAACTGAACACGATCTCATAGAAATGCTGGAAGTAGATGAAGACTTTTTTATAGATATCGGTTTAAGCCCGGAAATTGACAAAAAATATTGTGTAAAGAAATTTAATTCTTACTACCCTGATATGACAGAATCAGATTTTATCTATAAATATGAGGTAAACAATGTACCACCGGGGTTAATCGGATCAATGAAAAAATTTATGATGCAATTCCAGCATAGGGAGAGCCATTAATATGAACAGTACAGCCGGTGTACTGGTTGATCCTAAACTTGATTTAGATTTTAGACGCGATGGTGTTGTAAAACTTCAATTGTTTGATGATTCAGAAGTTCAGGAACTATGGAAAATATTTAATAAATATAAACCTGAAATCCCAGACGGATTCTATTCCTTTACATTTTTACCTGATGAAAATTTTAAAAAAAGTATGAGCGATGATATAACTGCAATTTTTCGCAATCGGATAAATGCACATTTTAAAGATTACAAAATTCTCGGTGGAAATTTCCTAGTCAAATCTCCTGGAGATAAAGGAGAAATGATTACTCATCAGGATTGGTCAGTGGTTGATGAATTAAAGTTCTGGGCAATAACTATCTGGTGTCCACTTCAAGATGTAAATGTAAAAAATGGAGCTTTGCAATTCCTCAGGGGCAGTCATACTGCCTTTAAACAGACTTTTAGAGCACCAACCCTCCCCCAGCCAATAGAAAATATTCACCACTTAGTCAGTCCAAGACTAGAACAATTTTCGTTAAATGCCGGCGAAGCAGTTGCATTTTCGCATAATATTTTCCATGCGTCTCCGCCTAATAGAACCAATGATTTAAGAGTGGCAACTACCTTGGGACTCATCCCAAAAGATGAAAATTTATGTTTTTACTTTTATAATGAATCTGAGAAACTTGAAAAACTGGATGTTGGTGATGATTTTTTTCTACGCTATTATGATTTTTCGCAAAAACCACCATGGGCAAAAATTGTTGATGAATTTGAATATACTCCCTCAGTTATAACCGACGAGGAATTTCTTGCAAAATATCCTGAACCATCACAATTACCAAAATCAAAAAGTATTTTTCAATCACTATCAAATTTCTTTGGAGTTAAAAATTGATAGACCTTTTTAAAGATGAGACGCATCAGAAACAATTTGACCAGGACGGATTCGTTCGAGTTACCATGCTTCAGGATGATGATATCAGAAACCTTCTTGAATTTTATCAATCATTGAATAATGATCACATCACAGAATATGGATTCCATGTAAGTATCGATAATAATAATCCTGAATTTGTCGAAAATGTCATTGCAAAAATAGGCAGTATTGTACTCAAGAAATTGGATCCCTTATTTTTGGACAATCAGGTAACAACAGCCAGTTTTGTGGTAAAAGAACCCAACCCCGCCAGTTTTGTCCCTCCTCACCAGGATTGGACCTTTACAGATGAAACGAAATTTGCCTCAGTAACCACCTGGACGCCTTTGCAGGATGTAAACGCCGAAAATGGTGCGCTGGCTATTTTAAAGGGAAGTCATAAATTGTTTCCAGGATTTCGTGCATCACCTTCACCGGCATTTCAAACTGTTTTCGGTAAAGAAGGCATGCATTTGTTTCCATACATGGAAATTATACCTATGAAAGCCGGCGAAACACTAATTTTCGATAACCGACTTGTCCATGCATCACCACCAAATTATACAGATTCACCACGGATCGCTGCCGGACTTGGACTGATGCACAAAGAAGCGGAATTATCACATCATTATCTGAATCCTGGATCAAATCCTCCTTTAGTGTCCAAATATAAAATTGATCATGGATTCTTTTTACGCTATAATAATTCCAGATTATTAGAATTGTTTAACAAGGGTGAAAAACCAGACCTTGGCGAACCAATTGAATCAATTTCACATGCCGCCGAAAGCCTTACAACTGAAGAGCTAATATCAAAAATATCTCAATTGCCTGATGTAAAAATTCATCCGGAAATGGAAAAAATTGCCGAAACATTCAGTGCCATGTTTTCATCATATATTGAAGCAAAACAAATTGGCGATGAAATTCGAACTGAGGATGAAACAGTCCCAGAAATTCCTTCTAATATATCCCAGCAGGCGGCTTTGGATGACCGGGGTAGAAGTGCCTGGCAAAGATTCATATCAATCTTTAAAGGATAATCCACAAAAATTCACGATATGCTTCCCATTTTTTTAAATTCTCGTCATCAGAAAGAGTTTGATGATAAAGGTTATATAATTCTACCATTTGTCGGTCAGCATCAAGTTGCTGAATTGCTCAGTTTTTACCACTCCATGGTAAAAGGTCCGGAAAATGGCCCTGTATGGGATTCTAGTCGATATAATAATTATGAGGAAAATGAGTTAATTAGAAATACTATTTTCGAAGCATTATCTTCTGGGGCAGCACGTTATTTCCAAAACCATATTCTTTATGGTGGTACATATCTTGTCAAACCCCGAGTGGATTCCTCTGAACTCCCCCTCCATCAGGACTGGAATATCATAGAGGAAGATAAATATATTTCTGCTCAAATATGGTGTCCTCTCAGCGATGTAAATTCTCATAACGGGTCATTATTTGTACTGGATAAATCTCATAATTATTATGAAACATTCCGCTCAGGCAGCATCCATGGCGTAAGATTCCATCCAGCTGATAACAAGATAATATCTGATAATATTGTAGAAGTCAAGGTTAAAGCAGGACATGCAGTGGTTTATCAAAATAAACTATTTCACGGTTCATATAAAAATGATGGAAGATCTGATCGAATAGTGGCTCTTGGATCAGTTATGAGTCAAGATGCCCAATTAGTTTATTATCAAAAATCTGACGATGGTAATTCTATCCAGAAAATAAAAGCCAGTGCTGAATTTTATTTGAAAGATATTGATTACCTGACAAAAAGCCAACTTCCACCGAAAGCAAAAGTCCTTGAAACTATTCATCAACCTGCACAGACTCTATCTATTGAAGATATTATTGCAAAACTAAATCCCGATCAGAATGAAGCATCAGTATCAAATGATAAAAACTTCCTACAAAAATGGCTTGGCAAATTTTTTACATAAATCAGGTCAATTCACTTTGAACATTTAAAAATCGAAAGTATATATTTACCGTCATGAACTTTTTTTTAATTATCACATTTTTTTCTATCATTCTCATCACCAGTTTCATTTTTTTATTGTTATCTCTGAGGAAAAATAATTTGCATCACAACCAAGGAAGTGATCTAATCTCAAATTCTGATGAAACATCTTCACCACAAGATGTTGGATCATTTTATAATACTTACACTGATGATTTTCTTAAGGTATATGGTAATGTAATTCAAGCCTACAGGACTGTAAATACTGATGATCTCTTAAAATACGAGTCAGACAGTATGGGTTTGACAAAAGGATTACGTCTCCTCGATGCCGGTTGCGGTGTAGGCGGCCCAGCAATGTATTTTGCAAAGAAGTTTGATCTTCACATAGATGGAATTACCATCTCAAGCGAGCAGGTAAAAATAGCCAATGAAAATATTCAGTCAGGCGATTTGACCGATCATGTATCTATCCAGCATGGAGATTATCATAAGTTAGAAGATATTGTTGATTTGAATTCTTATGATGTCGTTTATTTTCTTGAATCTTTAGGGCATTCAAATGATCACTCCCTGGCCCTGGGATCTGCCTTTAAGGTTTTAAAACCCGGCGGTAAATTATATGTTAAAGATCTGTTCCAAAAAATACCTGCCATTGAATCCCATAAGAGTTTAATCGATGAGGAAGTAAAGAAGATAAATGATGCATATCATTATAATATCATGAAGCTTGAATCTATTCTTACATCATTACGCCAAATAGGATTTATTATTTCATTTGTCAAAACTATTGATATCCCATTAGATAAATTTGAAAATTTGACCATTTCAAATGATTTTCAGGAATTAACCGGCATCGGAAAAATCGATAACTGGGATTCATATATCTTCCCGGTTGATTTCTTTGAGATATTATGTATCAAACCTGAATATGATATTGAGAAAGGAAATAAACGATATTTCTTGCAGAATTTATATCAGATGCAAGTGAATAACTGGAAAAAAAGCCAATTATAATTGTGACAGAAACAAGATCACACTCGCATGTAATAGATGTAAATAATATTTCAAAAAAATATTATTTAAAAGGGAAATACCATAGAAATTTGTCCGAAGAATTTGGCAATTTCTTTAAATCTATCCTTAGTCGCCAACAGAAAAAAGAAGAAGTTTTCTGGGCTTTAAAAAATATTAATTTCTCACTTGATAGCGGAGATATTCTGGGAATTATTGGTGAGAATGGTGCCGGTAAAAGCACCCTTTTGAAAATATTATCTGATATCACTGCCCCAACATCAGGATCAGTTATTTTCAGGGGACGAGTCACCTCCATATTAGAAATTGGTACCGGTTTTCACCCTGATTTGACGGGAAGAGAAAATATTTATCTGAATGGTTCCATTTTAGGTATGACAATTTCTGAAATAGATGATTGCTTTGATGACATTGTCAAGTTCAGCGGTGTAAAAGAATTTATCAACTCGCCGGTAAAACATTATTCAAACGGCATGTATTTGCGACTGGCATTTTCTGTGGCATTTCACTCAGTGGTCGATATTCTACTCATTGATGAAGTTTTATCCGTGGGAGATGCAGAATTCAGAATCAATTGTATGAGGCAAATACAGAAATTAGCCCTGGGTGGGACCACAATTGTGGTAGTATCTCATAACATGTCTGAAATATTGAGACTGTGTACAAAGTGCATACTAATGGAGCATGGTGAGATTAAGGATACCGGTACGCCAATTGCCATCGTTAGCAGGCATATGAAACATGCCATAGAAAAAGTTGAAAATGCCGCCGATGCAGATGAGAGTATTAACACTGGGTCACCTGAATATGATATTCTTGAACAGGACTGGGCTATTAAAGACGATAAACCCGGCAATGAAATCGTCAAACTGCTAAACATATCCATCAAACCAGTGAATAAATCAATTGGTGAACCCTTTCATATTCGTGATGACATAATTATCAATATGGAGTATATAAAATTTTTAGCAGGATATAATGTCCAAATTGCTTTACTAATTTTTAATTCTACCGGGAATATGGTATTTCCAATAAGTCTGACATTTAATCTGGATAAAAACAGAGAGTATGATAAATATATTGAAGATATTGGACGGTTTTCTGCAAGATGTCTCATCCCAGGAAATCTTATAAATTCAGGTAAATATGCCGCGGATGTTATTATCTCAAAGAATATTAATGAACCTATTTTCACTATAAAAGAGGCCGTTCGGTTTACAATTATCGAAAATCCTGGAGAAGAAAATCTGTTTATTGAAGAAGTAACATTTCCATTGCGACCATCGTTTGACTGGAAATTTGAAAAACTCAGTGAAAAATAATTTACAAATATAATAATGAAAATCTCAGAATACGTTGATCTGCTTGGCAATGGCATGAGATTAAGCAATCCAATGTCCTTCAAAGCACCGGTTCTTATAACTGTACCTTATATTTTTATTTTCACTGGCTCAATCTCAATCTTTCCAGCATTAATTTATATTCTGCTCTCAGGTATCACAATTTTTGGTATCTCTGGTATTGGATACTTTATCAATGATTTTCATGACAAGAAGGATGATGCACTAACTGATAAAAGAAACATATTTAATCAGTCAACAAAACCCCAGCAGATGGTCCTTCTAATTTGCGTATTAATAGCTGCCTTTGGACCCTGGTTTATTTTTCCTGTAACACCATTAATACTTGGATTACTGACAACAGAGATTTTGCTGTTTTATATGTACTCATCAGAACCCTTCCGGCTGAAGGATCGAAAATTATTAGGCGTTATCACTGATTCAATCTATGCCCATACCCTTCCCTCTCTTATTGCAGCACTTACATTCATTCAGATTTCACCAACCACTACTTCCACACATACTTTTATAATTCTATTTTCACTTATTCTCTGGCAATTTTTACTTGGATTGAGAAATATAATTCTTCACCAATTGGATGACCATGATCGCGATGTTAAAAGTGAAACCACTTCCTTTGTCATATATTTTGGGAAAAATAAATCATGGACATTATTAAAATGGTTCATTATTCCACTTGAAATTTTACTATTCATCGTGTTTATATTTACTCTTTCTGAAAGAGCTATGGTGTTTTGGATATTTATAATTACATATTTAGTTTATTTGATCTCCTCAATAAAAAAGAATAGTTATACATCAATTCTTGAACCTGTACGATCTTTTTCATATCGTTTTCTTGATGAATACTATATAAATTGGTATCCAATTTGCATCTTATTAATATTTATACTCAGCAGATATGAATTTGCGCTGTTATTAGTTTTTCACATTATTGCATTTCCATCCGGTTTAGTATTTATCAGAGATAAAATATATCAATTAATTCGAAAAAGGAATTTTTTGATTAATTAATGATATTTAATAGTCATTTAATCTGTACCCCATAAAATCTCCAATCTCAATTTTCATTTCTTTGGTTTGACCACACACAATAGATTCCTGAATTAAAGATAATAAATCTTTCTTAGATTATTCTGGATATTATTTGGTCATAACTAATTTAAATTAATGTTAACGGGTTTGACTTGAAAAGGTCAAAACAAAGGTGGTTATGCAAACTTGAAATCGTGTTATCTTATTGATAATTATAAATTATTCAACTATTGATATTACTTTTTAGATTCGTTTAACTCTCAAATTTTAAAACAGAATAAATATTGTAAACATCCTATTTGAAAACTATGGCATCTTCCAAAAAAGTCGAAAAATATTATGACGATATGACCCCCGGGTATTTGGATACGTACGGAGAGACTATCCAGGGTTGCAGGATAAAGGATAAAAGTGCCGACTCATTGAATGACTTCCTCATGAAAAGCTCAGGACTAATTGATGGGATGACTATTTTAGACGCAGGATGCGGCGTTTGTGGTCCCAGTATATATTTTGCAAAAAACTTAGATCTTCAAATTGAAGCTCTCACGGTATCCGGTCTTCAAGTTAAAATAGCTAACGAACGAGTAATATCTGAAAACTTAACCGAAAAGATAAAAATTACAAAAGGTGATTACAGTTATCTTGACAAATACTATTCACCTGATAAATTTGACCAGGTTTTATTTCTTGAATCATTAGGACATGCTGAAAATTCTTCAAAGGTAATCGAATCAGCCTATAATGTTATTAAACCTGGTGGTTATATATATATCAAAGATTATTTCCCGTTGGAATCATATACCGGATCACAAAAAAAACGCTTGAAACGAGTTATCAAAAATCTGAATTCCAGTTTTTGTTATAATACATTGGATTTAAATAATTGTCTTACTGCTTTAAGAAAAACCGGCTTTCAAATAACTTTTATCAAAAAGCTTGATTTTCAAATAGATTTTGAAGTCAGTTACACTTTCGAAGAAAAATTTAAAATTGATGTCTGGGATGGCAAGGAGCATTTTAAGGTAGCAGAGTGGTTAGAAATTAAATGTCAAAAAATATAAGCTGAACTATTTTGGCAATCACAGAATATACATCCCAAAAACCGTCGCTTATCAACTATTTTAAGAGTATTTGGCGACACAAAGAGTTAACCATAACTTTGGCAGTACGGGATATAAAAATTTATTATTCCCAAACTATTATGGGTTTATTCTGGGCAGTAATTCAACCATTGGTTGCCCTGGTTATCTATACCGTATTTTTTTATAAGATTCTCGGTATTTCAACTGGTGATATTCCGTATCCACTCTTTGTATTCCCCGGTGTTATGATTTGGTTCAATTTTATCCAAATTATCAATGAGGCAGGCACATCATTAAAATATAACCAAGAATTAATTCGCAAGGTGGAGTTTCCCAGAATTATCCTGCCAATTTCAAAAGCGTTAACAAGTTTAGTCAATATGTTTATTTCCTTCATTTTGGTATTGTTATTGGATATTTATTATGGAATTCCAATTACCTGGTGTGTATTATTTTTTCCAATCGTTGTACTGCTAAATTTATTGTTGGGCCTCAGCGTCGGAATTTGGTTAAGTGCACTTTCAATTAAATACAGGGATTTTCAGCATATAGTCCCTTATTTGATAAATTTTTTAATATGGGTATCTCCTGTTTTTTACCCCGTCACTATCCTGCCGGATAAATATGAAAACCTGATATTTATCAATCCGATTACTAGCGTATTGACATTGAGCCGATGGAGCCTGGTTGGCGATGTTTTACCAGAGATGATTTACTTTTTAAATCTCATCCCGGTGTTTTTACTTTTTCTGTTTGGTATTATATTCTTCAGAAAAATAGAACGTGAAATTGTTGATGTGATTTAAGAATATGGACCAAAATACTGTCATAAAAGTGAATCAGGTTTCAAAGAAATATCTCATGAATCGTGAGGGATATGTAAAGAATTTTAGAGATATATTTATCAGGAAAAAGACTTCTGGTAACTCAAATATCGATAATAATATTTTTGCATTAAATAATATCTCATTCGAAGTAAAAAAGGGAGATTCTTTAGGAATTATTGGGAAAAATGGTGCCGGTAAATCCACACTTTTAAAAATATTAAGCGGTATAACATATCCATCTTCGGGAAAAGTGACGATTAACGGCAAATTGTTATCCATACTTGATATAGGTACAGGCTTTCATCCGGATTTGACTGGACGTGAGAATGTATTTTTTAACGGAACAATTTTAGGTATCAGCAAGAAGGAAATTCAAAGATCATTTCCGGCAATTGTTGAATTTAGCGGCATAGAAAAATTTATTGATGAACCAGTTAAATACTATTCTGATGGTATGTATCTGAGACTTGCATTTTCGACAATCATCCACATGAATGCTGATATTCTGGTATTTGATGAAGTTATGAGTGTTGGAGATATCAGTTTCCAGGAAAAATGCCTGGAGAAATTGGTTGAGCTAAAGAATTCAGACACAACATTAATTATTGTAAGTCATAATTTAAATCAGATTTCACAATTTTGCGACAAGATTGCCCTCCTTGAAAATGGCTCCATTACGGCGATAAATGATTCATATGATATAATAAGAAAATATGCCCTTGATCATGAAGCTGATAAAAGAAGATCTGGAAAGGGAATTATTTCAAATACTTATGGGGGCCAGGAAAATCACAAACCTATTCAAATATTAGAAGTGAATGCTTCTGGCAATGACAGTGATGAAACGAATAAGTTCTTCCGAAATGAATCGATAAATATAGAAGTCATCTATGAACAATTAGTCGAAATTACTGAAGTGGATATTGGGTTAACTATCAGTGATATTTTTGATAATATTCTATTTGGTGATGTTACCGTTAAATCTGATGATTTAGAACGAAATCGACATGGTAAATACCTTGTTAAATGGATCATTCCAAAAAATATTTTAAACCAAGGTACATTTAAATTGAATGCCTATGCTATCGAGTCAAATAACAAGGTGGTCAACCATTTTTTACATTTGTTCAATTTCGATATAATCGAATCCAATCCATCAAATGTGGAAATCATGGAATCCAATTTTAAAAAGCTCCCGATAAAACCAAATACAATCATGACCAGATATCGAATTAATTAATTTCCACTCTATTAGATTACTGTGATAATAAAAATTAAATTTATTTTCGATGTTATAAAAAACCATTTAAGAATTAAACAGGTTTGGAATTATAAAATTCCGGTAATTCTATCCTATGCTTTCATCTGTATTTATTTAACTCGACTCACCGTTGCTCGATCTGTTTTAATGTTGTTGTTTTATATTATTTTCATGTTAGGTGCTGCTTCATTTGCCTATCTGCTAAATGACTATTTTGATCGCGAAAGTGATGAAAAAGTTGGAAAGACTAATATTTTTCGAAAAATAGATCCAGAATATTTTCCCATATTCGTTGTTATCTCACTGGCATTTGCTTTAACCCCATGGCTGTATTTGCCAATTAACAGATATACAATTCTCTTGTTGGCTTTTCTATTCTTTCTATTTACAGTTTATTCTATTCCTTCAACCCGTATAAAAAACAAGGGGTTCTGGGGGGTAATTGTCGATGCAATGTATGCTCATGCTATATGGGTATTATTGACTTTTTATACCTTTGCAGTTATTAATGTCAGTTATCATGAAATTGATAAACGATTTTTAATTGCATTTTTCTGTTGGCAGTTTGTACTTGGAGTAAGAAATATTACCTTTCATCAGATTGCCGATTATGACAATGATTTATCCGTTAATGGTTCTACCTGGGTCGTTCGGGCTGGATTAGAAACGGCAACCAAATTTGTTAAATATATCATTCTACCATTAGAATTTATATTGTTCTTAAATGCACTATTGGCAATGTCAAAATATTTTATAATCATTATTCCAGTCACTATATTTTTCTGGATATTTACATTTATTAAAAGAAAGTACATTTCAAAAATATCATCGGGAATTGACTATAGACAATTTGCGTATACCTACCTGGATGAGTATTATAATCAATGGTTTCCCACGCTGATTCTTATAAATATGGTTATTAATCACCGACCTTATTTTGTTCTTCTATTTGCATTTTTATTCCTTTTTCGAAATATTATATCGACGGTACTGTACGAAATAAGAGTCCTATATTTTAAATAGACCATGATTAAATCTGATTTTTTAACAAATTATAAATTGGCTAATTCTACAGATTACAATTTTTTAATCTTCTGGTAAACTATTATTGTTCTTTTTCCAATTCTTGAGACGTTATTTCCATCTTGAAAAGTCAATTATTGTAGTAAAATACTGCCCTGAAAAATCAAAGGATCAATATAATTTAACAACCAAAATATTCTTCGATATTAAATATCATTAGAATAGGCTGGTTAAGAAATGTTCATGCAAATGACTACGATGAAACAATTAATGACAAATGCCGATCGAAATATTGCCGTCGTTTCAACAAATAAAGGAAAATACTCTGAAACGTTTATTCACCAGCAGATAGAAAGTCTGGAAGGTAAAATTTATTATCTAACTGGCGGTTATCTCCCTGAGGTATATTCTCACGGACCAAAATCCCTTGATAATAAATTCCCCTCAACCAAGTCACTTTTTTCACGTTTATTATCCTCTCAGCGTATTTCTGATTCAGATGATACCCCTGCCTCAAAGGTTTCTCAATTTCTGGTGAAAGAGAACATTTCCTGCGTCCTGGCACATTATGGACCCTCAGGAGTGGAAATGATGGATATTTGTAAGAAACAAAATATTCCGCTTATCACTCATTTTCATGGATATGATGCGTTTAGAAAAGATATCCTGGGTTCATATGGAATCCGTTATCATGAATTGTTCACCAATTCAGCGGCAATTATATCTGTATCAAATAATATGACTGAACAATTACTTAAAATTGGCTGTCCGCCAAAAAAAGCAATTTGTAATCCCTGCGGATATAATCAGGATATCTTCGTCAACAGTCGGTTTAAAAAAGACAAAAATATTTTTGTGAGTTGCGGTAGATTCGTTGAGAAAAAAGCACCCCATCTGCTTATCAAATCTTTTAAAAGAACTCTAAAAAAGATAACAGATGCTCGTTTAGTTATGATTGGTGATGGCGAAATACTTGAATATTGCAAAGAGCTGGCAGAAAAATTGCAACTAACCAATAAAATTGATTTTATGGGAATTCTTAGTCAACAGGAAATTCATAAAATTTACAGTCAGTCATTGGTATATCTCCAACATTCTATCACAACTGAGACAAATGATTCTGAAGGCACGCCTGTATCGATTCTTGAGGCATCCGCATCTGGTCTCCCGGTGATTTCTACCCATCATGGAGGTATTCCAAATATTGTTCAGCATAATAAAACCGGTTATCTTTGCCAGGAGCATGATATTGAATCCTTTTCAGATTTCATGGTTCAGATTTGTCAGGACAAAGAGCTTGCCCATCAAATGGGAACAAGCGGAGCCGAATTTGTCGAATCCAGATTTACACAAACTATATCACACAGGCATTTGAATAAAATCATTTCAGATGTTATTGACAATTTCACCAATTAATATGACAGAGATAAATCATGCAAAATAATGCTCCACCCTATTTAAGTATTGTACTCGTTGGAAGAAATGACAATTATGGTGGAGATTTTAATTTTCGTTTAATAAACTGCCTTAGTTGGACGATTAGACATCTCGAATTAAATCAAATTGATTCTGAGATTATTTTTGTCAATTATAATTTTCTCGAAGATAAAGAAGATATAATAGATATTATGGATGTCCCGGATAATCTTCGTTTTGTTCGAGTTAGAGTTATCTATGTACCGCAAATGATCCATTCTAAATATGTCAATCCTGATATTCGGCGGACCGTGCCGGTGTTTGAGTATATCGCCAAAAATATTGGAATCCGACGAGCTAAAGGTCAATATATACTGGCCGCAAATCCTGATATTCTTATCCACCCAAAAATCTTTCAATACATTGGCAAAAAACTTCTTAAAAAGTCTAGATATTATCGTTGCGATCGTTGTGATTATCACAAATTCGATATAAATATTCATGACCAAGCAAGTAATATACTTCAACGTGTACAAAAGCAGATTTTTAGATATTTTTTGAGAGGTAATACGATCGATATTACAGACGGAAAACCAGGTTTATTCAAGGCAAGAATGATAAACTATTTCAGGCAGTTGAAAAATGTAAATATGATTCGAATTGAAAAAATAGCCAATCATTTTTCCTGGCCGGTTTATTATGACTATATCCCCCTAAAATATCATACTAATTGCAGTGGTGATTTTATGATGTTGCACCGAGACACCTGGATGAAATTGAATGGATGTCCCGAAAACACCTATCTAGCCATGCATACCGATTCTATTTTTGTGGTTATGGCCGCCTTATCAAGACTGAAAGAGTTTGTATTTAGGGATCCTGTATATCATCAGGACCATAGCAGGAGATATGAGTCAGACGGCAATGATAACGATCCTGATATGCAAAAAATGTTTGACAAATTTAATAAGGATGGAATTGAAATGGAAAAAAACGACAAACCCATCATTTATAACGACGAATCATGGGGTGGAAAGAAACATGAATTTTTGGAGAAAAGTATATAATGTCAATTGATCTATCTATTGTAGCTACATCGAGAAATGATGATCATGGTGGTGATACACTTAAACGAATGAGGATATTTGTTAATGGTTTACTGGTGCAGACAAGAAAATCAAATTTAGATATTGAGCTGATTATCGTTGAATGGAATCCACCGCTGGACCGACCATTATTAAAGGAAGTTTTGCCTGCTCCTTCTCCGGGAGATAAACTGATTATACGGTATGTTGTTGTTCCACTGGAGATTCATTCCCAGTATAAACAGCAGGATGCCATTCCGTTGTTTCAGATGATAGCAAAAAATGTTGGAATTCGTCGAGCCCTAGGCAAATTTGTGTTGTGCACAAATATCGATCTTCTCTTTTCAAAGGAATTATTCCAGATTCTAGAGGAAAATGACCTGGATTCTCAATGTTTCTATCGGGCAAATCGTTGCGATGTACCAGCAGAAATTCAGGAAAATTGGCCATTAGAGAAGCAGTTGACATTTGCCACAGAAAACATCCTTTCAACGGCAGGCAAAAATAATCAATATGTTCATTTGATTACTGCACCGGAGTGGGTTTACAAATATGCTTTCGTCGCAAAATTTTTTCAGTTGGCGGCAAAAGTGAGAGCCCGGATTCTTGAAGAACCAATTGGACTGCAATTACGATTATTAGATACAGATGCCTGCGGAGATTTTACACTGATGTCAAAAGAGGCATGGCTGGATATCCAGGGTTATGCTGAACTTGATCTCTATTCAATTCACATCGATAGCCTGGGTATTATTGCAGCTGCTGCATTAGGATATAAGCAAGTGATACTTCCACCTGAAGCCTGTACTTTCCACATTCATCATGAAACTGGATGGGCGTCAATGTCCCCCATTGAAAAAATTAAATTCTGGAGTGAAAGACCTGGCATTGGCTGGGATGCGGTTCTTGAAGCCGGACGAGATATGCTGAAAGACAAATTAAGATTAAATGTTAATGATGATAACTGGGGTTTTTCAGATGAAAAACTTGAAGAATATATTTTGGAAGCGGAAACTGTAGATTAAAATCTCATCAATTTCTCCCAAAAAAGAAATGTAACCCCCACACCAAAAGTGGAAAATAAGTTAAAACTGCTTGTGTTATCGGATACTCACCTTGGGTTTGATTATCCAATGCGACCGCGGATAAAAATTAGAAGGCGCGCTGAAGAATTTTTCTCAAATTTTAATCATGTTCTTAATTATGGCGTAAAAAATAAAGTCGATTTTATTCTTCATCTTGGTGATTTGTTTTTCAGATGCAAAGTCCATAATGATATTGTCAAGCGGGCCTATTCAAAATTATTATCTACTGCTGATAAAGGTATAAAGATTATTATTGTCCCGGGAAATCATGATTGCTCCAGATTACCTTTAATTTCAATTTTATCCCACCCCAATATTTACATATTTGAACGGCCAAAAGTGTTCTCGTTCCCCTTTCAGGGAAAGAATATAAATTTTGCAGGATTTCCATTTATCCGTAAAAATCTTCATGAAGAATTCCAAAAATGCCAAAATATTTTTAAGACGGATATTTCTACTAATGATGTTAACCTTCTCTTAATGCACCAAACGGTACAGGGCGCTCAGGTTGGTCAGATAAATTACACATTTGGCAGTGGACCAGATATTTTGTTAAAAAAAATGATGCCTCAAAATTATGATTTAATTTTGTGCGGACATATCCATCGACATCAGATTTTACCGTTTAAACACAATAATCAGGCAGATTTTAAAGGCAAGGTGATATTCTCTGGTTCAACAGAGAGAACCTCATTCGCAGAAAAAAATGAGACAAAAGGATTTCTAAAAATTGGATTAGATCCTGCTATAAATAATCCCATCGAACATTTGGATTTTGTCCCTCTTCCCTCTCGGAAGATGGCAGATATTCAAATTGATTCTGAAAATTCAATAGAGGCAGTAATGCAGACTATCAAATTGGAAGTTAATGAGTTAAATTCAAATTCAATTGTACGATTGAAGTTTGAAAAGAATTTTCATCAGGGTATTCTCAATCAACTCACTACCGGTCTCATAAGATCATTGGTCCCGGAATCTATGAATATTGAAATCAGTCGATCATCTTTTGTAGATCGTAATTGATCACTAAAAATAGCATGAGTTCAACTGTACGTGGATAACACAAAACCGATTATAGATTTATCCGTCGGGGACATACTTCAATATTCGAAGTCTGAAGGTGATCTTGAACAATCATCTGCATTCCTGGTCAATCGAGCCTCCTTAGGCACTAAAGTGCATCAGAAAATTCAAAACCGACGCCCATCTCAGTATCATTCTGAGGTGCCGGTGTATCTCAAATGTGAGGAGAACAACTATATATTGAATATCTCCGGTAGAATTGATGGATTGGTGCAAAATGATGACGGTCTTATAATTGAAGAAATTAAAAGTACCTTACTCTCAAAGAATAAACTTTCAGATGATTTATTTCCAGATCACTGGCTACAGGCTCAATTATATGCTTATATGATTCATGGTCGGTATCCATACAGTGATATAACAATCAGAATATGTTATGGGATATTGCCGGAGATTAGAGAAGTCGTATTTGAAAAAATATTTACCTATTTTGAGATTGTCGATATTATTGAATCCAAACTGGCAATAATTAAATTATGGATTGAAAACTATCTTTGCTGGATATCTGAAAGAGATAGATCAATTAAGGATTTGAATTTTCCATTTTCAGATCTTCGATCTGGACAAGAAGAAATGATTGAGGCTGTGAGGTCTAATTTGAACTCTGATAATAATCTCATCTTACAGGCGCCTACAGGTTCGGGAAAAACAATTGCCATTCTTTTTGCCGCTGTTAAATCGGCTGCAGTCAGGAATATTGAAAAGATATTCTATCTCACTGCCAAAACAACCGGTAAAAATGAGGCTGTTGAAAATTTGGCTATTTTGTTGGACTCTGGCTTAAAAATGAGAGCAATTAGCCTTACGGCAAAAGAAAAAATATGTATGCGACCTGGATCATTATGCCATATCAGTGAATGTGAATATGCTGGTGGATATTATTCAAAACTGCCTGAAGCAATATCAGCTCTTACTAAATATGATTCTGTTGGTTATGATATTATTATTGACATTGCAGAGAAACTTAAAATTTGTCCATTTGAACTTTCATTAGATTACTCAGAATATTGTGATATAATTATTTGCGATTACAATTATCTTATTGATCCATCTGCCCAGCTCAGACGATATTTTGTCAATCGTCAGTTTCCCAGTCTCTCCGGAAAATATATAACTCTCATAGACGAAGCCCATAATCTTCCTCAGCGAGCAAGAAGTAATTATTCCCTGGAGTTGGACCGTGACTCCATCTTGAAGGTTCAGGGTAAATTAAAATCATTAAATTTAATTTTGTATAAACAGGTCAAAGGGATAACCCGTGAATTAGCTGTTCTCCGGGATAATGTATCATTAAATGGTAATTGGGATGTAAGCGAAACGATACCAATGAACTTACTTAAAAAAATTAAATCCTATATTTCCTCCACTGAAAAACTAAATTTCGACTTGCCCAATATGGCCATTAGGAAAATGCTAAATGACATGCTGTTTGCCTTTCAGAAATTTCTATCAATCTCTGAACAATGGGACGATTGTCATCAAGTTATATATAAAGTGGAAAAGAAAAATATGGTTATTCAACTTTATTGCATGGATCCCTCGAAATTACTCAAACAATATTTATCACTTGGAGGATCATCGGTGTTTTTTTCGGCCACTCTTGATCCGGATTTCTATTATTCCCATTTTCTAGCTGTCGATGAAACCGAGCACATCCAAATTCAGAGTGAATTTGAACCTGACAATGTCTGTGTGATGATTGCCAATTATATCTCTACCCGCTATAAACAGAGAGCGGCTAGTTTGAAAAGCATAATTAAAATTATAAAGGATGCCGTTGATATAAAAATGGGGAATTACATGATATTTTTTCCCTCATATAAATACTTAAACCAGGCAGCTGATATTTTTGAGAAACTGTGTCCTCAATTTAAGATACATATTCAAGAACCGGGGATGACAGAAGTTGGAAAAAACCAATTTCTAGATCATTTTAAAAAGAAAAGTACCTCAACACAATTGGGATTTGTAGTCACTGGTGGATTTTTTGGTGAAGGGATAAATCTGCCGGGGGAAAACCTTATTGGCGTTATCGTTGTTGGAATCGCCCATCCGCCGATAACCATAGAGAATGAATTGATTCGTGAGTATTTTGACAATATAGGTGAAGAGGGCTATGGATTTTCATACACCTACCCATCGTTAAATTCTGTGCTTCAATCAGCTGGAAGATTAATCCGCGGTGTAAATGACCGTGGTTTGATATTATTTATTGGAGATCGATTTTCAAATTCGGGTTATATGGATATCCTTGAAAAATATTGGAATCCTGAAATAATAGATAATAATCAGGACCTAAAAGATAGGCTTGAATTATTCTGGTCTAGTGATTGAAATCCTTCCGCCTTTCAATTTATTAAATTCAAACAAATAAAATAGTTATTCCATAAATCTTTATTTGATATTGAGATTTATTCTCATTTAAATTTGAATTACTGCAATCATGTAAATTATATAAAGTATTCAAATATTTAAAAGGGTTTATGAAATGAGAAAAATATTTCAAGTTATTATTATATTTCAATTACTATCACTTTCCTTCTCACAGGATGAGTTTTTTCAACCGGGTTATACTATCGGAGGTTATGGTGAAATGCACTGGAATCGCGACTTCGATTCTAATGATAATGAAACAAAAAACCAGCTGGATTTTCACCGGTTTATTATTTATTATAGTTACAATTTCACTGAAGCCTGGTCATTTAAATCCGAAGTAGAATTAGAGCATAACTATCTTGAAGGTGGAGAAGAAACTGGCGAATTGGAACTGGAGCAGGCGTTTATCAATTATCACGATGATAATTGGGGTTTCCAGGGTGGTGTAATCCTTCCATCTATTGGCCTACTTAATGAATACCATGAACCTGCTCTATTTCTTAGTGTGGAGCGTCCTCTATACAACAAGTATATCATCCCCACTACCTGGTTTGGCAATGGATTTGCATTTTATGGTGAAATGTTCGGGATTAAAGGAAGAATAGCTTTATTGGAAGACCTAAATGGCGAAGATATAGGTTATGGAATTAGAAATGCCCGTGGTAAAGGATTCAAGACTACTGCATTCAATTGGACAAAAAATATCAGCTTGAGTTATACAGAGTTTCCGGGAATGAAACTGGGTGTTTCCTACACCGTAAATGATGCCCCCATTGATGATGATAAAAACAATTCTGTTAATGTATCAATAGTGGAAATGCATGCTGTTTATGACGCCCATCATTTCCATTCTGTATTTGAATACGGCAATATAGACTATGATAATAATCCAGCCGAGATCAATTCCTCATCTGGTTATTATTTCGATCTTGGTTATGATATATCCAGCCATATCGGCTTTAATGGAAAATTAATGCCATGGTTTAGATTGTCAAATGTTTCACGTGCAGATAGTATTGATTCCAAAATTGAGGAAATATCAAAAGTGGGAATCACCTGGTGGCCAATCGATCAAATAGTTTTCAAACTTGATTATGGTAAATCAAATCTTAAAAGCGATCAAGACAATACCACAACACAGTTCAATCTTGGAATTGGTTACCATTTTTAATTACTCATCTTTTCAACGGGAATCAAAATGAAATACCTAATAGCCATATTTTTCATCTTCTCAGTAGTTATAGCCGGATTAGTGGAGGAAACTGGCGACCGTATACAAATCCTGATGGGAAAATCTGTAATTATTGAGCATCAAATAATTCAAATTCCTGATAGTATTCAGTCGGTTATTTCCAACATCGTAAAACAGAACTTCTTTAGGGATGAACTGCATATCTGGCATATCACCCAAGGAGACAGCCTGACTGCAATTGCCATCTTGGATAATGTTGTAGGGAAATCAATGCCGATAACTTTTTTTGTTATTTTCACCGCTCAGTCTCAAATTCAGCATGTGGAAATTGTCAAATACCGTGAATCTTATGGCGGAGAAATTAAATCTCGTCGATGGCTGGATCAATTTATTGAGAAGGATGCATCCTCAGATTTTCTAATTGGTAAAGATATTAATGGTATCTCCGGTGCCACTATATCAGCAAATTCTATTTCACATGGTGTGAATAAACTTACCATTCTTACGCCATGGTTAATGGAAGTCTTCAAAAAAATGGGAAAGTAATGTGAAAGTACATTTGACGGATTTATCAAAGGATATTAGAATCATTCTTTTATCATATCTAATTGTTATGACCATAGGTGTGAGTATTGGATTGATTTACCTGGCAAATACCAGTGAATGGAAAGCTTCTGGAATCCAGGAACATTATCAGGGCAGTTCCACAGATTCAATGGATGAGTTTGACATACCGGATAAATTCCCAAAAACGATAAATGCTCTCCTTCTCACGACACATAATCATGTTATTACTTTCTCGATCATTTTTCTTCTATTGGGTTTGATATTTTCAATGAACACTCTCATTACCGGAAAAGTGAAATTGTTCTTATTAATTGAGCCATTTGCATCGATTATACTCACTTTTGGTGGTATCTGGGGCTTGAGATTTGCCCATGATTACTTCTTGTATGTTATCATTTTATCGGCTATTCTCATGTACTTTTGTTTTTACTTTATGGTCGCAGTTTGTATTTATCAACTTATTAATCACGAGATTTCATCCGATAAATAAATCTGTGAGATGCCTGCCCCATAACAGGTATAATCTCATTAATTCTATTGACACACAATTCGAGACAAAAAAAAGGGGGTGAAAATCACCCCCTTTTTTATTAGTATAAAATTAGATTATTTGAGTAGCATAACCTTTTGAGTCATAACAGAATTTTCTGTAATCATTTTCACCAGGTACATACCACTTGATTCATTTGAAGCATCCCAGATTATACTATGATAACCTGCTGTCTGTGTCTCATTAACAAGCTCAGCTACATTACGTCCAAGCATATCATATACTACTACCTGAATTTGGGCATCAGTTGGTAATGAGTATGATATAGTTGCTGCTGGATTGAATGGATTTGGAAATACTTCGTTTAGTACAAACGTTGATGGAATGTTGGCTACAACATCCATATCACCAATATGGTAGATACCATTTGACTGCCAGCCATTAACGATTCCATTCAACGAAATCATTTCATTGCTATCATTCCTGAGAAGCACAAACTGAGGTGTTTCACCTTCGGTGAGATATCCATTTGCGAAATCGTTACCATTATCACCCATCACAGGAATACTGGTGTATTCACCCTGCCATTGTGCTTTACCAACCAGAACATCACCATTATAGGCAAGGACCCAATCATTTTCGTTCATCTCAACATTGATATCCTTAATGAAATAAAATGCCTGTTCAGAAGATTGAACATAATCATATCCAGCAAGATTACTCATTTGGTTTTCTACAAAATTATATCTTGCCATTGCTGGAGCATTAAAGGCAAAATCTGCATCGCCATCTAACAGGAACCAATATCCATCTCCACCTTGAAGATTTTCAAGGTTTCCGAGGAATTCACCTGGGAAAATTGGATGTGGTGTGGCAATAGTTCCTTCGCCAATTATACCAAGAAGAGCATCAAGAACTTCACCTGGGACAGTTTCAAGTAGTGGTGAAGATCCTTCAAACGGATAAGATATCAAATTTGCACCATCGTGTAGTGAATACATGATATCATTATTCCATCCACTTACACAAAGAGTACAGTCACCTTCCAAAAGGAACCAGTAACCATCTTCGGCACTAAGGTCTGTAAGGTTTCCTAACCATTCACCTGGGAATATTGGATGAGGCGTAGCAATTGTACCCTCACCAATTACACCAATAGTCTGATCTGCACAATCACCAAGTATATTTGCCAAGGAGGCGTCTACTGGGAATGACCAGAATGAGATTAGATTGGCACCATCATGTAATTCAATACATTGCTCTGTGGTAAGATCGGCAATTAATTCATCAATAAATATTTGCGCGAAATTGGAAAATTCAAGACCGGGATTCACACCAAATGCTTCTGCATCGTAGAAAGAATCTGAAGAGCCATCGTATACCTCAAAAGTAGGTACATCACCGTTTCCAAGATATCCTTCAGAATAAGCAAAACCGTCATCACCCATGGCGACAATCATTGTTTCAAATGTATTACCAGCCCAAGGTCCAGCACCAACCAGGACGCCATTATTAAACATGCCAATCCAATCATCAGTCATGTCTAATTCCAAATCACCAAGTAAGGCCAGATCAAAGAAATAAAATGCTTGACTTGTAGATTGATTTACAGTTCCGAATGGGTTGTTGCATTCGTAATCATTCGACGGATCATCATCACAGTTGCCGCAGGGATCTACATATGCATCACCACCACATTCGCCGTCACAATCTTCTTCAGCATCTCCAAAACATTCACCAGCACAATCCATGTCTTCGTTATTACCATTGCACACGTCGCAATCATCAAGTATGGCATCACCACCACATTCGCCAAAACAATCTTCAACAGCATCACCAAAACATTCGCCGGCACAATCCATGTCTTCGTTGTTACCATTACAAACATCACAATCATCAAGCATGGCATCACCATTACATTCACCGAGACAATCTTCAATAGCATCTCCAAAACATTCACCGGCACAATCCATGTCTTCGTTATTACCATTGCAGACGTCGCAATCGTCAAGCATAGCATCACCATTACATTCGCCAAGACAATCTTCTTCAGCTGATCCACCACATTCACCAGCACAGTCATTTTCTAATGGTCCACCTTCATCACCATCACACCAACCATTACAGCCAGCAGGTTCTATGCAAGATCCATCATCTTCAGTAGCATCAGAATTATAATTACAGGCATCCATATCCATACAACCTGTGACAACATCATGATAATTTAATCCGAATGTGTTAAATGGGTCACCAACTAACATATTGCTGGTAAAATCAAGAGTTTCTTCAAGGTTAAAAAATGAATCAATCATGGCATCATAGTACTCAAATCTGAGTACTTCGCCAGAAGAACTGTTACTATATACAGTTAGAAGGAATTCCCACGTATCTGATGGCGAGAAGTATAAACCATTTATAGCACCGCGTAATTCATCGTCAACAAAGGCTGCTACCCAGTCAGATTCAGAACCAACTGGCATATCATCAAAATTCACAGAAGCAGTGATAGAACCAGAGAATTCATACGAGGATATATCTACAAAACCCCATGGTGATGAATCACAATCATTTTCAGGATCGTCATCACAAACACCACAATTATCCATCATTGCTGATCCACCACAAACGCCGTCACAGTCTTCCACATTGCCGTCACAGTCGCAATCTCCATCTGGGATACCACCACCATCACAAACGCCACATTCATCAACTACTGCGTCACCGTTACAGACACCAAGACAATCTTCAACAGCATCACCAAAACACTCACCTGAACAGTCCATGTCTTCGTTGTTTCCGTCACAAACGCCACATTCATCAACCATGGCATCACCATTACATTCGCCGAGACAATCTTCAACGGCATTCCCAAAACATTCACCGGCACAATCCATATCTTCGTTGTTTCCATCGCAAACACCACATTCATCAACTACAGCATCACCATTACAAACACCGGCACAATCTTCTATTGCATCACCAAAACATTCACCGGAACAGTCCATGTCTTCGTTGTTTCCATCACAGACGCCACATTCATCAACCATGGCATCACCATTACATTCGCCGAGACAATCTTCAACAGCATCACCAAAACATTCACCAGAACAGTCCATGTCTTCATTGTTGCCATCACAAACGCCACATTCATCAACCATGGCATCACCATTACATTCGCCGAGACAATCTTCAACGGCATCACCAAAACATTCACCGGCACAATCCATATCTTCATTGTTTCCATCGCAAACACCACATTCATCAACTACAGCATCACCATTACAAACTCCGGCACAATCTTCAACTGCAGTTCCACCACATTCGCCAGCACAATCTTCCTCTAAAGGTCCGCCATCGTCACCTTCACACCAGCCATTACAGCCTTCAGCAGCAATACATGATCCATCATCTTCCGTTGCATCAGGATCATAATTACATGCAGTATTATCGGTACAACCTGGGAAAGATTCACCTACAGAAGTTGTATTTTGATTTAAAGGAGAACCAAAATCCCATTCTGATCCATCATCAAGATATAAATATAAACTAACAGGGGTTTCTAAAGCGCTGGCCCAATTGGCAGGGTCATTATTATCATTGCCAGGATTATTTAGTTCTACAGCATAACCTTTATTACCCGTACCAGTCGGCCAACCATTTAGAAGGTCATAGTTCACAATATCTTCCTGCTGACCATTTGGGTTTAGTAATTCGATATCATCAGCAGATGTACCGAGGGATAAATCTAAAAATGCACTATTTGGCCAATCTTCTCCGGCATAATATTCATTGCCATCAACATCAAAGAATGGATCATCAACAGCCAGGAGGAAATATCCACCGACTGAAATTGTGCCGCCGCCAATTACTTCACCTGCAAGCGTCCAGCCAGCCAGATCAACATCCGCATCACCAGCATTATATAATTCTACATAATCTGGCGTATCAGAAGCATCACTTCTAAAAAAGAATTCATTTATAACGATATCATATTCCACAGGAACGATGGTTGTGACTTCACTAATTGTGGTAAAAAAGCCATCAAAAATCCCGGAACCGTTTGAAATAACAAATGAGGTTTCCAGTTCTGCTCCATCTCTCCATACTTTAACAACAATTGAATTTCCAGAAATCCAACCTTTAATCTGTGTACCACCAAAAGCACAGTTATCTACTGATCCAATAGCAACAGCATTCATTTGTGTACCGGACCAAACACCGGCACCAACAAGAATTTCACCTACTGGGCTATCACAACCGCCTGATTGTGTTAATCCTGCAGCATCAAAAACTCCTACCTCATCTCCTACTTCCAGACCGGTGATTCCATCCTGAAAAGTTACTAGAGATGAAAGACCTGTTTCCCAATCCACAACATAATGATCCTGTGAAAAAGACATTGTTGTTAAAATGATGAAAGAAAGAAAGGTCATCATAACTTGTTTTAATTTTGAAGTCATTTACTTCTCCTCGTTTTTTTATTTGTTGATATCATACCTCTGCCTGATTTGTTTTTGTTGGCAGAAAATTATTTTCCAACGGGTTGCGGTTAATTTTCCGTTGTAGTTTTATAAAAAATCAATCCAAGGCGTAACTGTAACCATTCGCAATTCATACAAAATGGTTATCGAATTGCACAAAATTTATTAATTCATTGAAATAGATGCAACAACAATTCAGCCAAAAGGCATCTTAAATCGGTTTTTGGGCCTATTTTTTAAAGAATTGTATGGATGAATTGCTGAATAAATTTATTAATAGAGAATCCCAATTGAATCAAAATGGATTTTGAAGCACAAATATTTTTAAATTTACTTTTCTATTTTTAGGTTCTTATGTGAAACTGGGCATTTATCACATTTGGGGTTTTCTTCGGGTTCAATAAATTGTTTTAAAAACTTTCGAGCCACAAATACTACCGCCAAAGCACCGATCAATATTACTGAAAGATCCTGGATATTTAATTCTGTGTTCATATCAGTAACCTAATAATCTACCACCCTGATAAACTATTGAGGAGGCTGAAAAAGCAAGGATTGTCATATATGCCATCATAAACATTGGCCATTTCCAGGAATTGGTTTCAGTTCTAACTATAGCAAATGTTGCCAGACATTGGGCGGCGTAGACATAAAATACCATGAGGGACAAAGCAATCAAAGCACTATAGCGCGGGTCTCCCGTTATTGGATCCACATCCGATTTCATCGAGTCTCTCAGCATTACAATATTTTCTTCATCTTCAATATTATACAATGTTGCCAGTGTACTTACCATCACTTCCCTGGCGGCAAATGAGGTTATTAAACCAATTCCAATTTTCCAGTCAAAACCAAGTGGTTCTATGACTGGTTCAATCATCTTGCCCATCCTGCCAGCATAACTGTACTCAACTTTCGAGATTCCTGTATGCCCCTCAGGAATTTGGGGATAAGATGCTATAAACCAAAGCACGATGGAAATTGCCAGTATTATTTGCCCGGCATTTTTTACAAATAGCTTCCCCCGTGAATAAACTTGATGAAATACAGATCCCATAATTGGTATCCGGTATGGCGGCAGTTCCATCACAAAAGATGATTTGCTTTCAACCTTGATGAATTTGCTGAATATCCATGAAAGTAAAAAAGCAGTCACAGTGCCGAGAAAGTACATGATAACCATGACGAATCCCTGCATAGATATTAAACCAAATATTTTGGTCGCTGGAATAAAGCTGCCAATAAGTAATGAATAAACGGGTAATCGGGCAGAACAACTCATCAATGGTAATACCAGAATCGTAATTAATCGATCTTTCCAACTATCAATTGTCCGTGTTGCCATAATACCGGGAATAGCGCAGGCATAACCGCTCATTAACGGTAATACTGATTTACCGTGCAATCCAACTTTTGTCATTATCCGGTCCATCATAAATGCAACCCTTGCCATGTACCCGGAATCTTCTAAAATCGTTAGGAAGAAAACCAATATTAGTATCTGTGGTAAAAACACCAGTATTGCCCCCACACCACCAATAATTCCATCTACGAACAAATCTCTAAGGGACCCGGGATTCATTTTGCTCAAAACCCATTCGCCAAAGTGAGCAATTTCTAGACTAATCCAATCCATGGGAATGGTGGCCCAGGTAAAAACAGAATTAAATATAAAATAGAGAATTAGTACAAAAATAGTGGGGCCAATGTACCGATGGGTAAGAACTTTATCTACTCTTTCACTTTTTGTAGTTTCCTTAACAAAGCGGTTGGTATCAAAACTTATATCATTTAGTGTATCATCAATGCGTTGATAACGGATGGTTCCTTCCAATACCCTGTGTGGATGACCAAGGCTTTCAAGTTCTTCAATTGCTTGATCACGTAAATTGAGAATATTTTGTAACAGAGTCTCAGTTACCCTGCTGTCAATTTCTTTGAGATGAGCATACAAGTCAAATGCTGAGTTTCGAGTGATTATTCTCAAGGCCTGGGCAGCGGCAAGCATAGAAGAATATTGAAACTCTTTCTCCAGGAGTAAAATCAGTGGTTGAAGTGTTTTGCGGATGTCTTCAGGTATTTTAATGGCGCAATCAGCTTCAGGCGAAAAATCTGACATTGCAGAGACACTATCAATTGCTGCTCTGAGTTCTTTAAATCCCCACTTCTTTTTGGCAGATAAAGAAATTATCTCAGCAACACCTAATTCCTTTTTCAGTTTGTCAATGTCAATATTTGTACCTTTAGATTGTACCCGATCCATCATATTCATGGCGAGTACCACTGGAATCCCTAAATCTGTTAATTGGGTGGTAAGATACAGGTTGCGACTGAGATTTGAGGCATCAACAACTGAAATGATGACATCAGGTGGGGAATTACCGTGTATCCATTGGAGGATCTCTTCAGCAACAATTCTCTCATCAAGTGATTCCGGAGTTATGCTGTAAGTACCGGGATAGTCTGTTACAATACCCTTTGAGTGCTGATTAATTTTGAAAAGACCGGATTTTTGCTCTACTGTCACACCTGGATAATTGGATACCTTATGCCGTAATTTTGTGAGTTGGTTAAAGATAGCCGTCTTACCGGAATTTGGATTTCCGAGAAGAGCAACAGTTATCCCCGTCTTTAACTGTTGGTGACGATGTTTATGATCACGACTCATGTAGTGAAACTCTTATATCCTTGGCATCACATTTCCGAATAGAGACGTAATATTCTCTAATTTTAAGCTGTAAAGGGCCGCCAAATAATGATTTTTTAACCAGCCGGATCAATACACCGGGATTGATTCCCATTTCTACTAATCGTGACTGCAGTTCGGCATTTCCATTAAATCCAATGATTATAGCCAACTCGCCAATGTTTAATTCATCGATCGTTTTCAATTATTTCTACAATCGGCACAAATAACAAAAAGCTGATGTTCATGACCAACAATTTGGGCATCCATATCATTACAAATATCAATTTGAATTTTTTCAATTTCGTCATTGCAAAATTCGGTAATTGTTCCACATTTGTTACAGATAATATGATCATGATGATGGGTGTCGATACGATTTTCGAAGCGGGATCGACCTTCGCCAGTATTTAGTTTTTTGGCAAATCCATATTTAACCAGTAAATCAAGAGTTCGGTAGATTGTAGCCCTAGAGACTTTCATATCATTTGCTCTGAGATCATCGAAAATCTCATCACATTCCCTATGTCCGGGATGATCCATTAGATCATCTAAAACGGCAACTCTTTGCGGTGTAACTTTCAGCTGTTCATTTCGAATAGCTTTTTTGAATTTGTTGATAATTTGTTTTCGTGTCATAATAATTACTTTATTGAGAATGATTCTCAAGTAACTTAAAGAGATAATAGCGGAATTTAAAAGAAGAAATTATGGATATTCTCAACAAATTCTGAGAAGAGAAATTATTGTTGTCAATCAGCTACTTAATAATTTGAGTCCAGCATATTTAGCAATGAGTTTTTTTCGAATGTCACCGGAAAATAACACAGTAATTTTTGCCTTTTCACCCATGCCTTCAATTGACAGTACTTTACCACGGCCCCACATTTTATGATCAACAATTTGATTTACTTTGAAATCACCTTCACCTTCAATCTGCTTATCACCAGCCAACTTATTTTTTTGGCCGCGATAACTATTTGCCTGCCAAAACTCCAGATCCGGGTAATTGCCAGTGGATATTTTCTTATTAGCCGGCAGTTTTATTTCATCCAGAATTTCTGATGGGATATGATCTATAAACTCTGATCTCATCATATACGATGGCGCATCCCCTCCATATCTTCTTCTAAACTGGGCATGGGTAAGATATACCTTTTCTTTCGCCCTTGTCATAGCCACATAAAAGAGACGTCTTTCCTCATCCAAATCCTGTTCATCATTTACCCTAAGCGGAAATAATCTTTCTTCCAATCCCGTTATAAAAACAACAGGAAACTCTAATCCTTTGGCACTGTGCACTGTCATCAGTGTAATTGAATCCTTGGCATCATTCCATCGGTCCAGATCGGTTTGGAGTGAAACATTTTCCAGATAATCTGATAATTTTGCCTCTGGATTTTCATCGCAAAATAATTCAATGCCCCTTATCAATTCCTCAACATTATTCCAGCGATCCGCTTCATCCTCAGAATTCTGGTTCAAATAATGTGCTTCAAGAGATATCTCTTTAATGAGCGATCGACATATCTCTACTGCCGGTTTACTATCTGACTGAGATTTTAAATCATCTATTAGTACTTTGAATTTTTTCATCACCTCTTTCTGAGCCGGCCGAATTTCAAGTGTCTCTGTAGTTTCCATTGCTTCCAAAAGAGACTGGTTTAACTGACCGGCGCGGATTGATAACTTTCTGATTGTTGTCATACCCAACCCACGGGTTGGAAAATTCACCACCCTTTCAAAACTTATATTATCTTTAACATTGGCGATAAGTCTTAAATATGCCAGGACGTCTTTGATCTCTTTTCTTTCGAAAAATTTTAGTCCACCAACGATTGAATATGGAATGGTACCATGGATTAACTTTTCTTCAATCGCCCTGGATTGGGCATTTGTTCGATATAATATTGCAAAGTCCCCAAATTTTTTATTATCAGATTTGTAACTGCGTTGAATTCTTGAAACAATAAATTTTGCTTCACCGCGTTCATCTTCTGACTGCTTCAACGTAATCAGACTACCATCATTATTATCTGTCCACAATTCTTTTGGGGATCTTTTCGTATTATGTTTTACTACTGAATGGGCAGCTTTTAAAATATGTTTAGTTGATCGATAGTTCTGTTCAAGTTTGATTATATTTGCATCAGGAAATGTCTTCTCAAATTCCAAGATATTAGTGATATCCGCACCACGCCAGCCGTATATGCTTTGATCATCATCTCCCACCACCGTGATGCGTTGGTGATCCCCAGCCAGATATTTTACAAATTCAAATTGCGGTTTATTCGTATCCTGATATTCATCCACCAAAATATATTGATAGCGTTGCCGGTAGAATTCTAATCTTTCTGGAAAGTCTCTAAATAAATACAATGGCTGTAGCAATAACTCATCAAAATCCATGGCATTATTATTTATTAATCTTTCCTGGTATTTTTCGTAAATATCAGCCATTTTTGTTTCATAAGGATTTTTTGATTTTTCCCGAAGTTCATCCGGTGATACAAAATTATTTTTATTACTGCTTATAATGGATAATATATTGCGAGCATTATACATACTGGCATTTAGATCCATTTCTTTGACAATATCTTTTATCAACTTTTTCCCATCTTCAGTATCGTAGATGGTAAAGCTCCTTTCATAACCGAGATATTGTGCTTCAAATCTTAGAATTCTCGCTGCAATTGAATGAAAAGTGCCAATACTCAAAGAACTATCATTCATTTCAGGCAACATGGACTTGACTCTAGTCTTCATTTCTGTGGCGGCTTTGTTCGTAAAAGTAACAGAAAGAATCTTATGTGCTGGATAAATATTTGATTCGATGAGGTGGACAATTTTTTGAGTTAAGACTCTTGTTTTTCCGCTACCTGCTCCAGCAAATATTAATACGGGGGATTCAATTTCAAGGACTGCTTCTCTTTGTTGTTTGTTTAGATTATTTTGATTATTCAATTTTGGTTATTTCTCTTTTTCCTTTTTATTCTATATTTTGCTTTATTATGCTCTTCCACATTTCGCGAAAATATATGGCGACCATCTCCATTGGCAACAAAATATAAATATTCTGTTGAGTCAGGATACGCTGCCGCCTTTAGAGCATCTATTCCAGGATTATTGATGGCTCCCGGAGGAAGTCCCTTATACATATATGTATTGTAAGGTGAATCGATAGTAAGATCTTTATTATACAACTTTTCCTTCCGGCTGGGAAGAATATACTGGATGGTCGGATCTGCCTGGAGCATCATTTCCTCATTTAATCGATTATGATACACAGAAGAAATCATTTCCATTTCATCTATCAGCATTGCTTCACCCTGTATAATTGATGCCAGAATTACTATGTCACTTTGAACCATATTGACTGATTGAGTTGTATTATCAAGAACCTTTTTCATTTTTTGATGAAAGTTGGCCACCATGATTTTTATTAAGTCTGCTTCCATATAAGATGTGAGAAACTGATAGGTATCAGGAAATAGATAGCCCTCAAGAGTGGGTGAATTTATATTTAATGATTTAATAAAATCTTTGTCCCGGCAGAGATACATAAACCTTTCTTCATCGATATCAAGAATGGATGTAAAAACCTGGGCAATTTGCTGGATAGTATAACCCTCATAAATTACCGTTTTGACAATTTCACCTGTTGATGATGTAAGGAGTTTAATGAGTTCATCCATTCTGCTGACATTTTCCAGAGAAAACCGACCGGCTTTTAATTTGTTTTCGTTCAAAGTGAGTTTCATAGCAAGAGAGAATAGTGAAAAATGCGAGAGACAATTTTGATCATATAATAAGCGTCCGACATAATTAACCGATGCTCCTTTAGGAATCGTTAAATATCCGCTAAGATGATTACATTTGACATCCATTGATAATACCATTAATTTTAAAGAATAGACGGTAATTACTATGATTGCAAAACTCGTTGCAATTATTCCTGTTATTTGATATTTAGTTGATTTTATGAACATCAGAATTTTTAATTTATAATGATATCGGCATCTCTCCCAATGGATGATCTTGAATAACTAAAAAAATATTTTACTTTATGTCATCTATTGCTTGTTTTGGTTTTCTCAGTACTTTTAAATTTCGTGCTCTATGGTTGACAATAATACAGAGAATTCGAATCTATTTAGTTCCTGGGATCTTAGTAAGTTCAACTATTGGTTATTTGGCATTGGGATATTGATCATTATTCTTGGATACATCATTATGTACTCCGGTGAAACAACCAGTTTTCAATCTGTGACGCTTGCACCTTTCGTGCTCGTGGTTGGATACTGTGTGATCATTCCGATTGCAATTTTGTATAAACCTAAATCCAGGTAACCGACATTATGGGGTGGTGGCTCAATTTGGTTAGAGCACCGGCCTGTCACGCCGGATGTTGCGAGTTCGAGTCTCGTCCATCCCGCATCCCGCTAAAAGCCCTCTTTTGAGGGCTTTTTTTTTATGAGGAAAATATCATTTCCAAATATTGTAAGAAGGTAGGCTTTACACCGGATGTTGTCCCGACCGAAGTGTCGGGATCCATCCCAACATTTAAAAAGCTTTCAAATGAAGACTTTTTTTAATATTTTATTAATATCATTGAAGGAGATATTGAATGGAAAAATATTATACATATATTTTACAAAATCCAGGTAAAAAGTTCTACATTGGCCAAACTAATAACCTCAGCAAAAGAGTATTGAGACACAATACTAACACTGTAAAATCAACTAAGAATCGTGGACCATGGACAATCGTTCATTTTGAAACATATTCAACTCGAGCCAATGCAATGAAACGAGAAAAACAACTCAAGCATTGGAGACGAGAACTCATTATAAATCTTATCACATCCAATATGTAGCCGGATGTTGTCCCGACCGAAGCGTCGGGATCCATCCCGCATCCCGCTAAAAGCCCTCTTTTGAGGGCTTTTTTTTATGAGGAAAATATCACTTCCAATTATTGTATGAAGGTAGGCTTTAAACCGGATGTTGTCCCGACCGGATCGTCGGGATCCATCCTTCAAATAAAGAAGCCTTCATTTTTGAAGGCTTCTTTATTTGAGTATATTTCTCATTGACTGGAGGTTTTAATTATTTATCCTACTACAAATATTGCATAGGCATTTACGACTTTATAATGACTGTTGTTTGATGAGAGGTGTATCTTACCATTATCATCTTCCCAAGTACTAAATTGTTGTTTATCGTGATTTTCTGAACTCCCGATTACCAAACCATTTGCCCCTAATTCGGCAGCTTTAATTTTTAACCGTTGCATTATTTTGTTGGTTTTACCCTGCCACGTCCAGGTGTCAAAAGATGGATCCTTTAACGAAAATTCACTGGATGCATCAATGATGGCAATTTTCTCAAATTTTACAGGATAGTCTGCATATATTTGTACTTCTGAAGGATCAATTGGCGCTCTTTTTTCACCAACTAAAATATGAGAGACAGGTGAACATGAATAGAGTAAAAATAAAACAGGTAATGATGAAATAAGTATTTTTTTCATTTTTCTTCCCCTTTTGCATTTATTAATTAATTCAAATAATTCTTCAACTGGTAACACTAACATTTTATATTGAGCTAAGTTGTCAAACATGGCAGAGAATGTATTTGAATCGAGAGGAATGCAGGTTAGTTTCGTGGTCGAATGTGGGGGCACTAATGTTTTGGGAGTTTGAAAGTTACATAAAGATTAGTATTAAATTTTATTCAAATGTTGGTTTTATCAACTCATTTAAACCCTCAGTCATAGATTCTACTTTATCTGAAATCATTGTATGAACATCTGCCAGAGCCTAGTTGTAAAAATAACCACCAATTTGATCATGAAAGAATTCGAATAGAAATAATGCATCAAAATTGCCAATATCCTGATCAAGATTTTCTTTAAAATAATTTTGAATATTTTTAATGATTATATCTTTGCTTTCCTTGGTAAACTCTGTCATCGTTGCTCCTATTAAGAGGTGTGATTAATATATGATTCAATAAAATCAAATTGATATAATATGCAAATTTCTTTACAAGTAATTTGACTTTCTGATTAATTATACCAAACCCCATATCCTACTTTTCTTAGTTTTTGAGCCACATAACTTTCCAGTTCCTCAGCATCTTTTCTTGTGGGTATCGGATTATACTTCTCATAAAATTCAGGGACTAATTTTAATCCAAATCTTCGTGCAAAAGTATTGGATTTGTATCCATCTTTATGCTGCTTAAATCTCAATAGTGGCGCCCTTGCAGATTGACCCACATAAAAACATCGCTTACCATATATATAACCTGGATTTTCATTTCTAAATTTTGTGGATTTACTGACTTCCTTCTCAAGTTCAATGACATAAACATAATAACTCATATCGGTTAATTTACATTATCGCTTCTTCAATTGGATCCCATAATATGTAGTCTGCTATAATTATATAGTTTAAATCACAAAATTGAGAATCTCTACTGGCTTCACCAAAAGAAAAAGGGACGCTTAAGTGTTTATAGAATTACTAATATTAATTAGCTGGATTTTATTCGATAAAATATAAATACTAACTAAACTGACTGCCACAATAATTGGGATATCCAACTGCCCAGAATATTTCGTTCATCACTCACAATCATCGACTTATTTGATCCCCCTCTTGCCCACCCCTCAATTAGGAGAGAAACGTATTGGATATTATTATTAGGTTGAGTTTTGAATTATGTATTGATATTGTATCACAAGCTTCCAGCTTGTTTTTGCGTATTACCTAAAGGGGTTGCAAGAATTGGGAGATTTGAATAGTTATATTTACGAATCCATAAATGGATACGCTAAAAATAAAAAGGACGCTAAAGCGTCCTAAAAAATGTAATTTGTTTTCTGCATTATTTTTAACGCATTAGTTTTCACATCGATCTTTTAAGGCCTTATTCATATCAATAAAACCCTGTTCAGTTGACTCTTTCATAGAGCCCCAGAGTAGCAACGCCAAAATGCCGCTAAATTGTTCACCCTGAATAAATTGTACTTTATCACCAGGTAATTTTATAATCTTGAAAAAATGTTCACCATCAAATAATTTTGGCATCAATACCCTTCCCAGCCACCGCAACTCAACATTTTTGTTGGCAACAAGAATTTTTGGTGCAAAATCCATGGCATCACCACCAGGAGGTTGAATAGAAACTGATAGCTGTGACCCCACACTCACGTCACCGGAAATCGATTTTATAAATGGGTTCCATTCTGAGTATTCATTAAAGGCAGTAAGTACTTTCCAGACTTTTTCGGAGGATGCATCAATCGTTATTTCGGTATATAATTTTTGCTTTGGGAATAACCCAATCATATACGCTACAATAAGTATGACTGAAATTACTTGAAATATTTTCTTCATATGATATTTTTCCTTTTATTTGATATCAATATTAATGATCACTAAAGTTGGATTCAAATAATAATAGCAAAAACTCAATTTCTATTGCGAATTAATAGCAAAAATAATTCAACAATTAACTCTTTATACGAAGCCCTTTATCTTCATTGATGAAAATCCAGGAGGCAAGTTTTCCAATTTGTAATGGTTCATCGACCATCCAGTATTTACGGCCATGATGGTATCTTGAACTGGTTTCGTTTTCCGGTAAGCTTTCGTTAACAGACAGAATTTCATTTATTCGTGACTGCCACATTTCGACATTTTTTTGTCTGAGGTCAATCCATCCTGCATCCGCCCATGAGTCCATTTTCTTCGAGGTAATATCAATCGTTTTTCGGGCTTTCTGCACTGGTATTTTTACCTGTGGTCCACGTAATAATGTTTTCCCATCAGACATAAGAATTGGCAATCCTATCGAAATCATTTGTGAGCGTAAATTGGCATTTTTAGATATTTCTATTTCAAGTTTACTGGTTAATTCTTCAGCTGATTCTGAGACAATGCAAGTCATGCTCTTGCATACCTTTTTTATCAGGGATGCTTCAAATAATATTTTTGATAGTCTTGGAGGACCAAGGATTTCAAATGCGATGCTTTCCACATCATGTTTATCCTGAAGATAATTCATTTCTTCCAAGGCATCATGACGCATATATCCAGCTCGATATGTGGGATTCATTACAGAATTATAGAGTCCATTGATAATATCGTGGCCGGTACTATCACCCATAATTTCCATGATGGTATTGGCGGCAATTTCTTCAGGAGTTACAAACTCCATTTGACCGGCAGTGGTTATGGTTTCAAATTCTGGAAGGGAAAAAATACCATTTTCTCCGCTGTCAATGAATACTGATTTGAGATTTTCCCCGGTATTTGTCCAACCTGACTCTCCCTCAAAATTCCATAATTCATCCAGTTTTTCAGCTTTTTCTACAGTGCAGTCATAGAGTTTGATGGGTTTTCCCTGTTTTTTGATAGTGCCATACCCGATCCGTTTCCAACCAATAGCTGCGGCCGGTTTTATTTCTTTAATGATGGGTCCATCTGGTGTTCTGCCCATTAAAAACAGCAACATGGAATGAGCGCCTGCCAAGGACGTTTTACTGAGTAATACGCGACTTGGTTTTTCTTCGCTGTGCGTATAAGGTATATTCAATCCCATACCACCAGTACCGGTAGTTCCAATTTTTATATACAGACCGGTTTTATTGTTCACCATGCTGGCATGAAGTATCTGAATATGCCGTATAATCTGAGGGATATATAATGTTGTTAGCATCTTCTCCATCTCAGTTGTGAGTTCATCGGTGAGTACATTTTTTTCAATGGCTTTTGTCATCTCCTGTTTGAGATTATAATAACCGCTATAAATATCCTGATAGGCAAGACCTGTGGCAGAATTCACAGAATCGATAACGATATTTGGTTGGTATTTTTCAATAAGATGATTTAGGAAAGATGAGTCGAGTTTCTCTTTGTCCAAACCTTCCAGCACGTCTTCAATTAGCATCTTGCGATTTTTTGGGATATCCATGATATCACTTCTCGGTAAATCCTTGAATATTGTCCGTACAAATATATTCCCCCACTCCGGGGTTAATTTTACATTGGGTGCTTCTTTTTGTATTTCTTTACAGGCATCCCGCGCTTCAGATTCCCTGAGAGATAATATGATAATTTCTTTGGGATTATGTTTGATGAGTTTTCGAATTATAGCCATGCCCACCAGTCCCCATCCGCCGAGGATTAATATTTTTCTTTGTTTAATATCCATTTCTTAATTCCTTATTAAAATGTTAGTTTTAAAAATTTATTTGTTAAAGATTCACAATGCCCAGGGCAATTGAATTTAGTTTTGTTTCCATCAAATCTGATCGGGATAAAAGTATAATTGGTACTTTGGCCCCAGTGATGATTCCACCTCCTTTAGCACCACCCATCCCCAGAAGTGATTTGACCATGAAATTTATCGAGGTTATATTGGGTCCGATGAAGATATCAGTACTACCTGCAATTTCTGAGTCTATTTTTTTTGTCTCAGCATTTCTTGAAGATATTGCTACATCAATAGAAATTGGTCCCTCAACGGTAAATGAATTTGAATTTCGATATTTTTCTGCCATTTTTCCCATAATAACCGTTTCCGGTACATTCGGATTAATTTTTTCGATCAGGGACAACATTGCAACGTTTGGATTTGGGTTCATTAATTTTCCGGCGATATCAACTGAGTTCTGAATGATGGAAGACAGTATGGTTTCATCCAGCTCAGGATTCACACCGCCATCAGTCATCAACATCAGTCTATCATAAACAGGTGACTCCAAAACTGCAGTATGGCTCAAGCGTGTCCCAGTTCTTAAACCATATTCTCTGTCTAATACGGCTGAAAGTATTATATCTGAGCTTACATCGCCTTTCATTAGAAGATCTGCTTTGCCGTCCCGCACAATTCCTACAGCGATTTCTGCTGCCATTTTATCATTTTTATGATTCACCACAATTGGCTTTATCCACCCTCTTTCCTCAGCATTTGAAATGGCGCTAAATAGATAATCTTTCCGGGGATTTATAATCGCCAATTTGGCTGCAGGTCGGCCTGAAGCCAGCTTATAGATCTCATCAAAAGTTCGAATCATGCGTATTCTCTGACCATTTCAGAATTTGACATAGCAATTCTTGCCCCTTCAGCCAAAGCCTCTGATTCAAATGACCCTGGATAAATATAAAAACTATCGATATAACTTAATCTGGATTGTAGATTTTCCACCAATGTTTTGGAATGGGCCAATCCCCCAGTAAGAATGAGACCTTGAACCTGTCCATTTAAAACGGAGTACATAGCGCCAATTTCCTTGGAGATTTGATATTCCATGGCAGATACAATTTGTCTGGTTTCTTTATTCGATTCGGCTGAACGCTCAATTTCCTGAAAGTCTCGGGTACCTAAATACCCGAGAAGTCCGCTTTCATGTGAAAACTTCTCTACTGCATCATCAAGGGTCATTTTGTTATCAAATATAAGATTCAGAATCCCCCAAAGCGGCAGACTGCCAGCCCGTTCTATTGAAAATGGACCCATACCAAGAAGGGCATCATTTACATCGATTATCTTTCCATTCAAGACAGCGGCTATCGAAAACCCACTGCCCAAATGAGCGGCAATAAACTGATTATCATCTTCAGGAATATTGTGTTTGCGTACTGTTTTTCTGACTGTATACTTTATATTCAGGGCATGAGAGCGACTTCGCCGATGGATGCCAGATACTCCTGATATCCTGGCCTCAGCGATCATTTCATCGGTTGTTACAGGATCAACAATAAATGCTGGGATATTTAAGGATTGTGCAACCGTATTTGCCATAATTGCGCCAAGATTAGATGGATGGGATGAAAACGTTTCCTCTCGATACTGGTTTAACATTTTTTGGTTAATCCTGTAAATCCCCCCAGGCATGGGTTTTAAAGGACCTCCCCTGCCTGCTACAACATCAATGGGGCCATCAATGCCCTTGATAAAATCATTTATTATTGAAAATCGCAGTGATTCCTGCTGTTGGACTTTTGAGGGTAATTTCTGCTGAGTGTGATCAGCAACATAATTTTTAATTAATTGATCATCCTGAAAATAACCAATTTTGGTGCTTGCGGCCCCTGGATTTATTGTAAGTATAAAGAAAGTGATACCCCCTTACTGCTTAGTTAAACCTGGGGAAACATATTACTGTTCTTTAAACCTTATCATCGAATGATGACATAATAGCTTTTGAGCTAAAATTACTTGCCTTATATTCGTCCAGTTTTTTCTCGAGTACGGCAAAATGTTCAATCTCGGTTTCGGCGAGATGGATGAGAAATTGTTTTAGATCAGGGTCTGCCATTCTTTCAGCGGCGGCCATGTAGAAATCATACGCATCCTTTTCTTCTTTCATGGCAAATGTGAAGATTTCCTCGATCGTCGCAAATTCTGAGATAATTTGTGCTGTCATGCTTCCTCTTTCTCAGTTGGTAATTTACTTAATTCCATACCCCTTCGGAGTGCTTTCTCATTAAGGGGAATTAAATGATGATGACGTTCCGGCAACACCTGAGTAAGAGCCTTGAGTATTGAATCGATTGGAATTATTGGTTTCACACCGAGATAGGAACCCAACATAATCATATTCATCGTTTTTTTATTCTGGAGATTTACCGCCTCCATATTTGCCGGGATTTCAAATACCGATATATCCGTTCGGGTTGGTGGATTTATAATATTATTTGCTTCATACAACAATACCCCGCCGGGTTTTACGGCAGATTCGAATTTATCCATAGAGGGTTGGTTTAATATGATTGCCGCATCATAATCATTTATAATTGGGGAGCTTACTTTGTTATCTGAGACAATAACGGTGCAGTTCGCAGTACCGCCACGCATTTCAGGTCCATAACTTGGCATCCAAACCACTTCTTTTCCTTCCACCATCCCTGAATATGCCAGAGTCATGCCCATAGATAGAACGCCTTGGCCACCAAATCCTGCAATAATTATTTCTTCATTCATATCATTGTTCCGTAGATGTTATTTCTGGTTTTTTAATCTTTGCTGGTACTTTTATATCGCCGAGTTCATAAAAGGAAAATATCTCATCCTCAAGCCATTTATTCGATTGTAGCGGTGTCATTTTCCAACCAGAAGGACAATTAGAAATCACTTCAACAAAACTGACGCCGCCTTTTCCCTCAATTTGATTTTTGAAGGCTATAGTCAATGCTTTTTTTGTTTTTCTCACATGCTTAGCAGAAATTACTGCCTGCCTGGTGACATAATATGCTCCAGGTAACGGGGCTATCATTTCAGCGATTCTTAAGGGATAGCCATGAGTTGATGTATCTCTACCAAATACAGATGTAGAAGTTTTACCTCCAACAAGGGTCGTTGGAGCCATCTGTCCGCCAGTCATGCCGTAAATGCCGTTATTGATAAAGATAATAACAATATTTTCACCGCGGTTGATCGTATGGATAGTCTCACCAGTTCCAATGGCGGCAAGATCGCCGTCACCCTGATAGGTGAATACGATTCGATCCGGTAATACCCTCTTAATTCCTGTTGCAACTGCTGTCGCTCTTCCATGGGCTGCCTGCTGCATATCCACATTCAGATAATTATAGGCAAATACCGAACAACCAACTGGGGCAACACCAACTGTTTTCCCACGGATATCTAACTCATCCACTACTTCCATTATTAATCTATGGACAACTGAATGTCCGCATCCGGGGCAGTAATGCATGGGTGTATCCATGAGAGAATCCGTTTTCTCCCAGACCGTGTTCATTTCGTTAAGCAATTCGCATTGCACGCCTTCCAATATAGGATCAGACATTGGCGACCTCCTCCGAATTATGCAATTGATACAATCCCCTGATCTTCTCGAGAATTTCTCCCGGTGTCGGTATGATGCCTCCCATTCTGCCATAGAATTCCACTGGAATTTTCCCATTTACCGCCAATCGTACATCTTCCACCATTTGACCGGCATTCATCTCAACAACAAGCATATTATTTACCCGATCAGCAAAATACGATAATTCTGTTTTTGGGAATGGAAATAGTGTTATCGGTCTGAGAAGTCCCACTTTCATGCCTTCTTCTCTAGCCAGATCAACTGCTTTATGAACCACTCTTGAAGAAAGTCCAAAAGCAACAACTAATAATTCAGCATCATCAGCTTTTACGGTTTCATACCGTACTTCTTTCATCTGAATTTCTTCATATTTCTGCTGCAATCCAATGTTGATTTCTTCCATTCTTTCAGTTTGGATATGAAGTGATGTGATAAAATTCCGTATGCCCTGCTCATTCCCCCGGGTAGCCCATGCCGATTTATCAACCAGGTGATCTTCGGGATTATAATCAGGAAATGTTACAGCCTCCATCATTTGACCAAGAGCTCCATCGGAGAGAATAAGTACTGGATTTCTGTATTTATCGGCAAGGTCAAAACCATCATAGACAAAATCTGCCATTTCCTGAACGCTGTTCGGTGCTAACACAATAACTTTATAATCACCATGTCCACCACCCTTCACAGCTTGAAAATAATCACCTTGAGATGGTTGAATGGTTCCGAGACCAGGGCCACCCCTGACAACATTAACCAGGAGACAGGGTAATTCTGCACAGGCAATATAAGAGATACCTTCCTGCATGAGGCTATATCCCGGACTGCTGGTGCTGGTCATTACCCTTTCACCAGCGCCGGCAGCGCCATAAACCATATTGATAGCAGCAATTTCACTTTCCGCCTGGACAAAGGCTCCGCCACGACGTTCAAAGTGCACCGATAAATATTCTAATAATTCCGATTGGGGTGTAATGGGATAGCCAAAATATCCTTTCATGCCGGCACGCATAGAAGCCTCTGCCAATGCCTCATTACCCTTCATTAATTTTTTTTCACTCATATTTTCAACCTACATTCACAGTAATATTTTCTGTAACATTTTTGATAACAGCTACCTGTTCTTTTTTCTTTTTCCCTTGTCGATATACAGTAATGATTGCTTCAGGGCATACTAACGCACAGTTTGTACATCCAGTGCAATTATCTTCGACAAGGACAGCATAATGGTAGCCCTTGGTATTGATATTTTCTGACATTTTGAGCGATTGCTGCGGACATTCCGCAACGCAGAGTTCACAACCTTTGCAGTTATCAATGTTAATTGAAATATGTCCTTTGATCTTTGCCATAACCGTCCTTATTGGTGATATATATGTCTTATTATCGCCATAAATTTACGATTTTTATCACCATATTTGAAAATAATGATTGGAGAAAAATGTCGGTTTTATTCGAATATTTTACATTATTATTTTTCTTTAAACTAAAAACATCTGGCTAACTTAATAATATTAGTTTTCCCTCTATAATAATCTTATCAATGTATAAAATTGTCATGTATGAATGTATTGGATATCATTCATAATTGTTGATTCAAATTTGTATGTTCATTTGAATATATGAGGAGGTTGATGAACAGTAGAATAAAAATTACAGAATAACTATAGAGTTATCTGATTTAATAGAAAAGATTAATAATGGATTCAGATTTGAACCCATGAAAAGTCATGTAACATTCCAGGCATTTCCTAATTCATCTTTCGTTAATCGATATTCGGTGTTTTAAACAAGAGCTCTTAAATTTTAGGTGGGGCAGTCATCTTCTATTTCAGGGAGATCTTATTTCTTTATCGTCTGTTCTTGATTATTAATGGAACCAGTCCTGAAGGACTGGTCTATGGAACGAGGGGTACTCGATTCTCTACTTTATGAACTTTCTTGCCTCAGGCAGGCAGACTATTTTTAACTTCAGAGGACCCTTTTGTCTTGCGGACATTTCCCCTCAAAGGGGAAAATGGAAATAAATTATTTGAAGAATATTAATATGCAGGTGAATTTGAATCCAGTTATCAAAAATAGTCCGGTTTTATTAGCTCCCTCTCCTGATGAGGAGAGGGTTGGCCTGCCTGCTGCGGGTATGGTTAGATCCAGTTTAAAAGCAAATCCAAGAAGCATTTCTTAAATCATAATTCGTTAATCGATATTCGATATTTAGTAGAAAAGTCTTAAAAATTGAATAGTTGGGTCATTCATCTTCTATGCCGGGTACATCTCTTTTCGATTTCATTGCATTGCGGATTTCTTCAAATGTATACAGTTTTCCCTGATTGATTCCTTCGCAGGTTTCACCGACATAATCCCATCTTGATTTTGATTTGAGAATTTCGCCCCAAAACGGAAATGTTCGACATTGATCAGGTCTCACTGGGTATATCTTGCAGCGTTTATCATTGAGAAAGATACAGTGAGTTTTATTGGATTTCAAAACCGGCTTGCCTTTTACCGTTCGGCAGTAGGTCTTGATAAATGTTTTGAGTGTTATGGTCAAATAATTGCAGATTCTATCTACATCGGATTCCGTGAGATACACTTCTGCATCGGAGTATTCACAACATTTACCGCAGCCTGTACATTCAAAATTTAACCCGTTATCATAAAAACGGGATTTCACTATTTCAAAAGTGTGATTCTTTGCGTGTGACTAAGTCCTGATTCAGTAGAGAGTTTGACTAGATAAATACCAGATGCATTATTTGCAGCATCCCAGGAAACCTGGTAAGCACCGGGGTAGTGATAACTATTCACCAGTTTGGTCAATTCTCTTCCCAATACATCGTAAATCGTAACTTCTATATTCCCGGCATTCTCAACCTGGTACAAAATACTTGTGACAGGATTGAATGGATTGGGATATGTAGAGAGATAGAATTGATCTGGTAATACAGATGGTTCAATACCAAGGAGAACATTATCGGGGGCATCGGTAGTAAATTTTATAGCCAAATTTTGATTGAGGTGATAATAAGAGTAATTATCATTACTTACTACTTCCACTGGCCAGTATGAACCGCCAGCAGTAATATTATTGAATATATATTGGATACCAATTGTCTGATCGGGAGATTCGATTCCTATCGTTGAATAATTTCCATTTTCATCGATATCATTGATTTCCTGATACTGGAATAGAATTTCACCATCACCAGTTTGGGTTGGATGCATGGTTGGATCATAAAGTATCACCTGGAACGTTTCTTTTACACATCCTACTGTCTGACATAATTCATCATCTTCACCATTGGCCACATTGTCCCATTGAACAATAAAACGTCCATTGCTGATATCAGACCATGCATATATCTCAAATGGTTCTTGACCGACATCATCATCCAGATCATCCATAAATGGTGCGATCATGGCAGCCGGTCCCATGTACATGGGGATACTGAAATTCCAAAAATAACTTATTGGGCATGGAATCAAAGATAACCAGCCATTTGACCCTACAGTGACAGTATTAAATGTCTCTCCATAGTATTGAAAATCGAATGGCAATTCCATATGATGGTGACTGTCATCGTCAAGTGGAAGTAATGTTCCAGAGCCGCCATCGGCTGGATTCAATTCTATCCAATCGTAAGAGGGGGCTTCTACATAACCAATATCAGAATTATCATAGGCCCAATAACCATAAGCATCAGCCGGATTGGGATCAGAATCTTCAATAGGACCAAAAAGTAACGAAATAGAATTTTGGGCAATCAATTGATCATCCATCGTAAAGTCAACTTGTAGTAAAACATTGCTGCCTTTTGAAAAACTGCCTAATGTTCCCGAAACCACTACACTTGATAATACCGATGAAAATTCATATAAGGTAATTGTATCAGATGCAAACTCACCTGTTATACTGTCATCAGTAATTTCTGAAACTGTGATAGTCACATCACTATAATTATTTGAAGATGGATTCATTATATCCAAGGACAACTGGATATTCTCACCGGACTGGACATAATTATTTCCGCTTGAAAGGACAGGCAGTACATCAAAATAGGCCCACATCTGCGGGTCAAGGAGAGTGCCATCATCTTCGATATAATTGAGAATAATTTCTTTTTGGAAGAATTGCGCTTTATTCAAAAATAATGATAGTGTAGAACCATCACTGATACCACTGAAATCAATATCCAGATTACCATCAACTGAACTAAGCCCTTTACCAATCAACTCACCATCCAATAACAGAGCGCCAACAACATCTTCTACAGGTTCACCATCTTCATTAGTGATCATTGTGGAAATAAAGGAATGATGGAAATCGGTATCATCTTCAATATCTGCAGAAAGATTAGTAGGCCTCAATAAATATGCCGGTATACTAGGGTCACCAATAACCATATAAACATGATGATAAAATTCTACCACATCACCATGACCGGATAATTGAGGAAATTCTGTAATTAAGGAACCCTTACCCAGATGAAGTGCCACACCTATCTCAGCTGTTTCATTTTCAAGTAAAGCCTGCCAGTAGCGGCCGCAAATTACATTGTTATAACGGGTATCAGTATCCAAATCAGACGGTCCAATTACGGCGACTCCACCTTTTGGAGACCCCAGGGTCCCTCTGGTTGTAAGTTCTTCAGCAAAACATTTTACCGGACCATTTATCAGATCCGCACCAAAATCTCCAGTGTTGCAAACAAAACTTGCAACTACAGGCAATTTCCAACCATTATTTAATTCTTGTTCGATTTGTTCTATATGGAATGCAGGTTTATGCCAACCCTGCGAATTACCCCACCCGCGGTAGTTAATGACTCCAACTCCATCACTCCATGAAGTGCCAATCAAAGGATTATCTTCAATCTGATTATCGGCATGAAAATAAACCGTATCTATATGACTATATCCGTAATTATCCCAGAGTTCATATAACCATCTTGAAGTCCAGACAGGGGTAACCGGCCATTGACTCGGTGGTATTTCCTCGCCATCAGCATTGCTGTAATTCCCGGCAACGAGCAAACCATTATTAAAATAATCTAAATCGTCATCGGATAGATTCTCCATTCGCGTGTACTGAATAGTTCTGGATTTCAGCATCATTAAATCACCTGGATTTCTAATAGAGAAACGGCCAAGGATAAATTTTGGCGTCATCACATCATAATCTTCAGATGAAGGATCATCTACAAAGAATGAATAAGGATAATCCGTCACATCCTGCTCAGGTTCGTTTATCGATTGAATAAAATGGGTTGGGATAGTAAGTGAACCGGTAACATCTCCTACAAGCAGTACATATTCCAGCATCGGATTGTTATCGGAATAGGTATGAAGCCAATCTCTTAATTCTGAGGCATCAGTTGTAGATAATCCAAGGGTATTCATGGATACCACTTCAACATCAAATCCCTGTGACTGCTTAAATTCTAAGAAATCACCTCCAGGTGTTGCATCGGTTAGATACGGATCAAGCTGACTGTGAGCCAAAACAATTAAATACTTTCCACGTGAGTATTGCTCAACCATTCTCTCACTATTGAGCCATTTCTGATTCAATGGTAATGTTTCAAGGCCATTTGCTGTCAGCATCATTGTCATACTTATAAAAAGCAGCATTTTCTTCATTATTCTTACCTTTGAATTATCCATAATTCTCATTTGATTCTTTAAGTTTCAAGTATTATTGTAATTATTGATACGATGTCCAATATATCAACTGAACCATCTAATGTATGGTCGCCGGAACATCGCTGATACGATGTGAGATTGATATCCAAAATACCGGATACAATGACAACAATATCAAGTACATCCATATTTCCATCGCGGTTTACATCTCCCAGAGGGCAATCCCCAAGTGGTTCATACCATACCTGGAGTTTGTCAATTTCAATACCCCTGTACCCCAGCGTACTATCCGGGTAAAGACCAACCGTCAATTGCAGTGAACTGCCTTCAAAATTATCAAACCTGTTATATTCCCGGTGCAAACCCCATCCCTGGTCAAACCATGACGTTGTTCTTGAGTCTGACTCTGTTTCCAGTTTGACAAAACCGGTGTCATTATCCCATTCTAATTCGTATTTCCAATCAAGGATTAATGCCAACGAGCCAGTTTCTAAATTTATGTCGGATGCGGTACTGGTCAATGTCTTCCGACCGACACCATATATCAAACTTTCCTGAGATTTCAGATATCCCATCTGAGTATTCCAGAAACCTTCAGCAACTTCCCAATTGGATAGATCATCAAAATCATCTGTAAAGATTATACCCGACCATTTCAGTTCAACAGGCAGGATCACATCCGAATCGATATAATCTGTAAACTGGATTGGATAAAGATCATCACTACCCAAAATAATAAAGTTATATCCATTTGATGGGAGAATGATGCTTGGCATATTTGAATTTACAAGTAAAGTATCAGCTGAGAGCTCATCGGTAATGATTATCTGAATATCACCATTATAAAACTCTGGTACGGAAATATCAAAGGTCACTTCATTTAATGATTTTGGTATTAAACTAACATCTAATTCATTTATGGCAGAGCTGCTGCTGGTGATTTGGTGAGTCTGCGTTTCATAACCAAGCGCTTGAAAAACAATTGTAAATGTCCCTGGGTAAAGCAATCGCCTATACCTGCCGATCTCATCGGTCATGCGAGGCTTCAACATGGGTCCATTCATTTCTTCGATAATTACTTCTGCAATCATAGGTAAACCAGATGATTCATCCGTAATTATTCCCTCAACCTGATAGTGTTCTGCAGAAATTTCGGGATCAAGACCATTATATCCTACGGCTCTATTCATAAGGTGAAAGGCACCATTTAAATTTCGTTCAACGGTATCATCAATTAGTTCTTCATCATCCGGCTGCAAATTGGAGCTTCCAGTTTCGATGAGATATTGAATAGTCCCGGTTTCAGTATAAAACCAGTCATGGGCATTTCCCCGCCGGGAGACCCCCGGTACAAACAGGTAAAATCCACTATATTCCTCGTTGGGTGTCAGATTGGCTATATTTAATCCTAATGGAGCAACAACTTCAAAATCGGGAGAATGCTTTTCACCTTCCCAGTTCCATGAAGAAATCACCTTTTCAGATACACATCCCGACCTTGAACTATGATAAGCAATGGAAAGAAGAAAATTCTGATCTATTGCAAATTCCCGAATAGCCCTGGATTCAGATTCTGACCATGGCGAGGCACCGCGATAATAATCGAAATTGGCAAAGTAATTTGGATTTGAACTACAGCCGCCGTCTATTTCCCAGGGTCCATCTCCAAGGAACCAGTTAAAATCATAATTACGGTTAAGATCAACACCATCTGAATCATTGCCAATGCCCAATTCAAAATCAAATATGCCATTCAAATTCACATCAGTACGATTTTTACGATAGGATTCATCCTGGAGCCAATTACCAAATTCATCCTCAAAACCATGAACCATCTGCAAACCTTCCGGATTGTAGGTAGGAACAACCCAAATTTCTGCCTGCTGAAGTAGACTCAGCATATTAGAATAAAATGGTGTTCCTACTGATTCTATCGGATTTAAAAACTTATGGATTAACTGCATGGTTATCTCAACACCAAGAATCTCTTCGGCATGGCATTGACCCAGAAACAGTATTCTCGGTTCATCTTCTTTCACATTAGCATTATAAGAAAGGCGGACACCCCAAAATGGAATATCAGCTTGATTGGATCGGCCTATCTCTTCCAAATGATAGATAATTCCACTCCCAGGATAGCCCGGTGTTGGAACTATATTATCCCCAAATTCTTCATCCCATGCTTCAAGTTGGGTTTGAATCTCTTCATAGGTATGCCAACGCTCAATGAGCTGGGATTCCTGCGTCAATCCTAAAGTAAGTAATAGTAATATAAAGATAATTCTCATTTTATAAGGGCTGTAATTAATAGGTTTAAATATCAGGGAGTCAGGATAATAGTAACTATACCGACGATATCAAGAACATCTATGCTGAGATCGCAGTTAATGTCTGCTTCAGTAATCTGATCATCGGTAAACTCAATATCGCCAAGAATATAAGAGACGATACCAACTATATCCAGTACATCAAGACTTCCATCAAAATTTATATCTCCACCTCCACAGCCCTGTCCACCTTCAATGGTGCGTGATTGGACATATAAATTGATTAAATCTTCTTTTCCAGAGCTTCTACTATCCAACCAGTAAACCAAATATTTATTATTATTGTGAGAATGCATATCAATCCTAGGAAATTCCTGTTTAAAAGGTGCGTCGCAGATTATAGTACCACCTTCTTCAAAAGCCAATTGCCCATCAAGTTTAATTTCCTGATAAAACAAATCCGTAGCCAAACTTAGTCTTGAGTCTTCCCAGACAGCCATAAACGTCCCATCCAGACTGGTATACACAAATGGATTTGTCTGACCACTGCCAGTAAATACAGCCATATTTATTTCATCATCTGTTATTAATGTTTGTGAATTGATGATTCGACAAAGGACATCAAAATCAGCACCATTTTCAAAATCCTGCCAACATACGAGGACATCTTCATTTTCAGGATTATAAGTCAGCACGGCGTTCTGTTGATCATGTGCTTTGACAGACACTTCGAACCCATTTTCTTCGCCGAGGATAGTTCCATCATATAAAAGGACCTGACCAAAAATATCGGCATTGCCGTTCCTGGCATCCTTCCAAACGGCAAAAATGCCATTTTCTATTGAAGCAACTTTAACATTTGTTTGCTCACCTTCCGCAGCCGAAAGTGTGGCGGCTTCATCCCAGCCATTACCATCAGCATCAAGATACTTTGTGAAAATATTTTGATCACCGCCATTATTTTGGATCCATGTCACAAAACATCCGCCACCAGGGACTGCTTTTATATCTGCAACGATATTATCACCCGGAAGCTCACCTACCAGTACACCACCCTCCTGCCATTGTGGATTACCAAGTTCATCAAATTTTTGGGCAAGTACAATGTATGCAAATGATATATCAAATCTAACATCAGACCATGTTAAGTAAAAATAACCATCATCACCGGCGGTTAGTTTTGACCATAGTTGATTTGAGACAAAATCCGGGACAAATACCGGTTGTCCATCTGAGTCACCAACTGTATTAAAATTATCCTCGATATCCAAAATTTGATAATACTGGAGGATATTGCCCCATTGATCAGTGCTAATAAAATTCATAAATAAATGATTATTAACCCGAGCGATTTGAGGATTTGTCTGAAAATCATTTGTTCCCAGGGGAATGGTGGGTATACTGCCTAATGTCTCAAATGTATCTTCATAATTTTCATCGACCAATACAGCATATATGGCTGGATTATTGGCACTAAAGCGGTTATCTTCCCAATAAACCAGGTTTTGATCATTGCCAAGATATACACTTTGTACATTTATAGAATTACCATCAATACCGAAATACAATAGTAGACCCTGATCTTCAAACATTATTCCCACATCCGGCAATACCCTCTGAACATATATTCCAATGCTACCTGTTCTGAAATCTTGCCACAATACAAATGCTCCAGTAATTCCATCTGGTCGAACTATTGGAAGACTCTGGGTTTTATCCAGGGTACATATGGGCAATCCATCAGCTTCAAAGGATATTATTCCATCCCCATTTATATGCTGTGTAAAAATATCGATCTCAGGGGCAGGGGAAAATCGTTCATCCTGCCAGACAATATAAACACCACCATAATTATCAGTAGTTAATCTGGGTGCGATTTGTTTACCTGTGACTGTACATACCTCCAGACCATTATTATCCCAATGAACCGTGCCATCCAAAGTAATTTTCTGAGTATAAATATCACCTTCAATATTGTTATTTCTGAAGTCTTCCCAAACCACAAAAGCATCACCATTTTCTGCCTTTATCCGTGGATTATTTTGAATCCCCGGATCATCACATAAAACAATCCCATCATCCTGCAGCAGTACATTGCCATCTTCATCAATGAATTGGAAATATATATCTTTTGATGCTTCGCCATTTCGTCGATCTTCCCAGGCAACAGCAGAAACGGTTGATGTTATATCATTTACTTTTGCTTTAAACTGGTCACCCTCAGCAGAACAAATAACGACGCCATTCTCATCGGAGGCAGACCAGATGGTGTTACAACCTGAATCGATTCTCTGACTATAAATATCAGTACCTTCGCCGCTTATCACCTGTTCAAAAACCATAGTTGCAAAACCGACCCCACCGGTTTCAATACTTACGCTGCTACGTGACCCTGGTCCTTCAAGTATTGGCACTCCTGTTTCAGGTGCAATAATATCTGCTTGCAGGGTTGTAAGATGAGTACCATAGGTATGACCATGCTGTGAAACCGATTGATCATTCCAAATGATAAATGCGCCACCATTACCATCGGAGCAGGCGTTCAAAGCATCTTGCTTACCAGCTACAATAGTCAATGGAACTCCAGTTGCATCCCACATTATATCACCATCAGCGTTCACATACTGGCCAAAAATATCGCCGTCATCTGCTTCATAGCGATAATCAACCCAAACCACATAGGCACCACCGGCACCATCTGAAATAACTATAGGGTCTTCCTGTCGACCTGGAGCGGCTACCACCGTTGCTCCATTCTCACCCCAGAGTTTTTCTCCATCCACATCAATTTTCTGAATGAATACATCCCTGCCACCATCTCGTGTATCAGACCAGACAAAAATCAACTCGCCATCTACAGAATCTGCACCTCTTTGCCATTCAATATGGACACCTTGTCTCAATGGAAGTCCATTATCGCGCCAGTCAAATTGAGCAATAGCCAATGTGAATAGTAAAATAGTGATTAAAATCTTTTTCATTATTTCCTCAAATTAAAATTTAAAATTAATAATCAAGCGAGTAGTATTGCACACCTGCTCTTGTTGCTGCCAGAAATGAGTTCTCACTCATAAGTTTTACCTGGTAGGCATATTCTGTTTCAACCCTGCCAATCTCATTTGCATATAGATTATCTGTTGATTGCAGGATATCGTATAACAATATCCCATCGCTCCCACATGCCAGGGCTAAAACATTATTTATTTTATCAATTCCCTGAACTGTATAACCTTCTGCAATCTCTAAAGTAGTTATAATTTCACCATCTGAATCAAGTAACGCCATGTAACATCCTTTATCATCATTCAGACCAGCATAAATGATCCCATCATTGGCAAAAATTTCAGAAACCTCACCCTGGATGCCATCAAATTCGCTAAACAGGGACAGCGACTCGTTTGTCTCCTGTTTGAAAACCTGCACACCAAGCTGGGAGTTTGCAACATAAACCAAACTATCGGCATAATATATATCATCAGTATTGGAGCTTAAGCCATCATAACGGCTAATTCCAGCACCCCAAAATACAATAGTGCTGTCAAAGTTGTTTTGGACATCCAAATTACGAATTGATATAAAACTACTGTTTGTCAGTGCTTCTTCCATTAAAACATACATGATAATATGATCGGGTTGTGAATCGTCAATGGTAAATGCTCGAACTTTCTCGCGATTACTGGCTCCATCTGCCGGAACCTGGTAATCCCACGGCAATACATAATTTACATTGTGATAATAAATGGCGTCATTATAGTCCATGGAAAAGAATAGCGGTGTATCATGTTGATTCAATTTGTTTGATAAAACTACATCACGAATTTTATCTATTTCACCATCGCTATTGATATCATTACTACCATAAAGATCCTCGTACTCAAAATGATTTCCGGTTATCTCATAACTGAAAACTTTGTAACCATTTTCATCGGCAGCCGCTATGATATACTCCTCGGTAAATATTACATCTTTGCAGTATCCACCAGTTGGCAAGGTCGTCATTTGTCTGGTTTTTACACCTGAAGGTTCTGATGGTGACATACATGAAATGATAAAAGCCAATCCGCTAATGATAACGGCCTGAAAAAAGTGTTTAGTTCGAATTAATTTCATATTTATGTTTTATTAAATGTTTAATAGTAGAAATCCAAAGCGAAATCATAATTGACTTTCAACCATATTTCAAATTTGGAGAATGACTTTTCCGACTCTACCCAATTGTACTCTGACTCCGTTGTTCTATGTCGATAATTGAGTTTGAATTGTAACGATAAATCCTCAAGGAAATCTTTATTTAGTAGAAGAGATGCTTTATAATCTATATGTTCTCTACCGGTATGCAGAGGGTCATCTGAAATTTCACTCTTATACTTCCGATGATCAGCAGTGAGTGACAAAGATGCACTTTTAAAGAAATGGTCTGGATAGTGAATCAGCTGTGCACCAACAATACTCATATCATATGATCTGTCAACCGTTGTTGATAAGAGTCCATCATCGTAAGAAGTATTATCTCCTTTGCCAAAGGCATACCAGGCAGATAGTTTGAAGTCAGGAAGCAGTTGTGTATAACCACGGAATTCGAGAGTACTCACCTCAGTATCAAACTCAGTAAAATACTGATTAAAATACTGGCGGTTAAGCCGTGGTTTTATTCTGAACCATGATTTTTTGTATACTTTAAATGAGTATGTGAGATAGATGATTTCATTTGAGAAATTTGAAGTAAGGATATCCCTGCTGATGCTGTCTTTATCGCGGTAATATCGTAATAGAACTTGAGGCGCATTCACATATCCAAAGCGCAACCATTGATAGGGACCAAGATGCTGTTCAACAAGGAATGAGAATACTGAATAAGACTTTTCATTCGATTGTCCAAATTTTACTTTTGAGATTTTGAAGGTGAATTTGGTCTCATTTTCATTAAAAAATACGGGATTGTAATTCAATCGAAATTCAGGACGGATAACTGCACTATCGTATGTGTCTGTATCGCCAAGAATGAATGGATTGTAATCGGCATCATTTTTTTCGGCAGAGGATAATCTTAGAAAATTACTGTCATACCCAAACGACATGGAAGTACGTATATACAGAGGCACATTCAGTCCATTTTTCCAATTATTGGATTGGGCCTCAATCTGCTGCGGTAAAAACAGATATATAATTACTGGCAATGACCAAATGAATTTCATTTAAGAAATCGAACCCTATTCACTATCTGTTGCTAATGCCCGGATAAAAACTCTTTTGCCCTTATCCATCATTTCAAGTTTTAGTCTATGAGGACCATTATCCAGTTCTACAACTGAAGATCGCCATTTTCCCGGCACAATAGTTTTATCCTCTTTAACGGCACTGAGATCAGAGCGCTCTGAACTGAAATAATAGGTTCCAAGTACTTCATCACCTTTCCACAAACGAATACGATACGGTTCTTCTCCAGTCATCCAGTCAGCAAAAATGAGCCTGTTTATAAATTCTACATGTGTGGGTCCATTAAAATTATAGACTAGTGGGTTTTCACTATTTAACTCATGATAACAAATTATTTTCTTCCCGACAATCACATGAAAGGGAATATCATCACCTTCAGGATCAACAAAGGTCGATTTTACATCTGGTTTTTGAATCTTTTTTGTGATCATCCTAAGAAGTACCGGCGCTGAATTAACCTGCAGGGGTTCAATCTTCACTACATGGGCACCTTTTGGAACTTTTAGTAAATATTTCCCGGATTGAGTATATCCATGGCCGGGATGCTGTGATGATCTTACACCTTTACTTTTTTCTTCTTCATGCCGTACTGTCACCGGAGTCTGGTCATCAATAAATATTCTATAACCAAACTTCCATAATTTTTCATCCTTCTCAGGGACAGCTCTCCGACAGACAATTTGTAAATTTTTTGGTCCATTAATTTCATAAGTAAGCGATTCTTTGTGAAGTTGAAAATAACTTCGCCGTTTTTCACTTATGGTAAGGATTTCTTTTTTATCTACCTGTACCGGTTGGATTGAACCTGCCAAACCAAAAGCGATGAAAGTGAGGATTATTATTATCTTACAGTATTGATTCTGGTTCATAATTTGCCATTCTCTCTTTGATCTGTTTATGACTGTAAATACCCACTGCAGTGACTGACGCAATGGCCAGGATAAGACATAGCAGGGTAATCCAGAAATTATATTTTAATTGTGAAAAAATAATCCCTTCACCAATGACAGGGGTAGGAATCGGCGCCCAGGGTAGGGCGTATGTATCAGCTAAGTCGTGAATATCAAGAATTTGGATGATAGGTATATTATTTCGCGAAAAATCTCTGACGATAGATCTTCCGCTTAACTCCAGAAGGTCACCGGGAAATGAAACTGCTGACGGAATCAGCCGTGAATTGATTGACGGGCCGATGCTGGCAGCACCACCACCAATATTGATTAATGCAGAATAATTATTTAACGGCAAATCTTCAGAATAAATATCCAGTCTACGATCTATACTTAAAACCAGGCTGTCTTCCTGGATAAGAGTGACATTATTGCGGTAAATTGATTCCCAGAGCAATTCCCGACCAAAAATACTCACACCCTTTCCATTATCCCCTTTGCCACCAATCGAAGCAGCTTCAGATTTGAAATCAAAAACCTCTCGTTCATTGAGGATGGTTTCCATATCAAGCCAGGTATAATATGGGTCATTGGCACCCCATTGAGATGCTCCAACGGAAGTGATTATATGGAGATCTAAGTTTAGGGCCTTTCCAGCGGCAAATGTGGCAATATTTGCGCCTGGCATCGAACCAGTTAGCGATACGGCAACAGCATCACCATATTCTACCCCGGCCTCAATCATCATATCAATAATCAACGCCGCAAAGTTTGGATTCAATGTCGTTAGCTTGGCATCCAGATCACCTTCATCGGTAGTTGTTGGTCCGTATTGCGATCCAATTAATGTCGTTTCGTTGGGATCGTTTTCTGAATCGACAAATACACCTGAATCACCAAGACGGTAATCTTTCAGTGCTATCATGGCATCCTGCATATATCCTGCAGCTTCGATTTTTATCTCATATCCTCTGGATTTTTCATTTACCTGCGAGTTGATCGCAACATAAAAAACAATTAGATTAAATAATGCAAGACCGGCCAATACCCTGGTCTTTTGGATAACCGGTCTAAACATTGGCGGGTACCTCCATCCCAAATAACATCAGAGATAGCTGGACGATTACGGCAATAACAATTATAACGCTTATGGTTCTGACAACGCCCTGTCGATCCATCCAGCTGGCAATTAAGCCGGGGATGATATTACCGATGCCAGCCATGTTTATTGATTGATCGGGGAAGAAAAAATAAATTTTTGATAGATATCCTAAAAGGAATCCAAGTAAAAGAGATAATACCAATCTTCGCTTTCCATAAATGAGCATAAATTTGGAAATGTAACGAATGATAAGAAAAACTATAATTGCGATAATGAATGTGCCAATTATTCGCATGGGTTCGTGAAGGAATAGAGCGATATACCCTGGTACAATCACCCCTCCCGCGGTTACACCCAATGTCTCAGTAAGTATTAAACTGATGACAATTCCCAGTCCAACTGCAATTTCAACCATTAACTCGATATCCTTTTAATTGCGCCACAAACTCGTCTCCCCAACCAACTATATTACCGATTCCAAAAATAAAATTATCATGGATGGTTTTTAAATGTTCAATCACTTCTTCAGGAGATGCTGACAATGGAAAGGTGAAAAGCATTGTTTTAGGATATTTTTTCTTCAATATACTCAATTCAGGCGGTAAATTGTCACCGCGAACAATGAAGGCATGAGGATGAATATGCTCATAAACCAATTTCATCAGCTGTTTTGTCCGATGTCTTCTATCATGTCTTGAATTTAAAAATACAGTAATACTTTCGCTGTCAATTCTTTCTTGAATCAGTCTCCAAATTTTCAGAGTGGATAATGGATCATTGGCTGCAAAAGCACTGAGGAATTGGGAAATACTATCTCCAAATTTCAAATTCCAAAGCACCAAGGCACCAGGATCCGGTTTGGCATGTACCATGCCGTCAAGAGCGGTTTTACGATCCACGCCCATTTCTTCACATACCTTTACTGCCAAAGCGATATTGTCATCATGCTCCAGGAACGGGATTTTTTTTAAAGTTTCGTAAACATCCTTTTCAGGTGTAGCTACTTTTATTATTGTTCCTAATTTTTTAGCCCGTGCCCTGATGGGTTCCAAATTATGGGTTTCAGAGGTAATCATTAATCCATTTTTCGGCACCGTATTCGCCAACGAATGGGCAATGTCATCCATCAATGGACCCATCTCTTCAATATGATCAGGACGGACATTGGTTAAGACACCGATTGTGGATTGAACCATTCTATGCTCGGCAACCCATTGATATTGCGGCATCACCGCCATGCATTCGATCACCACTGCATCAGGTTTTTTTTGGGCAAACGCTCTCAATAACTTGACCTGTTCTCCAATGGAGGCAGATCTTAAACGATGAATGACCCTATCATTGCCATCCATTTCTATCACACGGGGTGCTGATCCCGTTGTTTTCGCCAGAGTCCTGATGCCGCCGGCACGGAGTCCTGCAGCAATTAATCTTGTGACACTAGATTTCCCCCGTGATCCATTGACGTGAATCCGTGCTGGAATATTTATCAAAACCTGATAGTGTTGATAATATTCGTAAAAACCATATACTAGTAGAATTCCCAATAAGGAAGATAAAAATATAACGATCAAGTTTTCACGACCTACTTGGAACAGCCCTGCCTTTGAAATTAGGCGAGGACCGTTCAATAATTAATTTCTAAAACTATGCTTCTAATATGATATTTATCATCAGGATCACATCCAGGATGTTTAAATCCCCGTTATCATCCAGGTCAGAAACAAACTGACCGATTGGTTCAATTGTCCCTGAATTTAGAATAAATGCGATGATATCAAGGATATCCAGGACATTAATTTCACCATCCTGATTGGTATCACCCATGAGCATCGCTGCCGGTTGACGAGTGGTTATGAATATCGCAGTCTCGTCGGATAATGGCATACTCGTAAGGGGATATTCATTATTGAAAGTGTATTGCAGTCCAATACTTCCAAGTTCGTTTTCAATCCCAATAGTACTATAAGCACCATGGATTGGTGTATATCCGCCATAACTTCCTATGGAAGTATTATTAAAATCTTTATAATTGATTATCATCTCACCATCACCAGTTGGTGTGAGACCATTAAATAGAATAATCTGGAAGCTCTCATTACTGTTTTGGTCATATGTATGCATATCTGACCATTCAATAATGAATAACTCTTCAACTTCATTGAAATAGTAATATACGTCACCATCGTTACCGGTTTTCATATCATCCCAGAATACCGCTACCATTGGTGATGGTCCTCCAGCTCCGGGAATTGGATAATTTCTGAACGATGCTAAATCAGACTCACCAAAGGAAATCCAACCATTTGAACATACCGATATTTCATCATAATCAATGCCATAGAAGCTAAATGTAAATGGTAAATCAACGACTGTCGTCCAGGTGCCTGATGAAATTGGCTCCCCATTCCCATTATCATTCATCCCCAAAGATGTACCATCACCACCATATCCAGGGTCGATTTCTTCCCAGTCATAAACCGGCGCCAGGCTATAACCCAAATCACCGGAATCATAAATGTAATAACCATGAGCATCTGGACCCATTGGGTCATTAACATCCGCTTCACCAACCTGTAATTTCAAAAACTCAACAGAGTCATATCCATCACTGCTTTGTATTCTTACTTCCATATTATATATTGATCCGCTGACAATATCATCTGAGGCAGTCACCAGCATGGTTGTTGAAGATGAGCCGTATTCACCAGGTGATAGATCGCCAAACTCCAGATAACCATCGGTTATTTCAATCAAACCAATATTAGAGGTTACTTCAATAAATAAATTAGCAGCAGTCAAATCTCCTGAATTTGATATGTCGACTTCAACCTCCCGCGTCATGCCAGGTGTGATCATATTGGCACCCTGTACATCATATCCAACCAAATTTATAAGCGGAGCATGAACATTGAGATGAACATAAGAGAACCATTGATTTAGTGAAGAATCATTTATGGATATAATCAGACCCAGCTCTTCCAAATGCATTAGAGATAGATCACCTGATAATTCAAATTCTGCTATTACAATGTTACCAACATCAAGTGATCCAAGATCAACATCCCCATTTAGAAGTTCTATTTTGACAGATTCTACTTCAAGATGTGCCTGAAGACCAACGAGATTATCGGTGCCAAGATTATGAATCGGAAGCTGCAGTAATATAGTTTCACCAGGATTGAAATCACCATTTCCATTACCTGAGTCATCACCAACGACGATATTTTCATTGTCAATATTGGCTATTGGTCCGTCGTTATCAATTTCAAATTCACCTTCGTGAGGTATATAGTTTCGTTTGGTTATTGTCAGGTCAACAGTACCGGAATAGGTTAAATCATCAATAGCAATAGAAACATTTCCCCATTCATCGGTAAGGTAGGTGACAAATATTTCATCATCATCAGAGACAAGCGTTACCCAGGCATTTTCTACTGGGTTGCCGTCATCGCCGGTAACAGAAACATCAATAAAATTGGTGCCAATGCCAATATTTTCAGAATAAACAGCATCGATTGCCATTGGTGTATCTGTCCAAAGATGTAGTGCCGGATCGCCCATAAGATTATTCCAATGGGTAAATATGCTAACCTTATTTGAAGGGTTGGCAGGGTAGGTTTGATATAGAGCTAGTTTTCCATTTGCCAGGGCTGCTCCAGCAGTTTTAAGATCTTTTGAGAAGATGCCGTCATATATTCCCATATCAACTATATTGTTGAAAGCTGTGTGAGTACCAGAAGTTGCAGTTCCAATTGCTGCCACACCACCCTTGGGATTTGAGACTGTTCCGGCTCTCAAAAAAGATTCCGAAATTGAAGTACCGCCAAATGATCCTGTGCCGCATGTAATAAAGGTGACAAACGGTAGTTTATAACCATTATTGGCATTATTTATATTGGAAGTACCAAATCCACTAACGCCCAGCCATCCTCGATAATTAAAATATAAAATTCCATTGGCAAGTTGACTTTGCATCCATGAAGGGAAACCACCGCCACCACCAAAAATTGTGTTGACTTCATCTACACCAAAATTCTCCAGAATGTTCTGTATATACTGGTTTGTAATTTGTATGGATAATCCTGAAGGGCTGGTATCTCCCGCCAATGCAGACCTTTCATACCAGTCAGTCATATCATAGGCCTGTTCATAAGAAAGTGTTTTGTTCACGACATTTGACAAGTCAGTACCATTCGAAACAGATATCCTGCCGATCAAAACCTCAGGCAGCAAATCTCCCCCATCTAATTGGGAATAGGGATGATCTCCGTCCCCGCCATAACCAGACCATGACTCCTGATAGGTGGGAATATTGTAACCGCCGCCAACATCCCCGACCAGACCAACAAATTCTGGTGGTGGATCAAATGTTTCATAGGCATCTTCAATATAATTTTTTATTGAACCAGAACTGCCTCCAGTCTCATCTGTGGAAGCAGTATAAACGACGTATCCTCTTTTGTGTCTCCAATCGGCCAGCTGAAGAAAAGCAGGATGATTGATTGCCCCACCGGTGCCGCCTCCACATATATATAGGACAGCCGGCTGCTGGTATAATGCTTCATCTTCTGTTCGTTGGTAATTGACAATCATGGTTTCATACAAATCTTCAAATGTCCTGGAAGGAGCCATCTGATTTGCTATGGTCATTTCACGGAAACCAGATTCTTCAATAATGATTTCCACATCATCAAATATTTCAAGACTACGTGTATCAGGATGATACTTATAAGGGATAAAAGTCAGTTGAGCCAATTCAAGATTTCTCATTATCATGGGCTCACTCATTATGATGTTTGTTTCTGGATAAACTTTACCTGAATTATAATAAATATTGTCTTTGACTATCGGATCGCCTGTCTGCCAATCATGATTCACTTCCTGTACCGGGAATAAATCAATATTCTCTAAAACCCTTGAACTAATCACTTCATAAGAAACAGAGTATGTTACCATGGGCTCCATTTGAAAGAATGTGGAATATAGCGGTAATTCAGGTTTCCCCTCTTCCATTGTGCGGCCCTCATTTGTCCCTGCCAAACGAGTGTATCCAGACTCTGATTTCATTTCTTTTTCTTCCAGCTGGAAAGACAAAATCACTTTACCATCTTGTGTTTCATTTATATTAAACGACTGAGTAGCACTGAATATTGCAGTGATGCTTGCAATCGTCAAGACGGATAATGTTATAATATTTTTCATTTTTACTGTCTTCCCTTTATTATTACGACTTATTAAATTTTTAAAAAAATGACTCATTAAATTATATTATTGGTTACTGGGAAAATACGCATTGTCACAATCTAATTGTCTAAATTTTTATTAGTTTATTTGTGCGAAAAATATTAAAACTGGCAATTTTCATTCCTACCAATCTTTGTATCAGTATGTAATGGAACGGAAGAAGGACTGCGAAAAGTTGGAAGTAAAAAATATATGATGTGTGCTGATAGTGTTGATTGGATATTATATAATGCCAAAACACGTATTTGACTAAAATTTGAATTTTGAATATTTAATCTACATTTTTTTCAATTTATCTTCTCGATCTTCACAACCCTATTGAGTAAAATAATTATTCTTTCTCAAATAAATGAATTAATTACCATTTTTATCATATGAGATATCACTTATTTTTTGTTCATTTCGATAGTATTAGAAAATATAATAAATGTCCAATCTTTTGCATTCAATTTGTAACAGGATATTTTTGTCGGGAATGGAAAATGCTATAGTTACAAATTCTTAATATTTTGATCTTTGCAATCGGGGCCGTTCAAGGGTAAGCTAACGACGTTGCAGTAACAATGTATTCAATGGAGAACATGATGCTCACGTCGGAAATATGGATAATTGACCTTACATTCTGTAACATATTGAGGTGATACGGATAATATAAATTTTCCTAAATTATCCCGCCTATTTAAAGCGAAGAATTGATAATAATTCTTAAATAGCAAAAATTAATATACACGAAAATTAACTAAACAGGAGAACTCCTTAACATGAAACAACTGAAGCAACGATTGCAGAATGGTTTTACCTTGATTGAAGTATTGATTGTAGTGGTCATTCTTGGAATATTGGTATCTATCGCTGTACCAACATACTTGAAATATGTCCAAAAAGGTTATGCCTCTGATGCGAAAGTATCCATAAAAGCCATATTAAATGCCAATACAGTATTTGGAAACGAAACAGGTTTTCCAGCTGGTGATATCGAAACATTGGAAGATGAGGGATATTTGGAGTTAGAAGAATCTGTTAAAACTAAATGGCAATTCGAAATAACTGAAACTGAAGTTGCAGCTACCAGTCTGGAAGGTATGAAGGGTGGTGCTGGTGAAAGAGTGACATTCTATATTGAAGAAGGTATCTTCAAAGGATATGGACAGTCTGAACAAGAATGACCAAACTTTCTATAGATCAATTACTCAAGTATAGTCTTGACAGCGGTGCCTCTGATCTTCATCTGAGCGTCGGTTCAATACCCAGGATCCGTATTCACGGTGAAATGCATAAACTTCAACTTCCACCTCTGGATGAAGAGAATATGCAAGGGGTCTTGAATGATGTAATGAGCAAGAACCAGGAGAGAATATTCAAAGAAAATCTAGAAATTGATTTCTCCACCGCTTTGGAAGGTCATGGGAGATTCAGGGTAAACTTCTTTCACCAAATGGATGGACTTGGGGGTGTTTTCAGAACTATCCCTACTGAAATTCTTTCGGTGGATGAGCTTGGATTATCACCATTCTTGAATCAACTGGCAATGAAAAACAGGGGTTTGGTTCTACTTACCGGACCCACCGGAAGTGGTAAATCTACCACCCTGGCTGCCATGATGGATTATCTCAATGACCATCGGCAATGTCATATCATTACCATTGAAGATCCTGTGGAATATTACCACACTTCACGAAGTTCACTTATAAATCAAAGAGAAATTGGTGCGCATACTCATAGTTTCGCCAATGCACTTCGATCGGCTCTTCGTGAAGATCCAGATGTTATCCTGGTTGGTGAGATGAGGGACCTTGAAACCATTCAACTGGCACTTACTGCAGCTGAAACTGGTCACTTAGTATTATCAACACTGCATACAAGCAGTGCTGCCAAAACTATCGATCGTATAATCGATGTCTTTCCACCCGGTCAGAAAGATCAAATCAGGTCCATGTTATCAGAGAGTTTACTGGCAGTAATTGCCCAGAAACTCCTCCCGACAAAGGACAGGAATGGTCGAGTACCGGCATCAGAGATTCTGGTGGCTACTTCTGCTGTAAAAAATCTGATCCGTGAAGATAAAATATATCAGATTCCAAGCATATTGCAGGCTGGTGGAACTGAAGGAATGCAAACTCTTGATCAGGATCTGCAAAGATTACTCATGCAAGGAAATATCCTTCGTGATGATGCTATCCAAATTGCTGATAACCCTGAGGTTTTTGCAAGAGGACTTTATTGAGTAAACCCCTGAAATATCATTTTCCGCCCGGAACAAGCTCTGGTTTTACACTGGTTGAAATTTTGGTGAGTCTTATTATCATCACAGTTTTTTCTTCGGCAGTAATGATGGGGGTTACTCAAGTCCAACAGTTAGTTTACAAAATAAGTGTTCGGGAACGAGCATACGATGAGTTGGTGAATTATACTGAATTCTGGAAAGCTAAGATCGCAGCCAATCAAATCCCGACAAATATCGGAAGCGATGATGAAAAAGAGGTCGTTTTATTTTATCAGGAAGATGGCATTACCGCCATTTCAACCGCCACTCTACGGCGGTCTAACTTTCAGAATAGAACAAACCCTCCTCAATCATCGGCAAGACATTATCGATTTAAGACTGAAGTTGAATGGCATGATATTTTTGGCAACAAGAGTATTGAGCCGCTGATATTTGTTGTCGACCAATTGGTATTTTTGTAAGAATTGGATGAAAACTGACAGGTCCATATCATTTGCCAAGGGATTTACTTTATTAGAAGTGGTTATTACTATGGTCTTAACGACTGTGATAATTTTGTCCATGGGCACTATCCTAGCCCATACTCAGAAAGCCACCAATAAACAGATGATAATTGAACATGTTAATAATTATGGTCATAGCGCGCTAAAATTCATCAGTGAGGAGATTCGGAGAGCTGAGGAGATTCATATTTCTTCTATATTGGGTATGTCTAGGCTTAACCTTACGTTTCCTGATGGTTCACAGCCGAAAAGCATTACTATATCAGCAAATCCCGAAAATGGGATGATGTCCGAAAGAGATCCTCTGTTGACTATTCGTAATAAGAAAAATGCTTTTTTATTTGAAGACAATAATAATATAGATTTTGAAATAAGCAATTTCATTTGCGAATTGGTTCCATCCAATCTAGGTCTTTCAGGAAAACTATCTCGACATTTTTATAATCTTGTATTACAGATTGACATCATCACGATCAATGCATCTGGTGATGAAACAATCACTCCCTATCAATTCCACCGTCAAGTATTTGCGGTGGCAGCTTACATATAATAATAATGGGGTACTTATGAAATATTTAAAATCAAATCATCAAAAAGGCAGTGTCCTGCCCGTCGTGGTTGCAATGAGTTTCATTGGCATGACTCTCGTTATGTCCTTTTATGCCTGGGCTATGCATCGAGATCGGAGTTTAAATATTCGTATTGCCAAGACCAAAGCTATTTACAATGCAGAATCGGGACTGGCTGAAGAGGCATTCAGCTTCCTTGTTAGTTCTAATTTTAATAGTGTAGATACTGTTTTGGTTCCTGATGGTGTCTGGATGGACAATGAGTCCCTTGATGATCTTTCGCAGGGTTTGTACAGAGATGTGCACATTGCCCAAATACAAGATGAGAGCACATCATTTCGACCGCTTTCTGTTGGAGAGGCAGTTGGTGAAGCGTATGTCAAGAATACAAAAGGAGAGTATTCAAAAATTGAGTATGCTGCCAGAATCGCTTTCGAAGAGCAAAGTCTTGCTAAGTATATGTATTTAACCGATACTGAAGAAGCTGGTGGCGCTCCTTATGTTCATGACAGTCCCGGCAATCGTAGAAATGTCACATTTGGAAACAATGACTTGCTAAGTGGAGGAAATATTCAGACCAACGGCACCATGGTAATGAGTCAATTTGGTTGCCCTGAATTTGAGGGGACAGTATACTTGACTATCAATCCAGACACTGGAGAGGTGAATGATCCTCAAATGGGGATGTGTGACCCAGATAATGTTTTTCTTGGTGAACCTCCAATTGTTGAAAAACAGCCAGTAATATTACCTCCCGATGGATATGGTCTGGCAAAAAATGCCGCCATGGATGGTTACGGCTGGGTTTTTGATTCCACTGAATTGATGAAACATGATTTCAACCACCGTGATACCCTGATAATGACAGATATCGAATTTCAGGGTGAATCTCGTGTGGTTGTGAAAAGATGGTGGTTTCTTAGACCCCCGCATTTAAATTTATCCGCCCGGATGGGAACCACTGAAGTACCATTTGCCTTTCCAAGTCTATTAGAAGGTGTTACAGATCCAAACGCAGATTGTGCAAGTACCGGTGATCTCAGAACCTGCGACTCCTATATTGACTCTCTTATTTCGTACCAAGCTAAATATCCAAATAGTGCTAGCGGCATGGATGAATACTTTTTAAATACGACTATATCCGGTCCTCATAGTTATTCTACTTCAGAATATGTTCCCATTTCAACAGCAACAGGTTTACCAGATCCTACGAATTTATTATCTGAGCAAGTTTTAATACCCAATGGCCCAAAAGTATTATATGTAAAAGGTGGTCCGGTTAGGGTTCATGGCACCTACAAAGGACGATATACTGTAGTTACCGATGAATACATCACCTATCGCCGCCACGCCTGGCCAAATAATTTTGCCACCCCAACTGATACATTATGGTGCAATATCTGGATCACGGATGATATCCGAAATGCCGATGCACCTGCCGGTAATGTTGGTCCACCACAACCTGATGAAAAATGCAATTTAGGCAGTGATAACAGATTAGGTTTAGTATCCGGGGCAAATATTATAGTAGCAAATACACTGCTAAATGGTGCCGGTAATCAATCACAGGGTAGTGGAGTTGTTATTCATGCCTCCCTTGTTGCTTTTAATGAATCATTTACCGTCCAATACTGGCAGAATGTAACCACTGGGCATTTTTCTCCCCCGCATGGTGATGGTCGCGGTCCATGGGCAAATAATTTTCCTGGTTCATTTTCAAATCAGGATGCAAGAGGGACTATTACTATCTGGGGTGGCATAACCCAAAAATATCGCGGTTATATTATCCGTAATAACCCAGGCCCTTATAATCAGACGATAGGATATCAAAAAAGTTATCATTTTGATGAGAACAATGTCTGTAGTCCTCCACCCTATTTTCCAACTATCCAATATCAGAATAATGAAAAAGAAGTGAGATTGGTGGGTTTTGGTAAGGCACCGCAAAGTAGCGAATAAACGTTATTAACATATTCATTTAAAAATAATTGACATACTATCTATAAAAGGAAGCGAAGCATAAAAATATGACAATAGGAATTGATTTCGGATATTCTCAAGTGAAAATGGTTCAATTAGATAAAACATCTGATGGATATTCTTTGCAAAATATAGGAATAAGACCGCTAGTAAATGACATCTCAAAATTTAACCCTGAAACCATCGGCAAATCCAATTGGGTAGCAGCTATTCAGGATTTATGCAAATCCATGAAAATTAACCCAAAGCGTATAAAAAATGTTGTTTCAGTAATTTCTGGTAGCAATGTGAGTGTACGGCAATTATCAACCATGGAAATGTCGAAAGACGAATTGCTTTCCTCTCTGGAATTCGAAGCAAAAAAACATATCCCTATGGATGGTTCCGAACCCATACTGGATTATCATGTTTTGGGTAGTGATCCAAAAGAATTGGATAAAATACTCATTCTATTGGTGGCAACATCCAGAAAACTTATTACATTCCATAATGAAATCTTGAAGGAGTCCGGTTTTAAACATGGGATATTTGAAGCTGAACCTGTGGCATTGGCGAACGCCTATGTTGGTAATAATGGACTTCTTTCAGAAGGTTCAGATGTGATACTGAATATTGGTAACCAAAATACCACATTAGTGGCCTGGGGGAAAACACAGAAATTCTTTACCCGTGAAATCAATACAGCTGGACACCATTTTACACAGGCAACAGCAAAAGCCTTAAGTATTTCATATAAAGAAGCAGAAGATTTAAAGATTGAAAAAGGGATTAATTCACTGTCATCAAATGCAGATGATTCTGCTGGTGATTCACCTTTTTCCCTTCAAATGGCTGAGAAAACTATCTACACCACTCTAACAGAAGAAATTAGAAAAACATTACGCTATTATATGAAAAATAGCCCTCAGGCTTTCTTTAACAAATTCTATCTGACAGGTGGCTCAGCGGCCTTACCCGGTCTAGTGGATAGCTTATCAGAAAATTTGAATATGAAGGTTGAAATTTTAGACCCATTTGAAAAAATTGAAAATGCTGATTCTATTGACAATCCCGCCCAGTATGCTATTGCCATTGGTGCAGCCATCAGGGGATTAGAAAAAAAGACAAAAAGCAAAGATTAGGACAAACGAATATCATTTTAACAAGCACAAAATTCCCACAAGACAATTGGAGTAAAGAAATAATATGAGCGATTTTATAATTATTGATTTGAATCAGACCGTAAACCGGGCTCAGCTAAGAGAACAGAAACGCGAAGTTGGTCGATGGTTCTTATTTGCTATCTACGCGTTATGTTTTATTGGCTTAGGGTTCGGATTTTACAGCTTCCAGAATGATTTAATCCGTCTTTCTGAGGAACGAAAACTCAGAATTGAAGATGTAAAAAATCAGATAGAATCCCTAAAAGAAGATGAAGGTATTGATTTATCAAAAGCAGATATTGAAAATCTATATGAGTGGAAATCAAATCGGGTACTATGGGCTGATAAACTGAACATATTATCCGAAATAACCCCCGAGCATATGGCCATTACCGGTGTTAACTATTCAACATCTCTTGTGAGGCGGGAACTGACAAAACGAGTCACAGTCACGGCAATATCCAGGGTATTTGATGATCTCAAAGATTTTACCGTAGTAGAAAATTTTATCAATACTTTGAAAAATAATGAATTATTTAACGCTGATTTCACCGATATTAAATTTATTAACTCTGAACGATTTATTTCAAGAGGTCAGGAAATTTTGAAATTCAAGATTGAATTAACCAGAAAAAAACGTTTACAAAAAAAGTAAAAATCAGAAGAAAAGGATTATTTATCAGATATGAAAAGAAATTATAGTTTATTTTTTATTACATCGATATTCATTATAGGGTTTATGCTTTTCAATGAGAGAATGTATGATCCTCTACCAACAGAAATAAAAAATCTTGAAGAGGAACAGATCACTTATAATGAAAAATTGATTACTGCACAGATTCTTGCTGAGCAGTTAGATCATGTTTATACCGTATTTGAACGAAATATGGCATTTAAAAATGATAAGTCCCTAAAAGAAGTTGCCTCAATAGAATTCCTGAATACACTTACTGATCTACTCAGTGATTTGGAAATCACCGTTCAACATATCAAACCTGGAAGAAAGGAAGAAAGAGACCTGTATACTTATATTCCATATAATCTTGAGATAAAATGTACTTATGATAAATTTGGAAAATTTGTAACTGAGCTTGAAAAGAGTGAACGCCTTATCAGCATTGATAGTTTTATATTGAACAATGGCCTGGAAAGACTTACGCTTTCAAAAAATCCTGAGGAACTGATGAATCAAGTAGTTGAAATGCAGATATCCACAGTTGCACTCAATAAAAAGAGAGGGTAATTTTATGAATTTACGAACAAAGTTTTTTTGGTATTCCCTCCTATTGATAGGATTAATTGCTATCCCGTATTTTGGATGGGAATTATACAAAATTTACGAGGAAAAGTCCGAGTTATGGTTGACTTATGATAATGAAGCAACTGGTACCGACAAAATTTTATCAGAAAAAGTGCGTGAAATGGAAGCTGGTTTTCAAGCGCAACAGGATTATAAATTTAAAATAAGCGATATACCTACTGATCTTACCAAGGTCATCGCCCTTGATGGTCTTGATTTTTCTGGATATGGTGTGTCAAGCGTACGTTTTTCTGCCGGTATAGCCGCCAGTAAGAATTATGCCATTGGCCATTACCATGATCAAATTTTCCATATTAGCGCTGGAGATTCTATCGCCGGCGGTATTGTGACAAGCGTCAGCGCCACTCGTGTAACATTTGAGAGAGACGGCGATGTTTTCACCCATATTCTTAACCCTCAACCATTAACAAATAATTAAATACCCATAGCAAGGATACAAAGTTAAAAATGAAAAAATCACTACTCATCATTTCGATTCTGTTATCAGGATATATTTTTGCCCAAAATGAAGCCAATACGGCGGTAGCGGATAGTGAACCATTAGTTACTATTCATGCAGAAGAAACTCATTTGCCCACAGTACTTGCTATTTTAGCAAAAGAAAGTGGATACAATATCGTCACTGGCCCATTGGTAAGTAAACAGGATAAATTATCAATTCATCTGGATGATGTACCTATTAGTCAGGCGATTAATCTTGTCGTGAGAGCTGTTGGCTTGAGTTATGAAATTATTGATAATTCAATATTAGTAGCCAGAGAGGATCAACTATCAAAGGAAGTTGGGATAAACTCCTACGTAATCGATTTACAGTATGCCAATGCAGAAGAAATAAAAGAATTGCTTGTAGAAATTACCGAACAGGTAACTGTCGATAAATCAGGAAATAAATTATTAATCAATACCAGCCCAAAGAAAATTGTTGAAATCAAAAAGATTATCAAAAAAATTGATGTGCCCGCTTTGCAAATCATGTTGGAAGCTCGAATTATTGAGGTTACTGTTACCGATGAACAAAAAATGGGTGTTGACTGGGGTAAACTGGCTCAAATCAGTACTATACTTGCTGAGACTGGAAGTCCAGTTAATTTAGCTGGTGGTCTTGAAACAGGCTCACTGGTACCTGGTGTTTCATTTACAAATAGTGGTGGCATCGTCACTGAAAATTTAACTCCCTTGGCCACAGGTGAAATACCAAGCTCAATGTATTTTCAGAGGATTGATCCTGATAATAAATTACGAATGAGCCGCCAACTCACTGCTTATGATGTAACTCTTGATTTCCTGATTAAAAATAATCAAGCAGATGTTCTTGCCAATTCGCAGGTTGTTGCTTTAAACGGCAGAGAAGCCTATATTGAAATGGTTGATATTGTCCCTTATATTCTTTCTTCCGGTGGAGTCGGAGGACAAGTACAGGTACAAAGAGAAGAAGTTGGAATTAAATTAAGAATTAAACCCATTGTTAATTCCGATGGATACATCACTACTGAAATTACACCTGAAGTAAGCTCTATATTTGATTTTATTGGCCCATTTGATAATATACCATGGGTCAAAAGAAGAATGTCCACCACAACTGTCCGTGTTGAAGATGGTGAGACTATTGTAATAGCCGGACTACTCGGCGCTGACAAAAAATTCGAAAAACATCGCTTCCCGCTTTTGTGGATGTTACCCTATATCGGTGAAAAGTTCTTTGTGCATACTATAGAGACTGAATCCAAGACCGATCTGATCATCGAAATACGACCTGTAATTGTTAAAGACAATTATACTGGAATTGAGAAAAAATCCTGGCATGAATCTGCTGAGGAACTCATGATTCCACATGATACAATACAGAATTCTATTACACCCACATCAATCGAAGGGAATAAATAATGAAAAAAATAATGGCAATTTTCTGGGGAGTCCTTACTTTCCTGATTATCCTCATCGCCCTGTCTTGTGATACTACAAAACCAAAACCTCCGGTTATTCATTATCAACTGAATATGATGCATGATGCCATCGATGCCGATACTTATGCGGATTTCGGACTTACACTGGTTACCATCAGTGCAGAATTAAAAGATGAAGATGGAAATTTCCTTGAAGGTGAAACAATCAACTTCACATGGCAAAATACCGATGCGTCAATTACCCTCGGTACTATTTCTACTCCCACAAGAACCACCGATAATAATGGTAAAGCCACTGTTACATTTGAAGATAATGGACAGGCTGGTACGATAAATGTCTCTGCCTCTTACGCCGATGAATATGACAATGAAGCGGATGAAACTATTTCATTTTCGGTTTTATCTGTGGAAAGCCAGGCTGATGTTCTGACTATGAATACTTCCGGTACAGATAATAATATGGTTCTTGTTGCTGATAATGCACCAGACATGGAATATAATACATTGTTTAACGCATTTGTCAGAGATGACATTGGTAATCCTGTTCAAAATCTTAATGTTCATTTTACTAACCTATCCATGCTGGGCGGATTGGTAGAAACAGAAGATATGACAGATGATATTGGAAAAGCCACAGTAACCCTATCTACATTTGGAAGTGAACTTGGTGATGCCGAAGTAAAAGCCTATGTAACCATAGACGAATTAGCTAGGGCAGTTGAAAGCTCTTCTATCGAACTCACGTTTGAAAATATTGATTTTAAACATCTCGAAAGAGCCGATGGTGAGATTTCTGATACTCTCGTAGTCAGTTTTATTTCTGAACTACAATATCTGATTTCAACTCAGGTAGATGGAATATCTCTCATGTCAATTCCTGGAAATGTCTATCTTGATGAGAACAATCCCGATTCTACATATACAGTATCATTATCTGCTACAGTAGTGGATGAAAGTGGTGCTGCAGTAACTGGCGTTCCTGTTCATTTTGAAAATACTTCCAGCTGGGGTGCTTTGACAGGAAATGATGTCTTGACAAACTCTCAAGGTATTGCAGTTACAAGCTTGCTTGGGCCATCTGGTAATCCCGAAAATGTCACAGTGAATGCATCTGTAATGGATCCTCTAAATGACGGATCGACTGTTGTCACAACCTCAAGTACAATTTCAGTCCAATATTATAGCAGTCTTGCTGCCGGATTGAATACTTGGACTGTGAGCGGTGTTATCCCCGATGGTGAAATCAATACTGTCCAGGTAGATACACTTTATGCTCGTGTCACAGATTCTGTTGGTGGTGCTATGGAAGGTGTATATGTCAATTTTGAAAGAGTTACCGGATCCGGTCTTGCCGAGATTGGTGTTCTTTCCAGTACATCCGGCATTACTAATTCACATGGTATAGTTTCAACTATATACACTGCCCTCGCCTCTGAAATTATTGTCGATGGGATGATGGTCCAAATTGAAATTTCTGTTTCCAATTCAGTACTTGATTCTGAAGTCGTAAACTTTACACTAAACAACCCTGGTAGCCCAAATGTAGAATATAATGTTGATCGTTTTGAATGGTACAAAGGATTTGCCATTGAAAATAGTACGGTTACACCATTGTTTGTCGGTAATGAAAGTAACCTTGAAGTAAGCTCTTCTTTTGATTACCTCCTTCTTGTTGCCAGTATTGTTGATGAGGATGGTGTTCGAATCAATCGATTGCCAGTACAATTTTCAATTGATAATATTATTTCTAGTCCAAATGGTGATTTATCAAGCAATGAAGAATATTCATGCTGTCAACAGGATTCTGTTGGTGTAAATGAATTTGTTACACCAGCTGATTTAACATTGTTGAATTTTGTTATTGATCCAGCTCATCCTGATGAAGCTAATGGATTAGTACCGATTCTATATTATAATCAGATGGTAGATGTGTGCGATAATATTGTTGCGGAAGTTGTAGATCCATTAGATGACTCTGTTACCCTATTTACCTCATCACTCAATATTTGCACAGCTGCTCCTGAACTTACTTTCCCTGAAGATGATGTTACAACTCTCACATTTACAACTTCTCCAGATAATGTTTTACTTTTTGAAGGTGTACAGGATTCCACTTACCGTGTGGTCCTGAATGCCATAGTAAAAGATGTAGCAGGTGTGCCGGTTGAGAATGTTCATGTTGACTTTATTAATGATACACCTCAATATGGTATTCTTCAATATGGTCAGGGTATGAGTAATGCCCTTGGTTATGCCAGGGATACTCTATATGTAGCCTCTGAAGATGAAGGAAATATCGACTTGAGAGCAGTAGTTACTGACTCACAGGAGAATACTTTGGAGGCATCGACAACTGTATCGGTATTTTCTGTTGAAACACCCTCTGAGATTCATCATATACAAGCCTGGGCACAGGAACCGATTATTCTAATTACAAACCCAAGTCAGGTGTATTCAGATACCTTATATGCAAGAGCATTAACTGAAGAAGGTGCCAATATACCGGATGCGCCAATACTGTTTGAACTCACAGATCCGAATAGTGGTAGCATTAGCTCCGGTCAGGTTCTGACAAACAATGAAGGCATCGCCAGTGTAATATTTTTTACTAATGTGGGGATCGAAACCGGAACGGTTGATCTTTCTGTTAGTGTTCCAGGTGCCCCATTAGTACCTTCAACAAATATCCAGATCACAATTGCTGGACAGGAACAATATCCTGATATCGTAAACTCACTTGATCTATTTGCATTTCCTGAGGAAGTAGTTATACTTCGCCAGGCTGAGCAGGATACAACATATTCAATTGAATTCAACTCAATTGTAAAAGATATTTATGGTGTAGCAGTTCAAAATGTACCTGTTTACTTTATGAATCTTACCTCTGGGATTGGGACCTTATCTCAATCTTTGGCGTATTCAGATTCAATTGGTATTGCCAATGCTATTTTAAATCTTGATCCCAATAATACTGGTATTGCCAATATTAAATCATATATACTTTCTTTAGAAGATGATAGCGATACTCTCTTTACTGCCTATCGAAGCGTCAATATTCAATCTGAATATGAAATGGAAGTGGCCAGTGTCACCTCCCTTCTTGCCTGGGCAAGTACCTCCGTAATAAATGTCACTCGGACTGATAGTACTTATTGTGATACGCTCTCCGCTGTTGCTATGGATGCAAATGGTGGTGGTGTTAGTGATATTGATATTACATTTTCATCTGATAGTCCTGACATTGGATTCCTTGATAACACCCTGGTAACCTCAGATTCGCTCGGTATCGGAATGAACACATTTTGTTTAATACCGGCATATATCGATACAGCAGGTACAGGTGAATTTAGCGATGATGTAAATATCACTGTTACCATTGAAGGATCTACTGTTGACCCAGGCGTCATTGAAATTCAGATTGTTGATAATATTGCTGAATGCCCTGACTGTATTGCGGAATTATCTGTGAATGCAGTACAAACCGAACTCCCATTCGACGATAATGATGGTAATCCAGTATTTTCCACGACAGTTTGGGCAACTTATGTAGATACCCTTGGATATGGACCGGAAAACGGAGATATTATCCAATTTCAGAGTTTGAGAGACTCCTCTGGTACATTTGTACCATTTGCCTCTATTGAACCATATGGTTATTTCCAGAATGATACAGCCAGAGTCATTTTCAATATGACGAATGATGCTGGTTTGGCTTTTGTCATCGGCACCTATGATGGTTTGAGTGACACAACAAATATTGCATTAAACTCAAATACATTTGAGTACATTGAATTCATACCACCAGTTCCAAGTGAGATCATGGTAGAGGATGGCGGCGGCGTAGAGGCTACAGAAGTATCTGCTATTCTGAGGGATGCAAATGCAAATCCTGTGTCAGAAGATTACCTGGTATTCTTTGAAATCACCATGCCATCGCCAAGCGGTGTCCATTTTGATAATGATCTAACTTCTGATATTGTTGAATCAAGTAACGGTATAGCTTCTGTCACTGTCAATTCCGGCACCGTACCCGGGACAATCAGAATGCATGCTGTGGTTTTTGATCTTGAGGACACAGAAATGTTGAACCCATTAGGTGAAGCATTTGATATTCCAGTTACCATTCATACTGGACCACCTGCTTATGGTAACATAACGGCAAGTTATGTTGATCTGGCAACTATTGGTGGTGGAATGTATGAATTACCTATATCAATTTCTTTATGGGATCTGCACTCAAACCCTGTGGATGATTCAACAACAGTATGGTTATCCGTTTATGAATTCTCACCAACATGGAATGTTGATACATCTTATGTTCCCGGTGATATCGTCATGTGGGCTGAGGAAGGTGATGCTATCACTGACAGTCTTGTTTATGTTTGTTTAGATTCAATTATAGCAATACCTCCAAGTGGTGATGGACAAAGTGAAGAATTCTGGGATTTAAGTGCGCAGCCGGCACTCATTAATGGTGAAGCAAAAACCGGGATGCCTAATTCAAACGGTGAAGACTTTGATGGTATTGCCTGGGCGGAATTGTATTATTCATCAATGCCGATCTTTGATTTCTTTGTTATCAAAGCTCAAACATATGGCGGTAATAACGTCGATGGCGGAGCTGATATATTGCTGATTGATAGTCGGACAAATAATAATGGCGGACCATTTCAGCTACCTATTCTACCTGGTGCAGTCAATTTGAGCTGTAACCCTGTTTTCTGGGATTTCAGCACATTCCCAAATGATAATAATCCACCGGATATCGATCCAGGTTGTTATACAGGTATCATCTCCTGCAATGCCAGTTTAACAGATTTCTATATGGAATCTATTGATAACGGCAGACTGCAATTGAGTACCGTTGGTGGTGTATTACTGGATCCATTCCCGGCGAATGATCCGTTATGGGATGGAAACCCTGTACAAATCTCGGACCCCAATGGGTCGGCAAGATGGTATTTTAGATATAATATAGCATTATGCCCAGTTACAGATCCCCAAACATGTACCGACGAAAATGACTGTGAAGCATGCGAATATGATGACTTCCCTTCAACTGTTTGGGTAAACCTACTTGATCCTCAGCAAATGACGAGTAATCAGATTGAAATCAGTCTGATGAGATCTGGTGGAGAATGCGAAAACTGTCCATAAGCGTCGATTAGAACTAGATTGCAATTACATACAGTCTATCTGTTCAAAAAAACGTTCAGATAGGCTGTATTTTAATAATTATTAAGGAAAATGAAATAGTGAGTCTGATATAGATGGATAATTTCAATCCACAGTTTAAAAAGATTGGTGAAATACTGATTCATCATGGATATGTTGATGCCGGACAAGTAAATCTTGCCTTGCAGGAACAAAAAGAATCACACGAAAAGCTGGGCAGAATACTCGTAAAGCAGGGCAATCTTTCCGAAGATGATTTTGTCAAATCATTTGCTTCGCAATTGGGAGAGAAACATATTTCCGGTGAAGATATAATGAAGGCCTCTGAAGATGTTGTTCGATTGTTATCTGAGGATTTCTGCACCGAAAACAATGTGATTGCCTTAAACAAAACTGATACAAGTATTCTAGTTGCCATGGATGACCCGGAAGATCTTGCCAGCCTGGATACTATCAGAAAACTCACAAGGTTGAATCCTGAAGTTACTGTCGCCGGTCTGGATGCAATTCATCGGGCACTTGAGAAAATTTATGGCGATATCCGCCAAAGCGGCGAAGTAGAGAATGTACTTGCCAATATATCAATTCTATCCGGTGATGATGGTGATCAACAGGAATTGGATTTGTCCACGGAGCAAGTATCCACCGATGAGGCTCCTTTTGTGAAACTGGTGAATCTTATGCTTCTTGAAGCTATAAAAGAAGATTCTACTGATGTTCACATTGAACCTGGCAGGAAAAATATTTCAGTGAGAATTAGAATTGACGGCGTTTTATCACAAATTATGACACCGCCTATGTCGTCCCTAAATGGTATTACCACTAGGTTGAAAATTCTTTCCAGATTAAATATTGCTGAACACCGATTGCCTCAGGATGGTAGAATGAAAATCAAAACCCCCGATAGGGATATTGATGTTCGTGTATCTATCCTCCCCACCGTTCATGGTGAAAAAACAGTACTGCGTCTTTTGGGATTTGGTGGTAAAAAATTAAATTTGACAACTTTAGGATTTCCTGAAAGTAAACTAAAAATCTTTAGAAAATGGATCAAACAGCCCTATGGCATGATCTTACTTTCCGGTCCTACTGGTAGTGGTAAATCAACAACTTTATATGCCTCCCTTCTGGAAATCCAAAGTGAGGGCATTAATGTGACCACTGTTGAAGATCCTGTGGAATATCAGATAGCAGGAATAAATCAGGTCCAAATGCATGATGAAATTGGATTGACATTTTCTCGGTCCCTTCGTTCTATTCTGAGACAGGATCCCGATGTTCTATTGATTGGTGAGATAAGGGATTCAGAAACCGCCGATATTGCGGTAAAATTTTCATTAACCGGTCACCTTGTATTCAGTACGGTGCACGCCAACGATGCTCCATCTACCATAACCCGATTATTAGACATTGGTATACCCCCATTTCTTTTGGGATCTTCTTTGAACCTGGTAATGGCCCAAAGATTGATAAGGACAATATGTCAGCATTGTAAACAACCATATGACGCGACCCCGGAAGAACTGGAAAGAATTCAATTAAGCAAAGAAGAATTGCAAGACATTCAATTTATGCATGGAAAAGGATGTAGCCACTGCAGGTATACCGGATATCGTGGAAGAACTGCCATTCACGAAATTCTGGAGATAAAACAGCCCATCAGAAGATTAATTTTTGAGAATGCAAATCAGGAAATAATCCGAGATAAGGCCGTACAATTGGGAATGACACCCTTAAGAGATGCAGGCATTGGTAAAATAAAAACCGGAATTACGACTATTTATGAAGTACTCCGATCAACAGTGGAAGACAATTAATGGCATTATTTACATATCTCATCAGAAACGCTGAAGGTAATAGAACTGAAGGGGAAATAGAAGCAACTAATATCATCGAAGCCGGCGATTTAATACGAGGTGAGGATGATAATATTACTATTGTAAAATTGGAAGAGAAGGATACATCTTTTGATTTTATGGGGCCATTCCTCCAAAGGCTAAATAAAAAACTAACACGGTATAAACATAAGGTACCATTAAACTCAATGGTTTTCTTTATCCGACAGCTTGCCACTATGTTCACTGCCGGACTAACCATCGAAAGGGCAATGCACTTTCTTTCCAAAGAAGAAAAGAATAAACGATTGAGTAAAACTTTATCAGAGACTGAAATGGATATCCGTAGAGGATTACTACTTTCAGATGCGTTAGAACGACATCCAGGTGTATTTTCTAATCTAATTATTTCCCTGGTGAGAGCTGGTGAAGTGAGTGGTAAACTCACATCAACCCTTGAGGAATTAGCCATATACATGGAATATCAGGCAGATACACAACGAAAAGTTGTCTCTGCACTTTTCTATCCGGTCATTATCCTAATCACATTGTTTGGAGCACTTCTATTTATGTTCCTTAAAATCATACCCCAGTTCGCAGATGTCTATGATTCTCTGGGGGCGGAACTACCCATGTTTACGATAATGATTATTAATTTATCGGCGTGGATTCAGACGAATGTGTTTTCTATTTTATCATTCACATTTTTATTCTTTGTAGTAGCATGGCTCCTCGCTATGACAGATACAATTAGATTTTTACTTGATAAATTTTATCTAATGGTTCCCGTTTTTGGAAATTTAATCCGATTAAATGTACTTGCCAGATTTGCTAAAACACTGGGTATACTGTTAAATGCCGGTGTTTCTGTTTTAGAATCATTCAATCTTATTTCAAAAGTTGTCGAAAATAGGGTTTACGAACTCGCCCTGAAACATGCAGCAGCTGACATTGAAAATGGTATCAATATATCCCGAGCACTAAAGGATACTGAGGTCTTTCCCCCTACAATTATTCAGTTAATCTCTACTGGAGAAGAAACAGGTGAAATTGATCAGCTGGCTTTAAAAGCTGCCGATTTTTATACAAAACAGGTAAATGCCATTGTTGACAGGATTACCTCCATTATTGAGCCAATACTGCTGATTTTAGTAGGTGCGATCATCCTTGTCATTCTGCTTGCCACTTATCTACCTATTTTCCAGATTGGTGAAGCCTTCTAGTGATTGAACCCGGATTATTCCTTGGAGTGATAGCCGCACTCGCAGGAATGATGATTGGCAGTTTTTTGAATGTGGTGATTTACAGATTGCCAAAGAATGAATCAATTGTGTTACCAGGATCACATTGCACATCATGTAATTCTGCCATTAAGTGGTACCATAATATCCCCATATTAAGTTATTTCATTCTACGGGGGAAATGTGCAAATTGTGGTGAATCATTTTCTTTCCGATATGCCTTTGTTGAAATGTTGACTGGTACTTTATGGTTCTGGGGATTCTATAAATATGCTCTCCCCGAGGCAATATTATTCGTAATCATTGTATCCATACTTATTGCAATATCCTTTATCGATATCGATCTGATGATCATCCCCCTTGTTCTCATCCTCATGGCATTGGTAGTATTATTTGGTTATTACCTAATATACCCTGAAAATGCAATAACTGCAATTTGGGGAATGCTCATGGGAGTATGTTATCTTGGCGGTGTTTATCTGTTAACTAAGGGTATGTTTAAAAAGGAAACAATGGGGATGGGAGATCTTCAGCTTATCGCAGTCCTGGGATCCTGGATTGGTCCAATGAATATAGCAGCAACCATCTTTTTAGGCTCTCTCATTACCTTGATTGCATTTGGAATTGCCAACCGTCTGTCAGGAAAAGAGGCTGATCGGGCTTTGCCATTTGGTCCATTCTTAGCATTCACAGGAATTGCAATGTTTATGCTAAATCCTGACTGGATGAATGTAATGAAATACCTACATGTTATCTAGTATTTGAAAAGAATTCTCTGTCAATATATGGACCAAACGCCATACTGGCAGTTAAACCAGGACTTTCAATTCCATACATGCTTATCCAATTTGGATAACCATCTTCTGCCTCATCTCTAATAATAAAATCTTTTGCATTCATATCATTTGAGTAGAGTTTTGGCCTGATACCAATCATATCCTCCACAACCTCGTAGTTATCAATTTTGGGCCAGAATCCTTTCACACTCTCAATGAATGATGATTTCTCTGACAAATATTCTGAGTAATCTTCAATATTATTTTCCATATATACTGCATCAGGTCCGAGTTTTATTTCGCCCTGAAGATCAATTGTAACATGGGTTCCAAGATATGTCTTATCCGGCACTGGATAAATCAAATGAGAAAAGCTGTTTCTTACTCCATGCACCTTAAAATAATGTCCCTTACAATAGTATACATTCGGTACCTGGGTAAACCCTGCATTTTCTGAGATACTTGTGGCGTTCAATCCACCGGCATTTATTAAATATTTGGTTGCGATCTGACTTTCACCATCTTGGCCAGAATGTAATGTTACATTCATTTTATTACCAGAATTGTTTACTGACTTAAATTCAGTTTCAGGTAAATAATATCCCCCATCTCCTTTATAAATTGATAATAGAACATCCATATACCTCTCTGTCGAAAGGATACCTGACTCGCTACTGTACATCCCCATTTTACACTTCACATCAGGTTCGAGCATCCTTACTTGATTTTGCGTCATCAATTCCAATCCGTTTACATTCTTACTCACCGCATTAGAATAGATTTTTTTAATGGCGGTTTCCTGTTGATCATTTCCAGCGACAATTATCTTTCCAGTTTTTTTATGAGGGATACCGTATTTTTCCAGGAATGAATAAAGTAAATTATTTCCTTCTAAACATAATCTTGATTTTAACCATTTTTTAGGATAATAAATCCCTGCATGGATAACTTCGCTATTTCTACTGGATATACCACGTCCGTGATGGGAAGATTTCTCGATTAACAAAATTTGCCACTTCTTATATTTTGATGCAAAATATGAGGCGGTACTTAACCCTGAAACACCAGCACCAATGATAACCAGATCAAACATTCACAATGAGTTTATAAATATTGGGGTTATTGATTTCCGTGGACTTGCCTATTTCGTTCAAAAAGGATTGCACTTACAGCAGCTGTAACGTTTAGAGATCCAATCCGACCTTTCATTGGAATTGTGGCAAGAAAATCACATGATTTTATTATTAATTGTCTGATGCCCTTTCCTTCGCTTCCAACTACACAGGCGATTTTCCCTTTAAAATCAATTTCATGCCATAGTTTTGATTGAACGCTATTTTCTAGTGCTACAGTCCAGAATTCTTGCTTTTTTAAATCCTCCAATGTGTTTCGAATATTACCGACGATATAGACAGGCAGATGTACGAAGGCACCCTGGCTGACTTGTAATACAGTATCTGTAATTCCGGCACTATGATGTTTTGGAATAACCAAACCGTCAACACCGGCACACTCTGCGCTTCGGATAATTTGACCAAGATTCTGGGGATCCTCTATATTATCCGCAAACAACAGGAATATGTCCCCTGTCTGTTTTGAATAATCTGGTAAGCTGTATCGTGCAATATTGTCCGAAAAATGCACAACTATACCCTGAGTTCTCAATCCCTGATATTTGTTCAAAAAATTCTGTTTTGAAATTATTTTTACTCCGATTGAACGAGTATTCAGATAATTTTTGAAAAATGTCATTTGTTGGACTGGACTGTTTTCCATCACATCAATGGACTGAACTTGATTTTTCCTGTGCTTTAGTAATTCAGCACATCCATTAATCCCGTATATGCGATAATGGTTTTCTTTTGATTGTTCGTGTTTCTTCTTTTTCAATTATAACTCTTAAATTAGATGTCTAAATTACTGAAGTTTTATTATGGTACTTCCTACTGAAATGATATAATGTTTACAATATTATGGATGATATCAATAACCATCAACCTATTATTAAAATAGATCTCTATTAAAATATGAAAAAAACAATTGAAAAAGTAAGAATCGATAAATGGCTCCATGCTATCCGAGCTTATAAAACCAGGTCATTATCAAGCGATGCCTGTAATTCAGGAAAAGTTAAAATAAATGATAACAGAATAAAACCTTCAAAATATCTGGTGGGTGGTGAAATCATTACAATTCAAAAACAGGCAATAAAGTTAGTTTATAAAGTCAGTGGATTGATTGATAAAAGAATTTCTGCAAAATTAGTTGAGAATTATCGCGAGGATATGACTCCAGAAGATGAATACCTCATCCAAAAGGCAGCCATTCAATACCCTGTAGCCAGGAGAAAAAGAGGTGAAGGAAGACCGACTAAAAAAAATCGTCGAAATATTGATAAAATAAAATGGTCAACATGACAGTCAATGTGGAGAGTAAAAATCAAAAATCAGAATTGTTCTCAATTTCATTGTTGGCGGAACTAAGGGAAATTGCTGATCCGGAAAAAGCGAAAATGCAAGAAGCTTATATGAAGAATAAAATGTCATTTTTGGGAGTCGCTGCCGCTGATGTCAAACAAGTTTCAACAAAACTGTGTAAATCATATTCTCCAGAAAATAATAATGAATATCGACATCTGATATACTATGTTTTTAATAATGCCCAATATCGTGAGGAATGGTATGCTGTTTTACGATATTGCATCCGATTTAATAAATTTATCACCATAGAAAATATTGATCTTTATATGGACATGATCCTAAAATCTCAATGGTGGGATATTGTTGATGGTATCGCTACAAATCTTATGGGTCCTGCCCTTCTCGATCATGCAAATATAGAATCTCTTCTGATGGATTGGGTAAAACACCATAATATGTGGGTTCGTCGAACATCACTTCTCACCCAGTTAAAATATAAAAATTGTACTGATTTCAATCTATTGGCTCGTATCATATCATTGACAATGGATGAAAAAGAATTTTTTATCAGAAAAGCAATTGGATGGGCATTAAGACAATATTCCTATACCAACCCTGATGCAGTATTGGGGCTCATTAAGTCATCGACATACCGTTTATCAAATTTATCCAAACGGGAATCACTCAAAGGATTAAAAAGAATGGGCATAACTATATGAGTTTAAGCAAGGTAAACAATTCAAAAATAATAGCGATATTTTTCGTAATTCTGATATTTAGTTCCTGTGGATTTTTCACCAGATACGGCAGATTCCAGGTACGTGCTGAAAGGGCATTTTCTAAGGGTGATTTAGATCGTGCCGTTGAGTTATGTGTAGATGCGTTGCATCAAAAGCCAGGATACAAAGAATCACTATCCTTCCTTGATGAAATCTTTCCAAAGGCTGTTAAATTCCATCATCAAAATATTCAAAAACTACAAAGTAGCAATAAAGATTTTAAATGGGATTATGTATTACCTGAGTATGAACAACTGCTTTATCTTGTTGAATTATTGGATGGGTTAAATCTACCTAATTACGAAGTATTACTTTTTAGGAGTGAGGCTGAAGACTATGGAACACTAATTCAATTGACAAAAGAAAAGGCGGCTGAAACTCATTATATAGCAGGCAATGAATTTATGAAATCTGGCGATATTAGCGATTATAAAAATTGTGCCGATGAATTCAAAAAAGCGTTGAAATATATCCCGGATTATCTCGATAGCCAGATTAAATACGAGGATTGTCGGCATAATGCAATAACTCGAATGACAATACTGGCATTTGAAAATACCAGCGGTAACACAAATCACGGCGATATTGGTAAATCAGTTTCAAACGAGTTGTTATCTTCATTAATGAATGATGATGATATTATGGAATTTATTGATTTCGTTACCAGGGATAAAATTGACATCATACTTGAAGAGCAGCAATTGTCAGACTCTGGATTGATCCAGGATGATACCTCCATTGAATTAGGAAATCTTTTAGGAATACATCAGATTATTTCGGGTGAGGTAACCTATCTGGATACAGGAGGACCTGGACACACACAAAATAAAAAAATGATGGAAAAGAAAATTGTAACCGGTACAAGAAGATATCAGGATTCTGAGGGGAATGATCAGAAAAGGGAGGTTTATCTGAATGTATTTGCAAATGCAATATTCCACAAGATTCATACTGAAGCAACTATCAAGGTTTCCTATAAGATATTAGATGTAAACACTTCTCGAATAATTCACTCAAATACTGTTACAGCGACTTATGTACATGAATATGAGTGGGTAACATATTCCGGGGATAAAAGAGCATTGTCAGTACTTGCACAGTTAATGATTTCAAGGGAAGAACGTCCCCCACCATCTAATACAAAAATGGTACTTGATGTTATAGAAGAAGTAACCTCTAAATTAGTTTCAGACATAAAAAAAACCCTGATTTAACATCAGGGTTTTTTTATAGCTTTCTATTATTAAGGATTATACCTTTTACGATATGCATCCACCTTCTCTTCCATTTCATCGAATAGTTCTGTTGTTCTCATAATCGTATATAGTTCTTCATTCGCTTTAATTCCTGCCAAAAGTCTTTCATGTGCAGCATTTTCATTATATTCTACCAATACATAACCTCTGTAAATTTTGCCAATATCGCTTTTTTCTTCTTGTATCAGAGTCTCAGCAACCCTTAAATCATGTAACTCTTTTGAAATGACCTGTTCCTGCGTTTGGGAAAATTGATCGATAATATGTGAATCTGCACCTAATCCAGTTTCTTCCTGGGCTCTTTTTACCAAACCATTCCACTCTGACTCAACCAACCCTGCAAGAGTTGTGGCTGCGGCGTTTCGTGCTTTATCAATTGCAAGTTGCATATCTTGACTGGTTGCAGTTGCTGCCTCATATCGGAATCCGTCTTTTGCAGGTGGCTGAGTATACCATTGAGGTGCATCTTTTATAGTCTTCCTATTGGCTTCAGGTGAAAGATCGGGTCCTTTTCTTATCCCAGCACAATTAAACATAATCATTGCTGCGAGGATCATAGTTGCGATTTTGATAATTTGAGTTTTCATTTTTACCTCTTTTTATTAATATTTTTATCTAATTCATAATTTCAATTGATGCAATTTAGGATTAACGATTTAAAATGTTCGCATGTTTTGCCATTAATCGACGGCTTTGACATGGCATCAAACTCACGGTTGTCAATTCTATATCTTTAGTTTATCCACTTACACATTTCTTACAAACCTTATTCAATTTAAAATGATATCTTCCAGATTTAATATATTATCCTTTACCATTTTCTTTCTGATCTTATGAAGTGCGTCTATCCCCGCATCTTCAAAAGATGTATAACTCACACCCTTAACACTGGATAAAACATTCTGATATATCTCCCGATCAGTTTTTGTCTCATAAACCGTAATTGATGCATTTCCGTATACTTGATATATCTTCATATTTGAAATCAATTCAGGTTTATCAGACCGTAAAAGCGTTTCAATATTTATTAGGATGAGAATATCCGACTCTGGTGCATCTACAACTTTCACCAAATAGTTACTAATTAAACTCTCTTTTAAGATTGGGATTACAAGTTGGATTTTAACTTTTGTATCCAAATTTTTCTCAGTACCAATTACAGAAATTTTTAAACCTTCTACCATTGCAGTGATATTGACAATATCAGTTGCATAAAACCACTCTGGATATCCTGAAATAATTGACTGTATATCTGGGGTTATACTGATAATCTGCTGAGTCTCTTTGTTTAGAATTCTCTCAATAAGCATTGAAGCATATCCATCTATGTTTGTCCTAGCAGATTTACTATAAACGTTTTCTCTAAACTCCATTTTTAATGGAATTCCTTTCAGGAAATCACCGGTCAAATTATCAGTGCAATGAACGGATATAGTTTTTGTATCTGGAATTCCATATTTGAAATGAAGCTCTTTCTTGTCGGATCTACATGATATTCTACCGACTAGGTCATTAGCAGATTGTCTGATCAATGACCACATATTTATGTATTTGCCTGTTCCTTGCGGGTATTCTACAGTCAAATCAAGATCAAGGTATTTTTCTATACCTACTGCTGCCTGATCCAACAATATAAATGTCTGTGTATCAATTTTTTCTATAGCTTTTAAAAACCAGCTATACGAAATGTCCAGAGCTAAATTTTTTCTTTTTTCTAAATTTAAATAATATGTGTGTCTTGAAAGTCGGGTTTGCAAATAGAAAATACCGTTTGCTTCATACGAATCAATGATTTCAATATTTTCGATAGTGTTGTCAATTCTCGAATTTATAACTTGCTTTGTGAATTCGTTAACATTGAAGTTATACTCTGTCTTGATTCCTGACATAGTCGAACTTATATTAACAGAAATTTGAGAGGCAATCTCATTTATTGCCCTGACTCGAGCATCTTCTCTATTATTTCCGATTCCAAGTCCATACCAGTAATCAGGATGAGATTGTTGATGGGTGATCCATTCAGGAAGGGGTTTCGGGCTCTGAACGCATCCAAAAGCCAAGAATAAGGTCAGTGGAAAAAAGAAAGATTTAATCAAAATAAAACCTCCCCAATATTATTATTATATATTTTAATGACAATCCCATGTTATTTATCACAAAGAACACGCACCTTAATTCATGGGTTGTCAATCATTTTTGATATGGTTGAGCTAAAGATAAATTTACGTCAGATTGAAATTGAGTATGCATGGGATGACCTTTCATCAAAGCCCCGGGATAACTCATTCTAATCTCCCCAGTTTTATCAATTAAAAATGTCATCGGGACAGAGTAAATACCGCCATAGTCCCTTGATACTTTTTCAATATCCCTACTGGATCCATACAGAAGTGGGTAGTCAACATTAAAAGATTTTGTAAAATTCTTTAATGCTTTTTTTGTGTCAGAAATACTGATCCCAAGAATAACTAATTCATCTTTATGTTTTTTTGCTAAGATATTAAACTCTGGAATTTCTATTCGACAAGGTCCACACCATGTAGCCCAAAAATTAACAATTACTACTTTTCCTTTTAAATCACTTAAAGTAATCTCTTCATCATTAATATCCATTAATGTGAAATCGGGTGCTTGATTTATATTTCCCGTTAAATCTTCAATTGCTTTGCGCTGATTATCAGTAATTTTATTCTGAGCTATTAAGCCAAACACGCCTATAAATAAAATTGCACCTATAAATATCATCACCTGTTTTTTATTCATTTTCTCTCCACTACTAAAATTGTTCTGTTCCTTTTTCAAGAAATTCTAAAAATTTATTTACATTGGGATCCATACCGTGAAATCTTGTTATCTCTTTGTTATCTGGCGATAATATTACGTAAAAAGGCAATGCAGCTGTCCCAAATCTATCCACTTCCATTTGTCTATTTTCTTTATAATTATCACCACCATCGGTAAATAATCTTACAGTTATAAACTCTTCGAATTTTTTAACAACTCTGATATCTTCAAAAACATTCATTTCCATCCACCGACAATTTGTGCATGTGTATCCTGTAAAATCAACAAATATTGGTTTTTGCTCAGCTTTTGCAATTGTCAGACCATCGGCTAGGTTATCTACCCAAATTAATGATTCTTCAGATGGTGATATAACTATATTCTCACGACTGGAGTCGACAATTGGTGGTAGATAAGAATCAATTAAACCATGGAGCTGTTGCCCAAATAAACCACCACTAAGATATAAACCAAACGTGAGAGTTACAATTGATAACATTAATCTGGGTACACCAATTCTATCTAAATCTGAATCATGCGGCAATTTTATTTTTCCTAATAAATAGAATCCCATCATGAATGAAAGTACTACCCATACTGCTAGCACAACTTGATTTGTGAATATCCCCCATTGCCAAACCAGATCAACATTACTGATAAATTTCATTGCTGCACCCAACTCAAGAAAACCCATTATTACTTTTACAGAATTTAGCCATCCACCACTTTTTGGCAGTCTGGCCAGATATTGCGGAAATAAGGCCAGGAAAAAAAATGGCATTGCAAATGTAGTGGCAAATGCAAGCATTCCAATAACAGGCCAAAGTATACTGCCATTGCTTGCTGCAACCAATAATAATCCGACAAATTGAACCGTGCAGGTAAATGAAGTAATTGTAAATGTAAATGCCATAAACAGAATCCCTAGAACTCCACCTTTAGATTCCTGATTCAGGCTGAATTGTCTGAGTGAAGCGGGTAATTGTAATTCAAAATGACCAAATAGACTAAATGCAAAAATCACAAATAAACTGGCGATGAATATATTCATCCAAGGACTTGAAGCAAGTTGATTAGCACCTGTAGCGCCAAGGGTGAAAGCCAAAATCAAACCCAAGCCTGTAAAAATCACTATTATTCCCAACGCATAAATACCTGCGTCTCTAACCGGGCTACTGCCATCATCTTCACCCTGTTTTGTGAAATATGATACTGTTATAGGTATCATCGGGAATACACAAGGCGTAAGCAAAGCAAGAAGTCCCATTGAAAAGGCAAGAAGTAAAAAAGAAAATAAACCTTCATTTATTGCCTCGTCAAGAGAGCCCATATCAGTAGCAGAATCATCAACCTCGAGATAGGTGGCAACAGTGTATTCTGAGGTGGGAATCAGAGTATGGTCTTCCCTGCTTTCCCCTGATTCTATACTGATTGGAAAAGAAAAATCATCCCAATGGGGAATGCATTTTGTCTCATCACAAGCAAGGTAACTAAAAACAGCTTCTATCTCATATTCACCAGGCTCCAATTCCTGATTTATCACCAAACCCTGAGTTAGCTCAAAATTTCCATCCAGATAGGCAATGACCATATCAAAATTTTCATCATAACTTGTTTTAGGAGTTGGTTCGTTTATAATTCCAACGACTGAGAAAAAATTGCTATCAGCATATTCGATGTTTGTTGGACTCAGACTCAAATCAGGATGGACTGAGTAAATATGAAATTTACGTTCAATGCTTACATCTAATTTTAACTGGATGGATTCACCGGCACGGATATTATTTGGTTGAACCGATGCATCAAAAGACACAGTATTCAAATCATCTAAAAAAGCATTCTGTGAAAATGAAATTGTTAATAATATTAATGTAAGAAAGTTATTTATTTTCATCTATTTCTCAAATTTTGTTAATAATTTTTTGATCAGCATTTTAAAAATCGAAATATTTAACTTTGACTGAATTTTATTTAAATTGTTACAGACAACTTCGTAACCCTTTTCAATAAATAAATCTATTTTATCGAAATCGGCCCAGAATACATTTCCAGTTTCCGGATATAATATAATATCAGTTTCATTTTTAATATATGAATTCAACCGAATCGAAGTTATTTGATCAGTGCGACTCAATATCTGTAATAAGTTTGGTGATTCAAAGGGAGCAAATTTACGGATATTTATATCTATCGCAACCGTAACATCAGCGCCCATTTCTTTTAATAGCATAACTGGATACGGCATTGAAACAGCGCCATCCACTAACATCATGTCTCCCATAATTACCGGCTGCATATAACCAGGGATAGAACTAGAGGCTGTTACAGCCTGGATTAAATCACCTGAATCAAAAATTACATCCTGACCGTTATTTAAATTTACTGAAACACATTTAAATGGAATTTTTAGGTCAGTAAATAATTTAACAGGCAATAGGTATTCTAACACAGAAACTAATCTTGTTGATTTAAGCAATCCTAATCGATCGTTAACAATTTTCATTGAAACCATATCTTTAACTGGTTTTGTGATGGATTGAAAAAAAGAACTGCCTTTTTTAGAATTAATCCTGTCAAGTCCAATGGATTGATACAAGTCACTTTTTAAAAATTCACGAAACCTACTTTCGACCCAATCAGGATCTAGAGTTGCTGCGTACATAGCACCAATTACTGCGCCAATTGATGAGCCCGTAATAAAATCAACTTTAATAGATTTATCCCGCAAAGCTTTTAGCACACCAATATGCGATAATCCTCTTGCCCCGCCTGCCCCAAGGGCAAGGCCAAGCAGTTTGCGATTAGAGTATTTTCGAGAATTAATTGCTATCCTTCGCTACTTATTTACTGTTAACAACTCGAACAGATTTCATTCTGACTGGCATTACTGGTTTAGTACTTTTTAGTTCATTCTGCATCTTCCATGTATAACTTGATTTTGTCTCGTCTCCAGGGATTGGAGCATAAATTGCCTTACCTGTTTTAGGATCTTTTAAAGCAATCCAATTGTCAGAATTTTCACCTTTTGGAATAGAATTTTTGAAATATGCCTTTACCTGATCATATCCCGTAGCGGTATTTACAATCCTATCAATTACCTCTATATTTTCTATAACCTCACCAAATGCTGTGTATTGACCATCTAGGTGGGTTGCATCCTCAACACAAATAAAAAATTGACTCCCTGCAGAATTTGGATTACTGGATCGGGCCATTGAAAGAATCCCACGCCTGTGTTTTACCTTGCTAAATTCGGCGTTAACAGTCCATCCAGGGCTGCCGGTGCCATCATTATCAGGGTTTCCGTCCCTTGAAAGAATATCACCCCCCTGGATCATAAACCCTGGAATTACACGGTGAAAACTTGTTCCATCGTAAAATCCACTATTTGCTAATTTTTTAAAATTAAGACAATGATTTGGAGCCACTTTCGGATTTAATCTTATTTTAAGTGTTCCCAATGTCGTTTCCAAAATAACAATATCGTCATTATCTACAGGCGACGGTTCAAACGCTTCAGCTTTTTTTTGTATCTCATCAATTTCTTGGTTATTTAATGGTTTATAAAATGGATCAAGCTCTTGCTTATTCGGTACTAAATTCCCCAATTCAAGTCCTTTCTTCAAATCGAATTTCTTTAATTTATCTAGTTTGTCACTTTTACTATCTTGACCAAAGCAAAATATTGTCACCATAATTGCAATTAATATATATTTCAAATTAACTCCTTTTAAGTCTATTTATATATGATTAAACTTGTTTCAGTTCACAGATTTTAATTTACTATAATTTCTATTATTATTTACCTGATCTACCAAGTGCGGTGATTGGAATTGACTGACAACACATCTCACATTGATCAGGTTCCCAACTATCAATAGGTAGTTTTAATAATGAATGAAGATGTCGCCCAGCGAACATTTGCTTGGAGCTTCTTGTCACCAAATTCACAATACCGACTATTACGCCATTCATTGACTCTGCAAGATCAATCAATTCTATTATAGATCCTCCAGTAGTGACAATATCTTCTACAATTAGAATTCTCATACCAGGATCAAAATGGAATCCCCTTCTAAATACCATTTTACCATTGACTCTTTCACTAAAAATATGTTTTACTTTTAAGTGCCTGCCAACCCCACCGGCCAGTAAAATTCCTCCTACAGCAGCACCCAAGACCAATTCGATTTTTTTATCATTATATGGATACGCCATCGCTCTGCAAACCTGATCCAAAGCATCCGGATTTTCAAGTACTCGGAATTTTTCGATATATCTATTACTATGTCTTCCAGAAGTTAATTTAAAATGACCTTCTAACAATGCACCAGTATCTTTTAATAACTGCAACAATTCGTTTTTATTGATCATAAATAATTCCTGATTTTGGAAGTATATGACAACGCCGCTTTACGAATATCGTCCTGTGATGAACTACCAGCATATAATATCCCTCTTGATACATTAATTAAACCAATCCCATTTTTATTCCCTATTTCCACAGATTGTTTCAAATCTCCTCCCTGAGCCCCAATTCCAGGTATCAGCCAACTTAAACCGGGTGATGACTTCCGCAGAGATGTCATCATGTCTGCTTTTGTAGCACCTACAACAATACCAAGATTATTATTAATCTTATTTAACTCAGTTACGAGATTTGCAACCTTCTGGAATAGCATTTGAGTCCCGTCTGTAAAAAACTGAAAATCTGCTGCACCAGGATTTGAGGTTAAGGCCAGAACGAATGCTCCTTTTGTTTTATCTTCAATAAATGGTAATATTGAATCGCGGCCCATATACGGAGAAATTGTAGCTGCATCGAAACCCATAGTGCTAAACAATGACCTTGCGTATTGTATTGAGGTATTTCCAATATCACCTCGCTTCGCATCAGCAATTACAATAGCTCTTTTATTTATGTAAGCCATTAGATTTTCAAGCCATTTTACACCGCGGGATCCATGACGTTCATAAAAAGCCAAATTAACTTTGTATACTGGGCAAAGATCTATTGTACAATCAATAACGTTCTTGGAGAATCTTTCAAGATAATCCAATTCTTTTTCATTTGAGGGTGGAAGCTTTTTATAATCAACATCCAAACCGAGACATAAAACGGTTTTCTTATCATTACAGGCTTTTTCTAAACGGTTATTAAATGCTATTTCCATAGCAATAAATTTACTTCAACAGGATGTTCTCAAGTCTTTTCTTTTTTTATTCGGTTTTGATTTCACGTAGGTATGTAATGAGTAAATTATTTAAATTTCACACTACTCATGGAACAGCTAACACTTGGAATTATCGAGAAATCAAAAGTCAAAGTTATCGCATCATCCGCTTATGGTTTTAGCGTTGAGCTAGTAGAGCATGTTGGTAAAGATGACCATGCCCAGTTGTTTGGAGTATCTGAAGAAATGGTTGCCATATTTGGTCCTCAAGCCAGGTTAACCAGAAAAAATATTCATAAATTTTTTAATGAAAACACATTACCCTTTATCGCTAGATATAAGGGTATAATCATTGGATATATCATTGGGGTGCCTTTAGAATACTTTAAAAATGAATCATGGTCGCATGTTGATGTAAATCTGGGCAAAGAAAATACAATTTACACATATGCTTTTGTTGTCAGAAGCAAGTTCAGAAAAAAAGGCGGATATGCAAAAACTATCAAAAAAATATACATCAATTGGGCAAAAAAACGAGGATATAAATATATAACCGGTCATGTGAAGCAAGGTATCGCATCTCAATTTACGAAGGATACAGAGATAGTAAAAATTTTCAATAGCTGGTATGGATTGTCTACACCATTTGAATATTATCGTCGCCCACTTAAACCTTTGCGTTTATAAAATCAGCTTTGTTATCAAATTTAAATAGAAAATATACTCAAATAATTATCATAGAAAATAATTGATATATGAAATTTACAAGTTACATCCTGGTTTTGTCATTTTTCTCCAATATACACGCTGAATCTCTATTTCAGGTATTTCAAAATTCAGGTCCGGCAAATGGATATGATGTGTACATAGAATTGAACTCGGAAAACATCTATACCGGAGGACTTGGAATCTATGAGGGCTCTGTTTATATTGAAGGAAACGGTGCAGTTATCAATCTTCAAGATGGCGGTGGAATATGGACATATGCTGATGATCAATCTCCTGCCAGTCTGGAAATAAACCGATGCACAATTATAAATGGGGCTTATTACGGAATTAATTTTGCCGGCACTGCAACAGGTTCAGTAACAAATTGCAATATAATTAATAGTGGGATGGGATTTCAAGCTTTAGACTTTTCTGTGGTAGAACTAAAAAATTGTAACATTATGGCAAATGAAATATACGGTGTTGCGATTTTCAGTGAGAACCCTGATGTAAGTATCTCCTTTTGTAATGCTTGGAATAATGGTGAAGATTATATGGAGAACTGCCCTGGCTGAGGAAATATCTGGACACCGTTGGTGCCCGAACCTGGAACCGGAAATATTTATTCAGATCCTCTATTTACCGAACTATCCTTATTAGATTTTTCATTGAATATTGATTCTCCATGTATTGATGCTGGTGATCCCTTTGAATTCGACCCTGATGATACAGTCTGCGATATAGGTGCAATATTTTTTTCACAAGAAGTTCAACAATCAGGTGATTGCAATGAGGATGGTTGGATAAACGTGATGGATATCGTCGTTCTAATAAATTCATGTATCCTTGCTGTGGATAATCTTGAAGATTGTATAACATGTGGAGATATGAATTCGGATGAAACTGTGGATGTTCTTGATATAATTATAATCTTAAACTGGATAATTTCAGAATAATAAATACTAGGTTAAGATTTACTCCAGAAGTTTTCCTCTCTTCATAATTGATATTAATCTGTCACTTCCCATCCAATAAGGGATTTCGTTGAGATTTTCAGATTCCCAGAAAAGCAGATCCGCAAAGCATGAGCTTTTTATTTGACCGGCTCGATTTTTTAATCCAATTGATTTTGCCCCTGTGTAGGTAGCGGCTTTAAATGCTTCTTCAATAGTCATACCGCAATACAACACGGCAAGACTTATTATTAACGGCATAGACTGAATTGTGCACGATCCGGGATTAAAATCAGTTGCCAGACTTACATCACAACCAGAATCTATTAATTTTCGGCCGTCAACATATTTATTCATCCCCAAAAATAAAGTAGTCCCGGGTAAAATCGTTGCGATGACCCCGGAAAGTATCATTGCTTTAATACCTTTCTCGCTCGCTGCCATAAGATGATCTGCCGATACAGCCCCAATTTCTGCAGCAAGTTCGGCGGCACCTGAATCTTTAAATTCATCTGCATGTAATCTTGGAGCAATTCCGAATTCTTTTGCAGTTTCCAGGATTCTTCTTGATTGATTTACAGTGAAATATCCATCTTCACAAAAAACATCACAGTATTTTGCCAGATTCTCGCTGGCAATTGCTGGAATCATTTCGCCGCAGACTAAATCTACAAAACCTTCATGATTATCTGAGTATTCAGGTGGAAATGAATGAGCACCGAGAAAAGTTGGGATGACATCGAGTACAGATTCTTCATTTAATTTTTTTATTACTCTAAGAGATTTAATCTCGCTTTCAAGATCAAGGCCATATCCTGATTTAGCCTCAATAGTTGTTGTCCCATGTGCAAGAAATATTTCAAGATGATCCATACCATATTCAAATAATTGATCTTCCGATGCTTTTCTAACACCTTTAATAGATGAAATGATACCACCGCCTTTTTCGGCGATTTCTTTATAACTCTTTCCATCGACCCTCATGGAAAATTCATTTGATCGGTTTCCAACAAAAATTGGATGTGTATGAGAATCAACAAATCCAGGAGTTACCATTGCTCTATCGGCATCAATTTCAATTTCTGCTCCATCGACTTTTTCTGCAATATCACTAATCATCTCGTTATCAATAAGTATTTCTGTATTTTCTAATTTTAGAACCTTTTGATCCTCTTCAGACCAAGTCACTATTGAGCCGATATTAGTAATTTTAGTTTTCATTTTAATTGGTTGTTTTTTTTTATAATGTCAAAGCTGGAATATTTAAATTTCTTTCCCCTGCAATTTTTATGGCTTTTTCATATCCAGCGTCTGCATGTCGGGCAACACCAAGACCGGGATCGTTTGTCAACACTCGATTAATTCTCTCTTTCATTTCACTGGTTCCATCAGCAACAATGACAACACCGGCATGGATTGACATGCCCATTCCAACTCCACCGCCATGGTGCACTGATGTCCAGCTTGCCCCACCAGCAGTGCTTAACAACGCATTCAGTATTGGCCAGTCAGCCACTGCATCTGAACCATCTTTCATTGCTTCTGTTTCTCTATTTGGTGATGCAACTGATCCTGCATCAAGATGATCTCTTCCTATTACAATTGGAGCAGATAATTCGCCCGAGGCAACCATATCATTAAGTGCTTCACCGAAAAGATTACGCTCACGATAACCAAGCCAGCATATTCTAGAAGGAAGACCCTGAAATTTTACTTTTTTTTGTGCCATCCGTATCCACCTTGCTAATGCTTTGTCCTCAGGAAACAATTCCAGAACTTTTTCATCCGTTTTCAATATATCTTGGGGATCACCAGAAAGCGCCACCCATCTGAATGGACCTTTTCCCTCACAGAATAATGGCCGGATATAGGCAGGAACAAATCCAGGAAAATCAAAAGCATTATCCACTCCTGCATATTTCATTGCCTGTCCGCGTAGATTATTCCCATAATCAAATGTAACAGAACCCAGTTTCTGTAATTCTAGCATTGCCTGGCAATGAATACCCATCGATTGAAAGGAGAGCTTAATATATTTATCAGGATTCTGAGTTCTCATTTTATTTGCATCTTCAAATGAAATCCCTGCTGGGAAATAACCATTTAACTCATCATGTGCAGAAGTTTGATCGGTTAGTATGTCAGGGATAAATTGTCTTTTGACCATTTCGGGTAGAATCTCAGCAATATTTCCTAATAGTCCAATGGAAATTGCTTCACCACTTTCCTTTGCCTGGCATGCTCGGTTTATTGCATCGTCCAAATTGTCCGTATATGTATCCAAATAACAACTATCTAATCGGCGTTGAATTTTATGTCGATCTATTTCAACAGTAATATTTACACCATCGTTCATAGTAACTGCAAGTGGTTGGGCACCACCCATTCCACCCAGGCCAGCGGTAACCGTTATTGTACCTTTAAGTGAACCACCAAAATTCTGTCTGCCAACTTCAGCTAATGTTTCATATGTACCCTGAAGAATACCCTGAGTACCGATGTAAATCCAGCTACCTGCAGTCATTTGGCCGTACATCATCAAGCCAGCTTTGTCTAATTTTCTGAAATGCTCCCAATTAGCCCAATCAGGAACCAGCATTGAATTTGATATTAATACTCTTGGGCTCCAGGTATGCGTTTTAAATACTGCAACTGGTTTTCCCGATTGAATCAGTAATGTTTCGTCATTCTCCAAAACCTTCAACGCTTTAAGAATCTGATCAAAACAATCCCAATTCCTGGCCGCTTTTCCAAGTCCTCCATATACGATAAGTTCTTCAGGTTTCTCTGCTACTTCAGGATCAAGATTATGCTGGATCATTCTATAGGCAGCTTCCTGATGCCAGCCTTTACAAGATAGGGTTTTTCCAATGGGAGGGTGTATTATTCGCGATTTCGACATAACATTCTCTAGATTAATTATTTTTATTTTAGCATTATCCCTATGAATAATTTACAGGTACCTTCGAATACTGGATAATGTAAACTTACTCTTTTTTATATTTTAACTATCAAACAATTTAATCTTGATTTAACGGTCGCTCAAGGGCATCAATCACCGGATAAAACCAATCAAGATTATTCATGTGAGAATTATATGAAAAAACACAAATTGTAGTAAATCCCTTATTTCTGGCAATGATAATTTTTTCCGCAGTGGAATTTGCTTCTTGATTATAGGTTGCAACTCCCATCATCACATGCGACAAATATGATTCAGATATAGCAGATTTCATTAGAAATAGATCGGCTAGAAAATCTTTATCCTCTATATAATAATTCATAGGAACTGCAAAATCCAGCAGTCCATTTTCAATCCAATAAACCCAATCCTGTGCCCATCTATCTCCGGCGGTAATGATATTGGGTTTAACCGCGGCACTTAGCTTTATACCTGGATACTCATTGTCAATTTCATACCTTAAACTAGAAAGCAGATCTGTAATACGTCCCTTCTTAAATGACGACCATAAATAATTGATAGAATCTACTTCGGTTTGAGACCAGCCAAACCGGGTACTGATAATACCTCGGGTAATATCAATTGGGTCAAATCCATATTTATTCTTAAATATCTCGCAACCGATAGGATTATACCCATAAAAATCATCTTGATACCTGAGGTAATCTAAATGAATACCGTCAATGGAATAATTTTCCATAATCTCTTTAATCAACATAATCAGATAGGGATTTACTTCAGGGTGAATGGGGGATAAGTAAATACCTTCCCAATCTGGAGATGGAGGATGTGATATATCAATACGCCAATCCATCTTTCCAAAATGGTTAGCCTCGGTCCATTGATTTTGAGTAAAATAAACATGACTTGTATCTGCAGGCGGTTTTCTTGCCGACCAAATTAAATAAGTATTAAACCAGGCATGAATTTCAAGTTCCAATTCATGTCCAAGTTCAATCATATACGCTAATGGATCAAAATCTGTTTGAACACGGTGATTTTTTTTGACAAATTTTGACTCATACAATGCATCTCCCCTGGATCTCACTTGAACAAAAACTTTATCAAAACCTGAATTTGCCGCAAATGTCAGAGCACTGTCTATACTGGAAGGTGAATAAAGACCGTCCCTTAGAATCCAAATACCTGTGGATTGGATATTCCTGGATTGCGCCCAGGATAATTCTGAATTAAAATAAAACAGGGCAATGAAAATCAATGCCCTGTTTAAAAGATGTAATCGGTATTTAACCAATTTAAACCAGAATTTATTCTTTTACTTCTGGTTCTTCTACTACGTTCTCAGGAATAACTTTCTGGAAATCTACAAACTCGATCAGGGAGACTGGTGCATTATCATTTTTTCTATTATTTAATTTGATAATTCGAGTATATCCCCCAGATCTCTCTTTGTATGCAGGAGCTAACTCATGTATTAATACATTTGTAGCTATCTTTCCTGTTTTTCCAGGAAGTTTTTTCTGAATTAACCTGAAACCGTGAACACCACCCTTTTTTGCATAAGTGACCAGTCGTTCTACATAACCCCTGAGTTCTTTTGCTTTTGCATCGGTGGTTTTAATTTGTTTATGAGTAATTAAAGCAATTGACAAGTTCATCATCAATGCTTTTCGATGACTCATGGTGCGATTTAGTTTACGTCCTCTTTTCTGATGTCTCATTTTGTATCCTAGTCTTTTTCACCGATAAAGGGAGCTGTATCCATACCAAAATGGAGTCCCATACTGCTGAGCTTTTCTACTAATTCTGTTAGAGATTTTCTTCCAAAGTTTTTATACCTAAGCATTTCACTTTCTTCTTTTTCCACCAATTCACCAATGTATCGGATACCTGCAGCCTGCAGACAATTATAACTTCTTACAGATAATTCCATTTCATCAATACTTTTTTCAAGTACTGATTTTACTTCCATAGCTTCATTGATTTCATCTTCGTTAACTGCCTGAATAGCACTGGAGTCATTGAACATAAAGAGCGATATCTGATTACGGATAATTTTTGCTGCGTGGTTGACGGCATCTTTTGGTGAAGTTGAACCATCAGTTGTCACTTCCATTACCAGACGTTCATGTCCTTCAGTTGATGTTGGTATAGGTGCAACTTCCCAGGAAACATCTGTAACTGGGTTAAATATAGAATCTAATGCTATGGTACCTAATGGTGCATCCTTTACCTTATTGCTCTGGGCTAGAGTATATCCCTTGCCCCTTGATATTCGTATATCGATTGACAAGTCCGCAGATTCCATTAAAGTACAGATTTTGTGCTCAGGGTTTAAAACTTCGAATGAAGAAGACTGCTCAGTGATATCCTTAGCGGTAAACTCGCCGGGACCTTTTAATTCTATGGTGACCAATTCAGGATCACCTTCTACCACCTTAAATCTAACCTGTTTGAGATTTAATACTACATCCGGTATATCTTCTACGATACCTTCAACAGTCGTAAACTCATGGGCTACACCTTCGATCTTTGCAGATGTAATTGCTACTCCAGGAATTGAAGTTTTTAATACTCTTCTCAAGGCATTACCAATTGTAATCCCATATCCTTTTTCAAATGGTTCTGCTATAACTGTTGCAAAAGTATCACTTTCATCATGTAGTTCAACAGAAATATCAGGATAATGTTTGTTTTTCGCCATTAAATTGTTACCTATTTATGTTATTATTTCGAGTACAACTCGACGACCAATTGTTCATTCAAGGGCTCAGGAATCTGGCTTCTCTCGGGAACATTTTCAAATATACCCATCATCTTGGCTTTATCAATTGACAGCCATGGTGCAGGGTTATCGCCTTGTACTTTTCTAAGATTTTCATGGAATATCTCAATTTTCTTGCTCTTATCCCGAACTTTGATTTTATCCCCTGGTTTTAATAAATAAGAAGGTATATTTACAATCCTATCATTAACCATGAAATGTTTATGCCCAACAAGCTGACGAGCTGCGTCCCGGGTAGGTGCCAAACCAAGTCTATAAACAGTATTATCCAATCTTGACTCAAGCATTGTTAACAGATTATGACCGGTAGGTCCCTGTTTTGCCTGTGCCTTTTTAAAATAATTTCTAAATTGTTTTTCCAAAACACCATAAAGATATTTAATTCTTTGTTTTTCTCTCAGCTGGATTCCATAATTGGAGAGTTTCCTTCTTCTGGATTGACCATGCTGACCTGGTGCATAATTTTTTCTAGGGGAAGCAAATTTTGGTGATTCGAATACTGGGAATTCCAATCTTCTGCAAATTTTACCTCTTGGACCTTTATATCTTGCCATTCAAATAAACCTCTTTATTAGACTCTTCTCTTTTTGGGTGGTCTGCATCCATTGTGAGGAATTGGAGTTACATCAAGAATTGAAGTTACATTTAATCCTGCAGCCCTAATGGCTCTCACGGCAGCTTCTCTTCCGGACCCCGGACCTTTTACCCTAACCTGTACATTCATAAGACCCAATGACATTGCCTCTTCTGCAGCCTTTTGAGCAGCAAGTGTTGCGGCAAATGGAGTACTTTTTCTCGACCCTTTAAATCCTACTTGCCCGGCACTTGCCCATGCAATAGTATTACCGAATTTATCAGATAATGATATAATCGTATTATTAAATGTGGCTTTGATTGTAGCTATTCCTTCTGGATCTACTTTTATTTTCTTCTTCTTACTAGCTGATTTTTTCGGCTTAGCCAAGGACCATCTCCTTAAATTAGAATTATTTAATTATTTTTTCTTCACAGGTCTTCGAATTTTACCTTTCCGAGTACGTGCATTGTTATGAGTATTCTGTCCTCTAGTGGGAAGTCCACGACGATGTCGTAACCCTCTGTAACAACCGATATCCATCAATCTCTTCATATTACGAGTAACAACACCGCGTAGTTCACCTTCAACTGTTGTAATGTCTGAAATTGCATTTCTAATAGAGAGAACATTTTCTTCTGTTAATTCGTTAACACGAGTATTGGGATCAATACCTGCCATATCCAGAATCTTTTGCGATGAAGTATGCCCGATACCATAAATATATGGAAGGGCGAATTCAATTTTTTTATTTCTTGGTAAGTCTACACCTGCTATTCGAGCCAATTCTTACTCTCCTCTAACCTTGTCTTTGTTTATGTTTTGGATTAACACATATCACCCGCACAATGCCTTGCCGACGGATAATCTGACATTTATCACACATTTTCTTTACTGATGCTCTTACTTTCATATCATCCTCTATTTGTAACGAAACGTTATCCGACCTCTAGTGAGGTCATATGGAGACAATTCTAATTTCACCCTATCACCGGGTAATATTTTTATAAAATGCATCCGCATTTTTCCTGAAACATGAGCCAATACTTTGTGTCCATTGTCTAATTCTACTCGAAACGTTGCATTTGGCAATGTATCGGTAATGACTCCATCTACTTCTATTCCGGCTTCTTTTGCCATATCAATTTGTTAGTATCCTAGGTCCATTGTTTGTTATTGTAATTGTATGCTCAAAATGAGCTGCTGGTTTATTATCCTGCGTACATACTGTCCAATTATCCTCTTTAGTATACACATCAGGTGTACCCATATTGATCATTGGTTCAATCGCGAAACACATACCAGCCTCAATTTTTGCTCCTGTACCTTTTTTTCCAAAATTTGGAATTTGTGGTTCTTCGTGCAATTTTGTACCAATCCCATGACCTACTAATTGTCTTACAACCCCATAACCATATTTTTCAGCGTGCTTTTGCACCGCGTGACCAATATCTCCAATCCTGTTGCCTGGGATGGCTTGTTCGATACCTTTATAAAGGCTTTCCCTGGTTACATCGAGTAGTTGTTGTTTTGCCTTTGAGATATTACCTACAGCAAATGACCTAGCATGGTCTCCATAGTAATTATCCTTATAAGCGCCTACATCGATACTAACTATTTGTCCCTTTTTTAAGATTCGTTTCCCTGGGATTCCATGAACCACTTCATCATCTATGGATATACACAACGTAGCCGGGAATCCATATAATCCTTTAAAACCTGGGATCGCTCCTTGATTTCGAATAAATTTTTCAGCCAGACTATCAAGTTCCAGAGTTTCAGCATCTGGTTTGATATATTCTTCGAGCATTTCCAATGTTTCTTTCACTATTTGCCCGCTTACATGGATACGATCTACTTCGATCGAACTACGAATATGGATCATATCAAAAAGCTCATTTAGAAGCGCCGGCGACCTTTAATTTTTCCTGTTTTCAAAAATCCATCATAATTTCTCATTAGTAAATGGCTTTCAACTTGTTGAAGTGTGTCTAAGCCAACACCAACGATAATTAATAAACTAGTTCCCCCAAAGAAACTAGCAAGTGAAAAATCGATCCCATCAACAATCCCCATAAGTATACTTGGGAATATAGCAACAATAGCTAAAAATATTGCAGCAGGCAGTGTTACTCGCGTCAGGATATTATCGATATAGTCTGCTGTACTTTTCCCAGGTCTGACACCAGGAATAAATCCACCTTGCTTTTTCATATTATCTGCAACATCAACTGGATTAAAGGCGATTGCGGTATAAAAATAAGTAAAGACAATAATCAAAAATCCGAGGAATATTGAATATACTGGATGTGTTGGAGAAAATAATCTGGTAAGTGTATCATTCAGCCAACTGCCCTCTGTAGAAAAAGATGCCAGCGTATTTGGTAAAAACATCAGAGCCTGAGCAAATATAATCGGCATAACTCCTGCAGTCAATATTCGAAGCGGTATATGTGTTGATTGTCCGCCATATACTTTCCGGCCCACCACACGCTTTGCATACTGGACTGGGATTTTACGCGTGCCAGTAGTTATTGCCACAACAATAAGGATAACCAGAAACATTATCGCCAAAAGGATGATGTTTGTCAATGGATTTACTAAACCACTGTTCATTTGCTTGATCTGATTCAAAAATACATGAGGAGCCCTTGACAATATTCCAACCATGATTATAAGCGATATGCCATTCCCGATACCATAATCTGAGATTTGTTCACCAAGCCACATGACAAATATTGTACCAGTAATAAGGGTAACAATTGTCACTAGGGTAAAGAAAAATCCAGGATTTGGTACAATTGGTCCTGCGGTTGTGCCAGGATATCCCTGTAAAAATATAGAGACACCAATGGCCTGCAAGAATGCTATTAGTACCGTACCGTACCTAGTCAATTGAATTATCTTTTTTCGGCCTTCGTCACCTTCCTTTTGCAATCTTTGGAAATATGGAACGACTGAGCCAAGGAGCTGGATAATAATTGAAGCCGAGATATAAGGCATTATCCCAAGTGCAAATATTGATGCTTGCGAGAAAAATCCACCAGCAAACATATCATATAAACCAAGGAGTGAATTATTAAATCCCTGCATTACTGATGCAAGGGCGGCTTTGTTAATCCCTGGGGTTGGAACATGTCCTCCAAGTCTATAGACCAGAAGCATTAATCCAGTAAAGATTAACTTTTTTCTTAGATCAGGAATTCTGAATACATTAAATATTTTTTCAATCATACAAATATTGCCTTGCCACCGGCCTTTTCTATTTTTTCTATAGCAGATTTGCTAAACATATCTGCTGAAATTTCAATTGATGTCCCTACATCGCCAACACCTAAAACTTTTACAAGCTGATGTGACTTTTTAATAAGACCTACTTCGATCATTGTGTTGACATCTATTTTATCTAAATTCAAACTAACAAGTCTATCAAGATTGACAATCTGAACTTCTTTTTTAAATGGATAGTTTTTGAACCCTCTTTTGGGGAGTCGCCTCATTAGAGGCATTTGGCCACCTTCAAAATAAAGTTTTGCCTTACTACCAGATCTTGCATGATAACCATTGTGGCCTCTACCTGCAGTTCTACCTGTTCCACTGGCGTTTCCTCTGCCAATTCTTTTTCTATTCTTAACTGATCCTTCAGCAGGTGTTAAATTTCCTAAATCTATCATCCTTAAACTTCCTCTACCTTTACCAAGTGCGCAACATATCTGATCATTCCCCTGATAGCAGGAGTATCATTTTGCATCACTGAATGGTTCATTTTCCGGATGCCAAGAGCGGTAAGAGTATCGCCTGCTCTTTTACGGTAACCAATTGAACTTTTAATTTGTGTAATCTTTAATTTTATTTCAGCCATCATTCCATCCGATTATGAAAATAATTCTTTAACGGTAATTCCTCTATCACGGGCTACCGTAAGCGGATCCCGTGCCTCTCTCAAAGCCTTTTCAACAGCCTTAACAACATTTATCGGATTTGTTGACCCAACAACTTTTGATAATATATCTGTTACTCCAACCTGTTCCAGAATAGCTCTTACCGGACCACCTGCAATAATTCCTGTACCAGGAGACGCGGGTTTTAGAATCAATCTAGCTGCCCCCGATTTTACTGCAATAGTATGTGGTAATGTGCCATTAATTATATTTGATTTGAAAATATTTTTCTTTGCGTTTTCTTTTGCTTTATTGACAGCTGATATCACTTCGTTTGCCTTACCAAATCCAATGCCAAGATGTCCTTTTCCATCTCCTACTGCAACTATTGAATTAAAACGGAATCTTCTGCCTCCTGTAATTACTTTTGCAACTCGGTTGACAGAAACAACTACTTCGTCTTTTAAATCTAATTCTGATGGATTAATTATTGTCAATTTCTTATCCTTTTAAAATTTTAGTCCAGCCTTTTTGGATGACTCTGCAATAGCTTTGATAACACCATGATATTTATATCCATTTCTATCAAAAATAACACGACTTACATTCTCAGATACTGCACGCTCACCTAACACTTTACCGATTATTTTTCCCTTTTCAATATTTCCTTCTGCTTTCGAGAGTAAATCTGATAAGGTTTTGTCCATGGTTGAAGCGGATGTAATAGTATGTCCCTTTACATCGTCTATAACCTGTGCGAATAAATTATTATTTGATCGGTATACAACAAGTCTTGGTTCTGATCCAATTTTCAGTCGACCTTTGATACGCCGACGTTTTTTTTCCCAGTCTTTCCATTTAGTATTTTTCTTCTCAGCCATGAAATTTATTTACCTCCCACAGTCTTTCCAGCTTTTCTTCTGACATATTCATCAGAATACCTGATACCTTTTCCTTTATATGGCTCGGGTTTTCTGAATGATCTTATTTTAGCCGCTACCTGACCTACTTTTTGTTTATCAATACCACTGATAATAATAGTAGTAAGTTTGACCGTTTCAATATTTATACCTTCGGGGATTTCAAGATAAATTGCGTGCGAAAAACCAAGATTTAGAATAAGAAATGCGCCATTTTTTGAGTCTGCCGAATATCCTATTCCAGATAATTTCAATTCTTTCTTGAATCCTTCACTTACTCCAACAGCCATATTGGATATCAGAGCTCGTGTTAAACCATGTAATTCTCTATGTTTCTTTTGATCAGTGGACCTGGTGATAACAATTTCACCGTCTTTTTCTACAATCTTTAATTCATTACTGAATTGTTGAGTCAGCTCTCCCAATTTCCCCTTAATGGTAACAAGATTATTCTTAATCTTGAAACTGGTCTCTTTGGGAAGTTTTATTGATTTATTTCCTATTCTAGACATGTATTAACTACCAATTTTTTGTTACCAAACATGACACAATACTTCACCACCAACATTTAATACGCGTGCCTTTTTATTGGACAGAACACCTTTTGAAGTCGTGAGGATTGCTACACCCATACCATTTAGAACACGTGGCATACTATCTGCATCAGCATATACTCGACATCCAGGCTTACTAATTCTTTTTATTCCTTGAATTACCGGTCTTTTATCAAATGTATAATTAAGGAATACCCTTAAGATATCTTGCTTATTATCTTTGACAAGTATATAATCACGAATGAAATGTTCTTCTTTCAATACAAACGAAATTCTTTTCTTTAGATTAGATGCTGGAATATCAACCCATCGCTTATCAGCGGTCTGGGCATTTCTAATCCTAGTTAAATAATCTGCTATTGGATCCGACATTGACATAAATAATTTACCCTTTTACCAACTTGCTTTTGTTACACCGGGAATAAATCCCTTTAAAGCCATTTCTCGGAAACAAATTCTGCATAATCCAAATTTTCTATATACAGCTTTTGGTCTTCCACAATTATTACACCGAGTATACCCCTGAGTTGAAAACTTTGGCTTTCGATTAGCCTTTACAATTAAAGATTTTTTAGCCATTATGCAGCTACCTCGTTCTCATCTGTTTCATTGGATGACTTCCTTTTTCTTAAAGGCATTCCCAAAGCAATCAACAATTCATATGCTTCTTCATCAGATTCTGCAGTTGTTACAATGGTTATATTCATACCCCTTATTCGATCAATCTTATCATAATCAATTTCAGGAAATACTAATTGCTCAGTTAATCCGAAATTATAATTGCCGCGGCCATCAAATCCTTTTGAAGGCAAACCGCGAAAGTCACGGATCCTTGGGGTTGCAATAGTAATAAATCTCAGAAGGAAATCATACATTTTGTTCCTTCGAATTGTTACTCTCACACCAACTGGATCGCCTTCACGAACTTTAAAATTTGAGATAGCATTCTTTGCATAAGTAATAACTGGTTTCTGGCCAGAAATTAAGGTCATTTCCTGTACTGCATTTTTTAATCCATTTGAATGTTCCCTTGCATCACCAATACCCATATTTATAACAATTTTGCTTACTTTTGGGATTCTCATTGCATTTGGAATATTTAGTTTCTCAGCCAGCAGAGGTTTTACTTTTTCATTATAGTGAGTAATTAACTCAGGAATATATGTTTTTGTTTTTGCCATCGTATTTAATCTATTATTTCACCAGTTTTTTTTGAATATCGAACCTTCTTACCATCTTCCAATATCCGATATCCAACTTTTGTAGGATTACCATCAACTACCAAGTGCAAATTAGAATAGTGAATCAATGATTCCTTTTCCTGAATACCGCCTTGAGGAGTATCTTGCGTAGGTCTAAGATGTTTCTTAACCATTCTAACACCTTCTACAAGCAGTTTCTCTGTTTTAGGAACTACTTTAAGCACCCTACCCTGCTTGCCTTTATCACTTCCAGTTAATACCTGGACAGTATCGCCTTTTCGTATTTTCATTTATAATACCTCTGGGGCTAATGAAACGATTTTCATATATTGTCTTTCACGTAGTTCTCTTGCAACAGGACCGAAAACACGGGTACCGCGAGGTTCCATTTGGTTATCCAGTAGCACTGCAGCATTATCATCAAAACGGATATGAGACCCATCTTTTCTTTTAATTTCTTTTTTAGTACGAACAACGACTGCTTTAACAACATCACCCTTTTTTATCATACCACCGGGAATCGCCTTTTTAACCGAAACCACAATCTGGTCACCCACACGGGCATATTTTCTACGAGTACCGCCTAATACTCGGATACAAAGTACTTCCTTTGCTCCGGTATTATCCGCTACTTTTAATCTTGTTTCCTGTTGAATCATATCAGTTTACCTGCTTATATCTGTGTCGCGGACTTTTCAATGTCAAGAACACGCCATCTTTTCAATTTACTTATTGGTTTTGATTCAATAATCCGGACTACATCACCAAAACGACATTTATTCAACTCATCATGCGCATAGTATTTTCTTGTTTTTGTCACCAATTTTTTATAAACAGGATGCGCAAATCTTTTTGCAACCTGAACTACTACCGTTTTGTCCATATTTGATTCCAAGACATTTCCGATAAGAATCTTTCTACTTCCAGTATCCATTTCCTTCAAATCTCCTCGCGAATTTTTAATTCAAATTCATTTATCACGGTTTTAATTTGAGCAATTTCACGCCTAAGATGTCTAATTTGCTGAGGATGTTCAAGTTGTTGAAGCACCTTTTGAAATCTCAAATTTAAAAGTGCATCTTCATTTTCAATTAACTTTGTCTCCAAGTCAGCCCTTGACAGTTCTTTCAAATCATGACGCTTCACATTATACTCCTATCTCACGTCTCTTCACCAATTTTGTTTTAATTGGCAATTTCTGAGAACACAATCTAAATGCTTCTGCGGCCTCAGCCTCAGAAACACCATCTACCTCGAATAATATCCTGCCTGGTTTAACAACAGCAACCCAGTATTCAGGAGCACCCTTACCTTTTCCCATTCGAGTTTCAGCAGGTTTCTTAGTTATTGATTTATGCGGGAATATTCTGATCCACATTTTTCCAAGTTTTCTAACTTTCCTAGCAATGGTCACACGTCCCGCTTCAATCTGCCTGCTAGATATCCAACCCGGTTCAAGTGCTTTAAGTCCAAATGCGCCGAATGCAACGTAATCGCCACCTTTAGCCATTCCTTTCATGCGACCTTTTTGGGGTTTTCTATATTTTATTTTTTTTGGTGCTAACATTTAATTCTGCCGTCCTGATTTCTTTGTTTGGATTTCACCGTGGTAAATCCAAACTTTTATACCAATTAAACCATATGTTGTATTTGCTTCAACTAAAGCATAGTCAATATCAGCTCGTAGTGTATGCAGCGGAACACGTCCATCCCTGAATGTTTCGCTTCTGGCAATTTCTGCACCGCCCAACCGTCCACCTACATGAATTCTGATACCAAGGGCACCCATTGTCATTGTGGATTGAATCGCTTTTTTGACAGCCCGTCTATAAGAAACTTTCTTGACAAGTTGCTGTGCAATATTTTGACCAACAAGCTCGGCACTTAATCCCGGACGTTTTACTTCGGTAATATTTACTTGAATATTTCCACTGACCATTTTTTTAAGATCTTTTTTCAAAGCTTCCACTTCAGCTCCGCCGCGACCAATTACTATACCTGGTCTTGCTGTGTGGATAGTGACAACAATTTTTTTAGGCGTCCTTGTTATTTGTACTTTTGATACACTTGCATTTTTTGTACGGCTTATTATGTACTTCCGAAGTAGTATATCTTCATGGAGTTTTTCTGCAAAATTCTTTTCATCGAACCAAATCGAATCCCAGGTTTTATTTATTCCTAGCCTAAGACCAATCGGATTTGTTTTCTGTCCCAATATATCCCCTAATTCTTGCCGTCAGTAATAACAATTGTTAAATGACTAGTTCTTTTTAGAATTTGTGTTGCTCGCCCCATGGCAGCGGCACGCCATCTCTTCATCACAGGCCCCTCATCAACAAAAGCTTCTTTTATCTTAAGTGACTCATGATCATATTCATCGGATTTAACCGACATATTTGCTATTGCCGATTTTAATGTTTTTAAAATATGGCCTGCGGCTTTTTTATTCATAAATTCCAGGGTATTTAAAGCCTCGTTTACTTTTTTACCCCTAACAGCATCCAAGACAAACCGGACCTTTTTTGGAGACTGTCTGATATGCTTTGCTATTGCAATGGCTTCCATTATTTACCCTTTTTTCCTATCACCGGAATGACCGTGAAATGTTCTGGTTGGCGAAAATTCACCTAATTTGTGACCCACCATGTTTTCAGTAACATATATTGGTATAAATTTTCTTCCATTGTGAACTGCAAAAGTAAAACCGACGAATTGCGGTCCAATTGTACTTCGTCTTGACCAAGTTTTAATTACCTGCTTCTTTTTTGATTCAGACATAATCTTAATCTTCTTCATCAATTTCTGATCAATAAATGGACCTTTTTTTAACGATCGGGACATACCTTATTTTCTCCGCTTTACAATATATTTATCTGTAGGATGATTCTTTTTACGTGTTTTATATCCTTTAGCTGGTGTTCCCCAAGGACTTACAGGGTGTCTACCACCTGATGTTTTCCCTTCACCGCCACCATGTGGATGATCAACTGGGTTCATAGCCACACCACGTACTTTAGGTCTGCGACCCAACCACCTGGATCTTCCAGCTTTTCCTGAATTGATATTTTCATGTGATTTATTTCCAACAACACCAATAGTAACCTTACAATTCTCAGAGACCATTCTCATTTCGCCTGATGGGAGTTTCAGAGTAACCATTCCTGATTCCTTTGCCATAACTCTTGCATAGGTTCCTGCAGACCTGGCCATTTGTCCACCTTTACCCGGCTTCAGTTCAATATTATGAACCAATACACCGTCTGGTATATTCATGAGCAAAGTTGCATTACCAGGTTTAATAGGGGTGTTAAGATTACTGGCAATAATTTTTGTTCCTACCCCAACCCCATCAGGAGCAAGAATGTACCTCTTCTCACCATCTTCATACTCAAGAAGAGCAATTCTTGATGATCTATTTGGATCATATTCGATAGAAATAACTGAAGCCGAAACATCAAATTTATTTCTTTTAAAATCTATGATTCTATATCTTCGTCTATGGCCACCACCACGATGCCGACTTGTAATTCTACCCTGATTATTTCTTCCACCAGTTTTCCTAAGTGCTTCAGTTAGCTTTCGTTCTGGTTTTGATCGAGTAATTTCTTCAAATGTCGGGACGGTTTTAAATCGCTGTCCTGGTGTGTTTGGTTTAATGATTTTTACTGGCATAATAACTCTTAATATTCTCCACCAACGAGGTCAATGGTAAAATCTTTTGGTAATGTTACAATTGCTTTTTTCCAATCAGACCTAAACCCAGATGTTCTTAATACTCTACCGTTGCTACGAATAGTGGTGGATTTCTTTTTCCCTTTTTGATTGATTGTGGCAACATTACTTACCTTTACGTTAAATCTTTCTTCAACAGCTCTTTTTATCTCAAGCTTATTGGCGGATTTACTAACTCTGAATACATACTTGTTCAGTGTTTCAGTTAATTTTGAACTTTTTTCACTAAGTATGGGTGCAATAAGCACGGATTTTAAATAGGCCATAATTAATTTGATAATTTTGAATTAATAGATTCTATACCAGATTGATCAAAAAGCAGGATATCACAATCCACAATATCATATGTGGAAGCAGAATCAGCTGAAATCAAGGCAATATTCATTATATTTCTTGACCCTAAATGCAAATTCTCAGTCAACTCATCAACCAAAATAGTTATTTTTTTACTTTGTAATTTTAATTTTGAAATTAAAGATACGATTGCTTTTGTTTTTGGAGTGTCGAAATTCAGATTATCAACAATAATAATTGAATTATTTGCCGCTTTATCAGATAATGCACTTATTCTAGCAAGTCGTTTTACTTTTTTATTCACTTTCAAATTGTATTCCCTTGGTTTTGGACCAAAGGCAGCTCCACCATGAACTCGCGAAGGATTTCTAGTGGATCCAACACGTGACCGGCCTGTACCTTTTTGCCTCCAAGGTTTTTTATTACTCCCACTTACCTCTCCTCTTGTTTTACTCGAGGAGGTACCCTGTCGTAGGGAAGCGAGCTCTGCTTTAACGGCAAGGTAAATGCAGTGGGTATTTGGCTCTATCCCAAATACACTATCCGAGACTTCAACTGTCTTTTTAGTTTTATTACCGGATTGATTTAATATATTAAGCTTCATAATTCTTTATTTTGTAATAAACAATACACCGTTTTTACCCCCGGGAACAGCGCCTTTGATAAATAGCTGATTGTTATCGGAATCGATACGGACAATTGTTAAATTTTTTGTGCAAACTGTATTGCCACCCATTCGGCCAGGCATTTTCATTCCAGGAAATATTCTGGATGGAGAAGCACTCGCACCGACAGATCCACCGGCCCTCATTACACTATTTTTACCATGAGTTTTGCGACCGCCACTAAATCCATGTCTTTTCATGACTCCAGCAAAACCTTTACCCTTAGATGTCCCCCTCACATCAACATCATCGCCTACTTCAAAAGAGTCGACCGTGATTTTGTCTCCGATGGAATACTCATCGCCATTTTCAGGCACAAACTCTTTTAGGTATCTTTTATTTTCAGCACCTGCTTTTTTAAAGTGGCCAGCTGATGGTTTTGTAGTATGTTTGTCCTTCTTGTTTTCAAATCCAATCTGGATCCCAGAGTAACCATCATTTTTTTCATTTTTTATTTGCACAACTGTGCATGGACCTGCGGTAACTACAGTTACCGGAATATCTCGTCCAATTTCATTAAATATCCTGGTCATTCCAATTTTACGACCAATTAGCATTGTTTTAGCCATCACTTAAGTCCTGATTTCAATGTCTACACCCGCCGGCATATCTAATTTCATTAATGCGTCAACGGTTTTTGATGTTGAATTAAGTATATCCACAATTCTCTTATGAACTTTTATTTGAAATTGTTCTCTAGATTTTTTATCCACAAACGGAGATCTATTAACAGTATATATACTTCTTTTAGTTGGTAACGGTACAGGACCCAAAACGATTGCACCTGTATTCTTGGCAGTCTTAACGATTTTTTCCGTCGATTTATCCAGAAGGATATGATCATATGCCTTGAGGCGAATTCTTATTTTATTCAGTGACACTCTATATCTACCTTATTCAATAATTTCAGTTACGACACCAGCACCAACAGTCCTACCACCTTCACGAATAGCAAATCTAAGTTCACTCTCCATGGCAATGGGGGTTATCAGTCTTATCTTAAGTGTCACGTTATCACCAGGCATGACCATCTCTGTTCCTTCCGGTAAGAATACTTCGCCTGTCACATCTGTGGTACGGAAGTAAAACTGTGGACGATACCCTTTAAAAAATGGTGTGTGGCGACCACCCTCTTCTTTCTTCAATACATAAATCTTTGCCACAAAGTATGTGTGGGGAGTTATAACTCCCGGTTTGGCTATTACCATTCCGCGACTTATATCATCCTTGTCTATACCGCGAAGAAGCAAACCTGCATTATCTCCTGCCTGACCTTCATCAAGTATCTTACGGAACATCTCTACTCCAGTACATACAGATTTTAAATCAGATCCCATTCCAACCAATTCGACTGCCTCACCTACTTTAATTATTCCGCGCTCAATTCTTCCCGTTGCTACTGTCCCT
>JABHXA010000011.1 GCA_018657495.1 Fidelibacterota bacterium
TATACATGTTTCCAAACGAGGGTCATCTTGATTTTCAGGCCGGTGGATTGACTGTTCATAATGAGCATGACAATTGGTGCAGATGACATCCAGCTTTGCTACTGAAACCCGACTATTGGGATCCTGGGGTGATAATATTTTATGTCGTGCATGACAGTCGCTGCAGATAGGGGCACTTAAATTGCCATTCAAAACCTCACTGTAATGACCGCTCTGATTATAAAGTTCTACCTGAGATTTATGGCAGTCGCTGCAATATTCTGTGATGTGGAGCTTCCACTGATTTTCAGTATAGTCATTTTTTTCCAATTTATTGTGAGGAGAATGACAGGAAACACAGGTTATTTCAGAAGATTCAGAGTTTTCATCCCAATGAGCAGAGTGAAGAAAATCATCCAAAATATCTTGATGGCATATTCCGCAAACCTGTCTTGGTTGCCCTTTCCATGTCACTTCATGGGTTCCATGGCAATCTGAGCAGGTAGGAATGGATGTGTATCCCTTATCCCTTAATGGCTGGAAAAATCCATCGATAAATTCTGCAGTAGCATCTTCATGACAATTACTGCAATCAGGTAGAATGAGTCCTTCATTGTGAGGGAAGTCTTCAACTCCTTCTAAATCGGTATGACAGTCGATACACTCGAAATCTTCGTGTGGGGTATCAATAAGATGATCGCTTGTAATGTATAGCGAGTATTCTATGCCATACATTACAGTTGATAAAGACTCATCATCATGACAATCTTCACAGGTCTCGTTATCCTGTGGGAGGATCACCGAAGAGAACATTACAATTATAAAAAAGAAATTAAGAAAATGTGAAAGCAGACTAAGTCTTTTATTTAGATTAGCAGGAGTAGTGCTACAATAAATTGTTGATAATTTATTCATTATTTTTATATAGTTATTTTAGTTTTCATGTTTTTTTTAAATAAAGTGAAATACACTGCTTCAAATTTATTATAAGAGGATGCGGCTTCGCTATAATTAAATTATATAATTAATATCTTTTTATCGTGAATATATCCGATTGTAAATAAAAATGCCCTGGAATTACTCGAGGGCATTTTTATAAAGTCATAAGGGTCTTTATTATTGTTTATAAATCGGGCACTCCATTGATATGTTTTGTAAAATCAAGGATATTTCCATCACTGTCTACCACATTTGGATGACAGGCACTGTAACTGCATGTAATTGCATCAAAATTGATTCCAAAGTGCCCTGTAGGGGGAAGTCCATGACATGACTCGCAGTTTGTTCCGCTCGTTGTATCATTCCATATCATCGCAGTATTATTTCCAATTATGAAATCATCCTGGTATGCTCCCTGATTGATTGACTCTGCTTTACCAAATGAGAAAGCTCCATGACAATATACATTTGAGCAAGTTCCAGTAGATGGATCATAACTTGGTGTACCGATATCATTATCATAATTAAGTGAAAAAACTACCTCTGCAATATTATCTGAACCAAGATGTCCATCGTCCATGAATCCATCTGGAACGATATGACATTGACTACAACTTATTTCCGTGATTGTAGTAAGCATATGCGCTTCATGAGCGCCAACAGACATAAGAGAAGGATCATCTTCATTCATAATGCTGAGAGGTGGATAGAATTTATCTTCTGAAGAGAAACGGTCGCCATGACAATTCCCACAGTATCCAACATTATTTTCCTGCAAGTGACAGTTATTACATGTTAATTCAACAATGCCGCCATCAAGTTCCTGCCCATGACAATTTTGACAATAGGAGAAATTCCAACCATTATCCCAGAGGAATTTCCCATGATATTCATCTGCAGTTGGATCAAAACTTTGGCTGTAATTATGACTATGAATTGGAGACTCTGGATCATGACAATCAATACATGATTCATTTGATAAACCTCCGCTCAGATCATCACCATGACATAATTGACAGTCAGGGGTAACCGTTTCCCATTGACCATTAATTCCATGAAACTCAGACTGATTACTATAATCCATTATGCCAGGGAGGTGAGGAATGACAGGACTACCGTCTAAATTGTGACATAAAGTACAGCTCTCATCGACCAATCCCCCATTAAGATCAGTACCATGGCAGTTCATACAGAAGGAGGCTGTGTTATTCCAATCACCAGAGACAGTATGATCAGTCAAATCAAAACCATTGGGGTGTCCCGTGAAATTATCCTCGTGACATGAATTGCAGCTTACACCAGTTATACCACCATCCAGATTGTCGCCATGGCAAGTCTGACATTCTGGAATTGTTGTATACCAGTCACCAGTATTGCTATGAAAATTTGAATCACCATAAACCATGAACCCGTCTGGATGACTAATATCACCATCAGATGCATGACAGATATCACATGAATAACTTACAAAACCACCATCGAGATCCTGACCATGACAACCCTGGCACTGACTTGCTACATCAGTCCAATCACCATAATCATTATGGTCTTCAAAGATAAAATTTGAATCATGGCTGGTAAACCCATCAGCATGACAATCGTGACAATTGAGTCCTACAATACCACCATCCAGATTTTCTCCGTGACATGATTTGCAGGTATTAACTGTGGGATCCCATTCACCGGTATTGCTATGAAAATTTGGATCGCCATAAATGGCAAACCCATCCGGATGGCTTATCTCACCATCAGATGCATGACAATTAACACAAGAAATATCTACAAATCCACCATCAAAATTTTCGCCATGACAGCCCTGGCACTGGCTGTTAACATCAACCCAATCGCCTATTTGATTGTGTATATCGATATTAAAATTCGGAGCATGACTGGTAAAACCATCGGTGTGACAGGTGATACATGACATATCAACTAAACCACCGTCAAGATTATCGCCATGGCAGCCCATGCACTGATCTACAGTTGATGTCCAATCTCCTGCAGAAGAATGAAACTGCAAATGAGGAAAGGTCAGGTAATGTTCCGGGTGTGGAGCAAAGGTTCCACCAATATGACAATCTGTACATGATACATTTACAAGTCCACCGTCCAGATCCACACCATGACAGTTTTGACAACGATCAATTAAAGCGTTCCAATTACCCTTATTTGAATGGAAAGAAGTGCTATCATAATTCATGAAATCAACTGCAGCGGTATGACCACTGGGTCCACCAGTGTGACATAAATAGCAGGATGTTTCAGATGTACCGCCATTTAAGTCCTCACCATGACATTGTTGACAATCGGTCCAATCGGGGTCATCAAAAAATGCATCACCGTGAAATTCATCAGTACCATAGGAAATATGCATCCAGTATTCAGGATGACCACTTTCACCACCTTCATGACATTGATAACAAGATATCTCACTGCTACCACCGGTATAATTATCCCCATGGCAAGTTTTACAGGATTCAATCCCAATCGGTCCTTTAAGGGCAAATTCGCGACCGTGAAATTCATCACTGTCCACATCCATCCATTCGCCAGGATGAGTATTTGGCTTTACAGATTCAGTACAATGGTTAAATAAAAATGGAACCAGGAATATTAAACTTAAAATAAATAACGTTTTTACTTTCATTCATCACCTCCATGACATCTTTCACATGAATACGATGAATGACAGACCTGGCATCTTTCCGGTTGATCTAAAGCTTCAGTGCCATGTTGTCCTGCACTATCAAATCCGGTCCATTGAACAGTATGATCCAATGGAAGTATCATATTCTGTTGGTGACATTTCCGGCAATCGTTTTCAATATGGTGACATGTTGAGCATTCTAACACTTCAACGCGGGCTTCAAGCCCATGAGTGAACATGTAATTTGGATCATGTGTTTTGGGTTCAAATTGAGATTGTGAATGACAGGATTCACAAAACTTTTCTGTATGGCATGTGGCGCAACGAGGATCTTCAGGCTCCTGAAGCGACATTCCATGAAATTCTTTCCAAGTTATATCATGATCTTGCGGTTTGTTCTCCTGATGACATGCAGAGCAATTCCAAGATTGCCATTCCGGTCTTGGAGTCAATCCATCATCCTCAATAGTTTGGGTATGACAGCGACTACAATCGGAAAAAGACTGCAAGTGAAAAAGATGGGAAAAATCTGTACCAGAGGTAGATCCAGAAACAGGATATGTGTCTGCATCATCAGGTGACTCGTGGCACATCTCACAATCTTCATCCACATCATGACAATCTCCACAAACTTCCATCAGTGGGAGCAGTGATCCCTGAAGGGAGGAGGACATCTCAACATCTGCATGACAGACGTTACATTCAAGCTCTTCATCTTCAATGTGATAATTATGAGGGAATATAATTGAATCCTGTCCGATGGCTGTAGCCAAAAACAAGAAAGTTATTAAGATAATAGGTTTAGAAATCATAAGATATAAACACTCCTCCTCTTCCATCTACAGTGTAATAAGAATTTTCGTAATATTGTCCAAATATTTTGAATTTTATATTTTGACTCACTTTTATCTCTGTCCAAACATATATCCCAAGTGCATCAGATAGTTCAGTGTCCCCATCCAATTCCAATGAGTTCATTGAGAGATTTCCTCCAACTCTCATTGATTCACCTGCAGAAAATGATCCTGAAACGGCACCGCCAATTAATGATTTGTCATCGTACTTACCAGACATCATCATAATGCTATAAGTATTATATTGGAATGATGACTGAAAATACCAATGAGAATTTTCTGATAATCGATTAACCAGTTTTGTATTAATTGTAGAATTTGAATTCAATCTGGAGGATGTCCCAATATATATCGATAAAGTGGACCATTTTTTATCGGGTATCCAGGGATATATATCGTCGATACTAAAAATCCGTTGTCGGAAACCAGCGAATATTTTGTGATTTCCTTTATACCGATTAATATGAATACGGTTGTAATAGGGAAGATTATGATTGAAATCCCATGATCCGTATGTGGTTATCCGTGTTTGCTTATTAAGTTTGTATTTATGGATGAGACCTGCTTTAAGATGATTATCACCGTCAGATATTATACTCCAACCATGAATGGTGAAATCACCAAATGAGGTTTTTGTTTTTCCTGAAGCATATACAAGTTTTTGATCATCATTACTAGAATCAAAAAACTCGGTTTTAAGTCCACCTCCAAAATTTATTGAAAATTTTGAAAGTGCTTTTGTTTGAATCTCTACACCATCAATTAACGAATGGTAATAAGGATTCCAAACTGATTGGCGACCAATTTTCAACTGAAGTTCGGGCAATGTGAATTTGGTATAAAAAGCACGTACTCTAAAATTATCATCATTCCGATAATTCTTTGAGCCTATTTCTGTAATAGTATATAACTCAATATTATTTCTAATAGTAGTACTATATTCCACATCTGTCCTGAAATGGATAATTTCATCATTTCCCATTTCATAATGATCAACCGTTGAATCATTAAAAAAATTGATTCTTGGTGAGACAATATACTGGGAAACGGACAGGTGGGATTCAACAGCTAGTAATGCTGATGAGCTAATAATAATTAAAAAGTATAATGTGATCTTCGAAATCATTTTATGATTCAGATCCATTGATTGTCCTCCTAAAAAAGAGTCCGCCTGGATGGACGGACTCTTCAAATGTTCATGGTTTTAAGCCCGAGTCAGTCTTGAAAGTAAATTTTTACTTTTTGTACTGACTCGTGAAATTGATTAAATAAGTTGTTAATCAATCCATCGGTATCAAATTTAATACTATTTTGAGGAATGACCGAATAGATAAATAGAAATTATGAATCATTTATCCGCTTAAAATACTTTTAACTAATTTTCGATTGTGTAGTCACCTGGAGCATTTTCACCTGGGATGCCATTCCCGCTAAAAGTGTCCCATTTATGGCTTGTCAACTGGGACCAAATCATTCCATTTGCTCCCTTTATCAAGCTTTGTGCTTCGTAACCCAATACTGTTAAATATGCTGTAATCATACCTGAAGTCTGACTTGTCCAACAGTAGTTAATTACTGGTACATCCGGGTCCATATTATTGATTCCGCCATCCTCTAGGCTCAAAGTGCTAATTCTATAAGCACCTGATATATGACCATAATCATCCCAGGCTGTTTGAGGCCAATAATTGTTTACAAAAAAGCTGCTTGGATCGGCAAGCACATCTGTTGCATTTGCATAGGCATATCCATCGGTTAATAGAATATCCACCCTTTCAGCAAGCAAAGCGGCTGCACTACCTACTTCTTCAGTTGCTATTTGGGGATATGCATAGTCTACTGCCGGGGTTGGATCACCTGAAGTAACCCATCCATTTGGATAACTTGTCGCTACATCTCCAACCGCCCCAGACCATGAATCAAAATCAGCATGCCAGGAGCTGGCACCAAATTTTAGACTTTTGGCATCTTCATAACCGCTCAACCTCAATGCAATTAATAACCTTGTTGCTCCGATGCCTTTGTAACAATGGACAACGATTATTTTCCCACCACTATTTGAGGCTACATCCAGGATAGTTGACGCATCCGCCCAAACCGCACCGGGGATATGACCAATATCATAATCTCCTTGAGAGCGGGTATCAATTATATAATAATCGTCAAATGAACTATTTACAGCGCTAGCGGTAATGATCCATCCATCAAGCATATCTGGAAGATCAAGATTATTTTCTACCAGATATTCTACTAGCGTTTCATCTGGTGTATTGGTAGTATTGTCACTATCACATCCAGTAAATATTAGAATTGATAATATAATGACTGGCATGACTAACTTATTTAACTTCATTTCATTTCTCCTGATTGAGTTTTATTTTACGTGGTTCACATCTAAGGCCTTATGGAGTAACATGTCCATCTGCTGTGATGTGAGAATTAACTATGATTTCGTTTAAACTGGGATCTATAGATGTAGAAACAGAGTCTACAAATGTGTCCCAAAGAAAATATTTATTTCCATTTCCGGGTAGATTCATACCGCCAGTGTGGCAGTTATCAAAACAATTTTGAGTTCCAGTAGTATCTGTTCTATCTGTCCAGAGACGAATATTATGGGGACTTGTATATTCCCATGTTTCAATGGAATTGAAATTTGGTAAATCACTGAGTCCAGAATTCCATGGTTCATAGGTATCCCTGACAACAGGTGAGTGACGAACCAATACCCATTTGCTATTGGAATGCAGTTCAAGACTTGGAGACCAGCCCCCAGGTGTTTCATAGGCAGGATTAAATGCAATTCTGAACTCGGGAAACTCACGATAATTCCCATTTCCAGTATTCACATTGCTTTCACCAATAACAGCCTGATAATTTTCTTTCCATTCACCAGCTGTATGACAACTATTGCAATTATTATATTTTTGTGAATGACAAACAAAACAGGATAAATCACGGTCATTTGAATTTCCAGGCCAGTGATTAACATGATAAATATTACTAGAAGATATATCTCCATGACATCCAAAATCTGAACAGGACGGAATACCGTTCACGGCATATCTTGAGAGAGGGGGATTTGCTTCTTCTGTTCCATCACCATGAAAATTCTCTGTATGGCAGGTTAGACAATTTTGACCTTTTGTTAAGTGAACATCTGGAAGATTTCCAATCAATCCTTCACCATCATTATAGCCAAAGAAGTCAACTCCGATCCTGCTGCCGTGACATGCAACGCAATTATTTTTTATATCTGGAATCCTCTGGAACTTATGCCTATTGATAAATCCACCATGAACAGAGTTTGGACGGCTGACATGACATTGGCCGCAGGTTGTATGGCAGCTGGCGCATTCATTGGAGAATTTTGCTTGAATATCGGGGTGAATATCGAGAGATTCACTTCCGAATGCGCGCATTGCTACCTTATATTTTTCGCCCCATAATGATGTGTGCATACTGAATTGACTATTCGCAGAATGAACAGGATGACAAACTCCACATGTAGATTCAGGGTTTTCTGATGGATCATGTATTAGGTCAGTATGAGCGATTTCCATTGCGTTAGTTCGATGTTCCAAACTTTGAGATAGTGCTACAACTTCGTCTATTCCTCCGTGACATCCCGAACAGCCTACTGTAGCATGAATTGGGTCAATATCCTTATATCCGGTTTGATTACCGGTGAGGCGAATATACACTTTTTGCCAGGGTTCCAACGGAACCACAGAACCGCCTCAGCCTCCACCACTTGCTGTAGGCTCTTCCACCTTTGCAAGCTGCTTTAAGACTAACTCATTTGTATGACAGTTTTCACAAGTAAATATAAGAGAGAGTGGTTTCTCATTTTGAACGGCGGGTATTTTTTCGCAATTATTATATATTATTATTAGAAAAAAAATAAATAATGATTTGAGTAAATAATTTTTTAATTTCATTTAATGGATCCAATTATTTGCTTGAAATATTTTTAATGTGTAGTGCAATAAAATCTTTGATATTTCCAACTCGCTGTGCAGAACGATAAACAATACATTGATAACACTCAGCCTCTTGGCACAAAGTTGATATTTGCTTTAGATTCCAACATGGTTGATCATTCTGCTGATAAGCTGCGCAAGTGGTTCTTTCTGATTCAGTACATGGTTTCATTTCCCAACAGGGGATTAAAGCAAGTAGATGTCGAATGCCAGCAAGATTTAACTTATCTTCGGTGATCAATTTTCTAATACACGAAATCCATGCGATGTCCAATTCAGAATACCGACGTTGACCAGATTCTGAGCGTTTAGGTAGGATTAGCCCTTCCTTTTCATATAGTCGAATTGTTTCAGGAGTAACTTGAAACATTTGGGAGACGACGCCGATAGTGTAATTATGTTCAAATGGTAAAATCATATATAAAGTGAATTAATTAGAAAAGCTGTATTATTCACTTGAGATATTAGGATGTATCAAATACACAGAACAATATAAAAAGATAAAAAAATCTAATTATAATATTTTGTATACACCTGCAGAAATATTATAAGAAAAGGAGATGGGGTATGGAATCTACTACTAAAACTATTAATAAAAATAAAAGAGTCCCGCCATAGGCGGGACTCGTTATAATAATATGTGGCTAAAATGCCATGATCATCGTATTAGTAATTATAAAATTAGTATCCCTGGATTTTTTGTTCATCACCACAAAAAGGAAAGTGTAGGGTAGTTAAGGAATGCCTTAATGCTAAAATTATAATCATCAATGTCAATAAGCCTTTTACCGTTGGGACTAATTTATTATTAAAATATAAAAACATCCAAATATAAAATATATTTAATATATTGAACATTTTAAGCCTATGCCATCAGTCAGTGATGAAACATAGGAATTCATATTGAAGAATTAAATTTTATTGGTCTCATTATCATTTATTAAATTTAAAGTATGACAAGCAGCGATCCCGGCTGTTTCAGTTCTTAGGCGCGAAGATCCCAAAGAAACTGAACTAAATCCGGATTCTTTTGCCATAGTCATCTCTTTAGCAGTAAAATCTCCTTCAGGTCCGATTAGTATCAGAACTGGTTTTCCTGGCTTAGCCGCATTGAACAGTGAGCTGTTGTCCCTTTCATAATGGGCTATATATTTGGTTTTTCCATCGTTAGATTTACTGATAAATGAATTAAATACTATTGGTTCATTCAGTTTGGGCAAGATTGCCTGTTTTGATTGCTTCATAGCAGAGATAATAATTTTCTTCATCCGGTTGATATTTACTGATGTTCTTTCAGAATGACGACAAAGTAAAGGAGTAAATTCAGTGACACCAATCTCAGTAGACTTTTCCAAAAAGAATTCAAAACGCGATATATTCTTGGTAGGGGCGATGGCAATATGTATTCCAGACTTTGGTTTTTGCCATTTCATATGATGTTCAATTACATCGAGATTACATAGACTCTTTGAATAATTTACAATATTACAATAATAGAGATTTCCCTTACCATCAACGATAAATATTTTCTCTTCAGGTTGAAGTCTTAATACTTTTTGACAGTGAAAAGCCTCATCATTGGATAGAATGTATTGACCATTGAGAAAATCAGGTCCGTAAAATATGTTATTAATATTCATAGCCTAATTTATTATGGGAATAAAATATAGTAAAATCTGAATTTTAGCAAACAACAAAATTTAACATCCTCCTTGAGGAGCTTTCTTTTTCTTTGTCCGTTTAATAATTGGTTTTGGTGCAGATATTTCTCTCACATTGCCAGTTGATGGGCTGGAAGTCTCAAAAAATTGCCTAGCTCCCTTTCTAAAATTATATTTTGCAAACTCATCATTCGGATCTGTTGATTTTGGTTTTTGAGGATTCAGTATAACCTCCAACCAATAGTTAAGTCCACCCTGAAGCAGGTAATTATTTTCAAAACCGACTTGCCGAATTATCATCCACGCCTTGTGAGCCAACGTTGAGCCATTAGAATAGAAAATATTCATTTTTGTATCCTGATTCAAAATATCCGACCATTCATCTGCCAAAATGAGATTTAGGGGGATATTGATTGCACCTGGTAAACTATACTTTTGGAACTCATCAGTAGACCTCACGTCAATAAGCTGAAAGGATGGATCCTTATTTATTATCAAATCTGCTAGTTCATCAGGATGAATAAATTCACTGCCAATTTGGATTTCTTCTAACATTTCACCGGCGGAAAGTTTGTATGGTAATGTTGTATTTTCTGGTACAAATGCTATGACCAATCCGAGTATTATAAACACTTGAGTAAGATAACCGAGTGAGGAATAATTTCTCATAATCCCTTTCCTTTCTTTAATATTCTTCTCTTGTAAACTGGCTCTCAGCCCATTCACCTGTTTTGAACAAAATCATGGCAAAAATAATAATCAAAAAAGTGAACAATCCACCAGAAATTCCTATAATGTCCTGTATTTTCAACGATCCCAGGTTTCCAGCTTCATGAAATTCTTTCCAAATGGGGAAACCCTCTCCAAAGATAAAAATTCCAATAATTATTCCTATAATAAAAACCATTGCATCTATTTTACCAATTGCAGCAGCGCAAACAGACGTGCCTGGGCAAAATCCACCTATTATAAAACCCAGACCCATAATTATACCGCCGATAATTGCAGACCACAAATATGTGGGATTAACATATACCAGATTCAAATCAATCCAGCCAAACAGACTAAGATATAATAATCCCAACATGGCTGTGATAGCCGCAGTAAAGAATACTTTCAAAACCACTGTATCGTATCCATAAAATATACCTGCAAGCTTACGGCTTGATGAAAATCCTGATGCTTCCAGGACAAAACCAAATCCGATACCCACCACGAAGGCGATAACGAGGTTCCAATCCAAAGAGATAATTTCTTGTGGTATGAGCGGGCCCATAATTAACCTCCAATCCAATTTTTTCTAAAAAAATAAGCAAAAATAAATGCAGTTCCAAAAATTGCTATCATGCTGATAAATCCTTGCAGTGAAAAAACTGCCATGCCTGTAAGGGCCGATCCACTAGTACATCCTCGTCCCAGTTGAGAGCCAAAGCCGAATAAAACACCTCCTGATAATGCAAGAGCAATGCGTTTATTTGATGTGATAAATGGATGATGTTCAACTTTTAATTTTAGTCGTCCTGCAAATGCTCCAGATAAAAATCCCCCAAGAACAACTCCAAGAATTTCAAAAACCAACCACGAATTCATTGGATTTTTCCCATCAGCCACATATTTCGCAAAATATTCAGAGTTTGAAGTGTGATTTGGCGCAATAGTATTTAATGTACTCGTTACAACACTTTTCATGGCGCCACTGGCACCAAGTCCTCGTCCTGTAAAATAAAAAGCTGACAATAAAATCAATCCAAGCAACATACCTGCAACATATGGATTTAAGTACTTTGTATTCAACGAATTATTTCCTTTCATAAATATTTTAATATAACCATCTACTTGCCTGACCAGCATCTACAATAATGATTCGCAATAATAAACCACCTATTAACACTAAAATTGCTGGAATAGCCGTAGGGACTTTGAATTTTCTTAATTCCATAAACTCCAAGATGCCTGGGAAAACAAGACCGAAACCCATGATAAAAACCCAGAAAAATGTTGTGTAAGGTCCTCCCAAAAACATTTTAGCCGCTTCAATGTGAACCTGTGTTCCAGAAAGAAATCCCATAAATAAATGGATTAACAGAAAAATTTCTATGGTTATAAGTAGGAGATCAATTCTTCCAAATATTTTCTTTTCTCGGGTTTCCTTAGAAAATAATACAACAAGAGCAGCTGCACCACTTAACCCTGAGACTAAAAATAATGGACCCAATATTGCCGTATTCCAGAAGGGCCTGGCATTAAATGCAGATAGCAAAATACCTGTGTACATTCCGAGGATCAAAGAGAAAAAAACCATTATCATTGCCAACTTCTGGCGATATTTGCGAAGCAAATCTAAACTTGAGTGAAGCCATTTATAATTGTTAAACCATTGGGGTTTTAAATCTTCCAACCAAGTTACTGACCATAAGATTGATAAGGGGAAAATAGCCATTAATGTCCATGCTCCCCACGACATTGGTGAATTCCATCGAATGATTGTGTACAATCGCCAGAAATACAGCTTATGAGATAAGTCCAGAAACAAGGCAAACAACCCAATGCTTAGTAATAATGGTGTGACAATAGGTAGTATTTTTATTGTAAACGGGTATCTTTCTTCTCTTCCCAAAATATAAAATACTCCAGATAAAATTAAAATCCCTGCTACCAACCCCCCTAGAAAGAGATACAGAGGAATTTCCCATCCCCAAATATGAAGTTGAGGGTCAATTTCATGATTCATTCTACCACTAGTTATAATTTCTTCTATCACTATGCCACTCCAGTCATATTAGGTAAAAAATATTGGGACTCGTGCCTGCTTCAGGTATGAGAGTTTTCCATTTTCGTTTTTTCATAATTTGCGAAACTTCTGATCTTGGATCATCAAGATCACCAAAATACATGCATTTTGTTGGACAAACAGCAACACAGGCTGGATCTTGCCCTTTTTCTACACGGTGAAGGCAAAAAGTACACTTATCTACATATCCCTCAGGATGGATGAATCTGGCATCATAAGGACAGGATGCAATACAGGCTTTGCATCCTATACAGGCATTTTCATCAACCAGAACAATCCCACCTTTGCCATAATGACTTGCAGATGTAGGACAGCTACGTACACAGGGGGCATTTGAGCAATGATTACATCGTTCAGAACGGATTTCCATCTGTAACTGAGGGTATGTTCCTGTAGTTTTTTCGACAATCCAATCACGGCAGTATCCGATTGGAACATTATTTTCGGTTTGGCAGGCAACGACACAATCACTGCAGCCAACGCATTTCAGCGCATCTATAGCCATCCCGTATCTCATGTGTTTTTCTCCATATTTGCAGCTTTAAACTTGAAGGTAACAAAATTACCGCGCATCCCAGTACCTCCCATAATAGGGTCTAGTAAAACCTTTGATATGAGCTCAGAATCGCTGGCACCTCGACCATGGGCCTGAGTTAGTTTTTTGCTGTCATGTCCAAATCCATGGACCATGTAAACTGAATCAAACCGTATTCTTTCTGTCACTCTAACTTTAATTGGAAAACTCGATCTGATGCCATCTTGATTTTCCAACCAAATATATTGGTTATTCTTTAGATCCCAATCCCTGGCAACTTTAGGATTAACCCAGACAGAATTTTCATCCATTAAATCGGCAAGATTTGGGTTATTTGAAGTCCTGCCAAAGGTATGCATGGGTGCCCGACCATAATTCAACCGGTAAAACCCTTCAGGCGGCTCATCATGGGCGGTATAAACAGGTAGGGGTGAATGTCCCTCCTCCTCAAATGATGTACTGTAAAGTTCTATTTTCCCTGTATTGGTATTAAATTCAAAATTATCATTTTCATCAATGTACAAATCATCAAATTCTCTTGGAAAAGTTTTTACTCCAATGCGTTTCATTTCCTCTAAGGAAGAGTCCATATTTTTTAGCTGCCAATCTAATTCTTCTTCTTGAGTTTTGAATGGAAAGTAGGCACCTAATCCCATTTTTAAACCTAATTCACGTGCCATCCACCAGGCTGATTTTGAATTGTATTTTGGTTCTGCAGCTGGCATCCTCAAGGCTATTTGAGGATTACGATGTCCACTGACACGAATACTATCATAGCGTTCTAGATAGGTGCATTCCGGGAGTACAACATCGGCATACCCGGTAATCTCCATTGGCATCGTATCAACTACCACCAATAACTCCAGACTCTGTATTGCTTTCAAGGTATTTTTTTGATCTGGCAAAGTAGTGATAAGATTAGTTCCATTTACTATCCATGCCTTGAACGAGCATTTGTCATCGACTGACGGAATAGTTGCGTCACATATTCCAGAAGCAAGAGCAAGGTCAGCTAGTTTGAATTGGCCAGGAAATGCATCTCTCCATGATCGAGTTGATTTTGGATATTCTGGAAGTTTATATTTCGGCAGATATGCTTTTTCGGGATTATAAAATCCACCTCTACGGCCCCATGATCCCAGCAGTGCATTTAATATAGCCACAGCTCTAAGACGTTGGGTATCATCTCCATACCATGTAACATGACGTCCGGGATGAATAATGACTGAAGGGGATGCATTTGCCATGGCACGCGCTGTTTCACGAATTTGGTCTGGTTTAATAGTAGTGATGCCATATGCCCATTCCGGTGTCATATCCTTCACATGTTCCTTTAACTGATCAAATCCGAATGTATATTTATCTACATATTTCTTATCGTACATTTCATTGTAAATAATCTCATGTATCCAAGCAAGTAAAAGGGCCATATCGGTAGCAGGTTTAATTGGAAGCCAGAAATTAGATTTACTTGCTGCTGTAGAAAAACGTGGATCTACTGTAATGATCTGTGCACCTTTATCAATAGCATCTGACATTTCCTGAACATGGCCATTATGCATATTTTCACCAATGTGACTGCCAATCAATACAAGACATCTGGTATCACGTATATCTGTTCTTTCCGGTGAACCAATTCCTTCGCCAAATGTGCCTATAAATGCTACCTCTCTAGGGCCCCTGCATTGAGCATAGGAGGGTGCAGCAATGTTTCGTGACCCAATTGCTTTTAATAAATTCCCGAAATATGAGCCACCAGATCCATGTGTTAATAGTGCGATACAATCAGGTCCATATTTTTCGGAAATAGCTTTCAATTTATCAGCAATATAATTAAGTGCCTCTTCCCACGATGCTTCACGGTACTCTTGTTTACCGTTTATTGTAGTTCTAATGAGTGGATTTTTTAGTCGGTCTCCATCATTGTACATGCCAACACCACCAGTTCCGCGTGGACAAAATCGTCCATTGGAATGTTGATCCTCATCATTTCCGATAATTTTTTTGATATTTCCGGATTCATCATGTTCAACCCAACCAGCGCATTTCCAGAAACATACTTCACAATAGGTAGGAGTCCTGAGACCACTGATCCGGCTTTCAGGATTAGGAACGATCATGTTTCCAATGGAATTTGATAATAGGGGTGCAGTAAATGCCAGCCCGCCAAGGAAGGTAGAAGAAATTTTAATAAATCTCCTTCTATCCATAGATTCACTCATAATACCTCCAGTGTAAAATTGTGAATTCAGTGTTGAAAAATCGAATCATTAGTGACAAGTCAAATTAAAAATTATGTAAATATGATGTTGAAGGATTTAATAGAGATAAACTACTCAATATATAATAAAAAAATAATTAAAGAAATCCATTACAGCAAATTATATATAATTGTTATTCGTCGACACGGGTAAATTTAAAAACAAATATATTAATATTGCAATATACATATATATAAAATATTGACTATAGTTATTATTTTATTTCAACATTAGAAATATCTATATGAAAGTCTAATTATATAATAATAATTATTATTTTGCTTGGGGGATACTGCGTATTGACGATTACGGCAATGGGATTTTTAAAGCAGGAAGTTAATGGTATCTTATGTGACTGCGGATGATTGTGCTACAAATTAATTATATGATATTATCGAATCGACAGAACTGGTATTGGAGATTTTTTTAGTATTTGACTTGTAGTGCTGCCAAAAATCACATGGGAAATGCCAGTATGGCCATGGGTGGCCATAAAGACCATATTGATATCAAACTCTTCAATCACACTGATAATTTCCGTTACGGCATTACCTTTGCGGATTAAAATTCGTGTATCTAAATCTTCTGAAAGCTGTTCATCACACCATTTAAGTAGATTTTTGTCGGCGTTACTGTGTCGTGAATCTTCTATTTGTTCAACCTGAACAGAACCCCATGAATATTCGACAGGAGACAAAATTGGTTCAAGAACATGCAGTATATAAATTTTGGACTTATATTTACGGGCGATCGATACGGCGTGGGGGATTGCTCTGGCAGATAAATCGGAAAAGTCTGTTGTCAATAACAAATTTCCGTATTTTAGTGAACTATCCATGTTCTTTCCCATATTTATTATAAAAATTGATATACATATATCAGACAATTAACAATATAATATTACCCTAATTTAATGACTATAATTGGATAATTTATGTATAGAAGAAAAAATCCGGTAAAATATATAATCCTAATTCCTTTTTTGTTGATTTTAACAGTGAGTGGATGCGGGCGTAATCAAAAAATTGAATTCAACAGACTTGCAGATGCATATGTTAATTGGTATTTAAAAATGCATCCAGTTTCTGCAACTCAAATTGGTTTTCATGAATATGATGGAGAATTTGGAAAATTTGATGAAGAATCAACTCGTGAAAAATTAGCAGATCTAAAAAGATTTAATATTGAAATGACTCAGATTGACCCTTTAAGTCTTGACTTGGATCATCGCATTGATTATCAAATATTGAGTTCGGCCATAGATGAAATGATTTTTGAAATTACCGATCTGCGGGTAATCGAATGGAATCCACGATTGGTTCCCAGCATCATTGGGAGTGGAATATATTCATTAATTGAGAGGGAATTTGCACCAATGGAAAAGAGGGTGAGTTCTCTTGAATCGAGATTATCCAAAATTCCCGAATTAGTTCAGACTATTCAAAGTACCCTAAAATCGGCTCCAACGATTTATTTAGAAACAGCAATATCACAAACGGAAGGACTTATTAACACATTGAAGGTGCTTCCCCTTGAAATATATACCGATAATACTACCTTTGACCGAATTGATGAACATATTCGAAAAGCAGTGTATGCCTTAAGTCAATATAAATTTTGGCTTTTGGATGGTCCCCTAAAAGATCATCCGCGGGATTTCCGTATTGGCAAGGAATTATATGAAAAGAAATTCTTATTCTCTGTAAATGAAGGTGCAACTGCTGAGCAATTATTAAACAGTGCAAAAAATGCCATTATTGATACACAGGATAAAATGTTCAATCTGGCTATGCCTATTTATCTTATCGAAAACGACGAACCGGTATGGGTGTCAAGAAAAGATACCCTATCTGTTATAAATTGGGTACTGGATAAAATTGCTGATGACCATGTTAATCGAGATGAAGTGGTATACAATGTTAAAAAAGGAATTGATGATATTACTTCATTCATAGTGAAAAATAGTATTTTAGATTTGAATTCGGATAACGCTCTTGAAATTCGAGAAATGCCTGAATATATGAGAGGTGTTTCAATTGCTAATTTGGATGCACCCGGCGCTTTGGAAAAAAACCTCAAAACTTATTACAATGTCTCTCCGATTCCAGAAGATTGGACAAATGAACAATCTGATAGTTTTCTGAGAGAATATAATAATTATTCTGTTCAGATACTTAATATCCATGAGGCCCTGCCTGGACATTATGTTCAATTATATCATGCCGGTGAACATCCGTCGAAAATTCGTGCCATTTTTAGCAGCGGAACAATGATTGAAGGCTGGGCACATTATTGTGAAGGAATGATGATCAATGAGGGATTTGGGAAGAATGATCCAAAAATGAAAATAGTTCAATACAAATGGGCATTAAGAGGAATGATTAATGTTATCATTGATCAGGAAATCCACACTCAAAATATGAGCAAAGCCGAAGCAATCGAATTAATGGTGACAGAAGGATTTCAGGAATTATCTGAAGCAGAGGGAAAATGGATTCGTGCACAATTAACGTTTTGTCAATTGTCAACCTATTATGCAGGCACCATTAAGATGTGGAATTTGCGTCGTCAGATTGAACAAAAAGAAGGAGAGAATTTTGATCTCCGGTCATTTCATGATCGATTATTATCTCATGGTTCTATCTCAATTAAATTCCTGTCTGATATTTTATTAGATATGTAAATTAACTGATTAATTTTCTTTTTAATAAATACCATAACAACACATAATTTTTATTTGAAAATCTTAATACATAATTATAACCGATATATAGTTACATCTTTCCGCGCTTGGTTTATCAAAATTCTGCTTTTAATTACATTAATTGCATGCCCAAGTCTTCTGTTTCCAAATCAAGTTGAATCATTTGTTGGGATTGAAGGAGTTATTGATCTTAAAGGAAAAAACTTTAACGATGGGACAACCTTAAGTCTGGACGGCCAGTGGGAGTTCTACTGGGGAAAATTTATCGCTCCGGAAGATTTTTCAAAATCAAATATCCCTGACAACAAACAGTTTATAAAAGTCCCTGGCATCTGGAATAGTAAAAATCAAGACTTATTGAACATATCCGCTTCTGGGTTTGCAACTTACAGAATGACATTAAAAAATCTTGGAGATGGAAATAAACTTGCCCTGAAAATCCCGCTTATAGGAACTGCATATATAATATATGTTAACGGACTTGAGTTGGGCAGAAGTGGCACACCGGGGAAAATTGAGGCCACAACAATACCGCACAATGATCCTAGAGTATATGATTTTTTAAAGAAAAGTGACAGTATTGAAATAGTTCTTCATATTTCAAATTTTCATCATCGAGTTGGCGGTATTTGGAATCATATTGAAATCGGCAGTGAGATAAGCATTCGTTATGAAGAAAGTCATGACGAAAATAAAGAGCTTTTCATTGCTGGATGTATATTTATGTTAGGTCTGTACTATTTATCGCTATTTATGTTAGGACGATTATATATCTCTCCATTGTTTTTCAGCATTTTTTGCATGATTATCACAGTGAGAAGTTTCGTAACTGGTAGTATACCAATTCTGAATTATATAAATATACCTTGGGAATATTTAGTAAAGATTGAGTATTTAACATACTATTTAGGGTTCCCAGCTTTTATTGTGCTCCTACGATCTCTTTTTCCAAATGAGGTTGAGAAAAAATTTGTAAATATTGTAATAACTGTTTCTGCATTATTTTCCTTTCTGGTCATTATCACACAGGCAAGTATTTATTCCTATTCAATGTTTTATTACCAATTGTTCAGCTTTGGTGCTTCAATGCATTTATTGTGGTTTTTGATACTTGCCGTTGCAAAAAAAAGAGATAGCTCCTGGATTTTCTTGCATAGTGTAGGTATTCTCTTTTTGTGTATGATAAATGATATACTGGATAATGATCAAATTATAGATACCATGCAAGTATTTCCTTTCGGAGTGATGTATTTAATTCTATCTCAATCTGTAATTATATCAAAACGTTTTTTGGGGCTTTTAAACACTGTGGAGCATCAAAAAGATGAACTAAAATATCACCGCCAGGATCTGGAATCCCGGGTAAAGGAGAGAACTGCACTTCTTGAAGATGCAAACCGAAAATTACAGGAAATTTCTTTAAGAGATGGATTGACAAAGGTAGCGAATAGAAGAATGTTTGATCAGTACCTCACGACCGAATGCAAGCGAATGAGGAGAACCAAAGGACCAATTTCATTACTTATGTGTGATATAGATTATTTTAAGCAGTATAATGACACATATGGGCATCAAAAAGGAGATGAATGTTTAATAAAAGTAGCAAATAAATTACATAAATCCACCCAGCGTGTCTCAGATGTTGTTGGAAGATATGGAGGTGAGGAATTTGGAGTGATATTGCCAAATACTCCAAAGGTAGGTGCAGTGATTTTGGCAAATAAATTAAGAACTGCTATATCTGATCTAAAAATCCCTCATGAATTATCAACGGTCTCAGAATATATCAGTGTGAGCATCGGTGTGGCTACGATTAATCCAATTAGCGAAAATGCTCCAGAATTACTGATAAAGAAATCTGATGGAGCCCTCTATGATGCCAAATGGAAAGGCCGCAACCGGGTAGTCTTTGACAGCAAGGAAACTGATTCTGAATCTTAATATAAAATGTAAAATAAAAAAGAATAATTTTACAATTCAAATTTAATTTAATCGAATTGAAAGGAAATAAATGAATACAAATAAGAAAATTAATTTAATAATGATTGGATTGCTCATGATTACTGCCAGTATCGCCTCACCAGGTGTAAATTTCTGGAGAGGCATGTCTGTATCCACATCTGATAATCTTGACGCCATAGTTCTTAATCCTGCAGGATTGGGGATTATAAGAGGATCACAATCCGGATTTCATGTGGTAAGTCCTGAAGATGGCGATAAATCGTATCATTTCTTGCATAGAGGCGATGGATTAGGGTTCTCAATGTATGGTGAGCACAAAGCTAATTATCGACTTGGCTTTGGCGGGAATATATCCAATAATTTGTATTTTGGATACGTATGGGATAGTCATAAAATTCACACTTTAGGATTTATTAGCCGTCCCAATAACATGGTTTCCTTTGGATATACATATGGATGGGATTCATCAACAGAGATAAGATCCAGTCGCCTTGGAGTAGCATTTAGACCAATTGGACATAGAGTAACTCTAGGTGCAGACCTTATTGTCCCAGATATGGATCTGGTAAATGATTTTGATGAATTGGAAGATAATTCAGAGGTTTATGGATTTGCCGAATTTCAGCCATTTGACGGTATATATCTTACGGCCTCCACAAATGAAGATGGTGACTACGGGATTCAGCTCAGCCTGGATTTTGGCACCAGCGCTGTTTATTCATCACAAACCGAATATAGCGATCAGTCCATTTCAGAATTCGGGATGATTTCTCACACTGAGGTGCAGAATACTATTATTAAGAAAAAAACAAAACCTGGAAGTATTTACTATCGCATGGATATGAGTAATTATTTTATTGAAGAAAAACCCTACTATCCTGGATTTAACTTTGATTTTAATTTGAATCCGTTTGATCGCAAAATTCGTGGTACGCAGCTCAGGACCTGGATTAATAAACTGGATGAATTAACAAATGATGATGAAGTGGGTGGACTCATTATTGATTATAAATACATGGCAGGTGGTTTTGGGAAATTATTCGAAGTTCATCATGCCTTAAAAAGATTTAAAGATTCCGGAAAGAAAATTATCGTCTATAGTGAGGCTATTAATAATATGGGATCATATATTCTAGCCATGGCTGATGAAATCCATTTGGCACCTTTGGGTGAAGTTGATTTGCGGGGATTGAATCTGGAAATTACTTTTTATAAAGGATTGTTGGATAAGTTGGATATTGTTGGAGAATTTGAACAAATCAGCCCTTACAAAACTGCCCCTGATCCATTTTTAAGAGAGGATATGTCTGCAGAAATGAGAGAGAATTATGGTCAAGTTTTTGAAGATCTGTATAATGAATTTCTCAATGGAATTGCTTCAGGACACGGTTGGTCTGCAGAGGAGACACAGGCGATAATTGATAAGGGTCCTTATATGGCATACGAAGCTTTGAATGCAGGACTAATCGACGGAACGATGTTCCCCGATGAATTTGAAAAATACATTGAAGAAATTGATGGAGAAAAAATAGAAATTGTCCATTGGGATAAGTTAGGTGATGAAGAAAAATATGTTCATGAATGGACGACAAAGAATATCCCAAAAATTGCCATTGTATATGCGGTTGGCGGTATTGTGTCAGGATATAGTAATCCTGGTTCAGGGGGATCAACTCAAATGGGTGACAAAACCATTATGAAAGCCATCAAAAGTGCGCGGGAAAATAAAGATGTGGATGCCATTGTGTTCCGTATTGACAGTGGTGGGGGATCTGCTCTTGCATCTGATATGATACTTCGTGAAGTAAATAAAACTACTTCACTTGATACAAATAATGTAAAACCAATCATTGCATCTATGTCTGATGTTGCCGGGTCCGGTGGTTATTGGATTGCCTGTCAAACTGATAAAATTGTTGCATACCCAACCACTATTACCGGATCGATTGGTGTTTTGTCTGGGAGAATTAACTATTCAGGTTTACTAAAAAAAGTGGGCATAACTTCGGATAAAATTAAATATGGTGAACGATCGGATTTTTATTCATCACATAAACTCTGGACAGATGAAGAAAAAGCAAAAGTCAGAAAAGTAATTGTTGATATATATGATATGTTTAAAGAAAAAGTAGCAGATGGCAGAGGGAACTTGGAGATTGAGGATCTTGACGAAATTGCTCTTGGTAGAATCTGGTCTGGGAACCAGGCTAAATCCAATTCATTAATTGATGAGATTGGTGGGCTATCAAAGGCAATTGATATGGCCAAGGAAGCAGCAAATATTCCTGTTGACCAAGAAGTTGAAATAATTGAATATCCAAAACATCCGGATAAATTCTCATTTATGAAAGGGTTGCAGTTAAAAAATAAAGCCGAATTTTATATTCCAGAAGAAATATTGGAGCAGTTAGAGGCATTAAATATCATTCCAATAATTGAAAATGATGAAATTCAATTGATCATGCCATTCACTGTATCAGTGGATTAACGAACTAAAAACTCCCCTCATATCCTAATATTAAACCGGGCAGGTCATTTGTATTTGCCCGGTTTTTTTATCTTCAATAACCAGATATCAAATAGTTCCATTCTGATTTAATATAATCATTTAGGTAGATTCAAGAAGCTATCCTTTTATCCACAAAATATTTCCAAATAATTCATTTACAATTCAATACATGGAATATCATTGAAATCTATTTAATAAGGCGAATAAATACTCCTAAATTTCGATCGAATTTAAATATCATTTTATTATCATTTAGACAGGTACAGATTATGAAATCATTAGATAAATTAAAACAAGAGTTCAAATATTGGAATATTATTCGAGATCAGATCGATCAATGCATAGATATTATGTTGAATCTCAGTCAGAGCGGACATCCTGGAGGATCCAGATCCAAGGTCCAATTTATGATATCCACGCTACTTTCAGGCGCTATGAAATGGGATATTCGAAATCCCGGTAAACGATTTGGTGACAGGTTTATCTTAAGCGCAGGTCATGCAAATCCTGTAGTTTATGCGACCCTAGCTGTTTTTAATGAATCACTGAGGAGAATGTATAAAAAAACTGGAGATGTTAAGTATCTAAATCCAATGGGCGATGAGTATACCTTGTATTGGGAGGATTTGCTCACGCTTCGAAAAAGAGGTGGCCTGCCAGGTCATGCTGAAATGGAAGGTAAAACATTATTTTTTAAGGCCAATACTGGTCCCAGTGGTCACGGATTTCCTATAGCAGCCGGTGAAGCATTTGCATTGAAATATGCAGGGATGAATTCAGTAAAAGTTTTTGCATTGGAAGGTGAAGGTGGATTAACACCAGGTGTAGTTCATGAAACAAAAAATTCAGCTTATGGATTAGGCCTTGGAAATTTTGTTACACTGGTGGACTGGAACGATTTTGGGATTGATAACAGAACCTTCAGTTCAGTAATGAATGGTGCACCAAAAGATTGGTTTGAACCTCAAGGATGGAAAACTGCCGGAACCAATGAAGGTGAAAACTGGACTGAGATTATGAAGGCATACATTGAAGTATTAGAAGATCCGGACCTTGATAAACCCAGGATGTTATGGTTAAAAATGAGAAAAGGCCGTGGATATGGCAAGTTTGATGCCCCCAGCCATGGTGCCCCTCATAAAAGAAATTCAAATGAGTTTTGGGACACAAAACGACAATTTGCAGAATCATATGGATTAGATCTCCCTCATATTGATTCTGAATTCAATGACTATGATGCAAATAAACTTCAGATGGCGGATGTCCTCACATCAGTGATGTCCTTGTTCGATTCTGAGGATGGATTGATGGAATATCTTTCTGACAGGTTAATTGAACTTGGAGACTCTGTCCCGGACTCATCAAGTGGATCGGAAGTATTTGACAAAAATCCTCTCCATGATAAAAAACTATTTGATTTCAAAAATTTCCCTGCATCACTATATAAAAAACCTGGTGACATGGCTCCAAATCGAGCCGCTTTTGGAAATTATGGATCGTGGTTAAATAGTTACTGTATGAAACATTATGATCGACCTTTATTCATCGTCAGCTCTGCCGATCTTGCCGGTTCAACAAATATTGCCGGTTTTGCAAAGGGATGGGAAGACGAACACGGTACCGGTATGTACGATAGAAAGTCAAACCTGAAAGGATGTCTGATCCCACAGGGCATCACAGAATTTGCAAATGCAGGTATTTCTGTCGGTATATCTTCTGTGAATTTCAATAAAAATGCCTACGAAGATTTTAACGGATTTTTTACAGCATCCAGCACTTACGGTTCGTTTTCCTACCTGAAATACGGCCCCATGCGCTTGTTTAGTCAAATGGCACAAGATACACAATTTAAATTGGGAAAAACAATCTGGGTTGCCGGCCATAGCGGTCCGGAAACGGCAGAGGATAGTCGAACTCATTTTGGTATATTTTCACCAGGCGTTACTCAATTATTTCCACAAGGACATATTATTAATTTGCATCCATGGGATTATAATGAAGTGCCGGTGATGATCGCAGAATCTTTAAAATCTGACATCCCCATTATTGCCCTACATTTAACCCGGCCGGCGGTTCTTGTACCGGACAGAGAGAAATTAGGGATTCCTCATTATTTTGAAGCCGCCAGGGGTGCATACATATTAAAGGATTATAACCCTGATAAACCAAAAGAAGGGGTGGTTTTTATAAGGGGGACAAAAGCTTTTGATGAGTTGATAACAATATTGCCTGAATTACGAAAGAATGGACCCAATGTAAAAATCATCGCAGCATTATCATATCAGTTATTCAGCATGCAGTCTGCAAGTTACCAAAACTCAGTGATTGGTGAACGAGAATGGGCAGATGCAATGATTGTTACGAATACTGCTCTGAATTTAATGAGCAACTGGATAAAACATCCGGTGGTAAAGGATTATAGCCTATCGCCGGATTGGGATAATCGCTGGAGAAGCGGTGGTACATTAGATGAAGTAATTGATGAGTCCAGATTGACTGCTGAATGGCAGAAAAATGCGATTGAAAAATTTGCCAGAGAGCGGGTAATCCGTTTAGAGAAGATCAACTCTACAAATCCTGAATGAAGAAAAAACAACTAATTATAAATATAGAGATGTAATTATGAAAATGAATTCCAGATTATCAAAGCTCGGTACTGAAACCGCTTTTGCAGTTTCAGGTGATGCAGCCGCATTTGCCGCAAAGGGAAATAAAATGTATCCATTTCATCTTGGTGACATGGATATCCGTACACCATTAAATATTATCGAAGCAGCAAATAACGCGATGCTTGACGGAAAAACCGGTTATGATCCTGCTGCCGGAGTACCTGCATTGCGCGAAGTGATTGCTGATCATATAGGTTCTACTCGTGGTGTATCGTATGGGATTGAAAACGTTGCTGTTCAACCTGGTGGTAAACCAGTGATTGGCAAATTTCTCAATGCAGTCCTAAATCCGGGAGATGGAGCGCTTTACCCAAACCCGGGATATCCAATATATGAATCTCAAATTAATTTTCTTGGTGGCATAACCCAACCATATGGGTATATCACAACTGATTCAGGGTTTAAAATTGATCGAGAACAAGTAGAATCTCAACTCACGAAAGATACCCGTATTTTCATATATAATAACTTTCAAAATCCAATTTGTGCTGAATCTGATCAGGATGAGATGGAATGGGTTGCAGAGTTGGCATTAAAATATGATTTATGGGTCCTTTCCGACGAGGCATATTTTAATATTCGCTATTCAGGAAAGAGTACGAGCATTGTTTCTTTGCCAGGAATGAAGGAGCGGACCATTATATTGCATACATTCTCAAAAACCTATGCAATGACTGGATGGAGGCTGGGTGCAGCTATTGGCCCTAAAGAAGTCATCGATGTGATTGCAAAATTGAATGTGAATGATGAATCCTGTACTAACCATTTTATACAGTATGCCGGAATCGAAGCTATTACGGGGAATCAAGATGGTGCACAAATGATACTGCATACTCTCAAAGAACGAAGGGATGTACTATTAGATGAATTTAAAAAAATAAATGGTCTCACTATTTCAAAACCCAATACTACCTTTTACGTGTTTCCAGATATTACTGAAATATATGAGCGCATGGAATTTAATTCACTTGAAGAATTTCGGTTGACCACCCTTCGAAAAACAGGTGTGTCCTTCTGCACTCGTGAACATTTTGGCAGCACATTACCGGGCGAAACAAGAAAATTTATCCGGTTTGCATATTCAGGAATATCTACTGAATTAATTCGCGAAGGAATAGGTAGGTTGATCAATTATTGGGAATAACAACAGGAGTATAATTATGATAAACTCAAAACATATTCACAGACGATTTTTTAGAATCAGTATCATTTTAATTGGGTTTATCATATGCCTCAATACGGTTTATCCCAATAATCAAACCAAATTTCGATTTAGAAGGCCACATGATCAGATCGAAGTTGGAATTGGTTTGCATAATCCCCAGTCTGATTACGAAAAGTATGTTGATTCTGGTTTGTCACTACGATTCGTCTATTCATATGGAGACAGGGATTTTCAATTTATTCGATATGATGCTTCAATCCAATATCTTGGATTCAAAAACGATGTTTCATGGGAAAACCTTGAATATAACGGCGTTCAGGGTCCAAGCATAAAAGTAAAAAATTCTGAACAGAGTTTTGCCTTGCTGATTGGTCCAAGAATTATGTCTCCAACAAACCATGGTGCAATTAGACCCTATATTGGTGTCAAGGGTGGATTATTCTTCTTTACCGAGACTATTACATGGGAATGGGATAATGATAACTGGTGCTGGTTTTGTGATGATGATGATGATGATGACAGTTATACAGATGTCATAGACTCAGAATTTCATTTTGGCTGGATGCTGGAAATGGGCAGTAATGTTATATTTGCCAAAAATTGGGGTCTGGATTTTGGCATTCAATACTATGTTATCCCGGGTATAAAAAGACCAGAAACAATAGTCGAAGAATATCTACCTGGAGACGAAGTCGATATCGGATTCATTAGTAAAAAAATCAATGCTAATTACGTTTCCATTTATATTGGGATGAGTGTTCCATTTGACGTTTTCACTAAAAAATAGAATATTCAAAAAAAACCACTACAATACAAGGAAAAGATGAAAACTATAATTGAGCCATTCCGCATCAAATCGGTTGAACCCATCAAAATGAGTACACGTAGTGCTCGAGAATTTTACTTACAGGCTGCACATTACAATCCGTTTTTAATCTATGCTAAAGATGTAATCATTGACCTTCTGACTGACTCTGGAACCGGCGCTATGAGCAGTGAACAGTGGGCTGGCATAATGAGGGGCGATGAATCATATGCCGGGAGTGTCAGTTTTCAGAGATTTGAATCGACAATCAAAGATATTATGGGTTTTGAGTATGTCATCCCCACCCATCAGGGAAGAGCCGCCGAAAGAATATTATTTTCTATACTCTGTAAGGATGGCGATGTAATTCCCAATAATACCCATTTTGATACTACCAGGGCAAATATAGAATTTCGGGGGGCTGAAGCCCGGGATATAGTCATTGATGAAGGGATGAATCCATCAACGGATCATCCTTTTAAGGGCAATATGAATATTCAAAAACTAAAAGATACTGTGAACTCAGTTGGTCGGGATCGAATTCCTTTGATCATGCTGACAATAACCAATAATTCCGGAGGTGGACAGCCTGTATCAATGGAAAATATCCGTGAAGTTTCCAATTTTGCACGGTCGGTTGAAATTCCTTTTTATCTGGATGCCTGTCGATTTGCAGAAAATGCCTATTTTATCAAAATTCGTGAAGAAGGATATAAAGATAAAACGGTCAGAGCAATTGTTGAGGAAATGTTTTCATATGCTGACGGCTGCACCATGTCAGCGAAAAAAGATGGGATTGCCAATATTGGTGGTTTCCTTTGTTCTAATAATCCTGACTTGGCACAACGTGAGAAGGATTTGCTCATCCTCACGGAGGGATTCCCAACATATGGCGGTCTGGCTGGCAGAGATTTGGAGGCTATTGCCATCGGTCTGGTAGAGGTTATGGATGAAGATTATTTGAAATACAGGATAACCTCTACTGGTTATCTAGGTGAGAATCTTTTGAAACTTGGTATACCCATTGTTCAGCCTCCTGGCGGACATGCCATATATATCGATGCTAAAATGATGTTGCCACATATTCCTCCTAATCAATATCCTGGTTGGGCACTGGCCTGCGAAATGTATCTTGAAGGTGGAATCAGATCAGTTGAAATCGGCAGTGTCATGTTTGGCAAACATGATTTCGAACAGAAAAAAGATGTTGTACATGCCCCGATGGAATTGGTCAGGCTGGCAATACCAAGACGTACATATACGCAGAGCCAAATTGATTATGTTATTGAATCTATGGAGAATTTAATTAAACGAAAAGATAAAATCCATGGTATGAAAATCACCTATCAACCCAAATTCCTCAGACATTTCTCTTCTCATTTTGAATTTTTACCATAATTGTAAATATGGATATACTACACATAAATACTCGCTCAAGAATTGATATGGTGGATATTACTACACAGGTACAAACGCTTATTGCGAATAAGGGGTGGAGTGATGGAATCCTCACTTTGTATGTGCCACATACTACAGCAGGATTAACTATAAATGAAAATGCAGATCCTGATGTGCGTCGGGATATGATCATGGAAATGAATAAGGTAATTCCACTTGAGGATGGCTATCATCATTTGGAAGGTAATTCAGCTGCTCATATAAAGACTTCTCTGTTTGGCAGCTCTGAGACTCTTATCATTGAAGATGGAGAAATTCAACTGGGAACGTGGCAGGGTATCTATTTTGCCGATTTTGACGGTCCCCGCAACCGAAAGGTATTTCTGAAGTTTATATCTTCCTGATTATCCAAGAATCATATTAATCATCATAACAAGATCCAGCACATCAAGTGCAACATCACCATTGATATCAGTAATCCAAATGTCAAATAATTCAATCTCAACTGGAGATAGGATGAGGTTTACTGATTGAACGATATCCAGAACATCTAAATTTCCATCCAGATTCTGATCACCTAATGCAATGTGGTCGATAAACTGGATCATTCCATCATTAGCACTTTTAAGAACCCAATTGTCAGGATCAACCTCAACATCGCTTGGTATCCCAGTAACAATATAAGAGAAAACCTGTTCTCTAATAGTCTGATCGGCAATTCTTGTATCGATTAATAGATCGGTAGTTATTCTAATATCTACTGGCATTGCAAAAATTGGTGATGATTGAGTTTGTGATAAATTCACCTGGATAAAAGAAGTATTATTATCAGTGGTATAATATTGGGGATCGCTAGTGTATATGGGATAGAATTCACCATATATCCAGCGTTGAAAAAAAGCGCTTAAATCTTGACCGGAATAACTTTCCATCACCTCCCTAAAATCATCGGTAACGGCTGAGTCAAAGCGATATTGATCGCCGTATTCCCGCAGGCCCCCGAAAAATGCCGTATCGCCAAGTATATGCCTTAACATATGCATGACCCAGGATGCCTTGTTATAAACGAGATTTGAGCTAAAAATATTTCCAACGCTTGTTGTGTCAGAGACAAAAATTGTTCCGCCGCCATAATATGCTTTTGAAGCCATTTGACTGTGGAGCGACTGAATATTATTATCTCGAATCTCCCACCACATCGCCTGGCTGTATGTGGCAAATCCTTCATTAAGCCATATATGATGAAAATTAGCACATGTAACCATATCTCCCCACCATTGATGACCCAGCTCATGCGAAATCAAATGCTGACTATAACCACCCATACTGGTTAAGGTCTGGTGTTCCATCCCACCGCCCCAGACAAATTCGGCGTGCCCATATTTTTCATCGATAAAGGGATACAAACCAAAACGTTCAGAAAAACCTTCAAGCATATCCACAGTAAGAGCATAATTTGACTGGACAAGATTAAAATGATTGGGATAAACATAGTGTTCAAGATTCATTGTGTCACTTTCACCATATACAAAATAATCAGTAAAGTGAGTGTATGGGTAAATTGCCAGAGAAACCAGGTAGGTGGCAATGGGATATCTTTCTTTCCAGTGATATGTTTTAAGATTATCCACTTCAACAACGCTATCGAGTAAACCGTTTGAGGCGACTGTAAGGTTTTCAGGGACAGTAATGGAGATATCCACTGAGTCAGCTTTATCTGACGGTGTATCTTTGCAAGGCCACCAGTCCCGGGAACCGTAGGGTTCGCTGAGAGTCCAAATCATTGGATATCCCTGGTAAGAATCAAAACCAAATGAACCAAAGCCCGTGGCTTCCGGTGAGCCGTTATAATGAATAATTAAGTGGATATTTTCGTCAGAATTAATTTCTGAATCAAGATTAATAGTCAACATATGCTGATCATCATGCAGGAAGGATAAAGCGCTGCCATCTAATAAGGTGATATTACTGACATTCATTCCAGAAATAAAATCCAACTCAATATAACCCAACCCATCAACAAGAGATGTTAGCAAGATACCGAGTGTACCGTTAATTGATTCGTTGCTAACATTAATGTTTAGATCTATATCATAATATTTTACATCAAAATCCTGTTGATTTCTGGTGATATTATCATCTTCGAAATATATACTTCGATAAGATTTTAATCGGGAACAGGAATCCTCGTCATCTTGAGAAAATAGATTTATAGAAGTAAGCAAAAGGAAAGCAAGAAAAAATTTCTTATACATCAGAATTTATCTCCGTTGATATGGATATAATTTAAGAATGGTGGAAATAATAATTTTGTTACGGATTATATCAATAATCCACAAATAATACTAAGATTACAGTTTTTTACCAGAAATAGTTTTTGATTCTCTTTTTATTTTTAGAAATCGTTCGAGATCAAAATACAGGTATGGTATTTCAGAGAAATATTTTTCCTCATCCAGTTTACTTGGAAAATGGCGAAAAGCAACTATATACCGTCGATCATTATACATGATGATTTTTCCCTCTGATATTTCCTGACCGTTTAAATGGGTTAGCCGGTACCACTCCTTTGGATCAGAAGGGACAAATCTCAAGATGATGTCATCATTAAAGCTCAGTTCTATCCAGTCTTTTCCTATATCAGAAAATATACCCTTGGTTTTCTCACTGATGATGACAATATCTTTCATTTCCTTTGATGGATTACCAGAGGATATCGATTTATTGGCTTTTGGGAGGTTAGCATCTCTAAGTGTTATTGGTGCTTCGAGATAAAACTGTATATCTTCAATATCCTGATCGGTGAGATTATATTCAACAAAAGTATGCGGGGTAAATTTTTCATAAACCACATTGTATGTGCATCCTGATAATATTAAGATCATACTTATGATGACTGAAAATCTGGATATCACTTTAATTCCCCGTTGTTATTGATATTTGATAAAAAATAGATTTTTGTAAAATACATTGACATAATCTACTAAGGAGAACAGGAGTATAAAAACAGCTTATATCCCCTTTGGAGATGTGGCATTTTACGCGTTGGTCAAAAACTCAATTTAGGATTTGAAAGCTCCATCGATTTAGAGTTTACTAAGGGTGCCGCATGGTGAATTGTCTAAAATTTAAATTGAACGTTTATAGTCATTCCTCTATATAATGAAAAAAATGATTTCACATTGTATCACATCTGTGATAACACACGAAATAATTCTTAAATTTTATGCTTTGTTTAAAGGATTATTTGCAAAAATGGATACTCATCGGCGTTTTATGCAAAGAGCATTGAATATCTCCAGATTGGGTAGAAGCTCAGTTTCACCTAATCCAATTGTTGGATGTGTCATTGTCAAAAATAATAAAATTATCGGTGAGGGGTATCATAATCAGTTTGGCGGTCCACATGCTGAGGTGTTAGCAGTTCGGAATTCTACAGAGTCAGTTTGTGGAGCAACGGCTTATGTAACACTGGAACCCTGCAATCAGTCTGGAAAGACACCACCATGTTTGCGGCTCTTGATTGAATCTAATATAGAGAAAGTTGTCATAGGCATAAAAGACCCGAACCCTATGATGTCTCATTCAGGCATTGACCAACTTAAGGCGGCTGGAATTCAAACTGATCTTGGTATTCTAAAGACTGAAATCCAATATGCAAATCGAGGTTTTTTGAAGTGGATACAATATGGTTTACCATGGGTGATTGTAAAAATTGCCCAATCTGATAACGGATTAATATCTATAAACCGGCACGAGAGAACTATGATTACCGGTGAACTTGTAAAGAGTGAAGTGCACAGTCTTCGCGCTGAAGTTGATGCTGTTTTGATTGGAAGACAAACTGCAATGACAGATGATCCTCGATTGACAGTTCGAAATGTAGAAGGTAAAAATCCTATAAGGTATGTGGCGGATACGCATGGGAAATTGCCGGGAAATCTAAAAATATTTCGTGATGACGAAGCAGAAACAAGGGTGTTTGTCTCGTCTAAAGTATCTGATTCTACTGTATCCTCATATTGCCAAAACATTGCAGTGGATACAACCAATAAGGGTTTGGTACCACTTGAGATGCTGGTTTCAATGGCAAAAGATGGAATCACATCAGTTCTCATAGAAGGTGGGGCACAGTTGGTAAATAGTTTTTTAAAAGAAAATTTGGTAGATGAGTTGTTGTTATATACTGCAACTGCATTGACACTACCGGGAAATGTAAAAAACCCATTTCATTTTAATAATAAATGGGATAAAAAGGAAGAACGAATCGTTGGACCAGATCGGTTTGAACGATTTCAAATTAAAAAGGCATATGTTCACAGGAATAGTTGAAGAAATCGGAATAATTAAGTCCGTAAAGAAAACAGAAATTGGATCGCAATTTACTATTACTGCAAAAATAGTTATGGACGATTTGCGTGTCGGAGATAGCATATCTATTAATGGTGTTTGTCTCACCGTAGTTGATGTAAAACGTAAATATTTTAAACTGGATCTGGTATCAGAGACATTGGAAAAATCTAACCTCGGAGAATTGGTTGCAGGATCTATGGTGAATCTGGAACGTGCTCTGAAATTATCTTCCCGACTGGGTGGACATATTCTTCAGGGCCATGTTGAAACAGTTGGTGTAATACTGGAAAAGACAATGACTGGTGAAGAAGCAACGATGATGGTTGGAATAGATCCAGAATGGATGAAATACTGCATTCCGAAAGGCTCCATTGCTCTTGATGGTGTGTCGTTAACCATCGCTGAAATTGATGAAGCATTTATCACTATTGCTCTCATTCCGCATACCCTGGAAAATACTGTGCTCGGTATAAAACAGACCGGTGATACATTAAACATTGAAACGGATATCATTGGGAAGTATATCGAAAGGCTTTTGACTTTTGATGACGAAGAGATGGATGATGAAACCAGTATTATTCATCGATTCCACGGATTTACTTTTGGTGAGAGCTAATACAAAACAGAGACTACTTTCCGCATAATTAAACAATCCATTATAAGGTGAAAATGAAAAAAGATTTTGATACAATCCAATCGGCCATTGATCAGTTTCGAGATGGACGAATGGTGATTGTTGTCGATGATGAAGACAGAGAAAATGAAGGTGATTTCATAATTGCATCTGAAAAAGTATCACCAGCAGATATTAATTTTATGATGAAAGAAGGGAAGGGATTGATATGTATCTCTGTGCCTTCAAGCATTTCTAACAAACTGAATTTAATCCCCATGGCAGCAAGCAATACATCCCTGCACGAAACTCATTTTACAATCAGTGTTGATGCAGTCAGAAATACCACAACCGGTATATCCGCAAGAGATCGATGGGAAACCGTAAAGGTAATAATTGATGAAAATTCGAAACCGGAAGATCTGGGACGACCAGGCCATATGTTTCCCCTCATTTCAAAAGAAGGTGGCGTATTGCAGAGAGCAGGACATACTGAGGCTGGTACAGATCTGGCAAGATTGGCTGGATTAAAACCTTCAGCTATGCTGGTTGAAATTATCGATGATGATGGTTCAATGGCTCGCCGGGAAAAATTATTGCAGATCGCCGAGAAATTTAATTTACCCATTATTACCATTGCGGACTTGATTCAATTCAGAAGAAAGAATGAAAAATTAGTAGATAAACTAACGACAATTCCTTTTCCTACAAAATTTGGTGATTTTACACTGATGCTGTTTGAAGATCGAATCCATGGCGATCATCACGTCGCACTTACAAAAGGTGAATTTGATGAAACCGATGAGCTGCTTGTCCGGGTTCATTCCCAATGTCTCACAGGTGATTTGTTTGGTTCGCTCAGATGTGATTGCGGAGATCAGTTGCAGAACGCCTTGTCTCAGATCAATGACCATGGCAAAGGTGTTCTGGTGTATCTGAGACAAGAGGGAAGAGGTATTGGACTGAAAAATAAAATTAAGGCATACCAGCTACAGGATGAGGGATTAGATACAGTTGAGGCCAATCACCGGTTAGGATTTGATGCCGATCTGAGAGAATATGGAATCGGAGCCCAGATTTTGCTTGAATGTGGTGTAAAAAAAATGAAATTGCTTACCAACAACCCAAGAAAAATAATTGGTCTCGAAGGTTATGGTCTGGAGATATGCGGAAGAGTTCCAATTGAGATTTTGGCCAATGACGTTAATAAAAAATATCTTTCAACAAAACGAGAAAAACTTGGACATCTAATCCTTGATGATTTAAAGGATAATAATGATTGATCAAATAAATTCTAAAATATCTGCAAAAGATCAGAAAATTGTCATTGTTACTGCCGACTTCAATCATGAAATTACTGAGTCATTGACTGATGGAGCCATGGATGCATTTCTCCACCACGATGGATCAGAGAGAGATTTGACAATAATACATGTTCCTGGAGCCTTTGAAATACCCAGTACAGTCGTTCAAGCAATCAATAGTCTACAACCTGATGCAGTTGTAACACTTGGAGCGGTTATTCGTGGAGCTACCCCTCATTTCGACTTTGTTGCAGCAGAAGCAGCAAGGGGAATCTCTGAACTGAGCAAAACTTATGATATACCAATTGTATTTGGTGTTTTAACGACCAACAACCTGGAGCAAGCCCTTGAACGGGCAGGCACAAAAGCCATGAATAAGGGTTGGGAAGTTATGGAATCTGCCCTTAAGATGCTTTCAATTTATCAGCAAATATCAATCAGAAAATAGTTGGACAAATTCTGTTCAACAGTTTTAGTCTTCACCTCAGTCCTCCTTGGGCAAATCCAGGTTGGCAACTGGGAAAGTCATACATCATTATTAACTCCAAGATCTTTTTTATTTGCTGAGAATGGCGATATTCTTGCTGCTACAGCTGGCGGAATCCTCAAACTTGATCCTTTTTCACAATCATTTGATAAGTATACTGATGCTGACGGTTTTGTTTATCTTGATTTAAATACTATCTCAAAAACAGCAGCAGGAAACTATATTCTTGGTGGAAATTATCCGAATGGCTCTCTTCAGGTATTCCATCCTGACCATGGTTTGATAGATGTCATTGACCATCTTGGAATTGAGGAAATCCAAAAAGTTGAAATGAACAGCGAATATTTAGTGGCATCCTGCCTGGTTAATAATCTACCTTCAATAGCCCTATTTTTTTTTGATTCCTCTGGTCGTCTTGTATTTCAAGATATTTTCAACCAATTTCCCATATCAGTTAATAATATCCTGGATATTGATATTGAGTCCAACACAATTTATTTAGTTACTGATAATGGGGTAATTATCGGAGATCTTGATGATATACTAAATTTCTCAGGATCATGGGAGATTCTTTTTGAAGGTCAGGATGCCTATCAAATAGTCATTAAAAATAACATAGTTTGGCTCATTACTTCTGATAGCGTATCCTTTTATTTATCTGACAATTGGATTCCAATTATAATCAATGATTTTGATGGATTATTAGATGCGAAAATTTCAACCGAATCTGATACCATGTCCCTGCTTACTGGGGATGAATATATAGAAATTGATATTGATTCTGGAGATATCATTCTGCAATTGAGTATACCCGTAAACTCTACCTATACCTGTATGAATTTTAACACAGACACTATTATTTTAGGATTGAAACGACATGGGATTCAATTAGTGGAAAGATCATCTCAAATATCAAATGTACGAGTGCCACAAACGCTTATCTCAAATCGATTCCACTCCCTCTATTATTCTTCTAAAAACTTATTAATCGGGCATTCAAATGATCCGGCAGGCATTCCGGTTAATGAAAGGATTTCTGCAGTAATGATTATGGATGAAGATCACAATTATCAACATATCATTTCAGAAAACAGGTCAGTTGGATACTTATTGAATGATGATGATCCGTTAAGTTTCACAGGTTACACTATTGACTGGGTACAAGGCGGTGCCGGAAGTGGGGGTCTATCTTATACGACTGACCAAAAAATACTTATAGGCTTGAATGGGGTGTTGCCAAACAATCCTGACAGAAAAGGCGGCATCGTGGAAATTGATCCACTCTCGATGGAATTCACCATCTTTGATACTACAGATGGCGTTTTGGATGGTCAGTTTGGAATTGTCGATGATAACAATGGATCCAGGTTTATTTCTATTCATGGAATTGAAAGAGATTCATTTAGCAATGATTGGGTGATAAACCCATATTCCGAAAAATATAATCACCCGGCTGCTATTCGTTTACCTGATGGATCGTGGGGCCATATAACTGCTCCGGATACAACCTCTTATTTACCGCAATCCATAACCTTTGACAGTCAGAAACGTGCCTGGATTGGATTCCAGCAATATTTTAACTGGTCATCAGGTGGAATAAAGGTAGTGGATACCCGTTTAACATATCATGATGAGAGTGATGATATCTGGTATCCTGTATATTTTAATGAACCACCGCCGGGAAATAATATCTGGGACCTGGCCTTTGATAAAATGGGTTTGTTATGGATTATAGCAGGAGGTGGAGTGCAAGGGTATCAAATTTCTGAGTCAGGAGGATTCTTTAATCTTTATCCCGTGTATCCTACCGATTACTTTACCTATTTGCCTTTTCAACAAGGGGATAAGATTATCGTTGATGAGATGAATAATAAGTGGATAATTACCCGTCATAGCGGCATAAGAATCATTACTGAAAGCACATTGACATGGCCGGATGATCAGGGATTTACATCTTCAAATAGTCCATTATTATCTGATATTGTATATGATGCCGCTATCGATAATGATCAGGGAATTATTTATTTTGCAACTGATAAAGGCATCTCTTCTATGAAGATTTATTATGACGATTCCATTAATAAATCATCGGAAAATCTGGGAGTTAGCCCCAATCCGTTTATTTCCGGAACGGGCAATAATCTTGTGATCGATCGATGTCCAGTGGGATCAAAGGTGCTTGTGATGACCCTGTCGGGAGCGGTGGTTGCCAAATTAGATGCCCAGTATGAAGGTTTGAAATCAACTCAGGCAATCTGGGATGGCAAAAACCGAAATGGCAGTTATGCCAGTTCAGGGATTTATTTAATCACCGCCATTGGTGAAGAGGGAAAAACAAAATCTGCTAAAGTTGCTGTGATTAGACAATAACCCTTTTTTCAAATCCAAAATTGCTTTCAAGCTCATCTAAAACATCATTGATCATTGATCTTCTTTCCTCATGGTGCATAAAAACGCTTTTGAATCCGTTTATTATAATCCCTCGAATATTTGACATTGACAGGCCATACAGCTTGTGAGCAAGTAAATATTCCTGAGAGAGCGTTGTGTTGGAAATAAGTCGATTATCCGTATTCAAGGTAACCCGAAGATGGCGGTCAAAATAATACTTAAATGGATGATCCTTTAGAGATGAGATGCTTCGTGTATGCACATTACTCGTGAGGCATATTTCAAGGGCAATCCGATGATCATTTACAAAATCCATCAATTCGGGGTTTTCCAGCAACCTGGTTCCATGTCCGATTCGATGGGCACCACAATAATGGATAGCCTGATGAATACTTTCCGGACCAAAAGCTTCCCCGGCATGGAGTGTAGTATTGATATTATTTCTGAGAATTAGTGAAAAGGCTTCCTGGTGATGTTTTGCTGGAAAGTTTTCTTCTGCTCCTGCCAGATCAAATCCAACCACACCTTTATTCTTGAATTGAACGGTAAGGTCAGCCAATTTAAGTGATACTTCAGGAGGTATATGCCTGATTCCACAGATTATTATTCCTGATTTTATACCGAAATCGTTTCTGGCATTTTCCAGACCCTGACGAACAGCGGTTACAGATTCCGGTAGTGTCATTCCATGATTGGTATGAAGGATTGGCGAATAGCGTACTTCCAAATATCTTACACCATCATTATGGCAATCTTCTGCCAATTCATAGGCACACCTCGTCAATGCTTCCGGTGTCTGCATCACACTAAGTGTAATATCAAACCGGTGGATGTAATCTTCAAGGGTCCCCAGATTTTCTCCAACACTGAGAATTTTGTGCAATTCATCAGGATCCATGGTTGGCAGTTTATTTTTCTGTTTTTCCGCAAGATCAATAAGGGTCGCTATTCTGGGAGACCCATCCAGGTGACAGTGGAGTTCTGCTTTTGGCAGCTTTTTTATTAATTCTAATGTGACTTTCATTTTTTATTTGTAACCGTATAAAATAACCAGGAAATAATTCCAATAAACATGACCATACCAGCCCAGCCAAAATGATCAACTACTGGCCACCAGTCCTTGTCAGAAGTTATAAATATTGGCACGGCCACCAGGATTCCCATTAAAGCTTCCCCGGTAATTAGACCAGAGGCCATCAGTATACCTTTTTTCTTCATGCTTTCAGTGGCACCAGAGTTATCAGTCAGATGAGCAATCATACCACCGATAAAAATAGGCACTGTCAATTCAATAGGCAGATAAATTCCGACGGCAACTGCCAGGATAGGTACTCTAAAAGTTGATCCTATTTTTTCCTGACGAATATCAATGAGTATGATAAATACACCAATTATTGCTCCGACATACACCATATCCCATGGCAGATTACCCTGAAAAACACCTTCCGCAACTGATTTCATTAATGTTGCCTGTGGTGCGGATAAAGTGGGGGAGCCAATTGTATAGGCAGTATGTAAAATATCAAGAACCAAACCAAGTACCAGGGCAGCGCTGACTACTCCAATAAGCTGCATAATCTGCTGTTTCCATGGTGTTGCACCGACAATGTGTCCTGTTTTTAAATCCTGGAGGTTATCCCCTCCAATGGCGGCGGCGCAACATACAACAGCACCAATCATGATGGCTCCGGCCGCACCCTGAGTGGAACCAGTTCCAAGTAAAACGAGCAATAATAATGACGAAAATAGTATTGTGGCGATCGTCACACCTGAGATCGGATTATTTGATGATCCAACCACACCAGCCATATATGCTGCAACTGCCGAGAACAGGAAGCCAAAGACCATCATCACTAGAGAAAGAATAATGGCAATACCCACAGACTCGATGACTTCCAAATAAAGGAAAAATACTGGAATCAACATGAACAGAAGCACAAAACCAACTGTTTTGATAGAGATATCACTTTCTTCGCGATTAACCGTATCTCCAGAATAAGAGGATTTCACAGCATTGATGCTTGCCTGAATTCCAGCAACTAGCGGTTTAAATAATTTTATCAGTGACCAGACCCCACCGACAACCATGGCTCCAACACCGAGATATCTGATTTTTGTATTCCAAATATCCCAGGCCGCAGTCATTGGGTCACCTTCAAAACCATAGATAGCTGTATAGATTGGGATGGCGACAAACCAGGATATTAATCCACCGGCGAATACTAAAATTGAAATATTTCGTCCAACAATATATCCAACAGAAATGAGGGCAGGAGATAAATCACATCCTAATCCAAAAATTGATGAGCCAATCGCCCGCGCGCCTTCAACAGCAGAATGCCACATAGAAAATCCCTGCTGGGCTATTTTCATTAATCCACCGGCAATCCCGGCAAAAGCAATGAGTTTAATTCCACCGGCCGCATCGCTATCTCCATCTTCTTTATTACGGGCAGATTCTCCCACTTTTAATACTTCTGCGGTGGCAATTCCTTCTGGATAAAGCAACTTCGCTTCAATAATCAAAGCTCGTCTCAATGGTATAGTAAACATGACACCGATGATGCCGCCAATTGAGGCGATTTTTGTTATTTCCCAATAATTAAAACTGTCCCAATATCCCATGAGAATCAATGCTGGTATTGTGAATATGACTCCTGCTGCAAGGGATTCTCCGGCGGAAGCAGCTGTCTGGACGATGTTATTTTCTAAAATATTGGATTTTCTAAACATGCTGAGTATGCCCATGGAAATAACAGCAGCCGGTATGGATGCAGAAACGGTCATTCCGGCAAAAAGACCAAGATATGCATTGGCGCCGGCAAGTATCATTGATAACAAGATACCTAAAATGACAGATTTTATGGTAATTTCCGGTATTCCGGTATTTGGTGAGTTCATGAAAATCCCCTATATGTTGTAAATAATTGATGAAAAAATATAAGAGTAGGTAAATGCATTCAAAGGAATATTGACTAATCTTCTTTTGGACCCTTAAACCAATAAAAGAGGGCTATACTGGAAAGCAGTCCGGGATAAATGGGTTCCAGGGACATGGGGTAGACGGGCCAACCGTCAATATTTTGATATACTCCGAATAAATACCAGGAAAATGATATCATCAAAGGGAAGACCATTACCAAAACCGGTTTTCTGATCTGAATCCCATACATGGCAGAAATAATTGGAATCAGTAGAACCGGTACTGCAAATGTCCCCATAGTGTACCAAATATCAATGACAAATGTGAATCTGAGGGCGATCAGAATGGCGGTCGTTCCAGAAATCACCAAACCGACCCGGACCCAATTTATAAGCTTGTTTCCAGTGATTTTGTAACCGAGAACCTGTGGCAAATCTTTGCCGATTGAAAATGCCGAGATAAAAATAAAACTGTCAATAGTGGACATAATGATTGCCAGTAATGATACAAAGAATAATCCACGAGTTAGTGGACCAAGAACATGATCCGCAAGCGTGAGATATACGCTGCCTTGTATATCTGGAAGAATTGCCAGGGCATAGATACCGGTTAAAACGCTCATCATATCAAAGATCACCCAAAATACGATGGAGATGAGTATTCCTCTTTTTAAGGTTACCTCTGAATTTCCGGCATAACATCTCTGGTAAAAACCGGGATCGATAAAGGTGAGCATGGCAATAAATCCCCAGATAAGAATATATGTCCAGGAAAAATTCCCGGGTATACTGAAAGCATAATCTGGAGTATTCTCTATGAGAAAATCTAATCCACCAAATTCCTGATACAATTGACTAAGGATGAGTGCAAATCCACCAAACATGAGCAGGAACTGGAGTTTATCGGTTCTGACAACAGATTGAAAACCGCCTGTCATGGCGTAAATAACAGAAAACAGGGTACAGATAATGAGGGCAGTTAATTCAGGTATCTCAAATATGTGGCGATATAATTCTCCAGCCATTTTTATATAAGGTGCAGGGGAGGCAATAAGCAGAACCATTATAATGGCAAGCAATGCAGGAAGTTTTCCATATCGAGAGAAAATAAATTCAGGAATAGTGGCGATGTTCAAATTATGAATTTTTGGAGCAATCCATTTAAGAAAAATCAATCCGGCAGCGTAGTAGAATATACCAAATATTATCCATGTGGCTATTCCATATTCATATGAAACTCGGCCAACTTCAAGAATTCCTCCGTACCAGGTTGTGACCAGAGTTGCAATAAACGCCGGAAGGGTTAATTTTCGACCGGCAAATAAATAACCTGTCGTGGAATTATCTGATTTTTTCCAAAATCCGGCAATAAGGATGGAAAATAGATAGACAATTACAATGATGCCCGTAATGTTCAATGCTCAATCCTTAAATCAAAAGATATGAGTGGAGATTAATCAAAACTTGCATATTTGGCATTAACACAGAAAATTAATTTGTAATATCAAATTCAACACCAATAGAAAAATTCCGAGTTGCTCCAGGCCAGTAGTAACTTCCCCAATCACCAGTATATCCATATGTCTCATACAGGTGATCAAACAGATTATTAATGCTAAATGACAAACGTGCCGCACCAATATTTTTCCAACATGATATGTCTGTCAATGAATATGGGTCGATTGACAAATCCGATGTATTGGCGCTGTCTATAAACTGTCGGCCTACATGTTTGACAAACACTGAAACACCACTATTATTTTTGGATCGATAGTTTAAAGAGACATTGAACAAATTTGCCGGTGAGTTAACTATTTGATTGCCCTTATTTCTGCCATATCGGTAATAATTGTTTAAGATTGAACCGTTGATCTTAATATTTAAGAAAGTATTAAACCTCACATCAGTTTCGAATTCTACTCCTTCGTGAATGGTGAAATCGGCTGATACGATCTCAAAATCATTATCCTCAAAATCATAAATATCTGAAATTATTTCATTTTTATAGTTGATCTTATAAAGGTTGACGTTTAACGAAATATTTTCGGAACGATGTGAAAATCCAATTTCCAGATCATGAATTTTTTCCGGTGCAGCAGTTTGGGGTTGGGAATAGACATCATCTGCCTCCAGAATTTGAACATCAGATGGCTCTTTAGAGCTGGTACCGTACATACTGTAAATACTGAAAGACTCATCAACCTCATAAGAAAATCCAATTCTGGGATTGATAAAATTCCAATCAGCTGATATATCATATCCTGAAAAGTGACCGATATCCTTTTGTGATAAATCCCAATAGTGGTTTTGGGATTGAATATCTGATACGATGTTCAGTTCATTTGTGATATTCCAGACCATATGGACGAAAAAGGAAACAGAAGTTTTATCACCGGTGAAATCATAATATCGAAATGTATCAGGTAAATTAATTGCAATGTTTCCATTTGAAATATCACTCACCTCGCCAAAATGATCGCCGCTATATTTCCGGATTTCTGCACCGGCATCAATTCGTAATTTTTCATATTCACGGGTAACTACAGGAGTGAATCCATAGTATAAATTTTCAATCCACTTTTTCCGATTGAGACTTAATTCAAATGCCATTTCTTCTTCATCAGAATAATTATCCATAACATCGAGGTTATATGAAAATAAATCCACATAATTTTTTTCAATCTCATAAAATCCTGATCCTTTGACCAAATAAACGGTATTTCGAAATATCAAATTCTTATTAATGGGTATAAACGAATTAAGTGAATATATTTGTTGAAAGAAATCATCTGTGAAAGGTACTGTCCAATCCATCTTTCCAGTACGCAGATGACGATTGCTTAACATGTCACGGGTGATGCCATCCCATTGCAGCTGGCTTTCTTCCTTCCCCAAAATTGCTCTGAATTCATGAACAGATCCGTTTTGCTTATATTGTCCGCCAAAGAATCCTGAGAGCTGTTGGGAATCTGAATCCAGGCGATAACCGTCGGATTCCAAAAGAGATAAACGACTTGACCAATTTATTTTTCTGGATTCTGATTCTCCAGAATAATACTGTACCCGAATTTTGTTAGTATTGTATGATCCGCTGGAAACTGTTAATCGATATGATTCCATAGGTTGCGAAATTTTCGTGTTAACATTTATAGAACCACCAAATGCAGCCGCCCCATACAGGCTTTTTCCAATGCCCCTTTGGATTTCGACTTCATCTGCATCAGAAAGAATATCGCCATGATCGACCCAGTAAACCTGATGACTTTCATTGTCATTCAACGAAACATTATCTAACATTATGGCAATCCTGCTCTGATCAAATCCCCTGATGGATACATATGAATATCCTGTTCCATTCCCGGACTCACTATAGGCATAAACACCAGGTTCAGATGATATGATCATAGGTGCATCCTGAGTAGAATATCTTAACTTTATCTCTTCAGCATTGAGAATTGACCAAGATACGGGGGAAACTCCTGGGATAACTTTATTGACTGAAGCATATATTGAAGGCATACGGATTTTTGCGGGAGTGAGATAAACTGTACCTGAAGACCATTCTCCTGACACAACTTTTGTTTCATACCCGATATGACTAAAAGTAATAGATACATTATTTGATGTGGTAGAAATAAGGAATATTCCATATTTATCAGTTGCAGTTCCCTGACCCGTTTCAAGGATGACATGGACATTTTCTATAGGTTTGCCGGTTTTTGAATCTGAAACAATTCCATCGATAGATTGCCCGGCATGCAGAATTGTTACCGTACATATAAATATAGAAAATAAATAATTGAAAAAATTGTGAGAAGACATGATGTTTTCCTCCGCTAGCATAATCTAGTTCAGGTTCAAGGGTATGTTCTCAGTCATTTATCCAAAACAGGATGATATCAACCTGCATAAGTGACACCCCTAACGTGTGCGAAATATTACATAGAAATTTAAATTTGTTCATAATCAACAATTATTCAAACTTTCCAAAATTGATGCAAGCATTTCACCTGAATAATATTTCTGATAATCATTTAAAAAAGAACTTTAATAATTCCATAACCCCATAATTCAGCATTCATTTTTCCAATGAAATTTCAGTCAGAAATTCAACTCAAATTATACCTCAGTTTTAATGTAATTTTATTGTCAATTAAAAATTGATTTTTATTTTACTCACAACATTTTCAAATAATAAAAGACAGGTATGAATCGGTTATATATATTGCTATTAATCTCTTGGTTATTGCTATCACCCTTAACACTAGCGGGTCAATCTGTAAATAAAATGCCTTCAGATCGGGCGTTAAAACAAATTATCAATAAGCAGGCTCCCCATGAAGAAGCTTATATGGCTGTATTAGATTTGGCTCATCCTTTTATTGTCGCAAAGGACTGGAAAGGTGCAGTGAATATCCTCAACACTTATAAGCATCTATTCCCAAAAATGTCTCACCGAATTGAAAGCACAACCAATATGCTGGTCGAAATTGAAGAAGGATGGATCGTAGAAGTTATGGGAGATTATATCAATTCTATGAATCATGATGAATTCAGTCCAGTTCCTTCATTGGATGGTAGATTTCTGTATTTTGCCAGTAATAGAAAATCGGGTAGTTATGGGGTAGAGGATGTTTTTGTTAGTGAATTGATAGATGATATTTGGATGCCTGCAGAGAATATATTTGGCTTCGTGAATACGGCATCATCAGAGACACCTTCATCCATAAGTAATGACGGATTGCAATTGGTGATATTTGGTAATTATGACTCATCAAAGGGAAGAGGTGATTTATTTATTTCAAATAAAGAGGATAAATCATGGCAGCCCGTAGTACCATTTCCAATGGCAGTGAATACTCGATATTTTGAAGGTGACGGTGTGTACTCACCTGACGGCCGGGCTTTTTTCTTTACATCAGATAGACCAGGCGGTATTGGCGGATATCATAAAAGGGATGAATACTATCATGGGAATTATGCTGGGAATCTGGATATCTATGTTATGGAAAAATCAGTATATGGCGTTTGGAGTGAACCTGTAAATCTAGGACTGTCAATAAATTCTGAATATTGCGATCAGGATCCTTTTATCACACCTGATGGCAGAACTTTGTATTTTTCATCTGATGGTCATTATGGACTTGGCGGCATGGATATCTTTAAAAGTACTCGTTTGGCTGATACCACCTGGACAAGATGGGGCGATCCCATCAATCTTGGAAAAGAAATCAATACTGTTTGGGATGATCTTGGATACAGTTGGGATTTCTCGGGAGATTCAGCATTTTTTAGTATTTCTGTGGATGGCAACTCAGATATATATACCGTAAAACATCCCAGTGTTATTCCAGCAAAAATTGATTCTGTCAAAATAATTGGTATTGTACTTGGATCGAATAATTCCAAGGTTGATGCAGTTATTACCGTAACTCAGGCTGATAATGACTCTCTAATTGTGACGACTACTGCAGATACTTTGTTTGGAGTATTCAGCCTGTATCTAAATGATAATAATCGTTATATGGTTACGGCCCAGCGAGAGGGATTCTCCCAGGTTTCACAGACTATTAATCTGGAGGACCTTGAGGCTGGCAGCGCCAGACAGCTGGACTTTATTCTGCAGTATATCGAGACTGGTATTCCTCATTTAAAAGTAGAACACATATTATTTGATTATAAGAAATTTGATATAAATCCCAAACAATACCCTGTGCTGGATGAGTTGGCTGAATTCATAATTAAATATCCTGATGCCAGGTTTATTGTCACCGGTCATACTGATATACTTGGCAATGATGGTGAGAATCTCAAATTATCTGAATACAGAGTCAGGTCTGTTGCAGGTTATCTAAAATTACGTGGTGTGAATAGCGATTTATTTGAAATTAATTATATGGGTAGCAAATACCCAGTTTCCACTAATGATACCGATGAAGGCAGACGAAATAATAGAAGGGTAGAAATTCATCTGATCGAGACAGATGATTAGCCCTATTCTCAGATACTTCTGAATAGGGCATACCTTTCATTTCCTAATACGTTTTCCATCTCTTTCTGAATTTTACCATTTGTGGCGAGTACGCGATCGCCACTATCCGGCATGGAAGCACCAAACCAATCGCTGGTATATCCACCAGCTTCTTTCAAGATAAGATTCCCGGCACAGACATCCCATGGTTTGAGGTTGAACTCCCAGAATCCTTCAAACAATCCAGATGCAACATAACAAAAATCCAAAGAGGCTGCACCAAAGCGGCGAACACCATGGCTTCTGCTATAGAAATCTTTAAACAAATCAAAAGACAACTCCCATTTATCGTCATGTAAATAAGGAAATCCTGAAATTAAAAGACTTTCAGATAATGTCTTAATATTTGATGGATGGATTAAATGATCGTTCAGTCTGGCCCCTTCATTTAAGGCTGCAGTATAACTCTGTCCCTGTCCAGGATTATAGACCACTGCAGCAACAGTTTCATTCTTGTATTTTAAGCCAATTGAAATGGCGAATACAGGAACTTCATGAACAAAATTAGTCGTTCCGTCCAGTGGATCAATAACCCAGCAGTAATCACTTCCTTTTAAATCGAAACCACTTTCCTCGCTGAGAATGGAATGATCAGGGAAGACTGTTGAAATCTTATCTATTATAAATTTCTCAGAGGTAAGATCAGCTTCGGTGACAAAATCATGAGCGGCACTCTTTCCTTTATATTTGGTAATTTTGCCAAAATAATCGAGGAGCATATCGCCTGCTTCCATCGCTGTTTGCTGGGCAAAAAGGGTGTGATTCCACCAGTTCATTACTGAAAAGAATCCTCTACCTGGTTCGATTTTCTCTTTTTTGTTCTTCCCATGTTAATTGTTTTTTTGAGAAATATGTTTTTTGCATTTTCAGCAATACTCCAGATAGCATAATGATGGCAAATAGATTTGGGAATGTCATAAATCCTAAGGCAGCGTCTCCAAATGCCCAGATTGCTTCAAGCTCAGCGATGGCACCAAGAAATACAAAACCAACAAATGCCCATCGATACCATATAATTGCTTTCTGGCCAAACAGGTAATCTGTAGAACGATCACCATAGAATGACCAGCTTATTGCCGTTGAAACAGCAAATAGTAAGACTGACAGGGTGATTATCTTATCCCCAAATGGAAGTAACCATTCAAGACCGGTTTTAAATGCGAAAGATGTAAGGAGACTGCTGTTCAATAAATCTCCGGCAAATTCTGGATTGATACGATTGACATAGAATTCAGTATGATGCCAGGCATCCGTTGTAAGTATGACCAATCCGGTAAGTGTGCAAATTATTATTGTGTCGATAAATGGACCCATCATGGCCACAGCACCTTCTCTAACAGGGTATTTAGTTTTAGCCGTTGAATGGGCAATAGCTGCACTTCCCTGACCTGCTTCATTGGAGTATAACCCTCGTTTAATTCCCCAAAGCATGGTGTTGAGGAAAACAAGAAAAGCACCACCGCCCACACCGGCAATTTCAGCTGGGGGATTGAATGCCATTTTAAAGATCAATCCAAAACTAGCGCTAATTTGTGGTATATGAGAAAGAAGGATTAATCCAGCAAAAAATACATATATTAGAGCCATAATAGGGGCGAGAAATCCAGTGAATTTACCAATCCTTTTTATACCGCCAATGATGACTGCACCCACTATTGCTGCAAGTACCAAACCATTTAAAACCTGTTGTACAGAAAGTTCAAATCCTGTCCACACCATATGTTTGAGAGTAAGAAAATGACCTGATCCGACAAGTTGGGTCATCTCAGAATAAATTTGATCAGAAACGGTAAAAGCCTGAATTGCATTGCCAGTTGCAAATGAACAGATTATGGCAAAGGCTGCAAATGCAACCGCTAACCAGCGCCATTTACGACCCATACCATTTTCAATAGTGTACATGGGACCACCTGCTGTAGAACCATCATCGTGGATATTTCGGTATTTTAGCGCTAGTGTGGATTCGGCATATTTTAAAGTAGTGCCAAAAAATGCAGTGATCCACATCCAAAATATTGCTCCCGGGCCACCATAATAAATGGCAGTAGCGACACCGGCAATATTCCCGATACCAACCGTTGCAGATAAAGCTGTTGTCAGGGCTCTAAAGTGACTAAGATCACCTTCGTCACTGGGATCATCATAAATACCGCGGGTCACCTTTAATCCATGCCACAAATATTTAATTTGCGGAAAGCCAAGGCGGATCGTTGCAAATATTCCTGTACCAACCAGCGCGATTATCATGATTGGGATAGATCCTAACGGCAAGGTGGAGGTAGGGAATTCCTTGAAAAAATTGAAGTTACCGGGGAACGACCAAACGGCATCGTAAAATGGCATTCCCCAAATTAAAAGTACTGCAAAAATAATCGCAAAGGTTATTATACCTAGAGTTGATTTCTTCATTGTGGACCTATCCTTGTTAAAATGTATCTCTAATTTTAAGAATTTTATCGAAGACAATACAATTATGATTTGATGTGATTGAGTTCTTGATAATGAATAAAGTGACACAATAATTAAAATAATATATTGTTACCATTCAGAATTTCTAAATTTGCCCCATGTTTTCAGATCTGATACATAAAATACAAAGCGGCGATCGGGTGGCTATTGCCAAAGCGATATCAATTGTTGAGGATGAGCGGGATGAGAATAATCAAATTATGAGTGGTATTTTCCCCAAAACAGGCAATGCTTATCGTATTGGCATTACTGGGCCTCCAGGGGCTGGAAAAAGCTCAATTACGGATAAACTGGTAAAACGATATCGGAGATTAGGTAAATCAGTTGCTGTAATTGGCGTTGATCCTTCAAGTCCTTTTACCGGCGGAGCTCTCCTGGGAGATCGCATACGAATGGTTGAACATCATGCCGATGAGAAGGTGTTTATCAGAAGTATGGCAAGCAGGGGTGGGCAAGGAGGTCTGGCAAATAAAACCATGGAAGCTGGTGATATTTTTGATGCTGCCGGATATGACATAATCCTTTTCGAAACAGTAGGAGTAGGTCAGGTTGAATTGGATGTGGTCCAGGCTACTGATACCGTAATTGTTGTACTGGTTCCTGAGTCCGGAGATGATATCCAAATGATGAAAGCAGGATTAATGGAGATCGCCAATATCTTTACTATCAATAAAGCTGATCGACCGGGTGCAAATAAATTGGCCGTCACCCTGAAAAATGTCCTGTCCGTAGTACCAGACAAAATGGGTGATATGATTACAAGTGTAATAAAAACGGTAGCAATAAAGGATGAAGGAATTGACGATTTGATCGTTGCTATCACAAAACACAATAAACATATCACTGAAACGGGTTTATGGATGAAAAACCTGGACAGCAGATATAAACTTCAGGTTAAAGAACATATACAAAACCGTTTTGGAAAAGAATTCTGGAATAAAAATATCGAAAAACTCAATAATGAAACTTTAAAGAATCGGGAGAACCGTCTACCGCCTTTTCAACTCGCAACTGAGCTACTGAATTCATGAGTAAAACAAAGAGAGAAATGCCGTTCTGGGATCATCTTGAAGAATTAAGATGGCGTATAATAAAAATTCTTGCCACTATTGTACTGGGAGGAGCAATAACGTATTATTTCTCCGATAGTATTCTTAAAATATTAGTACAGCCGACACAAAACCTCAACATCGATTTGAATATGCAGGTGTTAAAAGTTACCAGTATGTTTACGGTAAAACTCAGTATCGCCATAATGGGTGGAATTATTCTTGGACTGCCGGTAATAATTTATCAATTCTGGCGATTTGTGTCCCCGGCTTTTGAAGAGAAACATGACGGCGGATTAATACTTACTGTTTTATTTGCAACCGTATTCTTCATGTCAGGATTGGGCTTTGCATATTATATAATTATTCCATTTAGTTTGAGTTTCTTCACATCCCTCACCAGTGAAACAGTAATAGTAAATTATAATTTTACATTAGATGGATACCTCACCTACACCTTATGGTTAATTTTTGCCTGTGGACTGGTTTTTCAATTACCAGTGGTGGCATTATTTTTTACAAAAATAGGTTTACTTACACCTCCGTTTCTGAGACATTATCGAAAATATGCCTTTGTTGCATTTCTCATTGTGGGTGCTTTTCTCACGCCTCCAGATCCGCTTAGTCAGTTGCTCATTGTGATTCCTTTGGTCTTGTTATATGAGTTCAGCATATTTATCTCGTGGATATTCCGTAAAAAGGAATTACCATCAGTCTAATTATATGAAAAATTTCCTTTCCAAAATATCAAGTCCGATAGAAGCAGATATCCAATTGTTTCAAAATGAAATGGTTCATTCGCTTGAATCATCAGTTGGTCTTATCAATCGCGTCGTTCGCTATCTCATACATAAAAAAGGCAAGCAGTTGCGACCTCGCCTTACCCTATTATCGGCGAGATTATGCGGGGAACCGGTGGAATTGACATATAAGGCGGCTGCCCTGGTGGAAATTCTCCATGTGGCAACATTAATCCATGATGATGTAGTCGATGATGCTGATACGCGAAGAGGTATTCCAACAATAAAACGGATTTGGAAAAATAAGATCGCCATTCTGGTTGGTGATTTTATGTTTTCACGGGCTTTGACAAATATAATTCAATTGCGCGATTTTGAGGCCTTGGATATTATGTCATCAGTTTCATCCCGATTAAGCGAAGGGGAAATACTGCAAATTGAAAAAGCGATTAAAAAGGATATGAGTGAGGAAATTTACTTGAAAATGATCTCAGATAAAACGGCTTCGCTTTTTAGTGCCGCCTGCGTATTGGGTGCTATTACGGTAACAGATGACAATGAAAAGAGAGATGCCATAAGAAATTTTGGTGAGAAATTTGGTATCGCTTTTCAAATAAAGGATGATCTTTTTGATATTTTGGGGACTTTGGATAGCGTTGGTAAACCGACTGGATTTGATGTTAAAAAGAATATGCTAACACTTCCTTTGATTCATATGTTTAAGCAATTGGAGACAGGTGATAGAAAAGATATTCAGCGTAAATTAAAGCGTCATGCCCGCCGGAAAGAGTTAAAAGAAATTAAACATCTTATCGACGAATTCAATGGAATTGAATACTCTGTAGCAAAAATGGAAGAGATTTCAAATGAGGCCCGAGCCCATTTGAATATATTCCCGGAAACACCCGTAAAAGCAAGTTTGATAAAAATACTTGACTATAATATTAAAAGGCATTTTTGATTAAATTTATACATCATAGAAAGAAAATCCGTAAACGGAGATTGGCAACGCGGCAGGATCGAATCCTCACCCTTGCAAATGCCATCAGCATCAGCAGAATTCTCCTTGCAATCCCTTTACTTTGGACACTGGAGAATGGTAAACTGCTGTTTGGATTCGGAATCATAATTTTAATTGTGTTATCTGATTACTTAGATGGATATGTCGCAAGAAAAGCGGATGAGATCACAAATTTTGGAAAACTAATCGATCCTATTGCGGATAAGATTTGTATGATGGTGGTCCTGGTTTATCTGCTTTTTGAGTATGGTACTATTTTCTTTATATTTTTTACACTACTTACAATCAGGGATTCATTGCTAATAATAATAGGTGCTTATTTGATAGATAAAAAAGGCGATGTCTTCCAATCTATCTGGACGGGTAAATGGTTTGTAGGTATATCGGCTTTAATGATGCTTTTTTATCTCCTTGGATATCCCCAGATTGGTATCTATTTCTACATCATTTCCATGATTTTATTTTTTATCAGTTCATATCAATATTTTGATAAATATTTTACCATGATAAAAGCGATACAGCATAATGAGGAATAGTCGAATCACCACTCAGTTTATAAGGATATCCACATGAGTGATTCGTTAAACAGATTATTGAATGATATAATTAAATTGGAAAATTTTGGAAGATAATGTTTAAATTTTTTAAAAAAACCGTAAATGGTTTAACAAAAACACAATTTAAAATAAAAGGAGTTCTCGCCGGGTTCAGTGGCAAGAAATATTTAAATGATGATGATCTGGAATACCTTGAAGAGACATTGCTTCAGGCTGATTTAGGGTGGGAAATCGTTGAAGAAATTCTTGATGAGCTAAATAATCCAGAATTGAAGGAACTCAGCTGGGAAGATAGGTTCTATGAAGTCATTTCCACAAAGCTGAATGCAGACGAACTTGTCCACATTGAGAAAAAGGTGATTATACTTGTTGGGATAAATGGAACTGGAAAAACCACTTCTGCGGCAAAACTGGCAGGGTACTTTTCCAAATCTGGAGAGAAAACTCAACTGGTTGCTGCTGATACCTACCGGGCCGCAGCAGTTGAACAAATTCGTACCTGGGCAGATCGTCTCGATGTTGACCTTGTTGCAAATGAAAATACTCAGGATCCGGCAGCAGTTGCTTACGATGGTGTGACTTCAGGTATGGCCAAGAAAATGGACAGGATTATTGTTGATACTGCCGGCCGTCTTCATACATCACCAAATCTTATGAAAGAACTAAATAAAATTTATCGCATTGTTAAAAAGGTGACAGATGATATTTCTGTTATCATCACTCTCGATGCCAGTACCGGTCAAAACGGATTGCTTCAAGCCCGTGAATTCAATAAATATTTACCTTTGGATGCTGTTATTCTTACCAAGATGGATGGAACTGCCAGAGGCGGAATTGCCATTTCGGTAATGAGAGAATTGTCACTTCCTGTTCTATATCTTGGAGTCGGGGAAAAGGTCGATGATCTCATTCCGTTTAATCGAAATGCATATCTGACCGGGTTAATTGGGAAGTCAGAGGGAGTGCATGAGTAAAACAGTCAAAAAGAAAGTAGCATTAATCAGTCTTGGTTGTGCAAAAAACCTGGTAGATTCAGAAGTTCTGCTTGGTGGATTAAAACACGAAAACTATACTATTGTTGATGAACCTGAGAATTCCAATATAATCATTGTTAATACCTGTGGTTTCCTTGATTCAGCCCGCGAGGAATCAGTGGATGTGATCATCGAAGCTGGTGAACTCAAAGCCGGCGGTGATGTAGAGAAAGTTGTCGTTATGGGATGTTTTTCAGATCGTTATGGTACCGAATTGCGGAAAGAACTTCCTGAAGTAGATGAATTTTTTGGAACGTCTGACCATGCGGAAATTCTATCATTCCTAACCGGGAAAGAATATGCAAAAAAAGATCCTGATTATTATAGATCACTCCTCACACCAAATCACTATGCCTATTTAAAAATCGCCGAAGGCTGTGACAATGGCTGTTCATTTTGCTCTATACCAATTATGCGTGGTCTGCAAAAAAGCCAGCCGCTGGCATGGAATATTCAACAGGCAAAGATGTTAGCTGATAGGGGAGTTAAAGAGCTATTGGTGATCGCCCAGGACAGTACTTCGTATGGCTGGGATCTTCAGCCAAAATCCACCCTTCATGAGCTGATGACTCATCTTGACAAGGTTGAAGGATTAGATTGGATTCGTCTTCATTATGCCCATCCTGCCCATCTGCATAGAGATATGATTGCCCAGTTTGGCCAATTGGAAAAGCTAATTCCCTATATTGATATGCCAATACAGCATGCGTCTGATAGATTGTTGAAATCTATGCGGCGGGGATTGAACTCGCAGGGCATAAGAAAAAGAATAGACGCCTTGCGTCAGGCTAACCCGGATATAGCCATTCGAACATCCATAATCGTTGGATACCCAGGTGAAACAGATAAAGATTTTGATCAATTATATTCCTTTGTAGAAGATGTTGAATTTGATCGGTTAGGTGTATTTACCTATTCTGAGGAGGAAGGTACTCATGCTGCATTTGCCATGAAGGACGATATACCGACACAAATTAAATATGATCGGATGGATGCAATTATGATGCTGCAGCAGGATATCAATCTGATGAAAAATGAGCAGCTTGTGGGCCATGTTGAAAAAATAATGATTGATAAAAATAATGATGATGGCAGCTCACAAGGTCGGACATTTAGAGACTCCCCGGAAATTGATAATATAGTGAAAATCGATGGTATTCATCCTGTGGGTGAATTTCTAAAAGTAAAATTCACGTCAGCAACAGAATATGAAATAACAGGTAAAAAATATCATGAAAAATAATACAAACCTTCCTGGATTTAAAATTATCGGCATTGATCATGTTGCGGTAGCTGTAAAAGAGACTGCAACGCTGACAGACTTTTTTAGCCAATTGCCGGGTATTGATTACAATGGCTCAGAAAATATTAGTTATCAGAAAATTCTCACCGATATTTTTGCTACTTCCAATGGTAAAATTGAATTAGTCTCACCAACTGAAGAGGGTTCACCCATAACAAAGTTTCTAGAGAAAAGAGGGATTGGAATGCATCATATAGCCTTAAAAGTGGACAATATCGAAAAAGCTATTTCCTATATGAAATTTATTGATGTAAAGATGGTTGATACAAAACCGCGAATTGGTGCAGAAGGACTTCTCATTGCCTTTGTACACCCAAAATCGACTCCAGGATTATTGATTGAATTTTGCCAGAGCCCTGCATAGAACAAGTCTTTGTAGATTATCCATACGTATAAATATTGAGCCGTTCTAATCTCAATAATTCACAAGCCTAATAATTGTCAGCAATTTTATATTCAATCGATAATTTTTGAATAGTAGGTTCGTATATTCGGTATATCCAGATATGAAAATCAATGAATAGATCCCCACTGGTAGATGAAAAATTAAAACAGGTACCCAAGGCACCGGGCGTATACTTTTTTAAAGATATCAATCAAAAGATCATCTATATTGGAAAAGCAAAAATACTTAAAAACAGGGTGCGTTCCTATTTTTCCGGGACAAAAAATAAAGACGCAAAAACAGTAAGCCTGGTCCAAAATATTGCAAATATCGATTGGATGGTTGTCCGTGATGAGGTAGAGGCACTTCTCACTGAAACCAACCTAATCAAAGAGCATCGTCCTCGATACAATATTTTCATGAAGGATGACAAAACATTTCCGTATATCCAGTTTACCAATGAGCCTTATCCGCAGGTATTAATTATCCGATCAAAAAAATTAATAAAGGATGGACATAAATATTATGGTCCATTCACTGACACCCGGTATTTGCGGGAGACATTAAGAGCAATACATAAGATATTTCCATTGCGGACATGCAATTACTTTATTGATGATAATGTCATAAAAAAAGGAAGCGTAAAACTTTGTCTTGATTATCATATTAATCGCTGTGAAGGACCCTGTGAGGGATTGGTGACTGAAGAAAAATATAGAAATATGATAAACGGGATAGAACAGTTTATTAAAGGTAGAAATGACGATGTGAGGTCATATCTAGAAAATAAAATGTCTCATGCAAGCGAGAAAAAACAGTTTGAAGAAGCTGCCAGATACCGGGATCAGTTACAGGCAGTTGAACATTTTACCCATCGCCAAAAGAAAATCAGTCAGGATTTTATTGATAAGGATGTACTGGTAATTTCTTCAGAAAATAATTACGGTGTGGGTGTACTCATGAGGGTGAGAAATGGCCTGTTTATCGGTAGGGAAAAATTCAATATGCAGGTACTTGATTCAGTAGATGTGGCAGATAATTTAAAGCATTTTGTTATCCAGTATTACACTTCTACAGATGATATCCCACCGGTTATATTAGTGGAAATTGGTTTTTCTGAAAAAGTAAAACTGGAATCCTGGTTATCCGAAAGAAGGGGATCCCGTGTAAAGATTATGGTTCCCCAACGCGGAGAGAAAGTCAAACTTGTTCAAATTTGCCGAAGAAATGCTGATTTGCTTCTTGGTGATATCCGTTTGAAAAAAATGAAACGTCGCGATGTGGTTTCTAAAAAGCTGCTTCAATTGCAGACAGATTTGAACATGTCGGCAGCGCCGAGGAGAATTGAAGCTTTTGACAACTCAAATATCCAGGGATCTCATCCGGTTGCATCAATGGTTTGTTTTGTTGATGGAAAACCGAAAAAAAAAGAATATCGAAAATTCAGTATCAAAACAGTAGATGGAATTGATGATTTTGGATCAATGACTGAAATTGTAACCAGAAGATACAGTCGTTTGGTAAAAGAAAAAAAACAACTTCCGGATCTGGTTCTGGTTGATGGAGGAAAGGGTCAACTCTCAGCAGGAAAAAAAGCTCTTGATAACCTGGGATTATCTTATATCCCTATTATTGGATTGGCAAAAAAACTGGAAGATGTGTTTATACCCGGTCATTCTGAACCGCAGAATATTCCAAAATCTTCTCCAGGATTGTTTCTCTTACGTGAAATTCGTGATGAAGCGCATCGCTTTGCCATAACCTTCCATCGCCAAAAAAGAAGCAAGGCTATGGTCAAGTCCGAACTTGAAGAAATCCGCGGAATGGGGAAAGAAAGAGTAAAAAAACTTTGGTCTCACTATAAGACAAAAGAAGAAATATTAAAGGCTGATGTTGATGAGATATATGCGGCGACTAAAATTCCAAAAGAAATCATCCGTAAAATAAAAGTAAAGCTCGATGCTGGAATTGCATCGGTATTAAAATAAGCAGGTTGAGATAGATAATGCACTACGACAAAGCATATGTAATTGGATTTGAAGGGAAAAAATCGGAAAGGCTCATACGGTTTTTTGACAGCTGTAAAATGGCAGGTGTTAATGCTGAATTATTTCCAGCAGTAAATGGCAGTAAAATTGTAACAGAGGAATGGAAAGTTGGTAATTACCTTAGTGATGATTTTGAACTGCGTATGCCCGGAAGTCTTGGATGCCTCTTGAGTCATGTCACTTTGTGGGAGCAGGTTTCAAATGATGAAACGGTTGACATCGCATTAATTTGTGAAGATGATGCACTACTGGATAATGAATTTTTAAAAAAGTTGAAGAATATTCCCTGGAATGATGTCCCCGAGGATTGGGATGTAATTCGTTTGGCCTGTCATAAAGTTACTGGAGATTCCATTTCAGAATATTTGGTAAAACCATATACAAAATATATTAAAGGCGCTAATGCCGGTACCTATTGTTATTTAATGAAATCTGACAGTGTCGAAAAACTAAAATCTGTTTTGATTCCATATAGCAATAAACAATCAATGGATGTGATGTTAAAAAAACGTTCCGATCAGTATCATTTATACGTCTTAAAGGAAAGTCTTGCTCACGAACAACGATTCCGGTATTCTGTTAGGAAGGATATGAACTTAAGCCATAAAGAAGGTAACTGGCTTAAAAAGTTATTGGTGGTTATATCCGGGAAATGGTTTAGATGATTTATTAAGTATTCAACTCCTCAACAATGATGAAGTATTACAAGTCTGTATCGATTATTTTATAACTGAGTTTTAACTAATTTGTAATTGCAGAGAATAGGCTTCTTTCGAAATACTAAAAAGGGTCACCATGTGGATGACCCTTTTTTATGGAATTAACGATTAGTATTGTGGATTATAGAGACCTGGTATACATAACTGAGAAATTCATCTGACTGTGAGTTGATTCAACGGCTGGCATGGTTGAACCATTCCCTGGATTAGTATTTTTCACTTCAGGTACTACAGAAAATGAAAAATTAACTTCAGATGCTGAACCGATATTATATCGGCATCCTGCCGTCAAATGACTTTCTACAGTAGCTGGGAAGAGGGCATTTAGATATGAATCAGGTACAGGATTTTCAGAGTAATTATAACCGGCACGAAGTGCTAAGCTATTAAATAACTGATATTCAGCACCAAGAGCGATAACTGTTTGGTCTTCCCAATTCTGGTATAGGTTGGCATCCATTATTGCGCCGCCGAATGCACCATTTTCATCACTGTTATCAGCTGAAAATGTCATGCTGAAATTTTTCATTGCATCTGACCAGGCAATCTGTTTTATGTCAGCAGCGATCATTAACTTTTCCATTGGTTTATAAGAAATTCCAACCCCCATAATTGCTGGCCATTGAAAATCATTTACGACAATTTTTCCAGTCAAAGTAAGTGGGATATCCATATATGTCCCGGTTGGACTACCTGTAAATGCACCAGGATCGGCAAATAAAGCCATTTCCATTTCAGCATCATCTGATTCCAGATCGTCTAATGATGTTTTACTATGGTATGTTGCTCCAATGTTTAGTTTTTCATTTAAGCTATAGAGAGCTCCAAGTTTGAAGGCGACTCCTGTGCCTTTGGCTTCACCAGTAAAATCACTATCATCAGAGAAGTTAAAATATGCATGGTGTAATGATTGGATGCCAGCTCCTCCAAATGGTTCATACATCATGCCAAATCCATCAACGAGAGTTCCAGATGCATTACCAATGGTTTGAGCCATTGGGTTTGCTAAATCCTGAAATTGAGTTTCATTCAAGGCCATTTTTAAGTCCATACCAGCCCACACATAATCAAATGATCCACCGAAACTCAATTTTTCGTTTACAGAATAAACCAACGGTAAAATGGCTCTTCCAACACTAACTTCAGATCGATTAATCAATCCGGAGGTCAATGATGTATTATTTCCCCCGCTTGGATCTGCCATCCATGAGTTCTTTCCAAATTCGGTACCCATACCACCTTGACCAAAAACACTAATACCAGTGGTTATTTTTCCATATCGACGAGTATATCCAAAACCGGGCATATAGTAGGCACGACCTGATGATTTATTAAACATGTTTCCAAATGGAGTCATAACGGTTGCACCTACATCGGGTCCAAGTAATCCAACTGAAAAATCAAATTGATTTCCGCCTGGAATTAGGGAAAGTGTTGCAGGATTGTTCATAACAGCGGCGGTACCATTGTTATAGGCAAATGATGCCCCGCCCATTCCACAAGCTATGGGACCAAATCCTTCCAAATTCATTCCATTTGTTGCAAATGCCGAACCTATTAAAAAGGATGTGACTATTATTTTCTTTACTGAATTCATTATTTTTTATACCTTTATACTTATATTAGAGATTATTTCTTAGTTATTATTCTGATGCAGATCTCATCAATTTTTCAATATCCCCTGGTGTGGACATGATTTTTCCAAATGTCATCATGCTCAGATCTGGGAATGAAAGTGCGATGCGATACCTGCCATGAAGCATAACCACGTTATTATCAATGACCAAAAATTCATAGGGTAGGAAGGCTGTGTGCTGCGGCGACGTTTTGTCGATAATAGGCAGGAAATGTGACTCTCCCAATTCGCCGGATAAACCAATGCCATAAAGTTTTAGATTTTTACCTGGGATTTTCAAGGAATACACCAGGTCAAGATTTGGAACTCCTGCTTCCAAATTCGCGTCTATTGTTTTCACTGCTGTTGTAAAGTTTGTGAATGAATTCAAATCTACACGGTCTTCGAAATACTCCATTCCAAACATATAGTGATACTTCTGCAGATCTCTCGGTGAAAGACCTCTTTCTGACCCAAAATGTATATCTACCGGTTCACCTATATCAACCATTGAGTTGGCAAGTCGCTGTGTAATTTCCCAAAAACGACGCTCCATCTTTACAAAATGCTGCTGATAATATGCATTACCCCAATACATTGGATTCATATATGAAATTTTATTAATATTATCCTCGTAGGTGATTGCAATTCGAAGGACTGCCGCAAAAGCGGAATAATTTCCAATTTCACTTACTGCGTCAAGCAAAAGCTTTGATGTTATAACCAATAATAATCGGTTATCATCTGCGGCTGGAGAATATTCTCCAATCACTTGAAATCCATTGGCATTGAGTTTTTCTTTTAACTGCTGAGCGATTATTTCCCTGGGTTGATCTGAATTTGCACCATGAATATATGGTTTTAATCCTTGAGACCATGAAGAGGAAAGGAAAAGAATTAATAAAAGATATCTAAAAAGCAATTTCATTATTATAACCTATATTTAATTATGTAAATATAATGGAAGAACCGGCAGATATTTCATAAAATTGACCGACAGTGAGAACATCATCTACATGATCAACGAGATCGTCGATTTTTAATTTGAACATATCCATAGCCAATTTGCATGCATATATTTTTCCACCGGCATCACTTATCATCTCAAGAAATTCATCCACAGGTGGTATATCCAGCTTTTCCATCTCATTTTTCATCATCCAGGATGCCAGGTTAGATACACCGGGAATGGCACCCAAAAGAGTGGGGAATGGTGTGGTAATAGGAAATCCCATCATAGGCATTGCCATATTTAGTGCAGAATTACCAACGGTGGCCACTTTCAGACTATTTACCGTTTTTTTCATCAGTGCATTTAAACCAAAGAATGTAAAAAATATATTTGCTTCTATCCCATCCATCCTGGCACCATTGGCCATGATGAGTGACGGGTAAACCCCTTCCAGTGATCCATTTGCACAAATGATTGAAACTTTTTTTATTGCATCAGGATTGTTGTTTGACATTATTAATTCTCCAATACTTTTATTATATACAGCCTTCGGGTTTTTTGATTCCAGCTATCCTGGCAGCTTTTTTTGCCGGACCACCAGGGAATAGAGCATATAATTCTTTTGTAGGGACACCGCTTTGTTTTGTTAATCGGCGAATAGAGGGTCCAGTACCTGTTTCTTTAAATTCTTTTCTCATAAAGTCGATGACAACAAAATGCCGATCAGTTAATTCAATAATTCCCTCTTCACCTGCAATAGCTACGGCAATTTCTTTTGTCCATTGATTATGATCTGTGAGATATCCCTGATCATCTAGATCTACATTTAATTCTGCTATTTCTATTTGTGACATTATCTGCTCCTTAATTACTTAATATTTGTGGATTGATTATCTGAAAGATTTTTCAGAAAACTAATAATGAAACCCATGCCTTTTCGCATTTCTGGGCTTTTTAATTCTTTCATTGCTTCCCAAAGGGTATATTCCTGGATATCATTTACATCCAGATGTTTATAGATAGATACAGCGTTGTTTATGGACATCAGCATATCCGGTTGTGAGAGATTCCTGATGGTTTCTAAAATGGAAACAATATTCTCACCGAGCATTTTTACATCTTCCTCTGTAAAGTGAGTAACAATATTATCCATTACCTTGAGAAGCTCCTGCATAAACGAAAAATAACCCTTCCGATCCATCTCATCCAGGAGCGTAAGCATATCAGTGAATAATTCTTTACCAATTGGTTTCCCATCTTCAAGAAAATCAATGGTGCTTTCAAATTTTTCGATGACAGCGCTGATATTCCGTGTATTTCTGAGAATTTTTTTAATGAGATGAAGAAAATCACCGGACTGAACAAATGGGGCAATACTTTCCAGTTCAATAACAGCTGACTGAAATACGTCTTTGGCAATAAAGGTGAGATCATTTTTTAATTCATTGATCTCTTCCCGTTGCCGTTTGACGATCATCAACTCATCAAGAATCTGTTTCTGTTGATCCTGGATCAATGTCAATTGTGATTCTATGGATTGCAGTTCCATTTTAAACTCTTTTTCCTGCCATGGTCATTTGGGCTTCAATAGGTAGCTCTGCTCCTTTAAGTAGCAAATTCCAATACATCCATCTGAACATCATTTTGCCATAATGATTCATTTTTGTCTCTTCAAGAAGTGAAAAAGGACCAATGCCAGGTAAAGGGAATTTCCCCGGCAGGGGTTCTGTATCATAATTGAAATCGATGAGAATACCTTTACCGAATCCGGACTCAATGTAGCAATTTGCATGTCCGTCAAATTTTGCCTTCATGGGTCTATTATCAATAATTGAAAGGAAATTATCAAAAAGAATATCTGCTTGAAAATGCGCTACAGAACCGGCTTTTGAACTGGGTAAGTCGGTTGCATCACCTAATACAAAAATATTTTCGAATTTTTTGGATTGCAATGTTTCCTTGTCTGTGGGAATGAAATTGAGCTCATCTCCTAATCCAGACCGTTCGATAACCGGGTCACCCATATTAGTTGGAATGGAGATAAGGAGATCATACGAAATTTCTTTTTCCTCCCATGAGACGATTTTGTTTTCGGCTGGTTCAACGCGGGCAATATTGTAGTCAGAAGTGAGGTTAATATTCTTTTTATCGAGGAAATCACCAAATACTTTTGAGGCTCTTGGTTTAGTAAATGCCCCGGGCAAAGGCGTCACATATTCAATCTCAACTTTATCCCGTATGCCCTGTTCGGTAAACCACCAATCGGAGAGAAATACAAACTCAAGTGGAGCAACAGGACATTTAATCGGCATCTCAGCTATATTGAGAACCAGTTTTCCACCTTCCCAGTATTTTAAGTATTTCGCAAGGGCGAGAGAGCCCTCAATGGTGTAAAAATCAAATATATTCTTATGCCAGCCTTCACCCTGAAGTCCTTCAGTTTCGCCAGGGTTAATTTTTGATCCAGTGGCAATAAAAAGAAAATCATATTTTAACACTTTGCCGTTATCCAGTAATACTTGATTCTGATCGGGTATGATTTTGTCTATCCCTGAAAAAATAACATCAACACCAGATGGGAAAAAATCACGTTTTGGTTTCATCACATCTTTTTTAGTATAGATTCCAAAAGGAATAAATAGGAATCCTGGTTGATAATAATGGGTCTCATATTGATCTACTACGGTGATTTGCCATTCATCTTTGTCCAATACAGGTTCCAGCTTATTTACCATCATAGTACCGGCAGTACCGGCGCCTAAAATTAGAAGTTGTTTCATTTTGCGACCATTAGTTACATTAGTTGTTTTAATTCAAAATTTTTGAGATACGATTTTAAATCACTGCATTTTTCCGGCAATTTGTAAACTTCACAGATTCTGCAGTCTTCATCAATGCAATGCCTGCCCTTATTTGGTACTTCCCAACAGGGCTGCGATGCCGACGTATATGCATCACAATTTTCTCTGTCTTCATCAGAACATGGACGAATTAGCCAGCAGGGGACCAAAGCAAATTGGGCTTTGATACCGGCAATATTTAGTCCCATATCATCCAGGTAACTCCGAATACATATTAATCTCTTGATATCTACTTCTGAAAATAGATGACGATTTGTTGGCGTTTTGAAAGGTATAAGCAATCCCTTGTCAATATATTTCCGTATTGAATAAACTGATGTACCAGACAATTCTGATGCCACTTTTAATGTATATATAGGATGTGTGCTGTTCATAAATTTTTCACTATATTTTTTTAATATTTAAATATCTGTAATCACCGATACAGATATACTGTATCTACCGATACATAAAATTATGAGAGGTTAAAATAACAAAACAAGTATAAAGATATAAAAATCTAAATATAATATTATGTACAATAAATATCATTGTTTACAGCCATCGAACCACTAAATTAAATTCAGATGCAGAGAGTTAACATGATAATAATAATCAAAAATTAATCCTGCGTTGTGTCATTTAGTTAATTGGTTCCATTCAATATATTAAAAAAACATTTCAAATATGAATTGTTTAATAGTGCGGATAATAGTAAAATAACGACACGAAAACTTATATAATACGCACTATAAATACAATTATGCCAGAATCACCATCAATATTTACATCCAATAATTTCTCTATTACCACCACATCTTTTAATCGATTTACCCAAACAAACAAATGGATTGAATTTGTTGCCCATCTTTCTCAATTTAGTGAAATGTCAATTGCCTCAACCCATGAAATGATCGAACTATTAAAAGATAACGAACCCTTAAATACGAGGAAGGCGACTTTGCTTGCCGGTATCGGTCGCTGTCAAATTCATGAGGGTGACCTGATAACAGGTGCAAAAACTCTGGGCTATGCCTCTACTTTGGCCACCGATAAGGATCTGGATACTCAATCTTTGATCACTATGGAGATGTCATCTTTCCTGGCAATTACAGGGCAGTATGATTTAGCCCTTATCTTGTTAGATAGAATACCCAAACTGACTAAATCAAAATATTTATTGAAACTGGCAAATTATTATAGATTGGTATTACAAACGAGAAAAGGAGATTACAGTCTTAATACAGATTTAATCAACTCTGCTGAATATTTTAAGGAAATTAACGAGAATGCCACGCTGGCTTATCATTATAAAAATATCGGCAATATCTATAGAAAACAAAAAGAATATGATGCAGCAGATACATACTATATAAAAGCGCTCGAAATCGCTCAAGCTATGGAGTACCGGCATATTGAGTCAGCAGTAACTCATGATCAAGGCATGCTGAGATATCATCAACATGAATTCAACGATGCCATCGAAATTTTAGAAAAAGCATATCATCTTGCCGATAGTTATTATACAAAGAGTTTTATCCTAATGAATACAGGATATCTCCATTTTGGAAATAATAACTGGCAGTCTGCATCGCCCTATCTGCAGGACTCAATGAAAATTGTCACCAAATATAATTTATATTTTTTACTCCCATCATTAACCTATTTGCTTGGCAAAAGTCATGAAGAACTTGGTAACCCGGCTGTATCAGTATATTATTATCGAAAAGGATATGAATCTGCAATGGAATTACTCTCACATCATTTCCCTTGCACCGGATTCCGCAAGAAGGTCATAAACATCTATGTTAAAACCCTTTCTGAAAATCATGGCAAACAAGGTCATTCAGAATCTGGATTCGGGGATCTATCTTTCGCGATTGATAAAACACTTCAACAAATTAGGGCAATATTTCAGGGTTCTGTTTTTGAAACAGTGGGATTTCAGCATAGAAAGGTAGATGATATTATAGCCGATTTAGGAATCCCGCGCCGAACTTATTTTGACACTAAGAAGCGCATCAATAGATTATACCCAGGTATACCTCAAGCATATTGCGTCGACTTTTATAATACAAACTCTGAGTTGACTTGGTCAGAACTAAATCAGAAATATGATTTTGAAATCTGTTCATTCCTGTTCGAAAAATATAAATTTAATAAAACAGTGTTAAGCAAAAAGCTTTCAGTGAGTTATACTCATGCGATAAAATTAACAGAAGGAATGTCCAAACCTGTTTTGCATAAAAAGTTGGGGAGGGATTAGCAATGCGTGAATATGCCTTGAAAACGATATTCATATTGGCAATGTTACTCCAGCTAGGGTTTGCCCAGGACGAGTATGGCTGTACGGATCCCGAAGCATGCAATTATAATCCTGATGCAGCTATAGATGATGGTTCCTGTTTATATTTTGATTGTTTTGGTGAATGTGGTGGTGATGCTCTCGAAGACTGCGCCGGTATTTGTGCTGGTACTACGGTGATGGATTGTATGGGCGTATGTGAGGGTAATTCTCAGATAGACGATTGTGGAGTTTGTGACGGATATAATGAAGATATGGATTGTGCTGGAGTATGTTTTGGTGATGCCTATGTAGATGATTGCGGTGTATGTGATAACATCCCATATAACGATAATGAGACTATGGATTGTTCGGGGGTATGTGGCGGTGATGCTGTTGAAGATTGCACCGGTGTGTGTGAGGGAACATCGTTTGAGGACTGTACTGGGGTGTGTGATGGAGATGCCTATGTAGATGATTGTGGGATTTGCGATGACAATATTAACAATGATAATGTGGACATGGATTGTGCTGGAGAGTGTTATGGGGGAGCATACGAAAATGAATGCGGCTGTGTCGGTGGAAGCACAGGACATGTTGACGATTACTGTTATGGTTGTACCGATCCAAATGCCGATAATTATGATCCTAATGCCATATTTGCATGTGATGGGGATAATAACTGCTGCGAATATTCACCACCGGTTTATGGCGTCGAACTCACCTTCGGATCTGCAGATTACCAAAATGGTATTCTGGAATTACGGATCAATTCTTTTGTTGACGTCTCAAGTTTTGATATTGAATTTTATAATGTGAATATTATCAATGTTTCAGATGGACTAACAGAAGAATATAATTATAACATAGTATTTGAGGATAACATTGTTCATGGCGAATCCCAGATAGGTATAAATATCCCGCCTGAAAATGATACATTTTTCTTTATCGAGTTGGATAATCCAGCTTATGTACCAATTTTTATTACAAATGTGATATTTCAAGATGAGAATAATGAAGAAATTTTGGTGAATTTCTCAGATGTATTTGAGTGGTCACCAACAGGGGCATGGGGCAGTTGTGAAGATTTGGGATTATACACTGACTGTGATGGAATCTGTTTTGAGGAAATATATCTTGGCTGGCATGGTGATGGGTTTTGTGATGATGACTCATTTGCCATCAACTTATTCTGTGATAGCTGGAATTATGATAGTGGTGACTGCAGCGGGGATCCTCTTACTTATATTGAATTTGATAATATTTCAGATGATGGCTGGTTTACAATAGAAAGCACAACATTTGCTCAATCAAATGGACAGCCACTAACTGTTCAAGTTGGACAGCCGCTTATTATTGGAGATGGAGGTGAAGAACCTCTCCCAGAACCAATTATCAATAATGGATGGTACGTATTTTTATCCATTACCAATATTGAAGAAAATATTCTTGAAATTTCAATGAACAATACTGAGGAAATCAGTGGTTTTCAATTCACTATCATTACGAGTTTTGAAAATTTTACCATCAGTGGTGCTACAGGCGGTTCAGCAGGTAATTCAGGATTTATGATTTCAACAAATAATGAGGGGTTGGTTCTGGGGTTTTCTTTAACTGGTTCATCAATAGATGAAATTGAAACATGTAATAATGGACAATTCAGTGACTGCGATGATAATTGTTATCCAGCATCGGAAATAATCAATATTGACAATGGCGTTTGTGATGAAGAGTTACCCAATTTGAATTGTGCCAAATGGTGGTATGATGATGGTAGCTGTCTATTCCTGCCTTCAGATGATTTACAGTATTACAATAATTTGCTAAACGGGGATCTCAATAATTATTTGAATTTCTATGATAGTACCGGCCTGGGACAATTTAATACTTTCACGGTAGAATCTGTAGAAGGTGGTGAAGCCGGTGATGAGATTGGACTGCTGGATTATAATGGCATTATTGATATTGGCGGATGTGAAGATGATACCGGTGAAATTCTTGTCGGTGCTGGGATTTGGAATGACGAATCACTAGCAATCACAGCATTTGGGTCGATGGATTTCTGCGATGATAACGAGAACAATTATGAGCAATTTCCTGGTTGGATTACGAATAACCCAATGATACTATTATATTGGAAAGCATCAGAAAATAAAGTGTACCCTCTTCATTGCAATGAATATGATGAAATGTTTTTATGGTCAAGTGACGATCTGGTTATCCCAGCCCTGTCATTAAACGATGCCATATTGTATGATGCAAATTTGGATTGTGATACAAATATTTTAGATATCATGCTCATAGTGAATTACGTCCTTGAAGATTATGGAATGGGGTCCATTCAATCATCCATGACTGATACAAATTCGGACAGCAATATTGATGTGCTGGATATAGTGGCAATTATTGAATTCATCTTAATGGAATAGATTAAAAATCATCTAATCCAATATTCATATAAAAATTCATGGACCTCACCCCTGCCTCCGGCAGACCCTCTCCTCAGCAGGAGAGGGAGGAATCCTAAGAAGTTTTTCCCCTGACAAGGGGAAATGTCCGAAGGACAATGGGGTCCCAAAGTGCCTGCCTACCGAAGACGGGCCTGCCTGCCGTAGGCTGGAAAATTTATAAAGTGGAGAATCTAAAAACACTGGGTTCTCTGGACCAGTCCTTCAGGGCTGGTATAAAAAGTAAGAAACGTAATAGGAGAAAAAATGAAAATTTATATTATTATTATGACCGTATTTAGTGTTTTCCTATTTGGTTCACAGGATCAATGTGACATCGAAAATGATTTTCCCGTGAGTCGAATTAATTATGATATAGGTGATACAATGAGTCTGGAAGATCAGATGATAGAACATGATGTCTGTTATGGTGTCTTCCCAACAGATATTTTCAGGTTCATCGATGTGAATGGTGCCGAAAACGGAGGTGACTATAAGGTTACTATGGTCCGCATGAATGCATCTTGGTGAGACATCTGATATTATACCATCGTAGTTTACGATGAAATATTGGAGTATTGGCAGGATGATGACAGGGTATTACTGGTCAATAATTTTGACGATCCAGGCGACCCATATTATTGCGATGAATGGGGAGAGTTTCATGAACAAAGTCCGTTAGTTCTTGATGATGAAGGAGACATGATTCATGGCTGGCTCCATGATAGCTGGAATGCCTATCCAACGTATGCGTTCATTGACCACAACATGACTATTTATTCAAAAGAGCGCATTGATAATATGGAAGAGGCAAATTTTATTATCAGTGAAATGCTATTCAATATGGATCAAGACAATTTTGATCTCGATGAGGATGGAATATTAAATCCAGATGATAATTGTATTGATGATTATAATCCAGATCAGGAGGATATGGATGCAGATGGCATAGGCGATGTCTGTGACGATTGCTATAATAATGTCGGTGATGTGAACGATGATTTGATTATTGATATCCTTGATATCGTCGTTTCAATAAATATTATTTTGAGTGGAAGTAGTGACGATTATACTGAATGTGAAATAGCAAATTCAGACTATAATCTAGATGGAATTACCAATGTATTGGATATTATTCAAATGGTTAACCACATATTGGGGAATATGTGAAAAATAGGCTGTCTAGCTGATGACAGGCAGGTCTACAGAAGGCAGACCTGCCTGCCGTAGGCTGGAAAAGTTTATAAAGTAGGGAATCTAAAGCACTGGGTTCTCTAGACCAGTCCTTCAGGGCTGGTTGAAAAACATAGAAAAAAATGCTAGGATAATCAGTCCTTTAGGGCTGGGTTTGAATGTGGAAAATTTTATGATAGCCTAGTCCTTTAAAGCAGGTTAAAAAGATTGAAAAAATTGTTAGGATAACCACTCCTTCAGGACTGGTTTAAAAAGGGGATAAATCATCATCAAAAAAATAATTTGTCCTATTGATACATCTAAAAACAAGATTAATCGATAAATTAGTATTATAAGAGAAAATAATTCTCTAAATTAGATTAATTCCTGACGGAATTTCAACCGGAGTAATTATGAAAAAATCATTATTTTTTATTTTCTTGATATGCTTCACCAGCATCTCATTTGGACAATATTACAATGTCACCCTCGACCCAACCGGAGAATATCAACTCATCATCTTTGAAAACTCCATCTCCAGTTTAAATCCTGGAGATGAAATTGGTGTGTTTGACCAAAATGGTATTCAGAATTCAGGTGATTGCTCAAACCAACTTGGGGAGTTACTGGTGGGAGCTGGAGTATACTCCGGATCTCAATTTGATATTTCTGCTATTGGCTCATTAGATTATTGCGGTTTTGGCGGATTTCAATGGTCTGGATATGTTGAAGGAAATCCAATATTTATAAAAATTTACAAACCTGATCTGCAGATGGAATTCATACCAACCATCACCTTTCAAGCAGGGAGTGGTGAATTTGGTGACTTACTCATATCAATCTCAGAACTCACTCTGGAAGGATTTGGCTGTACTGATCCAGAAGCACTCAATTATGACCCTGAAGCCATTTATGATGACGGCAACTGTGAGTATGAGACCCTCATAGATGCACCAACCAATTTGACAGCTGATGGGGGTGATGGCAATATAGCCTTAATGTGGAATAGTGTGAACATGGATGGTAATCGTGCCGATGTGACATTATGGATCTCTGATGTAACAGAAGATAACATCGAAATATCGATGATAAATACGGTTGCAGCAGTGAATTTTCAATTTGATATCATTGCAGGGGAAAACCTTGAAGCATTTATCATTTCGGCAAATGGCGGTATTGCAGAAACGTTAGGGTACAATGTTGTGACAAACCCAGATGGACTTGTACTGGGTTACTCCTTGTCATTAACCCCAATTCCCCCCGGTGAATATGTGTTGGTTAACATAGAATGGGCTCATACTGGGGATAATGATTTCATCGATCTTGGTGAAGGTATATTTCCAGAGGGAGATCCTCCCTATAATGAACTATCAATAAACTACGGTGCTCCATATTGTTATGGGAATTGTTTTGACCCATCTGACATCACATATAATCTATATCGCGACGGATTATTATACGATGGGAGTATTGATTACACTATTTATGACGATGGCGGCTTAGGATATTCTGAAACCCATTGTTATACCGTTACAGCAACTGATGGCACGAGTGAATCAGGTCATTCTAATGAAGCCTGCGCCACAACCTTTAGTTCTGGCTGCGCTGATCCTGAGGCATGCAATTATGACCCAGATTCAGTTATTGACGATGACTGCTGGTATCCGGAAGATGAGGGTTGGTGTGATTGCGATGGCAACATACTCGACTGTGCTGGTGTTTGCGGTGGCACAGCCTATTTTGATGAATGCGGTTTATGTGATGACATCCCAGAAAATGACAATGATTGTATGCCTAATCCACCTGAGAATCTTACCGCAGAAGGTGGGCTAAACAATATTTCACTGCAATGGGAAGCTCCCAGCCAACCAGCAAATCGCAATTTTGCATACCTCTATATTTCAGATGCAACAGATGAATTTCTTGAAATCAGTTTGAGCAATGATGTAAATGTCCATGGCGTGCAGTTCAATATCGATGCAGAGGATTTACAACCCGTATTTAATGGTATCGGTGGCGGCTCTTCTGAAGAATCAGGTTTTGAGTCATTTGTTAATGAGAATGGTTTAGTCCTCGGTTACGATATAGCCGGTGGGTACATACCGCCTGGGAATTCCGTCCTATTATATGTCTATTGGGATATTCAGGGTACAGATGCCTGGATTTCACTTGATAATATCATTGTTGCAGCGATAAATGGGGAAATAGTAAATGTCAATCCCACCCCGCATTACTGTTATGGCGAATGTTCTCAAATTATTACATACAATATTTATAGGGATAATTTGCTCATTGCCGGTGGCATTGAAAATTTATTTTTTACTGATAATTCAGTTGAGGATATTGAAATACACGAATATTATGTCACAGCATTTGATGGATATTTTGAATCACAGCCCTCAAATTCAGCCTTTGCGAATATCACTTATTTAGATTGTTTTGGTACTCCCGACGGTTCTGCAATAATAGATGCCTGTGGTTATTGCTGTGATGGAGATACCGGTGTTGAATGTTCATATTGGGCCAATTCAATTGACTTTGGTGGTGCTTATGACTGTTATGGTCAATGTGATGGCAGCGCCTATAATAACGAATGTGGTTGTGTCGAAGGAAGTACAGGAGATGATTTTGACTTTTGTTATGGCTGCACCGATCCTGATGCAATCAACTACGACCCTGAAGCATTATTTGAATGTAATGGAGATAATAGCTGCTGTGAGTATCCGCCTCCTGACCCTGATATAAATATTACATTTGGAAATGCCGATTACTGGAATGATAGACTTGAAATAATGATAAGTTCACAGGTGGATGTACATTCATTTTCTATAGATTTTTTTGGCACAAATATTATCGATGTTTTTGGTGGACTCAGCGAAGATATGGGATTCACAATTGCATTTACAGATAGCCATGTGGAGGGTGAAGCACAAGAAGCATTGTTACCGGCTTCTCTCGGTACACTTTTCTATTTTGAATTGGATAATCTTGGTTATGCCCAATTTATCATATCCAGCGCAATATTTTATGATGAGTATGGGCAGGAAATATTAACCGATTATTTTGATACTTTTGAATGGACACCAGATGGCGGATGGGGAAGCTGTGAGGATCAAGGACTCTATACTGATTGTGATGGTAACTGTTTTGAAGAAAATTACCTCGATTGGCAAGGTGATGGTTATTGTGATGATAATTCATTTGGTATAAATCTTTTCTGTGATCTTTGGGATTATGATCAAGGTGATTGCACCGGAGAGCCATTGTTATACCTTGATGTTGACGGCATAACAGAAAACGGCTGGTTTTCAATAGAAAATGCCATACTTTCAGGATATGGCGGTAATCAATTAGATGTCCAGATCGGACCACCCTTAATTATTGGTGACGGTGGAAGTATTCCTATTCCTGAAACTGAGGTTCTCCCAGATTGGCAGGTTTACATTTCTATTACAAATTATGAAGACAATCAAATTGAGGTTTCTATAAATAATACTGTGGGTATTGCCGGATTTCAATTCCAGCTAATCAATGGATTTGAAGAATTGATACTTGAAGGAGGTGGTGGCGGTTCAGCCAGTGAAGCCGGTTTCATGATTTCGACAAATAACTCCGGATTGGTATTGGGATTTTCCCTCACTGGTAGCTCTATTGATGACCTGGATACATGTGACAGTGACCAATTCAGTGATTGCGAAAATGATTGTTATCCAATAACAGATATGATCTATCTGGGAAATGGAGATTGCAATGATAATTCGCCAAATCTGGATTGCAGTAAATGGTGGTTTGATGATGGCGATTGTATTCCATATCAAGAGATGGATTGTGCTGGGGTAGTCGATGGGGATGCCTTTGAAAACGAATGCGGCTGCGTTGGAGGCACCACCGGTTTGGAACCGGACTTCTGTTATGGCTGTACTGACCCTGATGCTGAAAACTATGATCCCGATGCATTGTTTGAATGTTATGGCGACAATAGCTGCTGTGAGTATCCTCCTCCTTCAACAGATGTAGAAATCACCTTTGGTTATGCAAATTATTCAGATAATACACTTGAATTAATGATCAACTCATTTGTTGAAGTTTCCAATTTTGAAATTGATTTCTACGGTACAAATATTATAGATGTATTCGGTGGAGTCACTTCAGACTATGGTTATAATATAGATTTCACTTCTACCCATGTTCAGGGTGATCCACAAGGAGCCGGAAATCTCCCTGCATCCAATGAAACTTTATTTTTTCTTGAATTGGATAATCCCGGTTTTGCTCAAATTATCATATCACTCGTTTCATTCTATGATGAGAATGGCGAAGAGTTATTAGTGAATTATTTTGATTCATTTGAATGGGCACAAACAAGTGAATGCGATGATCAGGGTCTCTACACGGATTGTGAAGGTAACTGTTTTGGAGAAAATTATCTGAATTGGCATGGTGATGGATATTGCGATGACGGCGCATATAGTGTCAATCTTTTTTGTGATGTCTGGGATTATGATCTGGGTGACTGTAGCGGAGATCCTCTAACATTTCTTGTAGTTGATGGCATTACCGATAATGGTTGGTTTTCTATCGAAGATCCGATTTTTTCTGGATCTCCTGGACAACCACAGCTCACCGTTCAGGTAGGTCCCCCTTTAATGATTGGTAATGGTGGTGACGTCACTGTTCCTGAAACTATTATCTATTCTGATTGGGATGTATTTATATCGATTACAAATTATGAAAACAATGTTCTTGAGATATCAATGAACAATTCAACCCCAATAGCAGGTTTTCAATTCCAAATTGTTACTGGTTTTGAAAATTTTTCCCTATTAGGGGCAAGTGGCGGGTCAGCTGATGAAGTTCCCGGCTTCCAGGTTTCAACGAGCAATGAAGGAATGGTTTTGGCATTTACATTTGGAAATGGTAGCATAGATGAAATTGATAGCTGTGAAGAAAATCAGTTCAGTGACTGTGATGATATCTGCTACCCAATTGACAATTTGATTTATCTAGGCGATGGAGAATGCAATGATGGCTCTGACAATCTACCAAATATGAATTGCTCCAAATGGTGGTTTGATGATGCTGATTGTGAATATTGGGAGTACGACTGTGCTGGTGTTCCTGGTGGCGATGCTTACGAAAACGAATGCGGTTGCATAGGCGGTTCCACGGGTCTGGAACCAGATTTCTGTTATGGTTGTCTTGATCCCAATGCTCTGAATTACGATGAACAATATACTATCTATGATGGATCATGTTATTATTGTACACCTGGTGATGTAAACGGTGATGGTGGAATAGATATACTTGATTATGTTGCATTATTAAATTATATAGAATTTGGAGGTGAGTATAATCCCTGCATGGATTACAATGGAGATGGCAGTGTTGATGGTTCTGATGGAGCAATCATATATGACTATGTGATATATGGTTTTGGTGATTTAGTTCCTGAGACGGAATTTGGATATACCGAAACCACCATGTGCAAAATAGAAGACGATCCTCTCAATAGTCTGGAAATTACCATTTCACACGATCCAAACATTGTGATTTCTATCATTGCCGAAACATCTTTAACCGATTATTATGAGTTTGAAAATACAACTACAATCCTCATGCTGGATGTGGCCGGTAATGACCTATTTTATACTGATATTCCGTTTGAAATCATCAACCTTGATGCAGCTACTACTCAGGGAGAAAATCAGGTAGATCTACTATATGATGCCTGTGATTTTCAGGCCCCAGTTTTTGGGTGCTCAGACCCGGAAGCATGTAATTATAATCCAGAAGTAACGGTCGATGATGGCAGTTGTACGTTTCCTGATTGCGCTGGAGATTGTTATGGAGATGCCTTTGAAAATGAATGTGGTTGTGTTGAAGGCAGTACAGGATTGGATGAACACTATTGTTATGGATGTACAGATCCATATGCTGTCAACTACGATGAAGATGCCACGATTGATGATGGTAGCTGTATTTATGAAAGCCAGAATGGAATCTTCATTTCCAATGTTACCGATCAATACATTGAAATATTTATGTCAAATGACGAGGATGTCTATGGATTTCAATTCAATCTGGTAGCAGATGGTATACTGGAAGCAGAATTTGGATATGCAAGTGGTGGCAGCGCGAGTGAACACAGTTTTATACTATCAACAAATTTAGATGGATTAGTTCTTGGATTTGCATTGACAGGTAGTTTCATCCCAGCTGGAAATGCCATTCTATGTTATGTAGAATGGACACATGCTGATACTTCGGGATTCATTTCAATAGACAATACGATATTTTCTGGTGCAGGTGGATCACAAATGGATTTTGATAATGGCGATCCATTTCAATTTGACGAAGGAGGAGATTATATTTACGGCTGTACCGACCCTGAGGCTCTCAACTATAATCCCTATGCCAATTACGATGATGACAGCTGCATTTATCCCACACCGGAATTGCAAATAATAGAGCTGAATGAAGGGATAAATTGGGTTTCATTTTTTGTCCGACCAACCGAGATGGATATGCAGAGTATACTTCAGCCCCTAATTGATAATGATGTACTTATAAGTGCCACAGATGTATTTGGAAACCAATTATATGATTCTGGAAGCGGATGGATAAATGAGATTGGCGATATGTCAAATATCGATTGTTATTTTATACATGTAACATCTGCAATAAGCCTAAATCTATTTGGACTGCCGGTGATATTACCTGTAGAAATCCCATTAATTGAAGGTGAAAACTATATAGGCTATCCTGTAAATGTTGAGCAAAATATTGAAAATGTATTTTCAGAATTAGTGGATAATGGATCGGTGATATCTGTCTTTAATGATTCTGGTGGTTCCTATTTTCCAGAGTATGGCTTAAATTCTATTGGCAATCTAATTCCCGGTGAAGGATATCAGGTCGTAACAACTGAGGATGCAATATTACAGGTATGCGAACCGGGAGGGGATTGTGATGATGCCGTTTATGGTTGCACCGATCCAAATGCATTAAACTATAATCCATATGCCACAGTAAATGATGGCAGTTGCGAATACTGCAATTATGGTGATGTGAATAATGATGGCGGCATTGATATTCTTGATGTGGTTGAAATTCTCAATGCAATCCTTACCGGAGATGAAATAAACGAATGCGCTGATATAAATCAAGATGGCGAGATTACCATCATCGATATTGTCAATATGATCAATTTCGTACTTGGAAATGTCGAACCGGGATATGGTGATGTGGTCCAAATTATCTATACCGAGAACACAGCATGCTTTGATGCAGACGGTAACGTAGGCGCTTTAGAATTTGTACTCACCCATGATGAAGAATTTCAACTCTATATTACTGCCGAAACCTTTATGGCAGATTATGTCACAACCGGAAATACTACGAATATCATTTTACTCAACCCAATAGGCACCGAATTATTTATCAGTGTTGGAGATTTTCAGATTACCGAAGTGAATGCTTACACGGACGAGGCTATATTTGAAGTGGACTTGGAATTTGGCGACTGTATAATTGAATCTGAGATCCTGGGATGTACTGACCCTGCGGCAGTGAATTATAATCCTTATGCGACTATAAATGATAATAGCTGTATCTATGCTGAGAATTATCCGGATTGGCAAATTACTGTAGATGACTATAACTACTATGGTTCCATTTTTGCGTCTATAACTCTTAATGATGGATCAGACGGAACTGAATATGATCTTCTCGCTGCATTCAATGAGAATGAACTAAGGGGAATATCCCATGGGGAATATGACCCTGATATTGGATCTTATCTTTTTCCTATCACAGTGTACAGTAATACAGATTCTGGGGAATCACTCAGCTTCCAATATTTCAATCTTGATAGTGATCAGATATATACTCTTAATGAAAATATCGATTTTGCATCTGGCATGCAAATAGGTTCTGTTGAGAATCCATTCCAATTTACCAATTTGTACTACGATTGTGCTGATGTGCCAAACGGCGATAACTATTTAGATTTATGTGACATTTGCGATGATAATCCGGAAAATGATTCACACTATAATGGTGTTGATGATTTTGGTGGTGGATATGATTGTGGTGGTTTGTGTTTTGGTATAGCATATATTGATGATGATGGTTATTGTATTGCACCATTCGATCCTGAAGCCGATGACTGGTCCTATGATACTGATTGTAATGATGTAGTAGAAGGTGTAGCTTTTTTAGATGATTGTGGCATGTGTTCAGGTGGCAATACTGACCATGAACCCAATATTTGTAGTGAGGAAATTGGAGAGGATATGATCTGCTGGGGTCAATTCAGCGGACCTGATTTTGATGGTTGTGGAGAGTGTTCTGGTTCTGATCGTGATGCGGATTGCATGGGTGTATGTTTTGGAGATGCCTATATTGATCAGTGCGAAGTTTGTGATGATGATCCAACCAATGATGATCTATGTGTTGGCTGTATGGATCAGATAGCCAATAATTATGATCCAGATGCATGGATTGACTGTGAAAACTGTTGTTTGTACTATCCAACTCATTTTGAAAATTATTTTCTTGGAGGAGCTCCTTCACTCGTTATTATATCCAATATTGATTGTTTTTCCCCAGGGGATGAAATTGGTTTATTTGATATTAATGGATTGATAAACTATGGAAACTGCGATTCTTTGTACGGTGAAATTCTCGTAGGATCAGGGTTGTATACTGGTAGTCAGATGAACATTTCTACATATTCAGCTGTAGACAATTGTCAATTTGGAGGAACCCAACTACCGGGATTTATTGAAGGAAATGATATAATTATTAAAGCTTGGGATGCAGACGAAGAGCTTGAGTATACATTTGCATCATCCCAAATAAATTATATAATTGGTGAAGGGTCATTTGGTGGAATTTTCACACAAATTGAAATCGATGCCTGTGCCGATGTTCAGGCTATTGATGTAAATGCCTCAATGTGGAATAATATCTCATTAAATATCATGCCTCTTGAGCCAGAAGTGGAAGACGTATTTGACCCCGGCTCGACATTAATCATTAGGAATGATCAAGCCCAATATTATATTCCCGAATACGATGTAAACCTCATTGGAGAAGTTGAAGTGGGGGAAGGGTATGAAATCTATCTTAGTTCTGAAAATTCGACTGATATAATTTTAGCTGGGTCACAGATTGATCCAGATATATCGGTCATTCAACTCATGCCACTTTTCTGGAACAATATTGCATATCTACCGGAATTCCCGATGTCGGTTGAGGGAGCATTTGAGGATATTCCCATTCTCATTATAAAAGACTCTAACGGTTTGTATTATATACCGAGTTACAATGTAAATACTATCGATGCCAACGGAGGTATGCAGCCGGGAAGGGGTTATTTTGTGTACACAGACAGTGAGGATGCCATTGATTTTATCTATCCAGATGATCCGCTGGTCCGGATGGAGCTAACCGCACCGGCAGCAGAATTAAACATGATAGATACTGACTACTTTCAATGTTCACCATCTGGTCGTTCCTTTCCGCTGATTATCACCGCCATCGACGGACCTTACGAAATAGGGGATGAGCTGGCTGTTCTTGCCAATGATGCAGTTGTAGGTGCTCTAAAAATTTCAGACATGAACTTTCCAAAAGTATTAACCACCTGGCGTGGTTTTGCCCAATTTGATATCCAGATTGACGGTTGGCTCGCTGGTGATGAATTCAGTCTCCAAATCTGGGATGAGTCCGAAAATACCAGCTGGGAAATTCATCCAAACATATCTATAGATACATCAAGTAATATACCATATAGTGAACTAATACTTGATGTTATAGATTATTCAATTATCCCTGAAGAGTTCAAATTACAGCAGGCATATCCAAATCCATTTAATTCCGAAATCACTATCGAATATGCTATAGCCAAGGATGTCGCTGTATCTATATCTGTATATGATTTACTTGGTCGCTCGGTGACAAAATTGGTAAATGAAAATCAACAAGCGGGAAATTACAGCATCACATGGCAGGCAAATGAAATTACATCCGGTATCTACTTTTTGAATATGACTGCCTCTGATTATAGCTCAACACAGAGGATTATTTTATTAAAATAATGGTCATGGTATGGGGGATCACTTCGACTTTATTCAGTGACCTTTAAGTACGATAAATACTTGTTAGATTCATGAGAAAAAAATGATGAAAAACATTATTTTAGTCAGCATATCTCTCAGCTTTCTCCTTAGCCAAGATGTCACGCTTTCTTTTGGCAATATTAACTATGAAGAAAACTCAGTCGAGGTGTGGTTGGATAGTGAGATCAATTTACGAGTTCTGACCTTCTATATTGATGGTGTCAACCTCATTGATGCAATTCCAGTCTTGGGGATAGAATACGGTTTCTTTTATAATTTCACTCCTGAAACTGGGTATGTATACACTTGGGATGTCTTAGACTTCTACATGATACCTCCGATCGAAGATATCCTCTTTATACTCTTTTTTGATGATGTTTCTGATGTTGAATCTTGTATCTATGACTTTGCCTACGAGGATGAAGTCCACGTTTATCATCAGATGCAAGGGGATATGGATTGTACAATTATAGATGTCGATCCACAAGTAATTCCAGGAGATGCAAACAACGATGGTATACTTGATGTTACTGACATTGTATCGATGGTGAGTATAATTCTTCTTACAAGTGAATTGTCTCTGTGGAATCTATGTTTTCTTGATATCAATGAAGATTGGATCGTTGATATAATCGATGTTGTTATGCTGGTAAATCTCATCTTAAGCAATGGATGAATCTAACTACCACTGCAACTGACATAGAAAGGCACGGTTTTCCAAGAAAACACCTGCCTACTTCCTACGCCGTTGAAGTCAGGCCATTATCATCCCAAGGTTTGTTGGTCAATAATTAATTATTACAATAGGTAGTCTAAGGTTACTGAGCGGAGTCGAAGTGACAAATCCGTGAAATCCGATCATCCGTGATTCAAAAAGAGAAGCTATAAAAAAACTAATCTTCTCACCAAAGCAACCCATGATTTTAGTCATGGGCTACCAAACAGCGTAATACTTATTAACGATTTTAATGGTTAATATTATAATAGATACATCACCTAATTGAAATCCCACCTATTTTTTATTATATTTATTATTCTCAATATTAATTATTCCCCAATGGTTAATATATCCATCCTGCTGATTTAAAATATCACTATGAATAAAAACTGACCGACGAATCATTAAGAATTTTTGTATTCACGTTTTTATAAACGCAACTATCTGGAGAATAAATGCTGACGAACTATCTAAAAACTGGATTTCGATCTCTTCGACGACAAAAGGGTTATTCCATCATAAATATCATCGGCTTGGCAATTGGAATTGCCGGTTGTATTCTTATCCTCACCTATGTAATTGATGAATTAAAATATGATAAGCATCATCAGAATGCCGATAATTTATATCGCATTTACCTGGATGGGTATATTGGTGGTCAGGAATTAAAAGGTGCTTCTACTCCTGCGCCTATGGGAAAAACAATGGTTGAAGAATTACCTGAAGTTATCCTATTCACCCGTTTTATGAATCCTGATCGATTCATCATCGAATACAAAGAGAATCGTTTCAATGAAGATAATTTTCTTTTTGCAGATTCATCCGTATTTGATATGTTATCAATAAATATGATTCAGGGGGATCCTTCCCAGGCATTAATTAAACCCCATACATTGGTTATTACAGAATCTATTGCCAATAAGTATTTTGGAGATGAAAACCCAATCGGGCAGCGAATGATGATGGAAGACAGCACCGAATATTCTGTTACAGGCGTGATCGAAAATCAACCAAGTCAAAGTCATATCAAATTTGAGTTTTTAGCCTCCATGAATTCAATGGGCGAATTTCCGGATAATGATTATTGGGTAAGTAATAGTTTTATGACCTATGTGCATCTGACTCCTGGCACAGATTATCACGAAATAACAAAAAAACTTAATGAAATGGTTATCAAATATGCTGGACCTCAATTTCAGCAAATTGCCGGTATAAATTTCGAAGAATTTATTTCTTCAGGAAATCGGTATCGTTATGAGCTGGAACCATTTACTGATCTCTATCTTATTTCTGAAATTGAAAACTCCCTTGGACCAAAAGGAAATATGGTGTATGTCCGTGTATTCACTATCATTGCCCTTATCGTTCTACTCATCGCCTGTGTAAATTTTATGAACCTTTCTACTGCTCGTTCCGCTGGCCGGGCAATGGAAGTTGGTGTGCGAAAAGTTTTAGGCTCATCAAAATCGAAATTAATTAGTCAATTTTTAATGGAATCCATACTTATTTCATTTATGGCTTTGGTAGTTGCAGTTCTAATGGTAGATCTTGCGATTCCATTTTTTAATTCAATTTCCGGGAAAGAATTAGAGTTCAGTCTTTTTTCTAATATTTTGCTTATACCGGGTCTACTTCTTTTTGGAATTATTGTGGGTGTAGTTTCAGGTCTTTATCCTGCCTTTTTTCTATCATCGTTTAATCCGGCAAGCATCTTAAAAGGTGAGATAGCCAGTGGACTGAAAAGTGGCCGACTTAGAAATGTACTTGTGGTGATGCAGTTTACGGTATCAATCATTCTTATTGTTGGTACATTTATGATTCAAAAGCAAATGCATTTATTTATGAATAAGGATCTTGGGTTTGATAGAGATCAACTGATGATCATCCCCCGGTCTGATGTTCTTGAAGAGCATGGAGAGGCATTTAAAACAGAAATCCTTGGCAATGTAAATATAACAAATGCCAGTTACAGCAATACAATTCCGGGTAAAAATTTTAGCTACAATGCCCATGTAAAAGAAGGTGCCCCCGGTGAAGAAACAAAAGCCCCGGGAATACTTTGGACCGATCATGATTTTCTCGATACCTGGAAGCTGAGTCTTGTCAGTGGTCGATATTTTTCGAATGAAATATTAACTGACTCTTCGACTGTGATTTTAAATGAAAAGGCTGTAAATATTTTTAATTATGATGAACCGCTTGGTAAAACATTACTGAGAATTGATGAATCTCCAGAAAAAAGCGAAAGATTAAAAATTATTGGAGTTGTCAAGAACATGAATTTTGAAACTCTCCGACAGGAAGTAAATCCAATGATTATTAAACTGAGTAAAGCAACAGGGAGTTTTTTGGCTCTCAGGATCTCGGAAAATGATATGCCAGCATCTATAACATATATAGAAAAATTATGGAATGAATTTGTCCCGGATAAATTTTTTGAATACTACTTTTTTAATGAAGATTACGCCAAACTCTATGATGCTGAAATTCGTACCAGCCGTATAATGAATATATTCTCAGCATTTGCCATATTTATTGCCTGTCTAGGTTTATTCGGATTATCATCATTTATTGTCGCCAGACGAACAAAAGAGATTGGCGTCAGAAAAGTATTAGGTGCGTCAATTTTTAATATTGTATTTATGTTATCAAAAAACATAATAAGATTAGTGGTGATCGCCTCGGTCCTCGGTTGGGTCGCTTCATATTTTCTCATTGATAAATGGCTTCAAAATTTTGCCTATCCAGCTGAACAAAACATAATGATTTTCTTGTTTTCAGGTTTTATTGCTTTAGGTATAGCGTTAATTACCATAAGCTACCAAACTATAAAAACAGCCATCATGAATCCTGTCTCGGCCTTAAGATATGAGTAATTTAAGTTAGATACGGAGGTAGCACAATGTTGGTAGCCAATATTCAATTGGTTTTACAGAAAATAAACTACTAACATCATAAGGAATTCTTTTATTGGATAAATTCATTGATTATAGCGATTTTGAAAAAGTCATTATGGTAACTGGAACCATATTGACATGTTGTGAAAATAAGAAAGCACGGAAACCGTCCTATATACTCGAGATCGATTTTGGTCCGGAGTGGGGGACAAAAACAAGCTCGGCGCAAATAACCGATTTATACGATTTGGATACTTTAATTGGTAAACAGGTGACTGCTGTAATTAATTTTCCACCAATGCGGATTGCCGGTGTAAAATCTGAAGTCTTAGTACTTGGAGCTCCAGATGAGAATGGTTCAGTTGTGTTGCTTCATCCCGAAAGAAATGTTAAGAATGGGGTTAGGGTATTTTAACCTATCTCTGAAATTTATTATTATGCTTTCAGTCTCCTATGCTCTTTCAACAGACATTTATTCTGAATAAAAAGTAATCCTGCATCTTTAGCAATGCTTGCTGCTTCGTCGTTGATAATTCCTTCTTGTAGCCATAGTGCTTTAGCGCCAATTTTTACTGCAGATGTGGCAATAGGCACACATGCCTCTGGACGCCTGAATACATCTACTACATCAACAGGGAATGGTATCTCTTCAAGACTGTGATAGCATTTTAGCCCGGCGATTTCATCTTGACCGGGATTCACTGGTACGATTGTATATCCTTGACTGGCCAGATACATTGCTACACCATATGAAGCACGAACTGGTTTTGGCGACATTCCAACAACTGCAATTGTTTTAAAATCTAATATTTTTTGTATTGTCATTTCCATTTTATGAACCTAATTAATTGTTTTCTGATAGATAAAACTGATAAAAGTTACATATAACAATATTCCCCTCACAAAAACACATCAATAAATATCATAAACATTTACATATTTTATTCTGTATTTGGGTAGTGTGAATTCTCTAAATTTCATACTATGATAAAATTTGCAAGGTACAAGTAAATGCCAAGAATTACCAAGGTTTTCTCCTTTTGCGCTGCCCATCGATATTGGAATCCTAAATGGGATGAAAATGAAAATTATCGCATATTTGGCGATGATATACGTCTCCATGGGCATAATTATGAATTGGAAGTGACAGTGACAGGTCCACTAAATCCTGAGACGGGATTTGTGGTGAATCTTATGGAATTAAATACGCTTGTGAATGGACGGATAGTGGACAAACTTGATCATTCGCAGATTGAAAAGGATATTGCCTGGTTCAAAGGAAAACAGCCATCAACGGAAAATCTAACCATATATATATGGCGGGAGATATCCTCTGGTTTACCGGATGATGTTAAACTGTATCGAATACGATTACAGGAAACACCAACCATTTTTACAGAATATTACGGACCAAAAGGAAATTGATATGACTGAATCAAATATTAATGAAATGAAGAATATAATTCATAATCTTTTAGTACAGATAGGTGAAGACCCAGACAGGGAAGGGCTTATGCAAACTCCGCATCGAGTTGCCAAGGCATGGAAATTTCTTGCCGGTGGGTATGATCAGAATTTGGATACGGTTATAAATAATGCCATTTTCCATGAAGACTACGAAGAAATGGTCACTGTAAAAGAAATTGATTTTTTTAGCTTATGTGAACATCATTTGCTACCGTTTTTTGGTAAAGCCCATGTTGCCTACATACCAAGTGGCAAGGTTATTGGACTATCAAAGATTCCCCGAATTGTTGAAATGTTTGGGAGAAGGCTTCAAGTCCAGGAAAGAATGACCCAGCAAATCGCCAAAACCTTAAATGATGTGCTATCACCAAAAGGAGTTGCAGTTATCTTGGAAGGGCAGCATATGTGTATGCAGATGAGAGGTGTTGAAAAGAAGAATAGCTATGCAACTACATCATACATGACGGGTGAATTTCGTAGTGACGCTCGAACCCGGAAGGAATTCCTGGATATAGTCGCGTTAAAGTTTAACTCTTAATCCGTTTGTAGGTAATTGTATTCTGCAAGAATAGTATGAAAGTTTAATGATAATGGAAAAATTTGATATTATAATAATCGGGGGAGGTCCCGGTGGTTATGTAGCTGCTATCAAAGCCGCACAATTGGGAAAAAAGGTACTTGTTCTCGAAAAAGCAGAATTAGGCGGCATCTGTCTGAACTGGGGCTGCATCCCAACTAAATCCCTTTTAAAAAATGCCGAAGTATTGAATACCATCAAAAATGCCAGGAAATTTGGAATAAATATACCGGAATATACCGTCGATTGGTCAAAGGTCATAAAGAGGTCAAGAGATACTTCCAAGAGATTAAGCAAGGGTGTTGAATATCTATTAAAGAAAAATAAAATTACACATGTCAACGCCAGAGCAATTCTAAAAAACACCACCACGATTGAAGCACAAATGGATGACGGTGAAATAAAACTCTATTCTGCTGCTAACATAATTATCGCCACTGGCGCCAGGGCAAAGTGGTTTCCCGGAATGGAGCCTGATGGTAAAATCATAATTACCTCGAAGGAGGCTATGGTTTTAGAGAAACAGCCTGCAAGTATGGCCATTATCGGCGCCGGAGCCATAGGCGTTGAGTTTGCCCATTTTTTCAATCAGTTTGGGACCAAAGTGGATATCATAGAAGCGTTACCTCATATTTTACCCATTGAGGATGAAGATATTTCAGAAGAGCTAGAAAGAATTTTTAAGAAGAGAAAAATCAAGATGCATCTAAACTCCATGGTGGAATCCATCGAAAATGGTAAGTCATCTGCAACAGTGATACTTAAAAGTGGTGAAAAAATTGAAGCTGAAAAAGTTTTGGTGGCAGTAGGTGTTAGAGGGAATATTGAAAACATTGGTCTGGAAGAATCCGGTATAAAAATAGAGAATGGTTGGATAAAAACAAATGGTAACATGCAGACTTCTAATCCTAAAATTTATGCAATTGGAGATGTAGCAGGACCACCGTGGCTTGCCCATGTTGCATCCGCAGAGGGAATTGCTGCAATTGAACATATTTGTGGTGAAGACCCCATCGAAATGACCTATGATAACGTTCCAGGCTGTACTTACTGCCATCCTGAAGTGGCATCGGTGGGACTCACCGAAAAAGCTGCCGTCGAAGCAGGATATAAAATCAAAGTTGGAAAATTTCCTTTTAGAGCTCTCGGAAAATCCATGGCATCCGGTGATACGGATGGCTTTGTAAAAATTATTCTCGATTCAAAATATGGAGAAATTCTCGGTTGCCATATAATTGGGGCGGAAGCGACAAATCTCATCACAGAAATCGGAGTGGCACGTAAATTAGAATCTACCTGGGTAGAAGTATTACAAACAATCCATCCGCATCCAACATTATCCGAAGCGGTAATGGAAGCCACTGCCGACGCTATGGGCGAATCAATCCACATTTAATGATATTATTAAAGTTTTGACGGAAACATTACTCCAACAAGAAATAATTGAATATAAATCAGTATTGTCAGAGGATACTGCGGAAAATACATTTAATTATTTTGCATCAAACTTTCAACAGCCGCTGAATTTTATCTGGCTTGGCAGACAAGACTTCGATTCCGTATGGTTATTACAGAAAATGATCCATGAGGCTATATCTAAACAGGAATGCGCTGAAATGGTTTTATTTGTCGAGCATGACCATGTATATACATTTGGCAAAAATGCAAATCAGGATCATCTACTTCCTTCATATCCCTCAAACGCTAAGGTAATTCAAATTGACAGGGGAGGAGATGTTACATATCATGGACCAGGTCAACTTGTCATGTATCCCATTATTGATTTACATAATTATCGGTTGAGCATCTCGTGGTATATGCATGCCCTTGAACAAACAATAATGAATGTATTATTTGATTTAGGAATTCAATCTGAAAGAAAAGAAGGACTCATAGGGGTTTGGGTTGACGATGAAAAAATTTGTGCCATGGGTGTGAGGCTTGCAAAATGGATAAGTATGCATGGCCTCGCCTTAAATGTGAGTCCGACTATGGATTATTTTAACGGGATGATACCATGCGGTATATTTGAATATGGAGTTACATCTATACAGGAATTAACGGGAAACGAATATTCACTTTCTGATATTGTACCCATAGTTGCAAATCATTTTGGAATGTTATTGGATCAGGTTCAAAAATCAGGTGGGAATGAATAAATGAAATTATATGGGTTAACAAAAAAAGAATTACTGTCATTTTTTCGGAATATGGCATTATCCCGCCGACTGGATGAAAAGCAGTTAATCCTGTTAAAACAGGGAAGAGGTTTTTTCCACATTGGCGCTTCCGGCCATGAAGCAGCTCAGGTGGCTGCCGCATCATGTTTCCAATCAGGAAAGGACTATGCATATCCATATTACCGTGATCAGGCATTTTGTATTCAATTTGGCATGACTTCAAAAGAGATATTATTAAGTTTTCTCGCCAGAAAGGATGACCCAAATTCCGGTGGTCGGCAGATGCCTCAGCATTATGGACATCGCACTTTAAACATTGTCAGTCAGTCAAGCCCAACTGGCAGCCAATATCTCCAGGCAGTTGGATCGGCATTTGCATGTAGACGCAGCGGCAACAAACAGATCGTATATGTATCTTCTGGAGAAGGAACCACCAGTCAGGGTGATTTTCATGAAGCTCTAAATTGGGCCAGCCGTGAAAAAGCTCCAGTGATTTTTCATATTGAAAATAATGGTTATGCCATTTCTGTCCCGATCGAAGATCAGACTGCTGGTGGATCAGTTTACAAAATCGCCGCCGGTTATGATTCCCTATCAAGATACTCGGTAAATGGCACAGATTTTTTTGAATCTCAAATCGCCTTTAACAAAGCCGTGGAGCGGGCTCGTCGAGGTCGTGGTCCAAGCTTAATCGAATCGAATGTCGTTCGATTATTACCGCATTCCTCTTCTGATGATCATCAAAAATATCGTAGCAAAGAAGAATTGGAAAACGAACAGAAGCAGGATCCATTGATTGTCTTTGCCGGGAAATGTCTTGAGACTGGTATATGCAGCCATGATGATTTTGATCAAATTCATGCCGAGGTAAAAAAACAGGTTGATGAGGATACATTATGGGCAGATGCACATGCTGAGCCTGAGGCAAATTCAGTAAGTTTGTCTTTATACAGTTCAGAAAAACCCATACAGCAGACCCCATCAGAATCAGATTCGCCGGGAGAACGAATTGTCATGGTGGATGCAGTCAATCATGCCCTTGCTGAGGAGTTGGAATATAATGGCAATATGATTGTCTATGGTCAGGATGTAGCCGGTGAAAAAGGGGGTGTGTTTACCGCAACCAGAGGACTGACAAAGAAATTTGGAAAATCCAGGGTATTTAACTCACCACTTGCGGAATCTTCTATAATTGGAACTGCTGTTGGAGCATCTATTTGCGGTATGAAGCCAGTAGTTGAAATCCAGTTTGGAGATTATATATGGACCGCCATGATGCAATTGCGAAATGAAGTTGCAACCATGAGATATCGATCCAATAATACATGGTCATGTCCCATGGTGGTGAGAGTGCCTGTGGGAGGATATATCCATGGCGCTCTTTGTCATAGTCAAAGTATAGATGGTTATTTTACACATCTGCCTGGAATTTATATTGCTTATCCTTCAAATGCAGCAGATGCAAAAGGATTACTGAAAATGGCCTGTCGGATGGATGACCCAGTTATCTTCATGGAACATAAAGGACTATATCGGCAAGGTTATGCCGCCCGGCCTGAACCAGATGAAAATTTCCTTCTCCCCTTTGGCAAAGCACATTTTGTCTCGACAGGATCTGACCTAACAATTGTCACCTGGGGCGCTGTGGTCCAGAAATCCATCGAAGCAGTTAAAAAAACAGGTATCTCAGCCGATATAATTGACATACGAACTCTGAACCCGTTGGATATGGAATCCATCCTTGTTTCGCTTAAAAAAACAAATCGCCTAATCATCGTTCATGAAGATAACCTGACGAATGGCTTTGGGGCAGAGATTGCTGCCAGAATTTCAGAGGATGGGTTTGAATTTCTGGATGCTCCTGTGAAACGGGTAGCTTCTAAAGATATTCCTGTGGCTTACTCACCAATTTTGGAAAAGGAAATCCTGGTGCAAACAGATTGGATTATCGATGCAATCAATTCAACAATTGAATATTAATATTGAAAAAGATGGAGATGTAATATGAAATTAAAAGGTCTCGATTATTTAAATATTTCAGAGCATTTTTCTGATGAAGAAATTTTGGTTCAGCATTCTGTCCGCGATTATGTCGATTCAGAATTGCAGCCGATTATCGAAGAACATTTTAAGAATGGAACCTTCCCAGCTGAAAAAATCAAGGAAATGGCTAATCTGGGTTTATTAGGCATTAATCTACCAAATAAATATGGATGTGCCGGTTTATCTCACACGGCTTATGGATTAGCCTGCCAGGAATTAGAAAGATGTGACTCCGGCATAAGATCATTTGTGTCTGTACAGGGATCATTGGTTATGTATCCAATATTTGCATTTGGATCAGATGAACAAAAAGAAAATTGGCTGCCAAGGCTCGCCAGTGGGGATACAATCGGATGTTTTGGTCTCACCGAACCTGATTATGGATCAAACCCGGGAGGCATGATTACCCGAGCCGTAAAAACAAAAAATGGTTATACTCTCAATGGCTCCAAAATGTGGATAACTAATGGCTCTGTCGCTGATGTGGCAATTGTCTGGGCTAAAACGGAAGATGAGGTTATCCATGGATTTATTGTTGAAACTGACAGAGATGGATTCGATGCTCCTGAAATGAAAAATAAATGGTCACTAAGAGCATCAGTTACAGCAGAATTGATCCTGGAGAATGTAGAAATCCCAGAAGAAAATATGCTTCCAGGTGTATCTGGATTAAAAGGTCCCCTCAGCTGTCTCACACAGGCAAGATATGGTATTGGCTGGGGAACCATCGGGGCAGCGATGGCCATGTATGAAACTGCATTGAAATATGCCAATGAGCGTATACAGTTTGGTAAATCCATTTCATCCTTTCAGATGACCCAGGAAAAACTGGTATGGATATTATCTGAAATTACCAAGGGTCAACTGCTTGCCATGCAGGCAGGTAGAAATAAAGATCGAAATGTATTACGTCACCAGCAGATATCAATGCTCAAACGAAATAATACATGGGTTGCGAGAGAAACTGCACGATTGGCACGGGAGATTCTCGGTGCAAATGGAATCTCGGGAGAATATCCGATTATGCGGCATATGATGAATATAGAAAGTGTTTACACATATGAAGGAACTCATGATATGCATACTTTGGTACTTGGTGATGATATAACAGGAATTCCTGCCTACAGGTAAACTTATGAATCTGGCAAATCTAACAGTCAAAAAACTTGTGCCTAAGGGTGAAGATGTCACTTCAACTCAAAACCGGTCAAAGGTGGGCATTTTTCAGGGATATGTTTCAATTACTGGAAATATCATTTTATTTGGGATAAAAATAGTTCTGGGATTGGCTTCAGCCAGTCTGGCCCTCATTGCCGATGCTTTTCATACCCTATCAGATGTTGTTTCGAGTATGGTAGTGATATTTGGTTATCACATTGCAAGGAAACCGCCAGATGAAGAGCATCCTTTTGGACATGGACGGGCGGAAACGATAGCTTCCCTGACAATAGCATTGCTCATCGGCTTTGTTGGATTCGAGTTTTTTAAAGTAGCTATAACCAGGTTAATGAACCCAGGGATCATAGAAGCAAATTGGGTTTGGATAAGTGCAATTGCATTAACAATTCTCATAAAAGAGTGGATGGCGAGATATTCATTTCAGTTGGGTGACATAATACATTCTGACACCTTAAAAGCCGATGGAATGCATCACAAAAGCGATTCATATTCATCTATCCTGACAATTGTAGCAATGGTAGGGGGAATGTATGGAATCGTTTGGTTGGATGGTGCCATGGCAATTGGCGTAGCATGCTTTATGTTATATACCGGGTATGAAATTGCCAAGGATGCAATCAATGACCTTCTTGGCACAACTGAATCTCCTGAAATGATTATGAATATTAGGGAAACGGCATGTACTGTTGATGGCGTATTCAATGTTCATGACATTATTGTTCATCGCTATGGAAACCATAGTTTTATATCATTGCACGTAGAAGTGAGTAATTTACTTTCTTCAGAAAAAATACACCATATTGCCGATTCAGTAGAGAAAAAAATTGGTGATCATCTGAACGCTCAGGTAGTGACCCATGTAGATCCAATTACGATTGATGGGGATACAATAAATGAAATCAGGGGAATAGTTCAAGATTCTATGAACTCATTTGGGATTTCAGATATCGTTCAGGATCTAAGAATTGTCAGAAATGACAAAGTAGAATCAATCTTATTTGAGATCCCTGTAAGCACAGATTTTAATAAAGAGGAATCGCTGGATAATCATGTAAAGAATTCGTTGCAGGGTATGTATCCAGAAGCTAGTATTGTCGTCGATTTCAAAAAGAAATTTAATTAATAAAATTTAGGATCAGGAGTAATAATGATAGATGTAGTCATGCCCAAGCTGGGAGAGTCCATTACCGAAGGGACTATCCTGGAATGGAAAAAGAAAGTTGGCGATACTATCGAATTGGATGAAAACCTATTGGAGATATCCACTGATAAAGTTGATTCGGAAGTTCCGTCTCCGGCCGGTGGTTTCGTTGCCGAATTATTATATTCTATTAATGATGTGGTTGAGGTAGGGGAGGTAATTGCCCGTATTGCATCAGATAAAGATGATATAAATATTGAGTCAGAAAATATTGAAAAATCTGAAATCGTTAAAAATGAACAAGATGAAACTCTGAAAACAGGCCAAGAACAATCTGAGAAGATTGAATATGTAGAGGGTGTATTTCTCTCGCCATTAGTAAAATCCATTGCCAGGGAAAAGGGTATATCCTCAGAAGAACTTAGTTTAATTACCGGCTCTGGAAAAGGAAACCGAATTACCAAAAAAGATATATTGAACTATCTGGAAAATCGGATTTCCACAGAAACTCAAACTTCAAAAACTGAAACTGATAAAAAGCAGGTTATTGCGACGGATATACCAATCCAAAGATCGCCACTGTCTGAAAGTCTTGAAGATAATAGAATGCCCATGGACCGGATTCGGAAGAAAATTGCCGCCCATATGTTATCCTCACAACGAACAAGTGCTCATGTCTATTCTACTTCAGAAGTTGACGTGACGAATTTAGTTGATATCCGTCAAAAATATAAAGACCGATTTAAAGAAAAGTATAATATCAGCCTGACATATACGCCAATGATTATGGATGCCGTGATTAAGGGTATTCAGGAGTTTCCCCTCATTAATGCCTCCGTTGAAGGTGAGGATATTCTCAATCACCGGAATATAAATATGGGTATTGCAGTTGCACTTCGGGATGATAATCTCATTGTCCCTGTCGTCCATAACAGTGAAGAATTGAACTTTCTTGGAATGGCAAGACAAATTTCCCAACTGGCATCAAAAGCAAGATCAAACAGTCTTGATCCAAATGATATTTTTGGATCGACCTTTACGATTACCAATCCCGGTATTTTTGGAAGTCTAATGGGCATGGCGATAATTAATCAGCCAAATGTTGGAATACTCAGCGTCGGTGCCATTCAGAAACGGCCAGTTGTGAAAGAAACTGAATATGGTGATGTTATTGCAATTCGCCATATGATGTATCTCACCTTAGGTTATGATCATCGTATTATCGACGGAGCATATGGGACCCGCTTTTTAACCAGGTTATGTGAGATATTGGAATCATTTAATGAGAACCAGGTTCAATAACTCAAGATGATAACTGAAAAAAAACCGATGACCAATGCAACTCAATTGCGACGACCGGATTGGATAAAAATCCGTCTAAAAACAGGTGAGAATTTTTTGCAGACAAAAACCCTATTGGAAAATCAGGGATTAAACACAGTTTGTGAAGAAGCCAGATGTCCAAATATATATGAATGCTGGGAACGAAAAACTGCAACCGTCATGATCCTTGGAGATATTTGTACCAGAGCATGTAGATTCTGTTCAGTAAAAACAGGTCGACCTGGGGTAGTAGATGAGGATGAACCTTTGAGAACCGCTGAAGCTATTAAACGGATGGGTTTAACACATGTGGTTATAACCTCTGTTGATAGGGATGATCTGAAAAACGATTACGGTAGCCGTATTTGGGCACTGACTATACGGAAAATTCATGAAATTGTCAATGAATGTACTGTTGAAGTGCTGACCCCCGACTTTAAGGGATACAAACCAGCTTTAGATAATATCTTTTTAGCCGGACCGGAAATATTCTCACACAATATAGAATGTATACCAAGGATATCAAAAAAAGTAAGGTCGCAGGCAAATTGGGAAATATCCAAATCTGTACTTGAGTATTCGATTTCAAATAATATGAATACTAAAACTGGTATGATGGTTGGTTTGGGCGAAACTGATGACGAGGTATTGGATGTCATGAAAGAAATAGCAGAATTAGGTGTGAGTATATTTAATATTGGACAGTATCTCCAACCAAGTTTATCGCATATAAAAGTAAGTCGATATGTCCATCCTGATACATTTGCAATGTTCAAAGAAGAAGGATTAAAAATGGGATTTAAAGTAGTAGAATCAGCACCTTTAGTCAGATCATCATATCATGCTGACGAACAGGTGATTAATTACATGATGTTAAAAGGAAACACATGAAAAAAGAAACATTAGTTTTTGTCATAATTTGCTTATTTGGATTACTATTCGTTTTCACAATATATGAGCAAGAATTTATGAGCGCTTTTTCTAAAAAGGAAATTATAAATGAAAAGCCTGCACCGCAGTTATCAGATCTATTTTCTGATCGACCAGATGGTCCACATCAAAAGTTTTCAACCAAAGAGAATTGTTTACGATGTCATGAGACAGGTGTAGAGATCCCAGGGATGGGTAAAGCCCCTAAGATTCCACACGAAGTGAGACCAAACTGCATCTCTTGTCATAAACTTCCGGCCAATTAATGTATAACGAAGAAAAAGACAGATATCGTCCAAGAGACCGGGATCGATCCTCTGAGAGAAGGTTTGATTCTCAAAAAGAAGAAAAATTATATACTCCTGGTTGGGTTCGTCAATTACGGGTGAATCCAATTCCGTTATTGTTACAGTCAACTAATCCGGGGATCATTCTTGATACATATCGATATGGTTATGGTCTTCCTTCGAAGTATACCGAAGTTGAAAAAGCACAACGGGATGTTGATCGTAATCCATCAACGATTCGATTATTGAGTATAGCTTCCGATGAGGATATCAAGTCATCAACAGAGGCGGAGAGTGCTTATGGTTTAGAATTTCTTGAATCATTAACCCGTATGGAAAAAATCATCAGGGCTGGTGTCAATAGAAATCATAATCTGATACAGCCCCATGTTGTCAAATTGATGAAGTTTGCCCGGGAAGACGGTAGGTTCCCACTATTATATCATCATCATGCCCATGCCTGCTGGGTACTATTAAAGTTAGGTCTGTCTGGCAATCGGATGTTGGATAAGTCAATATTTTGGCTTCTCAAAAGACAGCGAGCCGATGGTGGCTGGCTTCACAGAAGTCTGGTGCCTGATTCAAAAACTTTTGACGAAACAGCATCATGCCTGTGGACCACTGCGGAAATATTACAGATGATAGTATTGCGTAAATCACTACTTCAAGAGATAGATTATGAAAAAGCAGTAAAATTCCTCCTATCGAACGTTGAAATGGAAAATTCATCCATCTTGATGCAAAGTAAATCATATTGGAATAAGTTGGCATCTGGTGCGGGAAACGAAGCAATGTTTTCGGGAGGAACCTTAAAAGTGCTTGAAATTGCCGCAGACTTTGGTGTTCATAAATATGATCCAACGGTTGATAAATACGTAAAGTGGCTTAAAAATTTACAAATGGATAATGGATTGTTTCCTATGGATGCTGGGAAAATGTCTATCGCCGACGAATCTGTCACAGTTAGAGTCATTTCTGTGTTTAGAAAGTTTGCAAAAAATGAACGAATTTCTGACAATTCTGCATGAAAGGATACAAAAATAATTCAACATTGCACGATTGTTTGCAGGCATGGAATTTGCCCAAGACCAAAAGAATCAATTTATAGAAAGATTATTATATGAGTGACCTGGTCAAGACTGATGACAAAATATATCCAATATTACCTCTTAGAAATACAGTTTTATTTCCTCAGCAAATTATCCCAATTTATATTGGCAGAAGCCAATCACTAAACCTCATTGCAGATTTACCGTCAAGCGGAAAAAAGATGATAATCGTCGTCGCCCAGAAAGATGGATCTGTAGAGACACCTACCAGTGATGATCTTTTCGAGTGGGGAACTCTTGCAATTGTCATGCGCGTTTTCAATATGCCGGACAAACAGAAATCGGCTATTGTTCAAGGCATTGGACGTGTTCGAATTACCCAATTTACCGAATCAAAGCCCTATTTCAAGGGCAATATAATGCGATTTGATGACCCTGATGATTCATCAGTTGAACTAAAAGCATTGATGACCAACTTACAAGTTGTTTATGAAAAATTAGTAGATGTAGCTCCTTATTTATCAAATGAGCAGTTCAAGCAGGTTACCAGTATCTCGCATCCTGGTAAATATGCGGATCGCGCTATTTCCGTCATGAATATTGCCACCGAAGAAAAACAGAAGATTCTTGAAAATATCAATATCAAGGATAGGCTGGAAAAAGCAACTGTGGTGATTGGTCGTGAACTTCAGCGCATTGAACTCAGTGATAAAATTCAATCCAATGTCCAGGATGAAATATCAAAATCACAACGTGAGTATTACCTGCGTGAACAAATGAAAGCGATTCGAAAAGAATTGGGGGATGATGAACCGGCAGTAGAATTGATAGAAATTGAGGAAAAGGTAAAAAAAGCCAAAATGCCTGAGCCCATTGAAAAAGTCGCCTTGAAAGAGATGGAAAGATTAAAACGAATTCCAACTCAGTCTCCTGAATACACCGTTGCAAGGACTTATATTGATTGGCTAGTTGATCTACCATGGAGTGTTAGCAGCGACGATAATGAAGATATAAAAAGTGCCCATGAAGTTCTTGACCATGATCACTATGGACTGCAGAAAGTGAAAGAAAGAATACTTGAACATCTTGCCGTGAGAAAATTGAAAAGGTCAAGATCAAAAAAAGGGGAACGGTTAAAGAGTCCGATCCTATGTTTTGGAGGTCCTCCTGGGACTGGAAAAACATCGATGGGGAAATCCATTGCAAGGGCGATGAATAGAAAATTTATTCGTATTTCTCTTGGTGGTGTTCGCGATGAAGCGGAAATTCGAGGTCATCGACGAACTTATATTGGTGCCTTGCCTGGTAGGATAATCGCCAATCTTAAAAAAGCTGGGACAAATAATCCGATATTTATGCTGGATGAAATTGATAAACTTGGCATGGACTTCCGAGGGGATCCTTCGAGTGCACTCCTGGAGGTTCTGGATCCTGAACAAAATTTTGCATTTAACGATCATTATCTCGAAGTAGACTTTGACTTATCTAATATTATTTTTATTACAACGGCAAACCGAGTAGATAAAATACCTGGGCCTCTTAGAGATAGAATGGAAGTATTGGAATTTACCGGTTATATCATGGATGAAAAATTAAATATCGCCAAAAATCATCTTGTTGACAAACAGGTAAAAGAACATGGATTAAAAAAGACTGAACTACAATTTAAAGATGATGGATTAACTTGCCTTATTGAGTCTTATACTAGGGAAGCAGGTGTGAGAAACCTGGAAAGACAGATTGCAAATATTTGTCGAAAAGCCGCGATGGATATCGCTACTGGAAAACATAAACGTATAAAGATAATTCCTGAAACAGTAGAGAGATATCTCGGACCCATAAAGTTTTATCCTGAGGTAGCAGAAAGAGCAGAGATACCAGGTATAGTCGTCGGTCTTGCTTGGACTGCATTTGGCGGTGATATTCTGTTTGTTGAAGTTTCAAAAATGCCCGGTAAGGGGGAGTTAAAACTAACAGGTCAATTGGGTGATGTCATGAAAGAATCGGTTCAGGCGGCCTATAGTTATATCCGTTCAAATGCTGAGGCGTTGGGCATCGATCCAAAATTCCATGAAAAAATAGATCTTCATGTTCATGTCCCCGCCGGCGCTATTCCAAAAGATGGCCCATCAGCCGGTATAACAATGTTAACTGCCATAACATCGCTATTATTGGATATCCCCGTTGGCGAATTTATTGGCATGACTGGCGAGATCAGTTTAAGGGGAAATGTATTACCGATTGGTGGATTAAAGGAAAAATCAACAGCTGCCCATCGAGCTGGACTCAAGCATATTATTGTCCCCAAATTAAATAAAAAAGATCTTCTGGATATTCCTGATAAAGTCAAAAAAGATTTAAAAATTACCTTTGTTTCCGATGTAAATGAAGTTCTAAAATTGGCTCTCGGTTTAGAGGTGAATAATGAAAATATTACTGAAGGGAAATGAACCGAAAATCTTGTATCATGGTCGATTAACTCAGTTGGTTTAGAGTGCCTGCCTTACAAGCAGGTGGTCGCTGGTTCGAGTCCAGCATCGACCACATAAAATTAACCCGTCAAAGACTATTGTTTTTGACGGGTTTTTTTTTATTATAATCCTCAATTAATATCTTCTCAATCTGGACAAATGCCGACAATCACGGACAAATAATACCACATTTGGATACAGAATGAATGGATACCTGAGTTACATCAATATTCTGGTAATATAGGCTTAGGCTAAAAGCGGCAAATTTTACCCCAAGTCCAAAATAATGTTGATTAAAACAATAATATCCAAAATATTCACATTATTATCCAGATTGATATCCACCAGAATATCATAATCGTTAGAAAAAAGTGTATTCAACATCGTCATTATATCTAGAATATTTACAGATTCATCGTGATTAACATCACCGGGTAAGAAATCTGCTTCAATCCAAATTTCATATGGATAGTTCTGATTACTTGTATATTGATTAGGGACTGCTGCCACAATATATTTAATCATTTCTGTTTCGGGAACGATATCAATTGCGATAAAACCAGCTTGATCATTAATTTGATTTAGAGAGTATATGTCAACTTCATTATCGGTCTGGACAACTATCCTACTTCTGAAGTGAGCAGTTTCTGCATTGGAACCCTGGAAATAGAAAGCTACTTTTCCACTATTGATATCCATAAGATCATATACATTATAAGACCAACCACCGGGGAACCAATCCTCCGGTGGAGTAAACCATTGTCCATTGGTGCCCTCAGCTCCTATTACGTCAATGATTGGATTCAGATCGTTCGGATCTCCGTAATTCTCTAATTCTGTCCTTGCCCGATTTAGTTGTTCCAGAGTAATATAATCGAAATCTGCCACGTTGTGAGAAGCCCAATCGGCGAATATCTCCCGAAAATCTGCTACCCCAATTTCTGTTGCCAGAAACTCCTGTGGTAGTAATTGTGTGCCACTATAAAAACCTGAAGAGATGAGCGTGGCTGGGAAACCAGTGTTCTCAGTCAAATAATATAAGAATGCATTCATGGCATAGGGATGAACGCCTCTTTGCCAATTCTGAGGATCATCAGGAGGGGCGTTCCAGTTATCATACCACATTGGTAGTTGGGGATTTGCCTCAATAGCAGCACATTCAAGAAATGCAAGCTCTTCATCCGGTAGCACCCATGAAACGAACCAATTGGCTGAGGCTTCAACAAACCAGGCAGAATCTCCATCATAACTAAAGCCTGGTGAATTTGCGTTATATTGGAAAATGTGAAATCCTTCATGATATTGATAGATGGGTTCCAAATGAGCACCTATAGCCAAGGTAAGATAAGGATATCCAAAACTGTCAGTCCCTTGCCCAACTGCCCAGCCGTCAGGAAACAGATCTTCATTCCAATTCCCAATATATACATTATAATAATAACCATCACCAGGATTGGGAGGATCTTCCATAAACAGCTCATCCAGACATATAAGGCGTATCCCATTTAAGACCTCTAGTAATTGCTGAGCATCATTGCTATAATCATATTCTGCATCCCACCAAACTACAAATATTCCTCCAGTTGAGAACTCGCATGAGGTACTATCACAAAATTCATTTTGGAAGGAAAGCTGCCCTAATAGCCATGGACATGATAATACAATAATGAGAAAATAATAGAATAAATTTATTTTTGCTTTCATGATTTAAAATTTGATCCTTAACCATCTATATTATTATTTGACCATATTCCCAGGTCAATTGAAACTTATTTTCATAGTAATCTACAATAAATTTCGCCTCAATCCATTTACAGTGTTTAGATTGTTTATGATGGAATTTACATAAAATTCAGAATGCCCCCATACTTGAAAAGTACAAGAAATTCCCATCCGAATACCGAGCCACTGAATACCGGAGTGTTAAAAATTGCAGTTTCATGACGTTTCTTCTTTTTTTAAAGTCTATCATCAATCTTCCTAAATAAAAAATTTGTTAAATAATTCATATTTGGAAAAAATATTCAAGTATTGAAACTTAGATCAATTATTTAAATGCTGAACTGTAATATCCGATTATGTATAGTCTCTTAACATGAAGTCGTTTTAGATTCATGCAGGCAATTGAAGATCTATTCACAATTTAAAGATATGAATATTATTTTTAATTATTATAAGTTATATTTTTATCCAACGCCTTTAGTTTTTATTGTTTTAAGGAGAAAAAATGAAAAATAAAATAAAATTGAAATATTTTTTGTCAATATTTGTATCAGTACTAATTGGAAGTATTATTGGGATGATAGCTTATCACAAAACTGTTGTCGCTCCAGTTATTCTTATTTACAAAGGGGAAACAGCACAGCAGACACTCAGCGATATGGATGCATTGGAATATTTATATCACAACGATTGTGAAACGGCTGTAAAACTAATTGAGCTCAAAGTTAACAATAATTTTCTTATTCTTAATCGTATGCAGGTTTTTAATGAAACCGATAGTTATATTCAAAATCTCTCAATGGGTATAATGAATAAAAAAGAAATAATCTTAAAACAATTCGTGGATAAAAGTTGGGTATTTGACATCCCAGATTGATATATAATAAAATTTTTGCCTCTACAGATGATCCAGAATATCTTTTTATATCTGATTGCATTTAAAAATGACCACTAAATGAAAGTTGAAAACTATGGAAAATCTCACATTATTTGTAATTATCGGTATAATTGTTACTCTACTATTACTTGCAATAATATATTTAAAAAACAAACATAAACAGCCAACAAATTATAAAGCATTTTTCATAATAGGAATTACCTGGATACCACTTGGAATTTCTACTGAAAATTACATTTTCTCGATTCTTGGTATTATTTTTATAATAGTCGGTGTCATGAATAAGGACAAATGGAAAGAGAATAGTTTTACGTGGAAGAACTTATCACCTGAGCAGAAAAAAATCAAACTGTTAATGGGACTCACGTTATTAATTACATTGATTCTTGGTATTATTTTTTATAAATTCAGATAGATATTGATAAAACTACTAATCACAGACATTTGTCATCAGTAAGACTTGTCTGCTTGAATTGTCAAAATTCACAATAGGTACACATGAATATAAAAAAACTAAATACAATTCAAACTCAAAAAGTAGAGGCAGGTGACAAAACAAAGTTCCAGGTACTGATCAGTCCTGATGAAGCCCCTAATTTTGCAATGAGAAGATTTATTATTGATCCTGGCGGCAGCATGCCTAGACATACCAATACAGTTGAACATGAGCAATTTGTATTGAATGGTAATGCAGAAGTTAGTATTGGTGATAAAATATATCAGGTTGAAAAGAATGATATTGTATTTATACAGGCAGGTAAAATCCATGGTTATGTGAATACAGGAAATCAACCGTTTGAATTTCTTTGTATGGTTCCAAACAAGGAGGATATTATTAAGATATCAGGTTAATAATATTTAGATGCCTGAGATAAAATTATCTGAGATGAAAAAAGGGACTGTATTGAATGTACAGTCCCTTTTTAATATTCGATATTCAGTTTGTGAATTTAAGGGGAGAGGATTATGCCTACAAGAAGGACAATATCGTTAACGTCAATAGTACTATTTCCATCGAGATCGCCAACAAGTAGTTGGTAATCATCAGGAGCACTAAAAAGAATTATATCAACCATCTCAACAACATCAATTACATCGACATTGCCATCCATATTAATATCACCCATAAGCAAATCATCACCTTCATCAACAATACATAGCTCTACATTCACATCCCATTCACATCTTTCGTCAGCTTCGCAGCTTTCTGGATCCTGATAGGTAGGGCAGACAAGATACGGATCTGCAGGTAAACAGAACATGCCATCCCAGAAACACTCAGTATTTTCAACACAGTCCTCTTCATAATCAAATTGATCACAAACTACCGGTTCGATAGTAACAATAAAATCATAAAATCCGCAATCACCTTGAACAACAGCATTAGTCCCGGTAAACCAGAAATCGACCCTTCCAGAACCTGTAACGTTGAGTTCATCAACCAGAATGGGATCACCTAAATCTTCATCGATATAGGCGGTACCAAATCCATTAAAACTTGATCCCAAATAGTCAGTATCTCCTGTGAATACAATGTCATGAAGAACAAGGACATCCATGCCATTTAGTGATAAAAATATATTTCCACCGAGATAGGTTCGATGGTCTCCCCATGGAACCTCATTACAGAAAAAGGAGTCTACATCCAGCGTTAATCCGCCCATGGTCATAAGCATGTTATCTGTATTTTCAAAATACTCAGTATTTTCTCCAATACAAACACCCTCTGTAGCAGCGCTACAGCCATCAAAAACCTGCTCCATATACGCAAAAGCTTCAAGTCCGCACATTTGAGGACCTGTAGGGTTTGAAAAGACTATTTGACCCATGAATTCAAGAGTAGGGGTTTGTGATAATAATAAAGATCCGATTGATATAATTGTAGTTGATACAATAACTTCTAATTTTTTAAATGACATATTGGTTCTCCTTTTCCAGTTTTAGATAAAATGGGTTTGTCTGTCCGTTTATCAATTACAATTTAAACACAATGATCTGTATCACCAAACTATTTGTTTAGCGAAATTTAGAACTCCCTACCGGCGACAATTATAATTCCCTATTGAACAATAGTTGATATTAGCTATTTGAACCCCCTTAATAATGGAGGTTTAGATGGTGACAAATCACCAATATAGGAGGTTACTGAAGTTGGTAAACACAGAAAAGACGCAAGCGATTGCGGCATCGAAAGCGGGCCTGGATGTTAAGACAGCCCGCAAATATATCCACTCGGGCCACGCGCCCAGTGAACTATCAAAATCACATACATGGCGAACCCGGCCAGATCCGTTTATAGAGGATTGGTCAGAGATACAAAAGAAGCTGGAAGCAAATTCTGGTTTTGAAGCCAAGACGCTTTTTGAGTATTTACAGCGCCGATATCCTGGTAAATATGAAGATGGTCAACTGCGCACACTTCAGAGAAAAGTCAAGTACTGGCGAGCAACTGAAGGTCCTGCCCGGGAGGTATTTTTCTCGCAGGAACACTATCCCGGTGATGAATGTCAGTCTGATTTTACACACATGGATTCTTTAGGGATAACCATCCAGAGACAGCCGTTTGATCACATGGTCTATCATTTTGTATTACCCTACTCAAATTGGGAGACTGGTACAATTTGTTTTTCAGAGAGCATGGAGAGTTTACGGGAAGGTTTTCAAAATGCTCTATTCCAATTGACCTGCCCCCCAAAAGTCGGACCATGTTGTAAGTTAGTCCTAAAGAAAAAAGAAAGGAAAACGAAACATGGCACG
>JABHXA010000012.1 GCA_018657495.1 Fidelibacterota bacterium
TAATGATGAATAATTATACCAGAAACACTCTCATAGAATTATGCTAATTTATTCCCGTCGCTTTGAAGACCTACAATGAAATAACCCAGATTGTCAGTAATGTACCAAGCCAGCTCTCTGGGTGACTTCTCTGTTTTCTCCAGAGCAATATCGCGAACCCGTTCTCGCTCGTGATCAGGTATTTTATTCCAGAACTTTCTTGAATTACTTTTCTTATCTGCAAGTCCATCATATCCATATTCAATATACTGACCATACCAGGTATAAAATGAACTCTTGGGAATATCTAGCTCCCTTAAAGTACGTAATACACCTAGTTCTGAACCCTCAACTAGACGAATAATCTCGTATTTTTCCGCCTGGGAGTACCGCATCAGTCCTCCAAAGTGGACTCTATGCCATGTAAGCTTTTTTTTGCATAGTCATATTTTATGGATAAATCTGCAACCAGATGTTTAAGGTGAGAGTTTTCTTTACGAAGATCTTGGACTTCACTGGTGGTGGCTTCGCGTTCTGTATCACCTTTAAGCCTCTTCTTTCCAGCCTCCATAAAGTCCTTACTCCAGCGGTAGTACGTGTTTTGATTAATTTCTTCTTTGCGACATAACTCTGCAATTGATGATTCACCTCTCAACCCATCTATAACAATGCGAATCTTTTCTTCTGTGTTATATCTCTTTCGGGTTTTACGTCGTATTTCTTTTATACGTTTCTCTGCTTTTGAATGTGGACTCATTTGACTTCCTTTTTTGTTTTAAATTTAACAAGAAGTCTCTCACAGGATTAATCTCTTTTATTCCGGAAGGCTTTGACACGCTACAGTAGTGCTGACTAAGTTTTTCAGAATCTAACGAATGGTATGATTCAGTCAATTTTACCCTTTAATATTATCTTAATATAAGAGTAATTCATAATTTAATGAAGGATATTATTCTGTATTCAGTAAGATGAATTTACCTGTTTCTCACTTATCAAAATTGGAGTGTAATTCTCAATATAAAAGTAGGCAGAATCAGAACTCAAACAATTAAAGATTAAAGGAGAAAGTAATTATTACCATTCCGAATTAAGATTGATAATAAGAAAATTTAATTGTACATGCTGAAACATTTACCCTGATGATCAACATGAGCTTACTATTGAATTTCTGACTCAGCCTAATTATTAAAAGTTTAAATTTATAGCCAGGCTACCTTGTGCTCAATTACTGTTTAATTGATATTGGTGATCAATTATTCATTAATTTCAATAATTATGCAGGAAATTGTAATTGTTCAATAATAATGCCACAAGTTAAATCGAATAGTCATCGAAAGATTATTGGATAGATAATTTTTTTTGTGCCCCGGTTTGGATTCCACAGAATTTAAAGGAAATTCTATCAGCTACTAGGAATTAATTTCCCATTAGTTTGATCCGGAATAATAAAAATCTTTTGGATATAGCATAGATTAATAATCTTTCAACATATTGATAAAATATTTTGTGTAAAATATGTAGTCAGATTTATGTCGGCGCATTAAATTCTCTTTCTGAATGAAATAAAATATTAGTTTTAATGATTGATTATTTGTTAACCCGATAATGTATCTGATACCTAAAAGACCTTATGAGCAAATTTGTAATTGTGAGAGTTATTAGAAAGGAATCAAGCGATTGACAAAATTTCGAAATATTATAAAATATTTGAAAATAGATATTTTCTATTGCAAATAAAACGAAGTACAAAGCAGAAATGAAATCATTTTTTGAATTTGACAATACATTTAGATCCAAAAACGAATATCTTCTTTGTGGAATCGATGAGGCCGGGAGGGGACCATTGGCAGGACCTGTTGTTGCAGCAGCAGTGGTATTACCAGTTAATTTTGATATGCCAGAGGTTCGGGATTCAAAAAAACTATCTGAAAAGAAGCGTAATGATCTTTACAAAACGATTATAGACCATGCCCTATCTTTTGGTATTGGTGTTGTACACGAACGTAAAATTGATGAGATTAACATTTTGAACGCTACCTACGAGGCAATGAAACAGGCTATCGGGGGTATTAGTATAAAACCCCATCTTTTTCTCATCGACGGTAACCCTGTCCCATTCAGCCACATAAAACATAGAAATATTATTCAAGGAGACAATAAATCTCTTTCTATCGCTTCAGCATCAATCCTTGCAAAAGTTGTACGGGATGATCTCATGAAACGGTATTCTAAAGTGTACCCCTATTATGGGTTCGAGAAACATAAGGGGTACGGTACTAAAAATCATTTGGAAATTTTAAAAACACTATGGGCTACCCCAATTCACAGGCAGAGTTTTAAACCGGTTAAAAGTTTCTTACCTGGGCATGATCATTACAAAAGCAGACGATGGCTTGGTAAAAGGGGTGAGCAGCTAGCCGCAAGTTCATTAATTAAATTGGGAAATGATATCATCGCAATGAACTACAATGTCCAAGGAATCGGTGAAATAGATATTATCCACATGGAGGAAAATGAGATAGTATTTACGGAAGTTAAAACTGGATATTCAGGAAACCGATGGGGAGAACCTATTGATCAGATAGATAGAAAAAAGAGAGATCGAATTTTAGAGACTGCAGAAGTATTTTTATCAAAAAATGATTACGATGCACATGTGAGATTTGATGTAATTTCCGTGCAATTTTCTGGAAATATTCCGAAGATAAAGCGAATAAAAAGAGGACTTGCAATTGATTAATCGATTCACAATACTTATTGTCAGTTTAAATATAATATTTGGAAGCGTACCAGATGCATCTGGGGTGAATGGCGCCGTCACATCTTCAAATAAATTTGCAAGCGATGTTGGGATAAATATTCTAAAGGATGGTGGCAATGCCGTCGATGCCGCAATAGCAGTTGGTTTTGCCCTCGCAGTTGTCCACCCTGGTGCTGGTAATATTGGCGGCGGTGGTTTTATGGTTATACGATTAGCCGATGGCACAAAAACTACTATTGATTTTAGAGAAACCGCACCTCAAAAAGCATCACGAGATATGTTCCTGGATGAAAATGGCGACATTATCGAAGGCAAAAGTTGGAGTACTTCTTGGGCATCTGGCGTCCCCGGTTCTGTTGCTGGTTTTGGGTTGGCACACGAGGAATTCGGTACATTGAAATGGTCACAGTTAATTGACTCTTCAATTCAATTGGCAAGAGATGGGTATTCCCTCAATTATAACGACGCGAATTCATTTAATAGATACAATGATTTTCTAACAAAGGACTCTGTAACCCGTACAATATTTGTGAGAGACGAAGAGTTTAAAACAGGAGATATACTTGTTCAAAGGAACCTTGCCAGTACCCTGGAAAGAATCTCGCGTGCTGGTTGGGAGGAGTTTTATACAGGTAAAACGGCTGATCTAATTCAAAAATGTATGGAGCGAACGGATGGTTTGATTTCAAAAAACGATCTAAAGAATTACATCGCCGTGCAGCGTGATCCGATCACTTTTTCCTATCGGGATCATATAGTATACTCAATGCCCCCAGCATCTTCAGGTGGCATTGCCCTTGCCGGTATATTAAATCAACTTGAAAATATCGATTTAAGCAGCTTGCCATTCCATGGCGCTGATCACATTCACTATCTCACTGAATGTCAAAGACGGGTTTATGCTGACAGATCAACTATGCTTGGTGATATGGATTTTATTCCTGTGCCAATCAGCCACCTGATTTCTCAGGAGTATGCCGATAATCATTGGATGTCTATTGATTCAATTTATGCCACATCCAGTTCAGAAATCTTACCGGAGGAACCACCGAGTTATTACGAATCAGAGGAAACGACTCATTATTCAGTTGTAGATAAATGGGGTAATGCTGTCAGTGTAACAACAACTATAAACGGATGGTTTGGAAGCGGTATTACTGTGGATGGAGCCGGATTTCTTCTGAATAATGAAATGGATGACTTTTCCTCAAAGCCCGGTACGCCAAATGCCTATGGTCTCGTTGGTGCCAAAGCAAATGAAATTGCCTCCGGGAAGAGAATGCTAAGCTCTATGACCCCGACTATCGTAGAAAATCCCAATGGTGATTTACTCTTGGTAGTTGGATCTCCAGGCGGGTCGACAATTATTACAACTGCAATGCAGGTTATATCCAACGTCATAGATTTTAAAATGAATATTGAAGATGCTGTAGAATCTCCAAGATATCATCACCAATGGCTGCCTGATGTTGTATATGTTGAACAATTTGGATATGCGACAGAAACCCTTGATGCCCTCAAAGAGCGTGGATATAAATTTGCATTACGGAGCAGCATTGGAGAAGCTAATTGTATAATGTATGATCCAAATACAAAAATTATTCATGCCTCCGGCGACAGCCGACGTGGAGCTTCTGCAATTGCATATTAAATACTATTAATTATTAACACAATAAACTGGATTTCATTGAGTACAAAAAAAATATTAGGAATTAAAAAGGCGTTTTGGGTAGAGCTCAGAATATTAATCACCTTAATTATTATTGCTTTACTTGTAAAAGCAACGGTAGTTGAAATCTATGTTGTGCCTACCGGATCAATGGAAGACACAATACTTCCCGGTGATATGCTGATTGGGAATAAATTTATTTATGGATTAAGAACACCAAAAAAAATTAGTTTAATTTGGACTCGCTTCGGATTTGATATTCCGTCAGTGAGATTACCAAAGTTTAAAGAAGTAGAATCAGGTGATGTTGTAATTTTTGAATTCCCTCGGGATCCTTTTCAAAAGTATGTAAAACGCTGTATCGGAACTGCCGGACAAAAAGTTGAGATTGATCAGGGACAGATATATATAGATGGTAAACAAATGAATTTTCCCGATGAAGGAAAATATTCCAAAGGTTACATTTTTCCTACGGACAGAAAACAGGGAACTATCTATCCCTATTTCTTTGGTAATCAGGACAACATCGAGCAATTTATTGTCCCATATAAGGGTATGCAAATTGATTTTGACCATATAGAAGATTGGACATCCATTTTGACTTTATTGATTCAGGATGGAAATAAAATAGAATTAGGTGATCAGACATTTACATTAATTGATCCATTTGAATTATCTCGAATGGTAGGCTTCCTAAAATATAAATTCTGGGATATTGTCAATCCTGGTTCTAAGGAAAAGAATCGGAAGAAACAAAGTATTGAGCAACGAAAATTTATGAATGAAATGCGTGATAAACACCATCAGGATGGAATATTCAATCCCTGGGAGATTAAGTTCAATAAATTTGATTACAAGTTGGTTTATGATCATTTATTGGTAAACAATGTGCCAGTTAGTGAACTAAAGACTTATACTTTTAAACATGATTATTATTTCTTTATGGGTGACAATCGAGATAATTCATCAGATTCGAGATTTTGGGGTTTTGTGCCTGATCATCAAATTTTAGGAACTCCTTTATTTTCACTCGTTAATTTAATGAAATTTAGATTTAGACTGAAGTTCATCAATTGAATATTAATTATCTATTTGGTAGCTGGATTATTTTTATTTATCATAATTAATTAGATGATGCAATATTTTGAGAATTAATCATTGTTTATAACAGTAATAATTATAAAAATTATTATTCTGATTTTAACCAGATAATTACATATTAGGATGCAGAGTTTCAGCGGAAATACTTATAATGCTTACAATTCAAGAGATTTTGATCAAGAACTTAAGAGATTCCTGAACGATGTCAATACTAAATATGGTGAAATATTGTTTAATGAATTGTTGAATAGACTTGAAAAAAACATTATTAGATTTCAAAATGAAGTAGGAAGACATGTTACATGTATCCATCATAAAAACAATAATCAGGACACAATCTCAGAATTAGTTAAATTTCGTGAAAAACCGATTGATAATTCTAATTCGAATTTAGAAGTTTCTGAATGGGAATATAAACTACAGCAATAATTAATAATAAAAGGAAGAACATGCAAAGAGCAATTTGGATTATTACATTTTTTATCATTCTAGGTGGTGCATACTACTGGTTTGTTATACATGAAGCTGATGTACTTGAAGTTAAAACTCTCACAGCCAGAGTAGAATTGCACTCTGATAGTATAAATGTTGTGAATGAAGCTGAAAGAAAACTTGAACTCAGGTATATTGGTCATGGAAAACATCTACAAACTATTCAGGATAGATTTAATAAACACTATGACAATTATATTGCAAAGATGGACTCTATTAATGGGGTTTTTGAAGAAGTGAAATATAATATAAAGCTAACAAATGAAAAGATTGATCAGGAAATCAGAGGAGTTAAAAATGATATATCTGATTTTACTGATACATTTGATAGTTATAAGCGGACCAATCAGCGACAAATGCGTGATTTACAAAACGATGTTAGAACTTTGAAAGATGATATCAGTGCTATACAGGAAACACTTACTTCACTGGCAAATCCTGAAAAAAAATAGATATTATCTCAAACTTTATCTTAGGTTGATGTTATTTCCTTCTTATTTTACTAACCATATTATTTTTATGGAATATTGGTTTATTGGATGATAAAATTATGATGAAACTAGATGATATTATTGGAGACATTGTCTTCATCGCTTTAAGGGATGTTGAAAGATATGCTTCAATAGGACTAAAGGATAACCTCGGACACTTCAGAGTCCAGGGATTTGATCACTATGGCTTATGGGTATCGCACCCTGGGTTAATATTATATGTTAGAGAAGATGAGTCTGGTGTGCCTTATCCGCCAGATAAAATCCAAAAAGAGGAATTAGAAGCAAATTTCATCATTACATGGGATAATATTCTGACAATTATGCATTATCCCGATAGGAAAGGGTTCGATTTTCCAAATGAATTTGATAGGGAAATTGGATTTTCACCTAAATAATCAAAAGGAAAATATGGTTATTGGTCAAGTTAAAACTTGGAGTGATTCAGATGGATGGGGTTTTGTAGTGGATGAAGAAGGATATGAGTATTTTCTACATATTTCAAAAATAAGAAAAGGCCAGATAATTCGAACAGGTGATATGATTAAATTTGATATTTCTGAAGGCGATCGTGGGGCAGAGGCTGAAAATGTAACTTTATATTAGAAAATCTCGAAATAATGAAATTGAAGGAGGGAATATTCCCTCCTTTTTTTTTACAAAAAAAAACAAGTTAACCTTTAGAGAATTAAATACTCAATGGATCCGAAATGAATGATGATTTTAGTAAGATCAATAGATATTTAGCTGGTGATGATCACGCATTTGATGAATTAGTAAACGAACACCAAAGATGGGTGTTTGAGTTTATAATTAAAATTGTTAATAATCCTCAAGATGCTGAAGATCTTGCCCAGGATATTTTTGTAAAAGTATTCTTTAATCTCCAAAATTTTAGATTCCAGGCTCAATTCAAAACATGGCTGTATAGGATTATTATAAATCAACTAAATAATTATTTCAAGAAGAAGAAGTTATTGTCATGGTTTAACGCTGATCTAAATGAAAGAGACACTGGTGATAATTCTAATAATAATAAATCAAATTCTGATATCAACCTTGTAGCAAAAGTAAAAAAGTTACCCAAGGTGCAGAGAGATATTGTCATTTTAAGGATATTTCAAGATATGTCATTTAAACAGGTCTCTGAAATCCTCACCATAACAGAAAATTCTGCGAAGGTTTCATTTTATAAAGCAAAAATCAATTTAAAGGGTTATATAAATGCAGTATGATAAAAATAAATTTCTTTTAACAGTGCGTGCAAAAATTCGAAGGAAAAAGAAAATAAAAAATGTTCAATACACATCTTTTATATTTGTATCTATAATTATAATTTCATTTGTTACAACCAATTTAATTTACCAGAGCACTATGGAGAATCTATGGACGGAAAATAATACCATATCATATTATTATGAATGGGATAGAATACCAGATGTTGATCAGGATGAAATGTTTGAGTTCCTCGTTGATGAGATGGATGTTTATGATCTCAATTTATTATTATCAGATGAGTTTATTACTCAAATTACTTTAAAAAACCAAAAAATGAAAGGATAAGTGATGAATTATATTATTGTGAGTATATTTTTGACGATTTCCACTTTATTTGCATTCCAAAACCAATCAAAAGGTGATGATTTAAAAAATTTAAAAAAATGGAAAATGATTGAATATATGGATTTGAATGAGAATCAGTCAGACAAATTTTTTCCGAGAATGAGAGAATTGGAAAAAAGAATGATTGAGATAAAAACTGAAAAAGAACTAATAAATCAAAAACTAGAGGTAATTACAAAAGATAAAAATGCTACAAATCAGGAAGTTCTGGAATTATTAAATGAGCTCAAGGAATTAGACAAAATGCAAGATGAAATTAAATATAGACATATTGAAAGTATGGAAGATATTTTGACACCTGATCAAATGGCAAAATACATGATTTTCGAAGAGCGATTTAAAAAACATATAAAAGATAAATTTAAAGAGAAAACCCAAAAGTCTGATAGACGATTTCTCAGAAACAAATAATTAGAGGTCGTCTTATGAAAATCAGAATTATATTTGTTCTGGCGATTATCACTTTATTACTGAGCAATTGTGACACTCAGCCTTCGAGTACATATAATTTAGATGAACTGGATGCAAGTTTGGTGCGATTGATTGAGGATGATGATTATTTAAGTATTAATCCAATGACAGAGGATGAGTCGTTTGAAGAGTTGCTTGCATTTCACAATGATGGGCGTCATTCATTCCTAAATAGAGAGGTATATGAATATCGGATAAAATGGAGGAGATTTATCGAAAATATAAGTAGTTTAATATTAATCGAATCACATGAGACGGATTCAGACACCATCTATGCCAGTATTGATAAAATCATTTCGGGATATTTGAGAATCATAAATCTTGACACGGTTATTATCGATTCAAGTGTACAGTTTATATCAGTAGATACAACTGAAAAACCATTTACAATGGATTCTCAGAGAAGAGTAAGGATTGTCAGGTTATTCGGTAGCAACGATATTTATCTGGGATGGAGAATAACAGGACGAACTCCACTAATTCTGTCATCGGAAACCCCAACGGTTGGATTTACCGAAATCGCATTTCATGATGATCAGGAAGATGGCTTTAATTCGGTTTTTTCATTACAAATTAATGACGGATTGATGAACACTTTTTATAGAATTGGAGAATTTCCAGTGTTTTATCCAGGGCAGTCATATAACGTAACAGCAGCCATCGTAAATTCAAATCCTGAAGCTGATTTATATCCGGATTCTGGTGAAGGGGTTTATATGCATAAAATATTCCGCAACCATCATATTTTTAGAAAATCACTTTTTGATGATGGTCTTCCAGATCACTCAGGAGATATCACTGAAAACGATAATCTATTTACCAGATATTTTCAAGTCCGAGAACTAGGAATCGATGACAACGTAAAAAGAAATATCACATTTGAGATTGTAGATTATGAGACTTTATTAAATGAAGATGGTAACTATCATTCATTTATAATTGGATTCCCGTTTTTTATTTCCCCATAAAAATTAATTTCCAGCCCAACTTCAATTCCTTGTGCGTAATTCATTTTCAATTAGCACGGGGAATTGTCTATTTTTACCTGCCTTAATTGAAGAATATTTATCAAATTTAAATTAGTCGATCATTATGTAATAATCTTTCGGAATTGAATTTTCTGGATAAATAATTCTTGCCGTAGCAATAAATTGGAATGTCAGCGTAATATTTACTCAAATTATTTGTTAAAAGAAAAAATGAAAATTTTGAATATCTTACATTTGGAATTAATAGTTAGCAAATGATAATGATCATCAAAATATTATTTAAGTTATCTCATGAGATTATTATGAATCGAGCATTAAATATAGCAATTAACAAATTCGCCTTCGAAAAAAATATTCCGCCTTATATCAATGCTAATTAATCTTAAAAATATTATATTATTTGGCTACCATGGTTGTCTTTCTGAAGAAAAGAAACTGGGTCAAAAATATGAATTAGATGTCCAACTGAAAATTAAAAATGACGTGGATCTCAAGTTTGATGATATTTCAAAAACTGTAGATTATATCATTGTTTATAATTTAGTAAAAGAAATTTTCCAAAAGAAAAGTTACAATCTTATCGAGACAGCAGCAATGGTTCTGTCTGATACATTGCTGGAGAGATTGGATATAGTTGAAGAAGTTACAATTAGAATACGGAAACCTCATGCTCCAATCGAAGGACATTTTAGTGAAATTGAAGTTGAAATTACCAGGATTAAAAATAATGAATGATCAAGTATTTCTCGGCCTTGGATCAAATCTTGATGATCGATTGAGTCACTTGCTATTCGGTATTGATCAGTTATCTAATGCAAAGGGTATACAGGTAATCAATATCTCATCAGTTTATATTTCAGAACCAAAATATCTACAAGACCAGAATGATTTCCTAAATATGGTTATACACATTGAAACCGAATACTCTGGACAGGAACTACTAAAAATTATCAAAAATATTGAATACAATGCTGGTCGTGATTTTAATATTGAAAGAAATGGTCCAAGGAAACTTGATATCGATATTTTATCATTCCAACACTCAACAATTAGTACAAATGAATTGCAGATACCACACCCGAGAATTGCCGAAAGAAAATTTGTTCTTATCCCCTGGTCCGAGATATCGCCACAGTTTATACTTCCAGGGGGTGATATTACCATAGAATCATTACTGGCAGCGTGCTGTGATACTTCGACAATTAATATATATAAAGAATCGGTTGCATTTTGAGAACCACATATCATATCGCAATAGAAGGTACAATAGGGGTCGGAAAATCAAGCCTCGCTAATATTCTTGCAGAAAAACTGGATGCAAGGGTTATACTAGAAGAGTTTGAAGAGAATCCATTTTTAAGCGAATTTTATAATGATCCTGAAAGATTTGCATTTCAGACTCAATTGTTTTTTTTATTATCTAGATATAGACAACAGCTGGATTTGCAGCAAACAGAATTATTTTCACAAAGAATTATTTCAGATTATATGTTCGCAAAAGATAGATTATTTGCATCATTAAACCTGGATGATAAAGAAATGTCGTTATATAATTCTGTTGCAAATTTACTCGAAAAAAATATTATCTATCCAGATCTAGTCATATTTTTACAGTCCGATACTGACAGATTAATGGAAAATATTAAATACCGCGGGAGAGATTATGAAATGTCAATTGACTGGAATTATATCGATGCCTTGAATCAAATCTATAATGAATATTTTTTCCGCTATAATAAAAGCCCCTTGCTCATTATAAACACAAATGATTTAGATTTTGTTAATCGTAATGAAGATTTGAACGAAATTCTTGAATTTATAAGAAAACCTGTGTTGGGTACAAAATTCTATAACCCAATCAAAAGAAGATAAATTGTTTAAGGTTATACTAATATTTCTTTTCGGATGGGTTATTTTTAAATATCTTTCAAAAGTAACAGTCAAAAATTCAGGCATGAAAAATGAAAATGCAAAGGAATCCTCAAATAAAAAACGGACTAATTCTATGGACATTCAAGATGCTGAGTATGAGGACATGGATTGAAAGCAGTTCGGATTCATGAGCATGGTAGTATTGATGTACTCATGTGGGAAGAAATTAAATCTCAAGAATGTCCGGACGATAAAGTAAGAGTAAGAATAAAAGCAGCGGCATTAAACCATCTTGACATCTGGATACGAAAGGGATTCGATGGGATTTCATTGCCGATGCCATTGATCATGGGATCAGACGGAGCCGGAATTATTACCGAAATTGGTCGGGATGTGACAAACTTGAAAACAGGTGATGAAGTTGTTATTCAGCCAAATACGTTTTGCGGTAGCTGTCCAGCATGTCAAAGTGGGAAAGAAAATTTTTGTCAAACATACGGAATACTAGGTGAAACAGAGAACGGTACACAGGCAAATGAGATAATTCTGTATCCAAAAAATATACATCCTAAACCAAAACATCTGTCTTTTGAAGCTGCAGCCTCGATGCAGCTTGTGTTTATTACAGCATACCAAATGTTAGTTCGTAGAGCAAAATTGACAGCAGGTGAGTATGTTTTGATTTATGGAGCCACATCAGGCGTAGGATCTGCTGCCATTCAAATCGCCAAATATCTAAATTCAAAGGTAATAACTACTGTTGGCTCAAATGATAAATTTCCTCATGCCGAAAAGATGGGAGCAGATTTCAGTGTTAACCATAATGATTCGAATTGGGTGAAAAAGGTAAAAAATATAACTGACGGAAAAGGAATCAATGTAGTTTTTGAGCATGTTGGTGCTTCAACTTGGTCCTCCAGTTTAAGACTATTAGCAAGAGGTGGTAGAATTGTCACATGTGGTGCAACAACAGGTCACAAAGTAAATATTGACCTCAGGCATTTGTTTATGAAACAGCAAAGCATATTGGGATCTACCATGAGTGATATTAACACGTTTAATACTGTGATGAAGCTTATAGATCAAAAAGTATTTTTCCCTTTTATAGATAAAATATTCCCATTTGAAAACATTAGGGATGCCCATACGAGGATTGAAGACAGATGTCAATATGGAAAAATTGTACTAAGTGATAACGGTTGAATTAAGAATTTTAAATTATTTAAGCCATATACATATTTACATATTCAATAGAAGAAAGAACCGAGAGGAAAGGGTCTAACTGATATCCCTGAATTTAGTGTGGATCTTAATCTAAACAAACAAAGAAAGTTTTTAGATAATGTGGAAAAAATATGATGAGAATTATATAGGGTATGCCAAGGTCAAGGCCATTGTAAATAAGGAAAATCTAATTATATGAAAAAAATATTCATTTTGATATTATTAATAGGTATAGCTGTATCGCAAATTATAGATAATCATGGCATATCATTCAGGAGATCAACTAAAGGGACTGAAATTGTCTATGCTCCACTAATGTATTATAATGGCGCTAATAAACTGACTGCAAGAATTGGCTTCCATCTTGAAGATTCCAAATCGTCCTTTGCGTATAATCAGGGAGGAGAAATTGTCGAAATTTCTACAAAACAATCCACGTATATTCCTATATCTCTTGATTATAGCAGAACATTATTTCACGATTCAATGGATGGTAGCTTTAGACCAATGGTTTGTGCGGAATTAGGGATCATAACCGGAACTGGTAGAATTGGTGATACCTTTAAACATAAATATTCATTTAGTCAATTTTTGTCGATCGGGGCTGGCGCAGAATTTAATTTTAATCGACAGAAATATCAAATTTCAGTTCGCTACTATTCTGTACCTTCAACTGTTGATATCGAAGGTAATGTACTTTTGGATTTCACATATTATTGGGATTAGCAAGAGGTGACAATGAATGACTGTCTATTTTGTAAAATAATTGAGAAAATAATTCCTGCAGATATTGTTGCAGAGAATGAGAATGTATTGGCATTCAAGGATATTGATTCTAAAGCTCCTACGCATATTCTAATAATACCAAAAAATCATATTGAAAGTACACTGGAATTAACCGGGGACAATATTAATATTCTTGGTGAAATGGGACTAATGGCGAATAATATTGCAAAAACTGAAGGTATTGATGAAGCAGGTTACCGCTGGGTAATTAATACTGGAATTAACGGAGGTCAATCCGTTTACCATATTCATCTTCATTTATTAGGTGGTCGGAGATTAGGCTGGCCACCGGGATAGTAGAAATATTCACTTTATCAAAAAAAAGTTAAGCTGATATTGTTAACAATACTGGTAAGATAAATTTAATAAATTAAAATGTACATATCGAAATTATATATACACGGCTTCAAATCCTTCTTAAATAAAACTAATTTGAAATTTGGTGAGGGTATTACTACGGTCATTGGACCTAATGGATGTGGTAAAACAAATATTGTAGATGCAATTCGTTGGATATTAGGCGAACAGAAACAGTCTGTATTAAGATCCACCAGAATGGAAGATATAATATTTAATGGAACTAAGAATCATAAACCATTGGGATTTTGTGAAGTATCATTAACCATTCATAATAATCGTGGTGTGCTCCCAATTGAATATGATGAAGTAGAGGTGACACGAAGAGTTTATAGAAGTGGTGAAAGCGAATATTTATTAAATAAAGCACCATGCAGACTTAAAGACATTACCGAACTATTTATTGATACAGGTATGGGGGCACATGCATATTCGGTGATGGAATTAAAAATGGTTGATACTATATTATCTTACAACCCTGCTGATCGACGAAGCATGTTTGAAGAAGCAGCCGGGGTAAAGTATTACAAGAAGCAGCGAAGATCAACTTTCCGTCAACTTGAAACGACCCTAAACGATTTAGCCAGAGTTAAAGACATACTGACTGAAGTAAATGATAAGGTTCGCAGCCTGGGATTACAGTTAAAAAGATTTGAGCGTCATAAAAAATTAGCGCTAAAACTGAAATCCTCTGAAATTCTGCTTGCACAAATTCAAACACAGATTTTGAACGAAGCAGAGCTACCAATAAATCAAAAATTAAATGATGTTAGAAATAGACATTTGACTCTTTCTGGCCAGCTTACCCTTGATGAATCACTTATCTCTCAAAATAAGAAACGATTTGAAGATCAGAAATTAATTCTTGAGAATATGAATAGGCAAATATCAGAAACAGATCATGAATTGAGATCGCTTAATGATAAAATACTTGTTTGGACCGAACAAAAGAAATCAACTGAGTCTCGAATTCTTCAAATAACAGATGAAAAAATATTAAATGAGGACAGAAAGAATTCTTTAATCTCCCAGATCCATGATATTCAAAATACCATGAAGAATTTGCAACCGCAAATGGATGAATATAAAAACAATTATGACAATTTAACTTCTGAGTTGCAGATTATAAATGATAATTTAAAATCACATGATCAGACACAAAATAAAATTAAGTTTCAATTAGATAAAAACACCCGGTCTCTTTATAACTCCCAGGCTGAATTAAATCAAGTGAAAAGCAATTTATCAATAAACTCGGATCACATGAATCAGCAACATATTTTGAAGGAAGAATCTATCGATTTACTCGGTAAGCTGCAATTTGAACTTGAAGAAATATCAGGCAAAATAAAGAAACAGGAGAAAATAAACTCAACACTATCACTTGAATTGGAATCCCGTGAAGAGAAAAGATCACTTTATGAAGATGAATTATTTTCGAAAAAAGAAAAATTACTGCAGTGCGATGTTGATCTAAAAAATGAAAATAATCGCCTCCAATTTTTCAAAGAGTTAATATTGAAAAATGAAGGTATATCAGATGGAGCAAAATATGTGCTTTCAAATAAAAATAAATTTGATGGCGTAATCGGAACTGTTTCTGATATTATTTCAGTAGATGAAAAATATAGGAAAGTAATTGAAATCGGGTTGGGAAGCACATCAGAATATGTTATAATTGATACATATAAAAATGCTATTAATATTGTAAACTTTATTAGAGAGCAAGGAAACCTATCAATAAACATCATACCCCTGGATAGGATACCCTATCTGGAACAGACTAAATCAAATAATAATATTCAATCTGCAATCACTAAAATAGGATGTGATGGCAAATATAAACCATTAATGTCTTTCCTCTTGAAGGACCTGATAATAATTGAATCAGAAGCTCAAATCGTATCAAGTAGAAAAACTTTTGGCAGTCATACCAATTTTGTCACACTTGCCGGTGAATATTTTGGATCAAATAACACAATTAAAATAATATCTCAGAAGAAGGGATCAACTCTTGGAAGACAGAATCAAATTTCTGAAATAGAGAGAAATATTATTAGTTTAGAAAAATCCAATAGCCATATTGCTCAACAAATTAAAAAAACCGAGAGCAATGCAAACAAATTAATAAAATATATTGATCAGAGTTTAGCATCTCTGGATGTACAAATTAAATCTCTTCAGTCTCTTGAATCTCAGAGGAATAATATCTCATATGATATAAATCATAATGTTAAATCTATTAAGAAGATTGATGAAGAGATATTAGCTACAATCAACAAAAATGAAGAATTGATTTCTAATCATTCCAGTTTGACCAAAACAACAGATTCATTAAAGATTCAAAATGTAGATATCCAAAAGGAACTGAATCAAAAAGAGTCAGCATTGAATTCATTAAGGATAAACCAAAATAATGTTCAGCAAACTGTTCAAGATGCCTGGGTAAAACTTATAGAAATCAAAAAAGAATGCGAAGGATACGAATATAGAATAAAGTCATCGACGCAGCAGCAGACTGATTTAGATAATCAGTCGCAGCGGATTAATAAAGAAGTTAAAGAATGCAAGTTTTCTATTACTAAATTGACATCAGATCTGGAAAATGCTGATAAAAATAAAAACGAAACAAATATTCTAAAAAACGAACAATTAGATAATAAAATTGTGATTGAATCAGATTACAACAAATTCTATGAGGAAATGGAAGGCCTTCAAGAAGGAATTCGTGATCAGCAGAAAGTGAAGGAAAGAAATATTTTCGAAATTCAGGAATATGAGATAAAACTCGCTGAAATCCAAAAAGAGAAACAATTAATTGAGCAAAGAATCCGAGATAAACATGATAGTGATATACCTGTAGAGGTATTGATCCTCGAGGAGTTAAATGAATCGGAACTTCGGGATTCTATAGATACCATTGACAGATCAATCCAAAGAATTGGTCCTGTAAATATGGCTGTATCTGAAGAATTTGATCAGGAAACAGGAAGATTAGAATTTCTTACTGTTCAGCATGACGATCTTGTTGAATCTGAAATCACCTTGAAAGAAACCATCAGTAAAATTGATGAAGAAGTCAAAACGAAATTTTTAAAAGTATTTGAAGAGATCAGAGTTAACTTCAATAAAACTTACGCTATGTTTTTTGAGGGTGGGACTGCAGATATTCGCTTGATTGGTGATGAGGATCCCCTTGAATCGGATATTGTCATTACAGCAAAACCACCGGGGAAAAGGACTCAAACAATCAGGATGCTATCAGCTGGTGAAAAATCACTCACTGCTATTGCTCTGCTATTTGCTATCTATTTAGTAAAACCGAGCCCATTTTGCATACTTGATGAGGTAGATGCTCCCCTCGATGATACAAATATTGGCAAATTTACAAAAGTATTAAAAGAGTTTTCAAAAAACACACAATTCATTATTGTCACCCACAACAAACTCACAATGGATAAATCAGATTATTTGTATGGTGTCACGCAGGAAGAAGATGGTGTATCATCAATTGTATCTGTTAAGTTTTCCTCGACTGACAAAAGTTCTCAAATTTCTTTAACCTAATACATAAAATGACGTTTTCCATTGGCACAATGATGCAAAACTCTCTTAAGGACATTGAGAATGTTATCTTTCCTCAGATTTGCCGATACTGTGATACTAATTTGAAGCAAAAGGAAATCTACATCTGTTATGAATGTATTTCCAATGTACCTCATACAGAAATGGGCGATTGGCGCAATATTGTCACAAGTAGCGAACATATCGATTTTGCTATCTCAGCATTTTGGTACGATGATTTACTCAATGACTGCGTACATAAATCCAAATATAACGGATATCAGAAGTTACTGAGAATTATCTCGAAGTATGCGGCTGAAATAATCCAAAACGATCTCATTCCACTCAATATAGATTTGCTTATTCCAGTGCCGTTGCATTCCACTCGGAAACGGGAACGCGGTTTTAATCAAGCCCAAATTATCAGTGAATCATTTTCCAATTATTATAAAATTCCGTCTGATTCCAAAATATTAAAAAGAAATTCATGGACAGATTCGCAGACATCTATGAATATATCAGAGCGGAAGGAAAACATCTCAAATGTTTTCAAGCTCCATAACAAACCTGAGAAACATACGATAGCCGTCATTGATGATGTCCTGACTACAGGTGCAACCTCAAATGAATGCTGTAGAATCCTAAAAGAAGGTGGGGCAGAAAAAGTAGGTGTAATAACATTGGCAACACCAAAGTTAAGAAAAAACGGCTGAAAACCTTATATACAAATAGTTATATATAATTAAATCAAAAAGCTTGTTTCCAGATCATGAATTGCTCGAAATTATATATCTTTATTTGAACCTGTTTTAATGAATAAAATCACAGATATCGACATATTAAATAAACGAATATTAATCCGGGTGGATTTCAACGTGCCATTGATGAATGGTAACGTTACAGATAATTTTAGAATTAAATCTGCTCTGCCGACAATTAGATATTGTTTGGAAAATAATACATCTATTGTAATCATGTCTCATTTGGGAAGACCAAATGGGGCTTTAGATGAAGAATATTCGCTCTATCCTGTTGCTGATGAATTGGAAAAACTCTTGGGTCTACCAATAATATTTTCAGATGATTGCGTGAGTGAAGATTCAATTTCCACTTCTGAAGGGTTGAAGTCAGGCGAAGTTCATTTGTTAGAAAATCTCAGATTCCATCAAGGAGAAACGGACAATGACGCTGGATTCTCTCAACAGCTGGCAAGGCATGGTGATATATATGTCAATGATGCGTTCGGGACTGCTCATAGGGCACATGCTTCAAATGTTGGTATTCTAGATTTTATACCTGTGTCATCCAGTGGTTTTTTATTGGATGGGGAAAGAAATTACTTGTCGGATGCCATTGAAAATCCAGTAAAACCTTTTGTGGTTGTGCTAGGAGGATCAAAAATATCTGGTAAAATTGAGTTAATAGAGAATATGATGGAATATGCCAGCGATATAATTATTGGTGGAGCAATGGCCTTTACATTCTTGAAAGCGCAAGGGTTCAATACAGGTGGTTCTCTAATTGATTCTGATAGGCTCGCTATCGCTAGTGAATTGTTAAATAAGGCGAAGTCGAAAAATATTTCTATCCATCTTCCAAAAGATGTCTTGGCATCGATCGAAATATCTGAAACTTCGAGCTGGAGAATTTCAGATGTGGATGGACTTAAAAATGATGAGATAGGGTTGGATATAGGGCCAGAATCATGTATTGAATTTGAACAAATATTGGCAGATGCCAATACTATTTTGTGGAATGGACCATTGGGTGTTTATGAAATAAGTAACTATGCCGTCGGTACTCAGTTTATTGCAAAATCAATCCTAAAGTTTACTGAAGCGGGAACAACCTCAATTATTGGTGGTGGTGATACTTCAGCTGCTATTTCTGCATTGAACTTTAACAATGGATTTACGCATATTTCAACAGGGGGCGGAGCGTCTCTTGAATTATTGAGCGGAAATTATTTGCCGGCATTTAAAGCTTTGGATGATCATGGATAGAAAAAAATATTGTGCTGCCAATTGGAAAATGAATAAAACTCCACATGATAGCGTAGAGTATATTCTGGAATTTCAAAAGAAAGCATTGGATAATCATAAAGTGCAAATTGTAATCTGCCCACCAGCTGTTTCACTTACGGCGATGATTTCTGAAATACACAGAAATACAATAGAGTTGGGCGGACAGAATATGCATTTTGAAAATAATGGCGCCTTTACCGGCGAAATATCAGCTGATATGTTAGTTTCATCTGGTGCAAAATGGGTCATTCTTGGACATTCAGAAAGAAGACATGTTTTTGGTGAATCCGATGAAATGATTAACCAGAAAATCAAGCAGGCATTGCAGTCAAATCTGAAACCAATCTTTTGTGTTGGAGAGAAAATAGAGGATAGAGAATCAGGAAATACAGGTCAGGTATTGGCTGCCCAATTAACACTTGGGTTAAAAGACATTTCAGAAAATGATTTTCAAAATATCGTTATAGCCTATGAACCTGTTTGGGCTATTGGTACCGGATTGACTGCTACAACTACACAAGTTGATGATGCACATTCTGTTATCCGAGAATTGCTTTCAAAACAGGGATATGAGAGTGAATCTACATCAATTCTCTATGGTGGATCAGTTAAATCAGATAATGCTGGTGAACTAAATAGTATTAATGGAGTTGATGGATTCTTAATTGGTGGTGCCGCATTAAATGTGGAAGAATATTATAAAATTTATCAAAGTTTTTAAAAGGAGATAATCGTTTATGTTATATGGATTTCTTGTATTCATATTTGTTTTAATTGCACTAATGCTTATTGGCATTATCCTGCTTCAATCAAGTAAATCAGGTGGAATGGGAACCGCAATGGGTGGTGCAGCTGTCACTGCTGCGTTTGGTGGTCAAGGTGCAGATAAAATACTTACTAAAATTACGGCAGGACTTGCAGTAAGCTTTATGCTTCTTGCATTAATTATTAATTGGATTGGTGTACCTGGTACTAATAATGTTACCAATGAAAGTATCATTAGTCAGAAGGCCGATAGCGATGCAGTGGCTAATCCGCCAAATATCGATATCATACCTTTGGAAGAATCCACAACTACTGGTGAGGATTCAGAATAACTATTTTGCTGAAGTGGTGGAACTGGTAGACACGCTGTCTTGAGGGGGCAGTGGGATCACTCTCGTGCGGGTTCGAGTCCCGCCTTCAGCACAAATAAAACAGGAGCTAATTTTGAAAAAAAGTATCATATTCTCGTTTTTGATTTCGATTGCACTATATGCCGATGATTTTGATTCTGCAAAAAAATCATACAATTCCGGTCAATATCTTGATGCAACCGAATTTATTAACCTAGCTATTCAGGCTGACAGTACTAATGCAGAATTGCATGCATTTGCATCAGAAGTATTTTTTAATCTAGACAAATTAGATGAATCTTATAGCCACATATTTAAGGCAATTGAATTAGATAAAAAGAATGAAGAATACCGAAATAAATCTGAATCATTAATGGATACAAAGGGCTTGATTACCGATGCAAGAAGATCCTCTGAAAGCGGATTTTATGAGGAAGCCATCGAAAGCTATAATACTATAAATAAAAAAATGCCAAGTTTTGCTCTCCCATATTATCTTAAGGGTATGGAATACTATCATCAATCGGAATTTGACCTGGCCATCGAAAGTATCAAAATAGCTATAGAAAACAATCCTTTCGAAGAAAGATATTCACTAGCATTAAATAATATTGCAATTAAATTGTATAATGAGGGCAAAGAGAGCTTTGGTAGGAAAGATTGGGATGAAGCGATAATAAAATTCACTGAATCAATCCAGGTAAAACCTGATTTTGTTGAGGCAAGATTTAAACTTGCATATTCCTATTACAAACTCACAGATTATGATAAAGTAATCGAAACTGTGAATGAGATTATTATTTATGACCCTAATGCCTACCAAGCACTGAAATTATTGGGTGATACTTATCAAAAAATGAGTGATCCTCAGAATGCAATAAACTCATATAAAAGTGCAATTGAGGCCAATGAAAATTATGACCGGGCTTACTATTCTCTCGCCAAAATATACTATAATAATGGAGATACTGATAAAGCTATAGAATCATTGTCAAAGGCTGTTATTGTGTCCCCAAAATATGGAAAAGCATATGAACTGTTAGGCACAGTTTACCAGGATATTGAAAATCTTGATGCCGCAGTTGAGAATTATGAACTAGCAATTAAATACTCTAAGAAATCTTACTCAATTCAGTATAGGATCTCATCTTCCTATAATTTGAAAAAAGATTATACCGAAGCCAGGGACCATGCAAAAACGGCTATAGAATATAAAAGTAATTATGCCCCGGCATATTTTGAATTAGGGCTAGCTGAGAAATGCCTGGGGAACAGAGCCGCTGCACTGGATGCATTTAATAAAGCCAGTTCAGATAAAGATTGGAGAAAAGCATCTCAGCATGAGATTAAGTTTATAGATAAAACTGACTGTGAATAACTTTATAATCGAAAAATTTAGGGCGAGTAATATCGCCCTTTTTTTTAAGTTTTAATTATGTTTAAAGCAATTATTTTTGATATTGACAATACTCTTTTAGATTTTATTAAAATGAAAGATATTGCCATAAATGCCGCCATCCATGGTATGATTGAAGCCGGTATGGAGATTAATCCTGATGTTTCATATACAGAAATGTTCGAGATATATGAAAAGAAAGGGTATGAATATCAGGAGATATTTGACGATTTTATCAACAAGAAATTGGGTAAAGTTAATTATAAATATTTGGCTGCTGGGATTGTTGCCTATCGCAAAGCCAGAGAGGCGTCTTTAATATTATATCCAAATGTGAATCGAACGCTCATCTTACTCTCAAAAATGGGGTTAAAACTTGGAGTTGTATCAGATGCTCCCAGCAGGGAAGCCTGGATGCGTATATGTTATTTAAAGATGCACCATATATTTGATGCAGTTGTTACATTTGATGACACTAAAGTTCATAAACCATCCTCAAAACCATTTGAGCTGATCTCTAAACTTCTCTGTGTTAAACCTCAAGAATCACTCATGGTTGGTGATTGGCCAGAAAGAGATGTAATTGGAGCACAGGAAGTTGGGATGAAGACCGCTTTTGCAAAATATGGTGACACATTCGGCACTGTCCATTCTGGAGCGGATTACGACTTGACTGACATTGTTGAACTGCTGGATATAGTCAAAAAAGAAAATCAGTTATGATATATGTTGGGAATGATATTGTAAAAGTTTCCCGAATTCATGACCTAATTACTAAATATAAAAATCGCGCCTTGTCTCATATATTTACTTCTGTAGAGGTTGAATATTGTGAGTCGAAAATTCACCCTGAAATACATTATTCCGGTAGATTTGCTGCCAAAGAAGCCATAAAAAAAGCTATTTTATCCTATAATCCCAAACTTAACATGCCATTAGCAAATATTGAAATTGAACCCGTAAAGGATTCTGCCCCCAAAGTTAATTTACTTATGGAGGATAATAATATTGCTTACCTAAATGTTTCGATTTCACATACTGATGAATATGCCACTGCTGTGGCAATTTTGGAACTGAAATGATTCCTGTATTATCAAAACTTGAAGCCCAATATCTTGATGAATCTACCATAAGTTCTGGAACCAAATCGGCATTTAACTTGATGAAAAGTGCTGGAAATGAAGTGGCTATCTGGTTTATGGAAAATATTCCCAGCCCCTTCAAAAAAGAGATTTTGATTATAGCCGGTAAAGGAAATAACGGTGGTGATGGAATTGTCGCTCATCATTATTTGATTGAATATGGTATTAAATCCACATTGATGTTAATGGACAAAGCAGAGTTAGATAGGGAGTTGTTGGTTGACTACAATATCCCTATAGAAACAATTAATATTTTTGAAGAAGACGTTCCGCTCCCTGGCCACGATTGGTTAATCGATTCAGTATTTGGTATCGGGTTGAAAAGATCCGTGATGGGTCGATACAAAAAATTGATTACCAAAATGAATCTGTCAAAAAACATTATTTCAGTGGATATCCCAAGTGGACTATTTACTGATACCGGACTTGTAGGCGGTTTATCAATCAAATCTAAATTCACTATAACGATGGGCTATGAGAAATATGCACATTATTTAAACTCTGGTCGGGATATGTCTGGAGATGTAGCAGTTGTAGATATTGGATTCAAATCCATTAAACAGTCAGACATCGTAATACAGAAAATTCAACAATGTGATATTATCAGAATATTGAAAGAAGTCAAACATAATATTTATAAATATGCCAAGGGCAAAGTCTCTATTGTTGCTGGGTCAAATGGAATGTCCGGCGCGGCTATTTTGACTTCTCAGGGTGCCTTGCGATCAGGATGTGGTATTATCAAATTATTTACGCCTGATCGTATCAATTCTGAAATCAAAACAAATATGCCTGAAATTATATCATTTCCTCTGGCAAATATTGATGATGGGATTGTATCTTCCAGTCATTTACCAACTATCCTTGAAAATATGTATGTTGATGGTATTCTATTGATTGGTCCTGGGCTGGGCAATAACATCGCAACAACCGAAGCAACGGGTGAGTTGATTCAGTCCTACAATGGCCGGCTGATTTTGGATGCATCAGGTTTTAATCCACTGATCAACGGCATCATTAATTTGGATGACTTACCTGATGAATCAATCCTCACACCTCATTATGGAGAATTCAGTCGTTTGTTTGGATTGGATATCAACGAGGTGTGCGATGATCCTGTCAGATCTCTTCAAAAAGTAAAAGATAAAGTTGGAAATAAAATAATCATTCTAAAAGGCTCGCCAACCTTTATTACTTCAGGGACGGGTCAAATCTATATGGTTTCAAATGGACTTTCTCTTTTGGCAACGGCAGGTACAGGTGATGTCCACTCAGGTATGACTGCAGGTTTTTTTGCTCAAAATTATTCTGCCCTGGAATCATCAATACTTTCAACTTTTATCCATGCCGAAACATCTCAATATTATAATAAGCAAATCGGTTCCGTTGGGATGACTGCATCCGATATATCATATCTTATCTCAAGTACAATGGAAAGTATTCTCAATGAAAATTAAATCTCTCCCTTCTCTAATATTGGTGTTATACATTTTATTAATTTTCTTACTAACCTGCATACCGGGTAATTCTTTCCCGCAATCAAGATTTCTTGCCCAGAATGATAAAATTGTACATTTTGTGGAATATGCCATTCTGGGCTTTTTGTTTATCAATGCACTTGAATCCGACAAAAGGAATTTAAAAGGACTATTAGTAATCGTCATGTTTCTTATAATTATCCCATTTATAGATGAGAATATTCAAAGATTTATTCCTGGTAGATTCCCAGACATCGCCGATGGTGCAGCAGATATCTTCGGAGGAATTCTCGGCGCTATAATACGGTTTCGAATTAGGTGAAGGTTAAATCCCTTTATATTAAAAATCTGGCAGTAATTGATGAAATGACCATCAATTTCAAATCTGGTCTAAATATTATTACTGGAGAAACCGGTGCTGGTAAAAGTCTTATTGTGAATGCATTAAAATATCTAACCGGGGCTCGTTTTCCCAAAGAAATGATCCGTACACAGTCAGATGGGACCGTAATAGAAGGTGTTTTTATTGATGGAAATAATTCTCACACATTAAGGAGAATTATGTCTAAAACAGGACAATCAAAAATTTATTTGGATGATGAACCGATAAAACTAAAACAGTTGAAATTGATTAGCATCAATTTTCTCGATATTCACTCTCAGCATGAGCACCAAAATCTGTTAAACCGTGAGTATCATCTTGATTACTTAGATTTATTTGGGCAATATGATCATCTCCTGGTTGAACTAAAAGAGTCATATACCAACCTTAAATCAGAAATATCAAAACTTGGACAACTTTTATCTGATAAATCTGAGTTGAATGAAAAGATTGAGCTATATCAATTTCAGGCGAATGAATTATCGCAACATTCTTTTAAGAAAGATGATGATCAGAAGTATCATCATCTCTATAAAAAATTGACTAATGCATCTGCCATTCGCGAGTCCCTTGAAGAGATTTCATCTACTTTAGATGAGACTGATCACTCTGTAAAAGATGGATTATTCATCGTTGAAAAAGAACTTCAGAAAATTTTAAATCATGACTTATCGATAAAATCGGTAATTGAAAGGCTGAGTGATTTATTTATTGAAATTGACGATATTTCCGGTGACTTGGAAAAATATAAAAATTCCATTGTTGTAGATGATGACCAAATCAATGAAGTAGGAGAAAAACTTGGTTATCTTGAGACAATATCTAGGAAATATGGAGGAAGTCTTGAAAGTGCAACTGAGTATTTAATTTTTTTGAATCAGAAATTGAACAAAAAAGAATCTTTTGATGAAGATATCAATTTGCAGGAAAGAAAAATTTCTCAGATCCGTCAAAGATATAATAAATTAGCGTTACAGGTATCCAGGTTAAGAGAAAAGGCAGCAGTAGAATTTCAGGACTCGGTATGTAATTTGCTCCTTGGTATGGATATGGAAAACACAAAATTTATTGTCAAACTAAGTAAATTACCAGACGGAAAATTTATCTCAACAGGTTTAGACGAGTGCGAATTTTTTATATCTACAAATATTGGCGAAGATCTAAATCCTTTTATTAAGGTAGTCTCCGGAGGTGAAACCTCTCGTTTTATGCTTGCAGTGAAAATCGTACTTCTTGATAAAAACTCGTCTCCATCGCTGGTATTTGACGAAGTTGATAACGGAATTTCTGGCAGCACCGCTGAAAAAATTGGTGGAATACTTGAAAGTTTAAGTAATTCACATCAAATCATTTGTATTACTCATCTTCCGCAGATCGCTGCAAAAGGAAATGATCATTTTAGAATATACAAAATTGAAGAAAATAATCGTACAATGACAAAATTCATGAATCTTGATAAAACATCAAGAATAAATGAAATTGCCGGATTAATAAGCGGATCGGATATTACAAAATCCGGTATATCACAAGCAAAAGAATTACTTCGGGGGTCCAATGGATAAATTATTCGTAAATGGAGGAATTCCATTATCAGGTTCAGTAGAAATAAGCGGAGCTAAAAATGCGGTTTTACCAATCATGGCTGCCACCGTTATTTCACCGGGTGAGTATATTTTGAGAAATGTTCCAAATCTTCGTGATACAAGAACGATGGCCAGGTTGCTTGAAATTATTGGTGCTAAAGTATCCCATTCAAAAAATATTATGGAAATAGATACAAGGTCCTGTGACAATCCAGTAGCACCTTATGAATTGGTCAAAACCATGCGGGCATCATTTGATATTCTTGGAGCGCTTATTAGCAGATTTGATTATGCTGAAGTATCACTTCCTGGAGGTTGTGCCTGGGGTCCAAGACCGGTTAACTTTCATTTAGATGCTTTGCGTAAATTGGGAGCGAAAGTGGACCTGAATCGAGGAAATATTATCGCATCGGGAAAACTTGTAGGTACAGATATTAAATTTGAATTTCCCAGTGTCGGCGCCACAAAAAATGCCATAACTGCCTCTGTAAAAGCAAAAGGAAAAACTGTAATTTCAAATGCAGCACGTGAACCTGAAATAGATTCATTAATTGATTTTTTACAGCTTTTAGGGGCCGACATACATGGCAAAGGTACCAGAGTTATAACCGTAAATGGTAAAAAGGATTTTGTACCTGGCTGTGAATTCACGATTATTCCTGATCGAATTGAAGCTGGCACCTTTTTGATTGCAGCAGGTATGATTGGTGGGAATATTACTTTGGAAAATGTTAATCCAGGCCATCTGGCGGAAGTAATTGCAAAGCTGAGGGCAACTGGTGCCACCATAAATTATACAAACGATTCTATTCATATCACTGGCAGCAAGAAGTTGAAACCTATCGATATTACAACTGCTCCATATCCAGGTTTCCCCACAGATCTACAAGCCCAATGGATGGCAATGATGACAATTGCAAAAGGTAATTGCGCTATTGTTGATGAAATATATCATGATAGATTTACTCATATCGCCGAGTTAACCCGGTTTGGAGCACAAATATCTCTGACATCAAACAGGGCTCAAGTTACTGGTGTTTCTGCCTTAAAAGGTGCCCCTGTAATGTCAACAGATATCAGGGCCAGCGCTTCATTGCTAATTGGAGCTCTTGCGGCAGAAGGGAAAAGTGAAATTTCAAGAGTCTATCATATTGACAGGGGGTATGAAAAAATAGAAGAAAAATTTATCGGACTCGGCTGTGATGTTACCAGAGTAAACGAGGGATATAAGTAATGTTCTGTTACAATAAAGCCCAAATGATACTTGGATTGATAGATATATAAATTATAAGTTTTTGCATTAATTGTAAGGAATTTTAAATGAAACATACTAAGAGTATTATAGCAATAATCACAACCATCGGACTAGTTTTCTCAAGTACCGCCAGTATCGGCATGGTTAAATCAACACTAAACAAAGGCAATGACATCTCGTCTTTTGATATTGTTATCACTGCTGAAGATGATATTTATGGCCTCCAGTTTGATATATTATACGATACGGATGAACTGGAGTTTGTTGAATGTACAAATTTGATGACTCAATATTCTTTTAACTATAAAGAAAAAGATAATGGTGTTATAAGAGGTTTACTCTTTAGTTTAGATGGCGTCGCAATCGTTAGTGCCAATGGCGTGGCAAATATGATTGAAATGGAATTTAAATCGGTAAATAATTTCTCCGGAGCCAGTTATGTTGAGTTTTCTGATGTGATCCTTGCTGGAACTCATGGTCAGGAAATTCTAACTTCGGTTTCAGGATTCGAAGTCAATTTTGGTGGAAATAATATCCCTACTATAACTTCATTATCAAAGAACTATCCAAATCCCTTCAATCCTACAACGCAGATCCCATTCTCACTTGCTGAGCCTGGTTTCGTTTCAGCTGTGATTTATAATATAAATGGTGCTGAGGTAAAAACACTGGTAAGTGGTTATAGAGATGCTGGAGAGTATATGATTACATGGAAAGGGTTAAATAATGATGGTGCTTCTGTTGCAAGTGGAAGATATATTCTGAAAATGAATGCTCCACAGTATACTGACTCTATTACGATGACATTATTAAAATAGTAATTACTTTATTGCATTTAAAGCGCCTCCTTTTAGGGGGCGTTTTTTTTTGCAAACTATATTTCATATTTGTTTTTTTTATAATTGTGGAAGAGTTATTTTTCCCCTACATATTCAATCGAGTTAAATGGATTTAAAAATAGCTATCATTGGAGCAGGAGAAGTAGGGTACAATCTGGCACAAACCCTATCTAAAGAAAACTATGATATCACAGTTGTAGATATCAATCCTGAAAAGTGTCGACGTATTAGTAATAGTATCGATGCAAAGGTCTTTGAAGGTGACGGTGCATCTCAGAGAATTCTCGCCCAAATTGAGATGGATGAGATTGATATATTATTATGCCTGACTCGAATAGACGAGGTAAATCTTGTTGCATCCCGAATTGGCAAGAAAATGGGTGCAAAAAGAGTTGTTTGCCGATTGCGGAATACCGAGTACAGACATAAAAATGCCGTCATTACCCCAGAGCAATTTGGCATCGATATGGTTACCTATCCTGAAATGGCGGCCCAAAAAGAAATTGAGATGCTGATTCGTCAGCCGTCATCTGTTGAAATCCAGGAATTTCACGATAGCAAAATTGTTATGGTTGGAATAAAACTGGAACCTTCATCCCCTCTCATTGGAAGGACTGCTCACAATATTGAGCTGTCAAATCCATTTATTCCACATAAACTTGTCACTATAATTCGATCAGACCATAGCTTTATCCCACATAAATACACAAAGTATAAGAAAGATGATATCGTATTTTTTTCCGGAAAGAAAAGAGATATATCAAAAATTCAACAGATGGTTGGTAAACCTGCCATCAATGTCGAAAATATAATCATTTTTGGTGCCGGGAAAATTGGCAGGCTGTTGGCAAAATCCCTCCAAACAGATTATAATGTGAGATTAGTAGATATAAATGGGGAAAAAGCCAAACCCATAAGTACAAAATTATCAGAAACTCTTATCCTGGTTGGCAGTGCTACAGATCTGGAATTTTTGGAAACAGAAAATGTTGACCAAATGGATGTTGCCATATCAGTAACTGAAAATGAACAGACGAATATTATGTGTGGACTACTTTGTAAACATCTTGGTGTAAAACAAGTTATAACGCACATTGTAACAACGAGCCATTTGCACGCTGTGCGAAGACTTGGGATCGATGCAATTGTTAGCAAAAATATTTCTGCAGTGAATGAGGTAATTAAGTTTATACGAAGCGGTAGCAGTATTTTTGTATCCAGGTTTGAAGATATCGATATTGAATCAATTGAATTGACCGTTGGAAGCAATTGCAAATATGTGCGAAGAAAATACAGCATTGAAAAAATACCAGAAGATATCGCTCTCGGTGCCATCATCAAACAAGATCACACTATTGAAATTCCCAATCGTCACTCATCCATCAAAGCTAACGACAGATTACTTATATTTACAAAACCCGCTTTAGTAAAAAAAACAGAAGACCTGTTTTCCTAAAATATGCATTTTAAAAGTATTTTTAATATTCTCGGGGCAATTCTGGTTTTCCTGGGGATTTCAATGTTGTTCAGCGCAGCATGGAGCGTCTACTACGGTGAACCAGACCTGATCCCCATAATTAAATCCACAATCATTACTATAACCGTCGGCTTAATTTTATTTATCTTCACCAAATCCCGTAAAATTGAATTAACTATAAAAGATGGATATGCTGTAGTATCCAGTGCCTGGTTAGTAATGGCAATTTTTAGTGCGCTACCTGCCTATATTTCTGGAGCTATTCCAACATATACTGACGCATTTTTTGAAGCCATGTCAGGTTTGACCACCACCGGGGCAAGTATACTTGGACATCCATCAACAAATATAATTGAAAATATTCCTCATGGGATACTGTTTTGGAGAAGCTTTACCCATTTCATTGGCGGCATGGGAATTATTGTATTCAGTATTGCCATTCTACCTTTGCTGGGGTTTGGCGGTGTTCAGTTATTCCGAGCTGAGGTTGCTGGCCCCCTAGCCGATAAATTAACCCCACGCGTAAAGCAAACAGCAAAGTATCTGTGGGGTATATATGTTGGTTTTGTGATTATCGAAACATTAATCTTAAAACTAGAAGGGATGACCTGGTTCGATTCTTTGTGCCATTCATTTGGTACAATGGCCACAGGTGGTTTTTCAACTAAATCAGCAAGCATTGGTTTTTTTCAGTCTCCTTTGATAGAGTGGACCATAATTCTTTTTATGTTTATTGCTGCTACTAACTTTTCTCTTCATTTTATATTTTTATCACGTCGGAAATTCGGATATTTGAAGGATAGTGAATTTCAGTTTTATCTTGGTACTGCCCTGACTCTCACTATTATTATTGCTGTAAATATATCAATTAAATTATATGGTTTTAATCTTGATACAGTAAGACACTCAGCTTTTACAATAATGTCACTTTTATCATCAACAGGATATGCAACCGAAGATTTTGAAATGTGGCCTTCCTTTTCAAGAACCATTATTTTCTTTTTGTTTTTTATAGGTGGATCGGCAGGATCTACCACTGGAGCATTAAAAATTATTCGAACAATGCTGGTATTTAAATATCTCACAGTTGAAGTAAGACGCTTAATCCATCCAAAAGGCGTTTTCCCTTTGACTATTGGAAAAAGAATAATTCCTGATAATGTCATAAATAATACTTTAGGATTTTATCTATTCTACATAGTCATTTTCATTTTCACAGCGATTTTGTTTTCATCCTTGGGTATCGATGTTATAACTGCGACTACTGCCAGCGCTTCGGCTATTGGGAATATGGGTCCTGGTCTTGGTAATATCGGGCCGATGGATAACTGGGGACATTTCCCTGTTTTAGCCAAATGGCTTGCAAGTTTCGTAATGCTGTTGGGTAGATTGGAAATATTTACTATTATGGTATTATTTAGCAGGAGTTTTTGGAGAAAATAAATATGAATGTAATAAATTCAAAAATGATTGGTGATGTCTGTATTATTTCAATAAACAGAGAAAAACATCTTAATGCTTTAAATACCAAAGTTTTAGATGAATTAACAGAATTATTCATTGAATTGAATAATGATGCAAATATATCTGGTGTGATAATCACGGGTGAAGGCAATAAGTCATTTATTGCTGGGGCTGATATAAAAGAGTTATCAAGTCTGACTGCTGAGGAAGCAGAATCTCACTCTAATAAAGGGCAAAATCTAACTAAAATAATTGAAAACTTAAATAAACCGGTTATAGCTGCAGTTAATGGTTTCGCTTTAGGCGGAGGATGTGAGTTGGCCATGGCATGCCATATTAGATATGCTTCTGAAGAGGCAATGTTTGGACAACCTGAAGTCTCATTAGGTCTCATCGCAGGCTTTGGTGGTACTCAAAGATTGCCAAGACTCATTGGAAAAGGCAGAGCAATGGAACTTTTAATAACTGGCAAAATGATCAATGCTTTAGAAGCTAAAACTATCGGCCTGGTCAATGAAGTTGTGTCTCAAGATGAGTTAATATCATATTGTCTGAATGTAATAAAGAAAATAAATAGAAATGGACCACTTTCGGTGAATTACACTATTCAGTCAATCAACAGGGGTCTGGATTGTTCACTTGAAGATGGATTGACATTGGAAGCAGAATATTTTAAACGAGCATTTGAATCATCAGATTGCCGTGAGGGCATGTTGGCTTTTATCGAGAAAAGAAAAGCAAACTTCTCAGGTAATTGATAGAGTACTAAAATAAAACGATTTTACGAATAAAATAAATAAATTAGAAGAATAACTTTGAAAATAGAAAATATAAGAAATTTTTGTATCATTGCCCATATAGATCATGGGAAATCTACTTTAGCAGATAGAATGTTGGAAGCTACTAACACAATTACGTCCGAAGATATGAAAAGCCAGGTGCTTGATGACATGGATCTTGAAAGGGAGCGGGGCATCACAATAAAATCGCATCCAATACAAATGGAGTATCGGCATACTGATAATGTCGATTATATCCTGAATTTAATTGATACTCCCGGACATGTAGATTTTACCTACGAAGTCTCAAGAAGCCTGGCAGCCTGTGAAGGTGCTTTATTATTGGTGGATGCCGCTCAGGGTGTCGAAGCACAGACTGTTAGTAATGCTTATCTTGCTCTGGATGCTGATCTTGAGATCATCCCGGTTATTAATAAAATTGACATGCCTGCCGCCGACTTAGAAAGCTCTGTTTCTCAGATTTGTGAATTATTAGGATGCAGTAAAGATGAAGTGCTTCTGATTAGCGCCAAGAATAATATAAATATTCAATCTGTTTTTGATGCGATTATTAAAGCAATTCCTTGTCCAAAATTATCTACAATTAAAGAAACCAGAGCGTTGATATTTGACTCTACATTTGATCAGTTCCGTGGTGTGGTACCTTATGTGAGAGTGTTTGATGGATCACTAAAAAAGGGAATGACGGCTCGATATTTTGCAAATTCCAGCCTTGGTCATGAAATTGCTGAGGTGGGTATCTTGAAAATGACGAAGTCTCCAGTAGAACAATTAAATGCCGGTGATGTGGGATATATAATTACAAATGTAAAAGATGTTAGACAGATAAAAGTGGGGGATACACTTACAGTAAAAGAAAGCAAAGCAAGTCATGCTCTCCCTGGTTATCGTCCAATCAAACCAATGGTGTTTGCTGGTTTATATCCAGTTGATACCAACGACTATGAAAATTTAAGGTTAAGCCTACAAAAATTGGTGCTTAACGACTCAGCATTATCATTTGAACCAAATACATCGATTGCCCTTGGTTTTGGGTTCCGATGTGGTTTTCTGGGTCCATTACATATGGAAATTGTTCAGGAAAGACTTGAACGGGAATTCAATATGAATTTGATCACCACGTCTCCAAATGTTCGCTATAGAGTAATATTGCGCAATGGTATTAAGGTAACAGTTGATAATCCTGCCGATATGCCTGACCCTATGGAAATCGATAAAATTCTCGAACCGTATATTAATGCCGAAGTAATAACGCCCCCAGAATACATCGGTGTGGTAATGAAATTATGTATAGAAAAAAGAGGCGTATACAAATCCACAAGTTATCTCACACCAAAAAAAGTACAGCTATTATTTCAAATTCCACTTGGTGAAGTTATTTATGAATTTTTTGAGAAATTGAAATCTATCACACGAGGATATGCTTCCTTTGATTATGAATTTATCGAGGATAGACCTGGTGATCTGCAAAAACTCGATATCAGAATTGCCACTGAGCCAGTTGATGCCCTTAGCCTCATCGTCCATCAGAGTAATGCCTATAAACAGGGTGCATCTCTTTGCAGGAAATTGAAAGAAGTTATCCATAGACAACAATTTGAGATACCCGTCCAGGCAGCAGTGGGTGGGAAAATATTGGCGAGAGAAACGGTTCGTGCATTTCGAAAAAATGTTACGGCAAAATGTTATGGCGGTGATATTTCACGAAAAAGAAAACTTCTTGAAAAACAAAAGAAGGGTAAAAAACGTATGAAACAGGTTGGCAATGTAGAATTGCCTCAAGAAGCCTTCCTTGCAGTTCTAAAAATTGGTGAGGACTAATAATTACAACTGTTCTGTTTTTAATAGTTTTATCATATCACAGAAACTAATAATGACTGAGTATTTTCGTTTAAGCCGATCCCATTATTACAGCTTGATTATAATATCCCCAATAGCAGTTATTTATTCCGTTATGGGGTATTTTATAAATTGGAACACAGCATATAAACTTCGAAACGGTGCGGATGTACTCATCAGGTTGTTTTTTCAATTTTTCGGTAAATATGCTGAGACATTTTATATTATATCTCTCAATCTCGTAATTATATCGATAATTCTATATCATAAACGAGAATTCTCTGACTCAATAAAACTACCGGTTCTGTCAATTATGATTTTGGAGGGAATGTTTTGGGCATTCTGTTTATTTTTAATATTTATCTTTGCTAGTCAGCTTTTATCAGTTCCAACTTCTTTTTCAACATTTGAACAATTCTATCTCTCTCTAGGGGCCGGAATTTATGAAGAAATCGTATTTAGATTTTTATTGATCTCGATATTATTATTTATCAGCCATAAATTGTTTGGGTCTGGAAAAGTATTCTCTCTAATGTTTTCAATTGTGCTCTCAAGTATATTTTTTTCAATATTTCATTACATTGGTGTTTATGGAGATGTTTTTTCATGGCAATCTTTTTTGTATAGATTTTCCGCTGGTTGTTTTCTTGCGATTCTATATCTTACCAGGGGATTGGGAGTTGCAGTTTACTCTCATGTATACTATGATATTCTTATTTCAAGTTTGTAAATTTAATGCTAAAATTCAGGAATTAATCTTATGTTTCAAAAAGTAATTTTCTTTGTATTTCTCGTAAATACTATTTTTTCACAAAAAGCACCATTTGAAGAAATTGTTATAGGACTGTGGCCGGAATATGATCATCCCGGTGTGTTAGTCACTATTCAAATTGACATTTTAGAATCAGATCTTCCATATGATATTGAGATCACCCTGCCTCCCGGATCAAGAATGGCCTTGAAGAAAGGGCTTGATGAAAACGGACAGGAAACTATGATTCAACAGGATATTATTGTGGTAAATGATAAAACAATCATGCCGATACACCTGACTGAGTCACATTTTTATTCTCAATTCTATTTTAATCCATTTAATGAATCCGCCCATAGAGAATTGAAATATGAGTTTAGTACGAATAAATTATTAGATCATTATCATGTCCTAATTCAAAAGCATCTTATCGGGGAGAATTTCACAACTAATCTTACCGACCCAGAAGAATTTCAAAATGAATATGATATACATTTTTTGAGACAGCATCTGGATTCTCTTGAGCCAAACGACAACTTCATCATCGAATTATCATATGACAATCCTTCACACCGGACAACTGTAGACATTCTAAAGGAAAATTTTGAACAGCAGGATAATACAGCAGTCTCAGAATCCCCTTCGACTCGGAAAAATGATAATGAGGTTTATCAAAACGAAAATGTGAAAAAATATACTTTTTTGTTATTTGGTGTATTTGGGGTGGTGTTGATATTTGTCATTTGGAAATTTGGAAAGAAAGAGGATATAAGTTTACCGAAGGCATCCAAAAAGACAAAAGAGGGTCAATTCTGCAAAAACTGTGGATCAGGTATTTTGAAAGATATTAAATTCTGTACATCCTGTGGTGAGGAGATCAATGTATCCTGAACTATTACGATTTGGAGACTTTGTGATTTCCTCATTTGGAGCAATGATGGTTATCGCTTTTATTACTGGCAATCTACTCCTTAAAAGAGATGTAGTAAAAATGGGGATGGATAGCTCCATTGCTGACGAATTGACATTTAGAGCAGCCATTGGTGGTATTCTGGGAGCAAAAATATATTATATTATCGAAAATATTCCTGGCGACCGTGGAGGGTTGGATAATCTCCTTGGCATAGTAGATATTTTCATGGGAATCTTCACATTTAATTTATCTCGAATAGCAGATGGAATTCAAAATTTTGGAGCCGGCATGGTGTTTTATGGCGGGTTTATCGGTGGTGTATTTGCTGTGACTCTTTTCATCAGAAAACAAAAACTTAATTGGAAATCTGTTGCTGACTGGATGGTTCCATACCTTGTTCTCGGCCATTCAATTGGCCGTATAGGCTGCTTTCTTGTCGGAGACGATTATGGCAAGGCTACAGATCTTCCATGGGGTATCGCCTTTCCTAACGGAGCACCACCAGTACATATTCCGGTGCATCCGACTCAATTATATGAGATGATAGCCTATTTAATAATATTTTTTATTCTATCTAACAGAAGGTTTAAAAAACTATTCCAGGGTGAAATCATGTATATGTATATGGTATTGGTTGGAATTGCCAGATTCTTTGTAGAAATAATCAGGCTCAATCCTAAATATTTTTACTTATCCGGTGCACAATGGATATCAATAATTTTGATAATCTCAGGTATATTTTTTCTTGTTAAAAATCGAATGGTATTAGAATCCACCAAAGAGAAAGCAATCTCAGACTAAATGGAATTTGTCCCATGCATCGTTTGCGGTAGTGATAATTATCGATTAATCAAAAATTTATCCGACAGGTTAAATCCAGATTCAGACAACATATTTGACCTGGTTCAGTGCGAATGCAATTTTGTTTATCTGAATCCTCGTCCCGATGAAAACGAAATAAGAGATTATTATAAAAGTCCGGATTATGATCCACATTCAGATGCAAGGGACAACTTGTTTAATAAAGTCTATTCTGCCGTGAGAAATTTAGCATTGAGAAAGAAAAGACAGGATATCAGCAAATATATCCACAGCGGGAAACTGCTTGATATTGGTGGTGGAAGAGGTGATTTCTGCCTTTATATGAAATCTTGTGGCTGGGATGTCTCATTAATGGAAACAGATGAAGATTCTATTGACTTACAGGGCGACACTAATATAAATATTTATCACAAAATTGAAAATATACCATCAACTGAATATTATGATTTAATCACCTTGTGGCATTCTCTAGAACATATACATGATGTTAAATCACTTTTTGGATTTTTGCATTCCAGTTTAAATGATAATGGATTGTGCATAATTGCAGTGCCGAATTATAATGCCTATGAGAGACGGTTCTACCCTGAAACATGGGCACCATATGATGCCCCCCGACATTTATATCATTTTTGCAGTGACGCACTAAGAAAATTGCTGGAAGATAATGGGTTTGAGATTCTTGAGATAAAACCACTATTGCAGGACACTCCCTATAATATTTTATTAAGTCAGAATTCGACATCCCTTTTGGGTTACATAAAATCTGCGGTACAAACAATTCAATCCTTAGTAAATATTTTTGCTCATGGAAATACATATGCATCATCATTGGAGATAATATGCAGAAAAGTTTAATTATTCTGTTAATACTGGTTTTGGCCTGCAGTTCAAAAAGGTCGGCAATCGGTGAATATAATGCCATTGAAGTATTCTGTTCAATTGAAGATAAACAATTGGTTCAGCCATTGATAGATGACTTTTTTAGTTTAGAATTAAATTTGCCCCAGCCGGAGAAGTTATATTCAGTTTCCTGGCATGAACCCCATGAGTTTAGCGAATATTCAAACCGTCATAATTTGATGGTCATCTCCCTTGTTAACCCAGTAGATGAAACTGGTGACAGGTTATTTGAAAGAATTCATGATGCAATAAGCAGTGTAGATTCAGTTATTGCCATTGAGAATATGTACAGTTTGAACCAGGTATTTTTAGGGATACAGTCATTTGATGCATTCCAGCTGAAACAACAGCTTCAGAATTATCATAATTGGTTTTTTGATGAGTTAAACAGTAATGCTCAAAAGACCATAATTGCATATGCACGGAGCAAGGGAGAGAATTCTTCATTAAGTCAGCATGTCTCTGATGTATTTGATGTTGATATAATCATCCAGAAAGATTTTCAAATTCTCCAGGAGGTATCAGAACCGCCGTTTTTATGGATTGGCCGTGGTTATCCCTATAGATGGATATCATTTCATGAGGCTGATTTCGATGATATTTCATCTCCTGATGAAACATGGGTACTTCTAGAAATCTTACTGGAATCAACATTCGGGAGCATTGAGATTACTGGAGATTTTCGAAGTAGTGAAATAGTAAAATATGAGTCAAAATCAATCCCATTATTAAGAGGGAATTATTTTCATCCTGAAAATGATAGCGGTGGACCATTTTTCACAATGTTTTTTAAAAAACCAGAGTCCGGTTATCTATTAATAAGTGGCTTTATCAATTATCCAGGTCATGAGAAAATGGCCTTGATCAAACAATTAGAGGCAATAATACTTGATGCAGATATTGGGTATTTGAAGGATAATTGAGCCAATAGGCTTTGATGATATTCGATATTAAATAATACTTATGAGGATTAAATGAATAAAGTTGCGGTATTGATTGGCAGTGAAACCGATAGAGATACAATAATGGCGGCAAAACCATATTTTGAGTATTTTAATATAATATGGGATTTATTTGTCATGTCGGCTCATCGAAACCCTGCTGAAGTTGAGGAATTTTCAAAAAACGCCAGAGACAATGGTTACAAAGTTATTATTGGGGCGGCAGGCATGGCAGCCCATCTGGCAGGAGCCATAAAAGCAAATTGTACTCTTCCAGTAGTTGGTGTACCTCTAAAAGGCGGCATGATGGACGGTATGGATGCCCTTCTCTCTACAGTTCAAATGCCAAAAGGAGTACCGGTTGCTACGATGGCAGTTGGAAAGGCAGGGATAATAAATGCAGCTATTTTGTCAGCCGAAATTCTATCAATATCAGATGACTCGCTAGTTCACAAATTGGCGAATTTTAAAACAGCCGGAAGCAAATTATAGTGCAAAAAAAGATACTTATCACTGGTGCAAATGGTCAGCTTGGCAGATCACTTTCCAACCTATTAAAGGATCATTTTAATATACTAGGATCAGATCTTAACATAGCAAATATTGAGCGAAGCTCAATCGCATCTATAGAAATGGATATCACAAATTTTGAGAATGTGAATAATATTGTTAAAAAATATAACCCTGATATTATAATTAATACCGCAGCTTACACAAATGTAGATCAATCAGAAGTTCATAGAGATCTTGCCTGGTCTGTAAATGTTCACGGACTTGAAAATATTATCAAAGCATCAGAACAATCGACACGGATTATTCATATTTCCAGTGATTATGTTTTTGATGGTAAAAATGGACCATATAAGGAAGATGACAAAACATATCCGATTTCTTATTATGGAAGGACAAAATTGGCTGGAGAGAATGCATTAAGAGGATCTAGAAGAAAATTTCTCATTTTACGTCCAAATGTGTTGTACCAATCAACTACACATGATCAGGCCAGTTTTTTCGCATGGGTTTATACATCTCTCAACCAAGAAAAAAATATAAATGTCGTGACAGACCAAACCAGTAATCCTACATGGGTGATTCCATTCTCTCAAGTGATTCTGAAATGCATTGTTTTAAATACTGAAGGGATTTATCACTATGGCAGTGATGATAATATCAACAGATATGAATTTGCCCTGATGATTGCTCGTACTTTTGATTTTGACGAATCTCTAATCAATCCGATAATAACAGATGATCTGAAACAATTAGCAGCCAGACCTAAACACAGCGGTCTATGTACCGATAAAATCCAGTCAGAATTGGATGTAAAAGTATATCCTATTCAATACTGTCTTGATCAAATAAAACTAGGAATGAATTAATTTGAAAGTAGTCGTCGTATCCCCAACATATAATGAAATAGAAAATGTCGCTGAATTGATTTCACAGGTGCACAATACAACTCCGGAAAGTGATATTTTGATTGTGGATGACAACTCACCTGACGGAACCCACAAATTGGTTCGAGAGCTAATGAAAACGGATCCTCAACTGCATTTAATTGTTCGTGCTGGCAAAATGGGATTGGGAACAGCGTATTGTGAAGGATTTAAATGGGCGCTTAAAAATGGGTATGATCGGGTTATCCAAATTGACGCTGATTTATCACATAATCCTGTTGAAATTCCGGTTATGCTGGAGGAATCAAAAACATTCGATGTAATAATTGGCAGTAGATACATAAAAGGGGTTAATGTGGCAAATTGGCCGTTACGGCGATTGATGCTCAGCTATTTTGCCAATATCTATTCGAGGATTATTACTGGTCTTCCGGTAAAGGATTCTACAGGTGGTTTTAAATGTTTCAATAGTAAGGTTTTAGAGGCCATTGAGTTGGACAAAATTAAATCAGAGGGTTATGCCTTCCAGATTGAGATGAATTATCTATCATGGATTAAGAAATTTAAGATTAAAGAAATCCCCATTGTTTTTGTAGATAGAACAGTCGGTAAATCAAAGATGTCAAAAAAAATAATCTATGAAGCTATATGGATGGTTCCAAAATTAAAACTTAAAAGAATTCTAGGACTCATTTGACTTTAAGCATCATCATAGTCAGCTACAATGTCAGCGATTATCTTCGTCAATGTCTAAGCGCTATTTATGACAGCACGATTATTGACCAGACGGAAATTATTGTTATAGATAATGATTCTTTTGACAATTCTGTAAACATGATTTCCAAGGAATTCCCTGAAGTTAAATTGAAGGTAAATATTGAGAACAGTGGATTTTCACATGCTGTCAATCAGGGTGTTGCCATGTCAACGGGTAATCTCATTTGTTTACTGAATCCAGATTCGATCATAAAATCAGATACTTTAGAGATCTTATCAGAATATCTTTTATCCAATCCTGACACCGGCGTTGTCGGTTGTAAGGTTTTGAATCCTGATGGATCTTTTCAGCTGGCCTCCAGAAGACGCTTTCCTCGACCTTCTGTAGCAATACCAAGGATGCTGGGTCTCCAGAAGTTGTTCCCCAATGTCAAAATGTTTGCAAAATATAATCAAACTGACCAGGATGATTCTACAATACAGGAAACAGATGCTGTTAGTGGATCTTGTATGATGTTTAAAAAGGAGGTCTTCGATGACGTAGGGGAATTTGATGAGAGGTTCTTTCTCTACTTTGAAGATACGGATTTTTGCTATCGTGTCAAATCGAAGGGTTATAAAGTAAAATATATTCCTGATACCCAAATTATTCATTATAAGGGTGAAAGCATGAAACATGCCCCTTATAATACTTTGACACAATTTCATCACTCAGCATATCAATTTTTCGAAAAATATTCTCATGAATTCAAATTCTGGTTTATATTGAGAATATTTCTCAAGGCAGCAATCCAACTTCGAAAACTTACCACATATATAAAACATTTTCGTTCATCAATAATATCTTCTGCTTATGATGCCGGGCTTATTATACTTTCGTATATCTTTGGGATGGTTTTATGGTATCCTTATCATCATGGAATACCAATTACCCTGTCTTATATTGTTGATCACTGGCAGTTATTGTTTACTTATTTGGCAATTTGGTTCGCGACGGCAATCTGGCTTCAATTATACAAAAAGAATAATTTGTCGTATGGCCGTGCACTTGTAACATCCACAATAACTTTTGTACTTGTCACCAGCATTACATATTTCTTATCCATTTTTGCGTATTCAAGGGCGTTGCTCATAATTACCTTTTTCTGCTCAGCATTTTTTATCAGTTTGTGGAGAATAATTGTTCATATCCGATATCGGCAGAGAAGGATAAAATCATTTGAATTTCCACCCCTATTTACCCGTAAAGCTATTATTCTTGGTAATTTTGATTCCGCAAAAAATATATCTAATCTGTTGAATAGAAATCCATCCTTATATTATCAGATACATGGATATATTGATGAATCATTTTGTGGGAATGCCGATGATAAACTGCCGTATCTGGGACGTCTCCATGAATTGAGTGATATTGTTAAAAACTCTCAAATAAATGAATTAATTATTCTGGAAGAATCCTATCCAGTTTCGGCAATTATAGAGCAAATACAAAATCTATCATCAAGCAATGTAGTATTTAAATTTGTACCGGACGGACAACATTATCTAATCGGTAAGGGGGTTATTGAAGATATTGGCGGCGTTCCCCTGGTTGATATTGATTTCCCACTTTTTGATCATATTCATTTATTTACAAAACGTATATTCGATTTCAGTCTTGCCTCGATTCTAATATTGGCCACAATGCCAATTCAGGTATTCTATTTTATTTCAGGGAAATTCAAGGTGATAAAAGTCTGGAACACGAATCAATCTCCAATAAAATTAACTGAGTTGGATTCCAACAGTGGTTTCATAAGAAACTTACCTTATTTGTATAAAATTATTGCTGGAGAGATTTCCTTTGTGGGAAGCAGGGTGATTAATTACACAGAGCCGGATCCAAAAAGTATGATAAAACCAGGAATCACCGGTTTGCATCAGCTTAAAAAGGATACAGGTATGAATTCGATTTCTGAATTCGAGCAATACTATATCCAGAATCATAATCTGGTTTTTGATCTTGAAATTCTTTTAAAATCTATCTTGAGGATATAATGCCAAACTATATACTTGATTTTGAAGCGCCGCTTCAGAATATTTATGAAAAAATAGAAGCATTGAAAAAAACTGGTATTCAAACCGGCGTTGATGTTTCTTCTAATATCAAGCAGTTACAGAAGAAGCTTGAAGCAAAAACAAAAGACATATATTCAAAACTATCACGTTGGGATCGAGTGAAACTGGCAAGACATCCCGATCGACCACATACAATGGATTATATTAATATGATGTCAGAATCATTTTTTGAGCTACATGGAGACAGATATTTTGCCGATGATGCAGCAATAATTTCTGGAATGATGATCATGGATGGACAATCATTTATAGTCATTGGTCAGCAAAAAGGGAAAGGGACAAAGGAAAATTTAAAACGAAATTTTGGCATGCCTCGACCTGAAGGTTATAGAAAAGCACTTAGAATGATGAAACTTGCCGAAAAATTTGATATACCGGTGCTCACTCTTATCGACACCCAGGGTGCCTATCCTGGATTAGGTGCAGAGGAAAGAGGACAGGCTGAAGCAATCGCCAAAAATCTCTTTGAGATGTCGCTTCTTAAAGTTCCAGTTATTTGTGTGGTTATTGGTGAAGGTGCCTCCGGTGGTGCGCTAGGTATTGGAGTAGGTGACAGATTGTTTTGCCTTGAAAATACCTGGTATTCAGTGATATCCCCTGAAGGATGTGCCTCAATATTATTCAGAGATGCATCAAGAGCAAACGAAGCTGCCGATGCAATGAAAGTAACATCAAATGATCTTTTTGAGATGGGGATTGCCGATAAGATAATATCAGAACCTGATAATGGGGCTCATTTTAATCCAGAGGCTTCCGCTGATGTGTTAAAAAAAGTATTACTGGAAGAATTTAAATATCTTTCAGGACTCGATAAGGATGATCTGATCCATCAGCGAATGGCGAAATATGAGCAGATTGGAGAGTGGAAGGAATCTTAAATCGGGTTAAGTTCGTAGTGATTTAATTCCATTATACATCTGGGATACTATTTATTGGAATAGGATTAATCCAGATTCAAAAACAATTTAAGTCAGAAAATGGTTTTATAATTTTACCCTATTAGAGTTTATGGGATTTTGATTGAGATTCCAAACAAGGGCCCGTCCATTTCCTTTCAACCTCACTAAACCGATTTCCCGTTCCATATTCTTGACCCAAGTAGGGCATGGATTATTATAAGATAATTTGAGAGATTTTTTGAGCTCCGCCCATGTTGATCCTTTTGGATTATTTTGAAGCTCATTCTGAATCAATTCTCTAAATTCTACATATCGCATATTTACCCTCCTGGTATAATTGGATTCCTACTAAAAATAAAATGATATATCAAAATATGGTATTAGTTTTTTTAATGATTCCACTATTGAAACAAAAATAATTATTGACCAAATCACAACAAATTTTAATTTTCATATCCAAAATTGATACAAAATAGAAACATATCTATTCAAAATAACATTGGGATTTCTGTAAATTTGCCCTATAAAATATGTGATTATCTTATTATAAGTAATCCATATCGGAAAATTTAAATAATTACCAAATGAGTATCATTATTTAAAACCAATTTATAAATTATTTGAAATCCGACATCACCCCAAAACAACATATTTTGATTGTCTAAAATGATGACGAATTGACACTCTGATAATGATATTGGTTTTCTAAAATGATACACAAGCAAAGGGAATCTTATGATTACATTCAGTGAGAGACAACTCAGAATCCCGCAGATGAGTAAACCAGTTTACATGGTTACAGGCGGAATGTCCAAATTTGGAAGAGCAATTCCTGAAAAACGAACCGAAGAGCTTGTAATTGACGCTTTTACCGAAGCTGCTCAATTTATCGGTAAATCCCCAAGAGAGCTAAAAAAATATATCCATTCATGTTATTATGGTCACTTTGCTGATCATTTCGGCGATCAGTTACTTGGTGAAGCACTTATTCATGACCGTCTCGGTCTTGATCCACTAGGAAATGTTGGAATTAAGACTGGTGGTGCCACCGGGGGATCAACTATGTGGGAAGCATTTAAGGCAGTTGCATCCGGGTATTCTGACTGCGTTCTCGCCATGGGTTGGGAAAGGATGGATGAAGTTCCAACTGATGAGGGAAATAATTATATCTCTTGTGCTGCTGACAAAGACTGGGAAACACCTCTCGGTCATATTTATACAGGTTATTATGCAGTAATGGCTCAGAAATATTGGCAGGTATTCGGGAAATCAGAAAAATCATTCAGGAATACAATGGCTGAAATAGCCGTAAAGAATCGTGGGTATGCCAGGATGAACCCTCATGCCCAGGGTCCTATGAAAATTACCGTGGAAGATGTCCTAAATTCACCAGTTGTTGCCGATCCTCTCCGAGCTCTGGATTGTTGTCTGATGAGTGTTGGAGCTGCATGTGCAATATTATGTGATGAAAAAACTGCCTATGAACTGACTGATAATCCATTGCAGGTTTATGTTTCAGCTGGAAGTCACACGCTTCGACCTGCCGATCGACGTAATATGGCTATTCCACTTCTACCAAATGAAACAGCTGATCAGTATAAGGATCTTGGTGACAGATTCCCCGGTGGAGATAGATATCCTGGATTTACAGGATTCCTTGCCGCTCGCATGGCAGCCTATTATGTCTATGGTATGGCTGGGATTGTTGATCCCACAGAAGATCTCGATCTAGTAGAATTACATGACGCCTTTACCATTAGTGATATTCAATCTTATGAAGATGTAGGAATAAGGCCATATGGAGAAGGTCGGAACTATGTTGAATCCGGCGACTGCTACCATATCAATCCACTAACAGGTAAACCAGGGAAATTACCAGCAAATCTTTCCGGTGGACTTATCGGTTGTATGCATGCAGTTGGTGCAACAGGAATTATGCAGGTTATCGAAATCGGACAGCATATTTGGGGCAGATGGGCAGAAATGCACAGCAATCAGGCCAAATGGGATGACTTTGGGAGAACCAAACCTGAAGATTGGACCGATTTACAGGTGAAAGACGCCAAAAGAGGTTTGGCTATCAGCCATGCCGGTGTTGGTTCGCATGTGACGGCAACCGTTGTAGTTGATCCAAATCACAAATTGGAAGGAAGTAAATAATAATGAATAATCAAAATAATAGAGGCACTGTAAAAGTTGTAAATGGAAGATATCGTCCTGAAGGTAAATTTCATATAGCTTACCCTAATACTCCAATATATGATGAAAACAATAAACTTATGGGAGTTACAAATCCACGGGATTTAACCCATATTCATTCTTATGGCGGTGAAGCCATTTTCTTTGAATCATTAAAGGATGGAAAACTCCTCGGTACCCAATGCAATAATCCTGATTGTGAGCACACTGGCAATATTGCTATACCATTTAAAATTCATTGCCCTGATTGTCTGGGAAAGAATACAGTCATTGATTTGACAAAAAAAGCCTATGAATCTGCAACAGTTCATACATTCATGATAACCGAAAGAACAGGTGCATTTAATACGCTCGAAAAACCTATCAGGTTTATCAATATTGAGTTTGAAGGTGTTGATACAATCCTGATGAGTTATATGTCGGTCGGTGAACCTGAAATCGGAATGAAAGTAGTACCGATTTTCAAGACAGTAGATCCGACATTCACTATTCTTGATATGTCATGGGTTCCCAAAGGTACAGCTGATGACCAGTTGCCTGAAGGATTTTCATTTAGCGAATAAATATCATATAATATGATTACTGATATGGGGATGCATTTTTCTGCGTCCCCGTATTGTTTTAAGGAGAAATAATATGGGAAATTTAGTTAGATATACTTGTCAGGATGATGGGATGGCATTCCTCACATTGGCAAATTCACCTGTAAATACATTATCACAGAATATGCTCAATGAATTTTTAGAGGTGGTAGAAAATATTGAAAATGACCCCGCTGTTCGGGTTCTGATCATATCATCTAATCAGAGGTATTTTTGTGTCGGGTTGGATTTGAAAGAGCAATCAGGATTTAAGGCAGAACAATCTGTTGAGTCTGTACAAAAAATTCAAAACTGCTTCGATAAAATCGCCACATTACCTATCCCGGTTATTTGTGCAGTAAATGGAGCAGCCCTTGGTGGTGGTGCAGAACTGGCAATTAGCGGTGATTTTAGGATTCTTGAAGAATCAGCCATAATTGGGTTTCCTGAAACTGGTTTAGGCATCATCCCAGGTGCTGGTGGAACACAGCGATTACCAAGATTGGTTGGTGTATCAAAAGCAAAATATTGGATATTTACCGGCAACCAGTTTTCATCAGAAGAAGCGATGGAAGATGGGGTTGCAGATTTCATTGTAGATGATGGGATTTTATTAGAATCTGCAATAGAACTCGCCGATGAAATTTTGTCATCGGGACCCCTGGCTGTTAAGGCAGCGAAAAATGCAATTGAAAAAGGCATGGGCTTACCTATGAAAGATGCCCTCGATCTTGAAATTAGTTCATTTCAAAAGCTTGTAAATACAAAGGACTGGAATGAGGGTCTGAAAGCTTTTCTTGCAAAAAGAAAAGCAAATTGGCAGGGTGAATAAGAAATTATCCAATAAATTATTTTCTGATTCCGTCATTTGTTTTAATTGAAGCATTTGATTTATTTCTGGTTGGATCATGTTAATCTCTTCAAATAGTATTGAGTCATTCAAAAAGGATAAATATGATAAAATATGTAAATAATTTGATAGTATTGTTTGTTCTCATTCTGGGATGTCGTCAAGCTCCAGGACCATATGTGGTGCCAAAAAATACGGTAAAGATTCCAGTTGAAAGCGGCGTGTATCCAGAGCTAACCCTTTCGGATAGACTGCGGGGTGAATTGAATGATTATAAGAATTGTTATGATATTCATTTTTACAGACTCAATGTTGATGTAGATATTTTATCAGAACGAATCTCAGGAATTGTTGAATTTCATGCCAATGTGGAAGCAGACCTCGATACCGTACAATTTGATTTATATAAAAATCTCGAAATAGAAAAAATCACTCATAATAACCAGATTATGGAATATTATCGAGTAGAGAATTCTGTTTATGCCATACTTCCCGATCATTCAGCGGGTGAGCAGATTGAATTTACTGTATCATATTCCGGATTTCCTAAAAAAGCCATCAGACCGCCATGGGATGGAGGTTTTGTCTGGTCGAAGGATAAAAATAATAATCCATGGATTGGTGTGGCCTGTGAAGGAGACGGGGCAAGCCTATGGTGGCCAAATAAAGATCATCCCACTGAAGAGCCTGACAGCATGGAGATTATCATTACAGTTCCCTCGAATATGGTAGCAGTTGCCAATGGGAAATTTGTTTCAAAACAAATCTTTGAAAATGACTCATCTGATTTCAACATCGAAAAAGCTCGTTACACCTGGAGTGTAAAAAATCCAATTAATAATTATAATGTAACCTTAAATATTGGTGATTACGTTACGGTGTCCGATACATTGATGAATAAGGCAGGTGTGCAGTTTATTGACCACTATGTTCTTTCTTATAGCAAGGAAGTGGCATCTGAACATTTTAAACAGGCAATTGATGTAGTTCATTATTTTGAAAAAGTATTTGGTGAATACCCCTGGTGGGAGGATGGCTATCGTCTTGTTGAAACTCCTTATCGAGGTATGGAACATCAATCTGCAATTGCCTATGGTAATGAGTTCGAAAATAGCAATAATTATTATATATATGACCTTGTAGATTATATAATTCTCCATGAAACTGCTCACGAATGGTGGGGCAATAATGTGACGGCCTGCGATGGTGCGGATGTATGGATTCATGAAACTTTTGGTACTTATGCAGAAGTAATGTACATAGAAGAAAAACTTGGTAGACTTACGAGTATCGATTATCTGATGACCAAAAGAAAAAATATTAGAAATCTGCTTCCTATGAAGGGACCGAGGCATGTGAATTATTGGGGTTTTGATGACGTGTACTGGAAAGGTGCATGGATGATTCATACGTTAAGAAGTGTAATTGATGATGATCCGCTATTTTATAATATTCTATTGGAATTCCAGGTCCAAAATAGAAAAAGTATTGTATGCACTGAAGATTTTATACAATTTGTGAATGTGAAAACAGATAATAATTTCCAGTATTTCTTTGATCAATATTTATATAATCGGAAGCCTCCTACATTCGAATACTTTGTTTCAAATGATCAACTGACATATCAGTGGACTGGTGTGAATGATGATTTTGTGATGCCATTGATTATAGGGATTAATAAAGAGCCTGTTACGATTTATCCTTCAAATTCGAAGCAGAAAATCGTAATTCCGCTTCATGCAATTATTGAAATTCCAGAACGATATTATTATATGGCAGTCAACGATTTAGGAGAAATTGAATAGGTTCTTTTTGTTGAGGATAGATTAAATTCTATACAGGCCGCCAATCATAACTGAGACAGCTGGTGAAACGTTGTAGATTAAGACATAGTTAGGCATCGAAAACCAGAACGGCTTGTTTTATTGGCTATTTATTGTGTGAAAAGATCAACTATGTGGATTCAATCTTAGATTTAATAATCCTTTTCAATTCAGTAATGTGAAGTCTTCAATATCAAAAATCAAGGTGTAGAGAATAATTTTTCATCCATGGAATATTGGACAAATGTAGCATACTCCTGCAGTTCCTTTAGATCTAAGGCACCCATATAACTTAGAGCACTTCTTAATCCTGCATCAATTTTATCCAGAATATTCTGTACGCTGCCCTTATAACTGACAATTGTCTCATCACCTTCAATATAGTAGGGATTGGACTTGCTTTTATTTTGAACGGCAAAAGAAGCGGATCCACGATATGCCTTGTAAAGCTTTCCATTATATTTAAGTATATTTCCCTCAGCTTCTTTTGTACCGGCAAACATCCTGCCTACCATCACAAGATCTGCACCAAGGCCTAAAGCTAAAGATATATGGCCCACATCTCTGACGCCGCCGTCGGCAATAATAAGTGAATCCAGATTCTTTTCTTTTTTAATATATTTACATTCAAGAAGTGCGGACACAATTCCCTGCCCAACACCAGTCATAATCGAAGTTGTGCACATTGACCCGTTTCCAATACCTACTCTGATAGCATCCACTCCTAATCCAGCAAGATATTCAAAACCTTCCATAGACGCCACATTTCCGCAGATAACAAATGTATCACCAAAATCTTTTATCATTTTAATAACCGGCTCCACATGGATATTGAATCCGTTGGCGACATCGAGAATAAATAATCTAGCACCTTTGCTGTAGATATTTTTGATGAACAGTTCGTCTTCAAGACCAACTGCGATAAAACAATCCGTACCTAAATCTGAAAGCATCTCATAATGATTGATCCTCTCTTCGGAAGATTGAAAACGATGGATCATTCCAAGCATTCCGTTCTTGGATAATACCTTACACATTTCAATGCCACTTATAGTATCCATTGGCGCTGGAAGAACTGGCATATTTAAAGAAATGGAATTCCCGTTATTGTGAATCTTTTTTGATAAATCTATGCTGCGTCTCGTACTGGATTTTGAAATATTTCTGGGGACCATGGAAATATTCTGATAAGTATAGGTAGGGGATAATGCCATTTAATGGGATTCCTTTATAACTTCGGTTTAAATAATTCTGTATCTCACCAAATATTTTAAGAAATCATACCGATGTGATGTATTGATAATTATTCAATAATAACACTTTCAGGTAGGAAATATTCAAGAAAACCTGCTGTTTTTAAAATCACTTTTTTCTCATTTAGGCTTATAACTAATATTGAGCAGTCAAAACTGAAGGATTTGCACTCATTAATCAACAAACACATTTTTTATGTGATTTAGTTGTTGGGATATAAAAACAATATCTCAATGACAGAGTCATTCGTACAACTTATTTCGCCGCTGTACATTATCATTTGTATGGTTTTCCCGGAATTGAATGTGATAGCCTGTCTATTTGCAGGAAGGGTTACCTATGATCCCAGATTATCAATTTTCTACCCAATAAGTTTAAATCATATAAATCTTGCTATCATGATGATACATCTCTTGATTTTGCCAAAAGCCAAACAAATAAAACAAATTATTATACCTGGATTTCCATTATTAATACTTTTCACAATATGGATGATAATAAACAGTCTATTTTTTTCTCATTATCCTCAATATGCACTCTCAAAAATTTTGTCTTTATGCCTGTTAACCGGTTTACCCATAATAGTAGTTTATTTAAGACATAGATTATTTGGAGATATTGTACTTATTCGTCTTTTGTTCTCTATAGCACTATTAGCGCTTATCATGTCAATTATGGGAATTATCAAGCTGATATTAAATCCAGAAATTACTCGATTGAGTGTTCTTCGCGGTGGTCCCATTTCGATGTCGAGAATAATGGGTTATGGAATTATTACAATTTATTTTCTGCATAAAGGCAATTTCTTCCCCAAATGGATTTCATATTTCAACATAAAAAATATTTTAGGATTAATGCTCCTAGTTATGATTTTCACCTTTACTAAAGGTCCGGCTGTGAGCCTTTTCTGTGTTTGGTTGATTTATAGAATCAGAAATGAAAAATTCAAAAATATTAAGAATCTTATCCTGGCAGTAGCCTTGGTTGTATTAACCATTTTATTTTCAATGGATGTTATCAGGCAGACTATGAATTCTGATGTAAGTGTATGGTATGGCAGTTATATAACCCGCATTGAACATATTAGAAATGCTGTTTTTGCTTTCATGCAAAATCCATTGTTCGGGATTGGTGTAGGTAACTTCAGTATTTGGGGAGATGGTTGGTTATATCCCCATAATATCATCATTGAGATACTATGTGAAACCGGTCTTATTGGATTCTGTTTATTTTCATTATTAATTATTATATTTTTTAAAAGTGGATATCACCACAATAATTGGATAGAAAAAGCATTTTATCTACTTACCATTTTTATTTTTCTCAACCAAATGGTTAGTAGTGATATTGTCGGGGCCAGATTTCTTTGGTTCTATTTATTTATCTGTTTGATGATAAATCATAAAATTTCAATTCCAGATAAAATATTTCTAAATAAACAAATAATCATATCTATAAGGAGGATGAAAGTGAAATTATTATATAAATCAATTGTATTAATTCCAATATTCAGCATGATATTATCTCAACTATCGATATCAAATCTCGATGGTGTTGAGGTATATATAATCGATTTTGATTCAACTGTCACAGGGATCAACGAGGGGCAATATTCTGGAATTGGTTTTCAATCTACGCCTTTGACAGGACAATTGGATTCTGATGGTATAATTGCAACAGGATTAAGTGATGGTGATATGATTTTTGGGGATACGATAACCTCCGGAGATTTTGCTCGTGGCACAGATGGCTCTAGCCCCAGCAATGGTGTCACAACCGGAGGTATTTATGCGTTTGAACATACCGTTGGTGATTTTGCTTTTGGCATTCAACCTGGAGGCAGTGATTTTACACCTGGAGAGTTAATTCTTAAAATTCAGAACTCAACAGGATACTCGGTAACCCATATTACTTTAGAATACGAAGTATGGATTTTTAATGATCAGAATCGGTCAAATTCAATCTCATTTTCGCATTCCGCCGATAATTTGAGCTATACAGATATTACCAGTCTGGATTTAATATCGCCAGAAGCTGCAGATGATGAAACTGTCTGGGTGAAAGAAGATAAAGCAATATGGATTCAGAACCTTGCTATCCCTGATGGTGGTTATTATTATTTCCGATGGACTGGGGCTGATGTGAGTGGAAGCGGATCAAGGGATGAATTTGCTATAGATGATATCTCCATCTCGATTGGAACCGCATTGGATCTTGATGTTAATATGACCCCACCAAATTTTAGTATATTAAATAGCTATCCAAATCCATTCAATCCAAAGGTGACAATTAACTATCAGCTTCCGGCGGCAGGAATTGCATCAATATTTGTCACAGATATAAATGGCAGGTTAATCCAGAAATTATTAGATGATTATCAGACATTGGGTAATCATCAACTAATATGGAATGCCTGCGCCTCACCAAGCGGATTATATATTATTCATCTACGCATTAATGATCAGACAAGTACCCAAAAAATTACATTGATTAAGTAAATACCATTGATCTTCAAGTTATCACGATTTTCAATATTCTGTATTTTCCCAGGCATAATATTATTGCAGGATAATTTTGAATATTTGATTCTTACTCATTCATCTTTATCAGGTCCAGCAGCTTCATTTGCTTCTGTGTATAATATTGAAATTGAAGAATCACTGCGATTGACTACACATATTATTTATGCAGACTCCGTTGCTGTTAATTATCCAGATGTTGATCCAGAATATGCAATTTGGGAACAAATTTCAACCTATATAAATGACATTGAAGGATTCAAATATTTATTTATTCTTGGTGATGAAATCCTGGTTCCTCCCATTTATGACAATTACCAAATTCCCTCAGATGATTTTTATTCTTCTTTTGATTTATCGAATCCATTACCGAGGGTTGCCTCTGGCAGAATTCCAGTTAATTCATCAATAATGGCAGAAGGAATTGTGCAAAAATTAAGATCATATTTATTAACGCCTACAGAGGGCAACTGGAAATCTGAAATCGTACTTATTGCTGATGATGCCTATAAACCATCTGGGGATCCACTGCTGGAAGTGACCCATGTATTGAGTTCAAATGACCTTTTTCAGGAACTCAATGGTCTGCTTCAGATAGATTGTATCTATGGAACCGATTACGAACCTTATTATGGCAGCGGCATACCAACATTACCTGAAATGACAGAAGATATTATCGACAAAATTAATTCAGGTTTAGCCTGGTTAAATTATATTGGCCACGGAAACGAGACAACGATGGGGGATGAGTTGATTCTGGATATGGAACGGGATCTTTCACTTATCTCTTCAATCGAAGGAAAATTGCCGGTTTGGGTTGTTGGTTCATGTGATCTTGGTCACTATGATAATGCTGATTGTTTTGCCGAAAACCTGATGCAAAAACCAGATGGAGCAATTGCCGTCATTAGCACAACAAGATTAATACTTTCACAATCGGTAAATGCATTTATGACTCGTCTGTATAGTCAACTAACTGATTATCTGCTTGGAATAAATGAAAGCAGATTGGGAGATATTATTAAAGATTCAAAAACGGGGCAAACTGATTATGTTTTTCAATTATTTGGGGATCCGGCAATGCCCATAATATTGCCAAGGTCAAATGAGATTATCACCAATTATCCTGACTCATTAGAAATATTAAGTCAATCTCATGTATCCATTGAGAATCAAAATAGCGACTATTCATTTATAAAAGTCCGTGGACCAGATAAACTAATTCACAAACAGATTACAGACATTCTCACTATTGATTATACTCTGCCTGGAGACTTGATTTTTGCAAGTAATATCGATACTCAAATTGATTTTTATACATCATTGGATTATCCGTTCTGTAATAATTGTCCTGCTACCATAACTGTGTTTCAGGATAATTCAACACATCCGTTTCAGAGTATATCTGATCAAGTGTCAGATATACAGCCCACATTGCCTGACGAAATATATGATTTTGATGAACCCGAAATTCAGTTGATATCAGAAGGAAACATTGTAAATGATTGGGATATATTTTATCAACCGATATCTTTTGAAATTCTCCTCACTGATTCAACTGGTATTAATCTAATGGATATGCCCGGTCATTGTATAAGCGTCGGTGTTGATGATAATATGCCTGACAACATAACCAGTGAATTCGAATATTTTTCAGAAAATTCATACTCTGGAATTGTCGGTTTTACAGTCTCAGGGCTAACAACAGGGATTCATACATTATCACTTGAAGCATGGGATAATGCTAACAATCGGGGCACAGCATCATTCCAAATATGTATTGAGAACTGTGAGGAAATTCCAATGATAATTGATGATGCCTGGGACAGCATAACATCAATGATTACTGCCAATAGCATTGTTGGTTTTGATGATGGGACTATTCTTGTCGCTACCGATGGCGGACTGTTTAAATATTCATCTCAGGATGGTGGGATTGAAATGATATCACCAGGATCTCAATTACTTGCATCAAATTTAAAAGTGGTAAAAAAAGATACTGGAAACAGATTATGGATTGGTTCGGATTCTGAAATGAATATTCTACAAATCTATGATGTCCAAATGGGGTTATTAGAAAGTATTTCTGATATGGGAATTACTGGACTATCTGATTTAGCACTGGACCAATCACGCGCCTTTGGAATTGTAGAATTGAATGATAATTCTGCGGTTGCTGAATTCAGGATTGGCGAGAATTCGTTTCCATATTTGCAGGATGTATATTCTAACTTTCCGATTGAAGTGAATTCAATATCTCATATATCAATGATGGAGGATTCCGTTTATGTAACAACACCAACTGGTATACTCAAGGGTAATTTCGTAAATGGACTTTTAAATGCTTCAAACAGCTGGGAGATCATGAATGAAGATGATATTCCCATTGTCTTTATCCCTGGAGAATCTGATATACTTATAGCTGGTAATTCATTATTCCTTGAATCTGATGGAGAATTTGTTGAATTATTTGATGGGTTTGATAATGTAGTCGATGCAGGATATGAGTCAGATGGCAATTTATTTATCCTGATGACTGATGATCATATATACTGCTTTGACCAAAATTTTGAATTACTAAGCGGCTTCCCAATTGCTGCACCTGTCAACAGCCATTTCACCTCATTTTATGTCATCGATGATACAATTTATGCAGGACTCTTTAAGCAGGGTATGATGATCATAAATGTTGTCACTCATGAGTATTCATATGTGAGTCCCAATACAATATTTTCAAATGAGATCGATGCAATTTCAGTTGATCAAAATAGTGGCATCATAGCAGCTGTGAATAAAGAGGGCATGATGTTGGTTGTTGAAGGATACTTCTCCAATTATATAAGCAGTTATCATACAGAACCATTTCAATTAAACGATGACAACGTCAATAATTTTTCTGGTTATGAGATACCCTATAAACCTGGATCCAATCTCCCATGGAGTATCATACAATCTGCTACTGGAAAATATCTTTTCAGCAACAGCGGTATCCAACCAAACCAGCCAGGGTTCGCCGGTGGAATCATTGAGTTTGATCCAGTGAATCTCCAACTTACAGTTTATGATACCACTTCGGGGATACTTGATGGATTGAATGGAATATATAATCAATTTTGGTCGAATCGATATCTTACAATCCATCAGATCACAAAAGACACACAGGACAATATCTGGGTTGTAAATCCATACTCTGAAGTATATAATCATATTGCCGCAATTCAGCACACCGACGGTAATAATTGGGGGCATGTAACAGCTACGGATAACAATTCGTATCTGCCGCAGGAAGTTGCATTTGATTCGTTTGGTAGGGCATGGTTTGCCTTAAAAAATGATATACCCATGAATGACAATTTAGAAGAATATGCATCAGGTGAGATCCGAATATTAGACTTTGGACTAACTGTTGATATTGAAGATGACGACATTTGGGTGCCAATCTCAAATTTAGAGATTTTGCCATCCAAAAGTATCTGGTCTATTGGATTTGATAATAATGATTTATTATGGATCCTGACAAGTGATGGGATACAAGCATATAGTTATGAGGACATTGATGGGTATATTACTCTGGATCCAATATTTGACAATCCATTATTAGGCCATATACCGCTTTATAAAGCGGATCATATCAGGATCGATAATCATGATAATAAATGGATCACCACAAAAAATAGCGGCCTGTTTCTCATCCTTAGCGATAATTCATTTTTTCCAGATGAAGAAGGATTCAATACTGATAATAGTCCGATATTATCAAATACTGTCTTTGATATCGACTTCAATTATGAAGAAAGTCTGGCAGTAATAGGAACGCTAAATGGTATTTCACTGTACGATATGTCTAATTTGCCATCAACCGAAACTATTCTGGTAGGGGACATAAATAACGACGGTCAAATAGACGTGACCGATGCAGTACTTTTGATTTTTTATATATTAGGGTTAGACATTCCTGAACCCATCAATACTTATGTAGCGGATTTAAATCAAGATGAAATAATTGACATTGCTGATGTTGTGCAATTGATTGGATTAATTCTAGACCTTCCACAACAAAACGTAAAATATTTAAAAAATGTTGAATATCGGTCGATAGGAAAAGAAATTATTATCGAGGCGGATGGTGGATTCTCGGTTATTCACTTATTATTTTCAAATCCTATAATTGATGATATAATCCAAATTGAAGGAAACTGGGAAATTTTCCGCAGTAAATATGAACTCATAATTGTAAACATGACTGAGCATACCCACAAAAGGATAACCATTCAGTTAAACAACAATAATTCTATATTGTCAGGGAGAATGTGCTCAATTAATGCTGTCTGTCTTGATATAATTGAGATACCAACCGAATTATCGATTGAATTCGCCTACCCAAATCCATTCAATCCTATTGTGAATATAGGAATCTTAGTTCCAGAGAATGGATACTACGACTTAACAGTATTTGACTTAACCGGTAGATTAACACAAAATATTTTCTCTGGTGAGCTGAAAGCAGGAAAATATCAATATAAATGGAATGCAAGGGACAAAGGATCAGGTATTTATTTTGTTAGGTTTAGCAATAATGAAAATCATTTTATAAAAAAAATAGCACTGCTGAAGTGAGGAATAAATGCTAAAGTATTCAACTATATGCATTCTTGGTGGATTGCTTTATATATTTCTTTTAATTTATGATGGATGCAATAGAAGTAGTCCCATCTTAAATGTACCAGGTATAGTTTTGACTTTCGATGATAGTAGTATCGATGAATGGTTTAATATATTACCTCTTCTTGAATCATTTAGTATGAAGGCGACATTTTTTCTCACAGATATTGCGTCGATTGGTAATGAGGAAATAAAAAAATTACGCATAATTCAAGAATCAGGTCATGAAATAGCATCTCATGGATATACTCATATTGATCCGATTTTATATATAAAAGAAAATGGTGTTCTGGAATATATCAAAGGAGAGATACTGCCGGCAAAAGATTTCCTCACTATGAATGGATTCCACCAGGAATCGTTTGCTTTTGTTCATGGCATTAGAAATAAAAAAATAGATAAGGAACTGATATCAATATTTCCTAATATCAGGGGTGTCAGTGAGACTCAACGCCATAAAAGGATCCAAAGGATACAGAATGTTAAAGACATTTATTTTGACCAAGGATGCCAACAAATAATTAGAGGATTCTGTATTGATGTAATTCAGGAAGTCAATATAGAACAAATCAAATATATTTTAAAAAAGACCAAAAGAGAAAATAAAATTATTGTGTTTTATGCCCACACACCGAAAGAAAATACTTCCAAAGGAAAATGGGAAGTAAAAATTGATTTTCTCAAGGAAGTATTCAAAATTGTCAATGAAATGGAAATAAAATCTTTCAGATTCAGAGATATTAATCATGTTTAAGACCTTTCAGTTAATGGGATATATGGGAGGAGTTCCTACACGGGCAGTGAATACTACCTCGGCAGTATTAAGCACTGAAACCTTTCATATAATGATTGATGCAGGTGAAAATTCCTATAGAAATTTCTTGAAACATAATTACAAATTAAGCCGATTGAAATATATCTTCATCACTCATCTTCATCCAGATCATATTGGTGGACTTATCCCGCTTCTCTTTTACAAAAGAGTAATCAGAAATAATACACCCCTCGTATTGGTTGGTCCTCCAAATCTTGAAGAATATGTCAGAATGAATATTAAGTATTCTGATTTCACACTTGATTTTGAAACAAAATTTATCGATGTGACTAAATGTCCAGAAATTATTTTTAACGATAATTATTCAGTATGCTCACGGTTAATGGAACATAAACTTGATTGTTGGGGGTATAGATTTGATGATCATAAAAAATTATTGACCTTTATTACGGATGCGAGAATTTCTGATAATAGTTATAAGTTGTCTGATAATGTAGATGTTTTGATACATGAAGCCACATTTCCAGGAGGCATGGAAGATTTTGCCTATAAAAAATATCATACTACAATATCTCAGGCAATAAATCTTGCCGATTCTGCCAGAGCAGAACGATTAATATTGACCCATTTCAGCCAACGAATGGAAAAGTCAAAATATGTTGATATCCTTTACAATCGAATGCCATGTTATATTTCAAATAATATTTCGGAGCTCTGATACTACTACAAAATCTGCAAACTGAATTACCAAAGCTATCATGCATCTAACCATTAATCATTATTCAGATAAAAATAAAACTAATAAAGCAAATAAGTTTATATTCATAATTTAGAAATAATTTCCAAAAATAAATTTTTAATTTGATGAATATTTTCGTTATTAGATGTAAAACAGTATATCTAAATTTTCACCATAATTATATGACAAATTTTGATCACAATTATTATCCCAAATGACTGTAAATAATATATTATTACTGGAAGATAAATTGGCATCTGCCAAAAATACCGATAGATTAAATATCCTTATGGATCTTGCCAAAAGCTGTCTCCATACTTATCCGGCAAAGACTGTGATTTATGCAAAAGAATCTGTTGATTTGTCTAAGCTTCTTAATGATTATGCTACCCATGCCGAGGCATATAGATATATGGGTAATGGATGTGTACTTCAGGGTGAACTCGCCGGGGCAATTAGCCATTTTTCTGAAAGTTTAAAAATTGAGTACTCGCTCGACAACAAAGCAGGAATATCGAAATGTTTTAACAATATGGCTGTAGTATATTCGCAAATGGGAAATAATCACAAAGCGCTGAATAATTATTTAAAAGCGTTGAGCTTATTTGAGGAGCAGAATAATGTTAAGGGAATTGCAGCCTGTATTAGTAATATTGGAATAATCTATAAAGATTTTGGTGAATTTGAAAAGGCATCCGAATATTATAAGAAATCGCTCAGAATTGCAGAAAAATCAAATAACGATTATGGAATAGCAGCTGCAAACAATAATATTGGCGAAATTTATAGTGCAAAAAATAATTATAATAAAGCCATAGAATATTTTGTGAAATCTATCGAAAAATCCTCTAAAATCAATAATAATGAAATTACCATTTCAGCCACCAATAATCTTGGACTTAATTATATGCTGAAAGGTGATTATGATGTGTCCCTTGGTCATTTCCATAATGCATTCAGATTATGCGACGAGTCAGAACAGAAAAATACTAAAATTAATATTTTGATTAATATAGGGAATAATTACGCGAAGCTGAATAAACCCGATATTGCTATTGGTTATTTAAAAATTGCAGATAGTTTATTTGATACGTTTATTTCCCCTGAGACACGGATGAATCTTGATCACAGCTATTCAGAAGTTTATCAACAACTAAATGATTTTGAAATTGCACTTTCTTATCATATAGATTATTCAAAATTAAAAGAAGAAATCTTTAATCAAAGCACAAGAAAAAAAATTGAAGAACTTCAAACCAAATATCAATTAGAAAAAAAGATTAAAGAAACAGAATTGTGGCGGCTACGGAATATTGAACTAAAGAAAATAAATGATACCAAAGATAAATTCTTTTCCATAATTGCCCATGACCTTAGGAATCCGATTCAGGCACTGCTGGGACTCACTACTTATTTTAATGACAATATCAATACACTTGATGACAATGATATTAAAGAGCTTACACTGGATATGAAAGAGTCATCTTCATTATTAAATGAACTTGTCGGAAATCTTCTTGAATGGTCTCAGCTTCAAATGGGTGGATTGAAATTGGAGCCGGTGAATTTTGATTTATTCGAACTTATCTCCAATAATTGCAAAATGCTTTATCATTTTGCTGAAGAGAAACATATAAAACTCCGTCTCGATAATGATAGCAGTTTTATGGTTTATGCAGATAAGAATATGATAAATACAATCATACAAAATATAATTATTAATGCCATAAAGTTCTCAAATAATGACAGTACAGTCACCATTAATATTGTTGCAAAAAAAACATCTTGTTACGTCACGATCAAAGATGAGGGGGTGGGTGTCGATGCCAAGAGTAAAGATAAATTATTTAAAATAGACTCCAATATTTCCACACCTGGCACCAATAATGAACTGGGCACCGGATTAGGATTGATACTTTGTAAAGAATTTATTGAATTAAATAAGGGATACATCCAACTCGATTCTGAGCTTGGGAAGGGGACCAGTGTAACGATTACTATTCCTCAAAATAAAAATAATTAATAGATGAAAAGATACAATAATATTTGGAAAATAATATTTAATCGAATTGTCATTAACATGAGTTGCTCAACAATCTTTTTTGCTTTTTTGATCGGTTCAGGAGTATTGCAGGCTCAACTCAATAAGTCTGTTAATGAATTTGTGAGCATTTTAGAAAACAATGATTATTGGTTCCTGGCACCAATTCAAAACAATTCCATAACTGACGTCAATGGCGATAATTATGATAAATTACTAAAATCAACATATTCTCATCTGTCCAGTTTTCAAAGAATTGAATTAGATTATAAATATCGTGCAGATTTTCAAGATCCCTACCATGATTTATCTATAATCGAGTTATCATTTAAAGATGAAAATGACATTCATAATTTTAATAGTTCGGATATAATTCAAATATTCCCTGATTGTGCCGGTACAAAAAATATTACAGTGTTTGATGTACCAAATATATTTCCGCTTTGGGACTATAAAGAACTCGTTGCGGGGGATATAAAATGGGAATATCGTGAATATATCGAGTGGTATGCCATTCGGTACAACAAGAAAGTATTTATTATCTATGGTATGAGATTAGGCAATATGAACGGGATAAAAGACTATGTTGAAATGCTTTATTCTTATTTGATAGCTGAGTCTGAGAATGAGATGGATGGACTAATTCGTGAATTACATGCAAATAAAATAAAAGCCCCAGTGGCATATGACTCGGTTAAATATTTACAAAGCACATTATTGAAATGTGGATTCGATCCTGGTGATATTGATGGTAAATATGGCGAGGATACTGAAAATGCATTAATTAAGTTACTTATTTATATTGGTTATATCGATTCCAGTATTATTCATTCCAACATTTCTATTTCTCATATGATTAGAATGGCAACACGAAAATTCCAAAAAGATAATGGGCTTCTTATAACGGGTCGATGCAGTGTTGATACCGTAAAAGCAATGAATAATACCTTCATTAAAAAAGGTTAACTAATAGGGGGCAATCTGGGGAAAAATTTCTTTTCCGGGGAATAGTCGTCGAGGAAGACCTGTTTTTATTAACAAAAATTATTTAATTAATAAAAGAACTTTGAGTAGTACCGGAGGAGGGGCTCGAACCCTCACATCCCGAAGGATACTGGATTTTGAATCCAGCGCGTCTACCAATTTCACCACCCCGGCACTTAACTACGCGGCAAATTTATATTAGATGATACTCATTGAACAATCAGCAAATCATTCTTTAAAAATTTATTTATAGGATTGATGATTTTATCGGAAAAACATATTCCGATACTATAAACCTCAAATAATTAACGTTGGAACGATTGGAATAATACCATTATTATTCGTGACATTTCTATGCTTCAAGAAAGGGGAATACATGGCGTTCGAAACCATCTGTGAATTGTTTATGAACACGGTGACAAAGAATCCTGAAAAACATTTATTCTTTCATAAAGTGGAAGACAGATGGGAAGGAATTTCAGGGAGCGAAATTCTGACAACAGTAAAAAAAATCTCATTTTCACTTCTATCAAAAGGAGTAAATGCCAGAGATAATATTGCTATAATGTCTACTAATAGTCCAAATTGGGCTATGGTTGATTATGGTATTGTAACGATGGGTGCAGCCAGCGTTAGTATATACCCAACTCTTATTTCATCCCAGATTGAATATATTTTAAATGACTCAGAATCTGTTGCAATTTTTGTTGAAGATGATGAGCAATTGCAGAAGTTATTAGAAATTCGGGAATTATGTGATAAATTGAAATTCATTATTGTAATGGACGATTCATTTAAACAAGATGATAAGCAAATAATAAATTGGTCTACATTTCTTGAATCTGGCAAATCGTACATTGAAACCACCGATATAAGATATCGTGATATATTAAAAGAAGCTACCCCTGATGATTTATTGACGCTTATTTATACATCTGGTACTACAGGCAATCCAAAAGGTGTGATGTTGTCACACCGCAATATGGTCTCCAATGTAACGGCTGTCATGGATAAGATAGAATTTTTAGACGATGATATATTTTTGTCTTTCCTACCCCTCAGTCATTCATTCGAGAGAATGGGCGGGCATTTTACTGCCTTCAGTCAGGCTGCAACGGTTTTTTATGCAGAAAATATGGAGAAGCTCACAGAAAATATTTTAGACGTGAGACCTACTGTTATGCTAAGTGTACCTCGATTGTATGAGAAAATGTATGCTCGAATACTTGATAATGTTAATGCTTCATCTAATTTTAAAAAGAAATTATTCTGGTGGAGTATTGATGTGGGTAGAATTATTGTTGACTACCGGATGAACAATGAAAAAGCACCTTTCTTTCTATCATTTAAATATAATCTGGCAAAAAAACTTGTATTCAATAAAATCAAAATGAAAATTGGCGGCAGGCTTCGATATTTTATCTCCGGGGGTGCACCACTATCTCAGGAAATTGCTGAATTTTTTGCGGCTGCAGATGTTGTTATACTTGAAGGATATGGCCTAACAGAAACCAGTCCGGTTTTGACAGCCAATACCATGGAATATCTCAGATTTGGAACCGTTGGCAAACCTCTTGACAATGTTCAGGTAAAAATTGCCTTTGATGGGGAGATTCTTGTTAAAGGACCAAATATAATGATGGGGTATTTCAATAGCCCCGACGCCACAAAAGAAGTATTAGACGATGAGGGCTGGTTCTCAACTGGTGATATAGGTGAATTAGATGATGATGGATATCTTAAAATAACCGATAGAAAGAAAAATATATTGGTTACTTCAGGTGGGAAAAATGTTGCTCCGGCACCGATGGAATGCGCCATAGTAAATTCCATGTATGTTGAACAGGCTGTCGTTCTTGGGGATAAGAAGAATTTCATTTCTGCCCTTATAGTGCCAAATTTTGAGTTCATAGGATCATACTTAGATTCACATGAAATCACTATTTCTGACCCTGAAGCAATGGTTGAACATCCTGCAGTTATATCGTTAATTGATAAAGAAGTTGAGAAAGCAATGGAAAGCTTTGCTCATTACGAAAAAGTAAAAAAATATCGCTTACTACCAGAACAATTTACTATTGACAAGGGTGAAATTACTCCGTCCTTAAAAGTAATCAGAAAGGTAGTTGTGAAAAATTATACGGATGTCATTGATATCATGTACGCCGGTGGAAAGGACGAAATTGAGAGCGACCTATAAGGATTCAGGTGTAGATATTGAGGCAGGAAATAGATCTGTTGAGATAATCAAAAAAAAGGTAAAGTCAACATTTACACCAAATGTGCTGACAAATATTGGTTCGTTTGGTGGCTGTTTTGAATTCCCAAAGGACGAATATGATAATCCCGTTTTGGTCTCCAGTGCAGATGGTGTAGGCACAAAACTAAAAATAGCCTTCAAATCCAATCGGCACAATACTATTGGGCAATGCCTTGTAAATCATTGTGTCAATGATATTCTAACAACTGGTGCCGAGCCACTTTTTTTCTTAGATTATTTCGCTACATCAAAATTGAACAACGACGTATTATCTGAGGTGATAACCGGTCTTGCAACTGCCTGCCGAGAGAATAATTGCGCCCTAATAGGTGGTGAGACTGCTGAGATGCCAGGATTCTATGGCTTTAATGAATATGATATGAGCGGGACAATCGTTGGGGTTGTCGATAAGAATAATATGATGAGCAATCGTGCCATCAATACAGGTGATATTTTGATTGGACTCCCATCAACCGGACTACATACTAATGGATATTCGCTGGCCAGAAATGTACTGTTAAACCGGTTTGATCTGGATGATTATATCGATGAATTGGATTGTCTACTCTATGAAGAACTATTAAAAATTCATCGCTCGTATCTACCAGTGGTGCGTGATATACTTAAAAAAGAATGGCTAACCGGGATTAGTCATATCACAGGCGGAGGAATAGAAGGGAATACAAACAGGATCCTTGATGACAATAGCAAATTGGATATTACGTGGAACGCATGGGATACTCCGCCAATTTTTAGCCTGATCCAAAAATTAGGAAATGTACCTCTGGACGATATGAGAGAAGCTACAAACATGGGTATTGGCCTTATTTTGATAATTAAATCTGAAGGATTATCGGAACTCACCGAATTTTTAAACAAAAACAATGAAAAATTTGTCGAAATGGGTAAAATTATTTAATTATGAAAGTTTTTGTTCTTGGAGCTGGAACATGGGGGACTGCTTTGTCAGGGGTTCTCATTGAGAATAATCATGAAATAATTTTATGGCATCTCGATAAAAGTATTGTTGACTCTATGTTAAAAACGCGAGTCCATCCAAATCTTAATAATTATTTGATGCCTGCTGAAATTGAAATTACAAACTCACTGGAAAAAATATCGGAATGCGACGTACTTCTAATTACGGTCCCAAGTCAGTTTGTCAGGGCGGTTTTGAAGAGGATACCTCCTATCAGGGAAAATGCACTTATTGTGTTTGGTAGTAAAGGAATAGAAAATCAAACTTTAATGACTATGTCTGAAGTTGTGAAAGACGTTCTTGACTTATCTGATGAAAGGATAATCGCCTTATCAGGACCGAGTCATGCAGAGGAAGTAATAAAATCCCTACCTACAGCAGTGGTCTCGGCCAGCACCAGTATTGAATCCGCTCGTCAAATTCAAATATTGTTTAATACATCAGGGTTCAGGGTTTATTCATCTGATGATATCCTCGGTGTCCAATTGGGTGGTGCAATTAAGAATATCATTGCAATTGCCGCAGGAATTTGTGATGGTATTGGTTATGGTCATAATACCATGGCTGCATTGATAACAAGAGGGTTAGCGGAAATCACCCGATTAGGTATATCGCTTGGTGGGCGAAAGGATACTTTTTTTGGATTAAGCGGTTTAGGGGATTTGGTGGTTACTGCAGGCAGTAAGTTGAGCCGTAATCGTTTTGTGGGTGAAAATATTGGCAGGGGCAAGTCTCTTAATGAGATTCTTGGAAATATGGATATGGTCGCTGAAGGGGTAAAAACTGCTCAATCTGTGCATGATCTAATAAAAAAGACAGAGATTGAGATGCCAATTTCCGAACAGATTTATCAGGTTTTATTTCATGATAAGGATGCAAAATCTGCTATTAATGAACTTATGACTCGATTGCCAATCGAGGAAAAAATATAATCTATCCCTTTTTTACTAATCTGCTTCATATAGATAATACTAGATTTTTATTAAACAATTTATAGTCACTAAAGTAGTGCTATAAAAATTCATTTGAAAAGACTTTTGATAATAGAACGAAGGTAGGATAATTTTGCCTGCTTTTTTTGAAAAGAATTCAGAGGATAACGCCCTCGTAGCTCAATTGGATAGAGCGTTCGCCTCCTAAGTGAAAGGCTTCCGGTTCGATTCCGGACGAGGGTACTTTGATAATAATAAAGGAAAATAATGGCTCATAAAGAAGAATTTAAACACGATGCTGTAAGAGAGAATCTGGTAAAAATTGTTGGCGTTTTTAGAAATAATAAAAGTCAGATTCTACAGTATGGCGTCATTGCTATCGTCGCTTTTTCATTAATCTCATGGTATGTTGCCAATAAAAAATCTAAAGACCATGCATCAATTGTGGAATTTGGAAAAGCTGTAAACCTCTATATTGATGGTGAATCAGATTTGGCAATGATTGATATTCAGTCCGTTGCAGATAATTATGATGGTAGTCAATCTGCCGATCATGCCAGGATATTTTTGATCCAGGAAGCGATGAAAAATAAGGATTATGACCTTGCCAAAGAGGAGGCGGATAAATTGCTTAACAATACGAGTAATGATCTCATTATATCTGCAATGTGGTCTGTTAAAGGAGATATCGCCTATAATCAGGGTGATTTCGATTCCGCTCTTCATAATTATCAGAAAGCAGCAGATTCAATTGAATTGAAATCAATTGCGGATAGTTATCGTGTTAATGCGGCACGAGTTTATATGGAAAAGAAAAATTATGCAGATGCAAAACAAGTGTTAGATTCTGTCCTTGATAATTCTGATCTCCGCTTTAATGTAAAAAATATTGCTGAAGATTTATTAGCAGAGGTGAATTACCATCTAAATTAATTTGGACTAGGATAACAAAAGATTGATAATCTATTGTTATTCAGTTTGGGTATTTCATAAATTATTCGTCTGGAAAGTGGGCAGTTTACCCACTTTCTGCTTATATAGACTATTTTTTAAAATTTAAGAGAAGTGAAAAAATCGGGGTAATCGATATTGATAAATAAGAGTATCATTGAAGCGTTTACAAGTATCGCCAGGGAAAAAAATGTAGATCGGACGAATCTCGGAACGATTATTGAAGAACTATTTATGACACTAATTCGTAAAAAGTACGGCGAAGAGCGAGAGAATTTTAGTGTTATCGTAAATATGGAAAAAGGTGAAATTGAAATCTACCAAGAAATGGAAGTGGTGGAAGATGTTGTTGATCCAGTTGTGGAAATTAGCCTTGAAGATGCAAATAAACTGGAATCAGATATCGAAGTCGGCGATCCATTTATCGTGGTTATTGATCCTACCTCTTTTGGCCGTCGTTTGATTAATACAGCAAAACAATATCTTAATCAAAAGATCAGAGATATTGAAAAAGAATCTATTTTTGAAGAATTTAAAGCACGTGTTGGTGAAATTGCAGTTGGAAATGTGCATCAGATTCAGCGTGACAATGTATTTGTAAATATTGATAAAGCTGAGATGCTTCTGCCAAAATCTGAGCAAATGATAAATGATCGATTTAGACGTGGCCAGACTGTCAGAGGAATTATTAAATCTGTAGAGTGGAAGTCAAAAGGTCCGCAAATTATTTTGTCGAGATCATCAAATGATTTTCTAAAACGATTATTTGAGATGGAAATCCCTGAGATTGAAGATGAAATTATAGAAATTAAAAAAGTATCTAGAGTTCCTGGAGATCGCAGTAAAGTTGTAGTATTTTCTGCAGATAAGAGAATTGACGCTGTTGGTGCATGTGTGGGGATGAGGGGAAGTCGTATCCAGGCGATTGTGCGAGAATTGAATGGTGAGAAAATTGATATCGTCAACTGGAGCAAACAGCCTGAAATTCTTATTACCCGGGCCCTGTCACCTGCTAAGCCACTCAATCTATTTATAGATGAAAATAGACCGTACTGCATCGCAGTATTCGAAGATGAGGAACTGCCTATTGCTATTGGAAAAAATGGACAAAACATAAAACTCACTTCTGAAATAACAGGATATACAATTGATGCAGTAAAAAAATCTGAATATGAAGGGATAAAGAAAAGCACCGTTTATCTTGATGAACTTGATATCATATCAAAAGAACAATTGGAGTCTCTCTCAAAAGAAGAAATATTTATCGGTGAAGAATTTTTGGATGCGGATAGAAATTTACTTATTAAGCTTGATGGATTTGATTCTGATGTTATTACTAATATTGCCTCAGAAATTCAGAAAATAACTGATGAGCAGGAGCAGGAGCAAGAACAGGATAAAGAACAAGAGCAAAGCGAAAAAAATAACGAAATTGGAACCGAAGAAGGTTAAATGCCAGAAACTGTAAAAAAGAAACGAATATTTCAGATAGCCAAAGAACTGAATATATCCCATGCGGATATAATTAGTTACCTTTCTAAACAAGGGGTTGAGGTAAGCGGTTTAAATTCACCAGTTGACAGTGAAGTGTATGAAAAAATATTAGGTGAATTCTCAAAGGATAAAGAAGCCCTTGATCGTTTTAGAAAAGATCAGGCAAGGCGAAATATAAAAAATACTATTCGCACAAAAGATATCCTTGAGAAAAATATTACCGTCGAATCTGATCATTCTGCAGCTAGGGGTAAACCTGTAGCAAAAAGTGAAACTGCTGGTTTATTAAACTTAAAAGATAAACTTGCAAAAGAGAAACAGAGAATTACCACTGAAAAGCATCAAATTGAAGAAAAGAAAAAATCATTAGAAAAAACTGTAGAAAAACCGGTAGTGCCGGTAGTGATTGAAGAAATCCCCGATGAAAAGGTAATCTCTACAAAGATTAAAAAGACTAAAAAACCTATTGTTGGTTTAAAGATTATCTCACGACCTGTGATAAAGGAAAGTCCTCCTGATTCCAAAAAAACGATTGCTGCAAAAAAAGAAGCTGCCAAAGCGAAAGATGTTCCTCCTCGTACTAAGCCAAAAAGCGTTACAAAACCTGCCGCAGCAAGCAAAAAACCGACTGATAAAATTTCTAGTCTTAAGAAATTTGATGTTAAAGATATTGCTAATAAATTAAATCAATCAAAAAAATCTGCTCCCAAGTCAAAATCAAAAAGCATATCACTGGCTGGATTAAAAACAAAGACTACAACTCAAATTGGTGGAAGATCGACAAGAAGAAAGAAGAAAAAATCTGCTAAAGCAGTTGATTCTCCGGAACAATTATTAACTGATTTAAAGAAATCTATACGAGTGCCGGAATTTACTACGGTAGATGAGTTGGCCAGATCAATGAATGTGAATGTAAACGAAGTCATTAAGAAATGTATGGATATGGGCATGATGGCATCCATTAATTTCAGATTAGATATGGAGTCTATTGAATTTCTTGCTGATGAGTTTGGTTTCGAAGTTGAAACTGTCACGGATGTTGGACAGGAAATCCTTGATAAAATAGAATCTGTTATCGAAGATGATGGTGATCTTGAACCCAGACCTCCAGTAGTCACAATTATGGGGCATGTTGACCATGGGAAAACTTCACTTTTAGATCACATTCGAAAAGAGAATGTAGTTGCTGGTGAATCTGGCGGGATTACACAGCATATTGGTGCTTATGAAGTAATTTTACCCAGTAAAGCACAAATAACCTTTATTGATACTCCAGGTCATGCAGCATTTACTTCAATGAGATCTAGAGGAGCCAAGGTCACTGATATTGTAATTATCATAATAGCTGCAGATGATGGTGTAATGCCACAAACAATTGAAGCCATAGATCATGCAAAGGCAGCTGACGTTCCTATAATTATTGCAATTAACAAAATTGACAGACCAAGTGCAGATCCTGAGAAAATAAAACGTGAATTATCAGAGAGAAATATTCTGGTAGAAGACTGGGGCGGGAAATACCAATGTTCAGAAATTTCTGCCAAATCAGGCTTGGGAATAGATGATTTACTTGACAAAATCATTATGGAGTCAGAATTACTTGAATTAAAAGCAAGTAAAAATACAAATGCCCAAGGTGTTGTTATTGAATCCAGATTAGATAAAGGGTACGGTGCTGTTGCAACAATACTGATCAATAAGGGTACTTTAAAGATGGGAGACGTATTCGTTTGTGGGTCTCAGTACTCTAAGGTACGAGCCATTTTAGATGAACGGCATAATCGAAAAAGTGAGGGTTATCCTTCCGATCCCGTTCAAATTCTTGGTTTTACCGAAGTGCCCAGTGCAGGTGATAAATTTATTGTCCTGAAAGACGAACGTGAAGCCCGAAAAATCGCCCTGCAAAGATCACAACTAGAAAGAGAAGCAGAACATCGCCGATTCAGACATTTGACTCTTGAGCAAATTGGTCAAAGAATTTCTAAAGGTGAAATGAAAAATCTGGAAATTATTATTAAGGGTGATGTGGATGGTTCAATTGAAGCCATTAGTGATTCTCTGATGGGTCTTTCCACTGAAGAAGTTGGGGTGGACATATTACATAGATCTGTTGGGATGATTACAGAAAATGATGTTACCTTGGCCAATGCGTCATCAGCAATCATCATTGCCTTCAATGTTATTGCCACAAATGAAGCCAGGTCTCTTGCAAAATCTCATAATATTGACATTCGACATTATTCTGTCATTTATGATGCTATAAATGAGATTAAACTAGCATTAGAAGGCTTACTTACTCCTGAAAGAATTGAGACCATCACCGGTGAGGCAGAAGTCAGGACATTATTTAAGGTTGGCAGAAGGAATCTTATTGCCGGTTCCTATTTAAGATCCGGTATTGCCAAAAAGAACTCCCTTCTGAGAGTATTAAGGAATGGAGAATTGATTTTTGCCGGAAGATTAAGCACCTTGAAAAGATTCAAGGAGAATGTTAATGAGGTAAAAGAAGGATTTGAATGTGGAATATCTATTGATGGATTCACTGAGTTCAATGAGGGAGATAATATCGAATTCTATGAACATAAAGATATTAAAAGAAAACTCGCTTAAACAATATGCCAAGCAGCAACCGTCCATATAGCCGTGCTGATCGCCTTGGAGATGAGGTTAAACACATCCTTGGTGAACTATTTATTACCCATGTCCATTTGCATGGTGTTGGCATGCTTACAATCACCAAAGTTAAAATGACAAGAGACCTGATGATAGCAAAAGTATATGTAAGCTTTTTGGATAAGGAAAAAACCGCTGAGGATTTAATAAAACAATTAAAAGACCAAAAGGGAGTTATACGATATAATTTGGGAAATCGGATTAATTCAAAGTTCGTCCCTGATTTAAGATTTTATTACGATGATACCCTCGCTCACGCAGAGCATATTGAAACATTGATCCATAAATTGAAAGCAGAAAATACTGATAAATGAATAGGGTTGATGCCTTTTGGAAACCCAAAGGCTGCACATCATACGATGTTATACGAAAATTAAAGACATACCTGGGAAAGACCAAGATTGGCCATGCCGGTACTCTGGATCCATTTGCTGAAGGAATATTAATCATATTGTTTGGAAAGTCTACAAAAAAACAGGCTATTATGATGGACCTTGAGAAAGAATATATCGCAACGATTCAGCTAGGTAAAACAACTACAACTCTTGATCCTGAAGGAGAATTTATCGAGGAATCGCCTATTGGTGATCTTAATGAAAACAAGATAAATGCTGTACTTAAGAAATTCATCGGTGAGATTTCCCAGGTTCCGCCTGTTTACTCTGCATTGAAAAGGAATGGTAAGCCACTTTATAAATATGCCAGACAAGGCGTAGAGGTAAAAATTGAGCCGAGAAAAGTCAATGTATTCGGTATACAGTTATTATCTTTTACTAAAGATACAGTCATAATTAAGGTTCAATGTGGGAAGGGAACTTATATACGGTCCATGGCAAGAGATATTGCATTAGAACTGGGGACAGTTGGTTATCTTACAAGCTTGACCAGAACACGCATAGGCAATTTTGAAAAGGATTCTGCTATTACTATTGAAAGGATTCCAAATTGGTTGTCCACCATGGTCTAAGCAATTTTAATGGTGTGGACGAATCTGTTTTGACAGTGGGAATTTTTGACGGTATTCATCTTGGACACAGGAGAATTATCAAGAAACTGGTAAAGGATGCTGAATTATTAAATACCATTTCATGTTTGATCACCTTCGATCCTCACCCACAAAATATTTTAAGATTGGATGAACAACCCAATAAAAAATTACTGAGTACAATAAAAAAGAAAATTCAAATCTTGGAAAAATTAGGATTAGGTGTAATGCTAATTCTGCCATTTAATGAAAATACTGCCAAGATATCTGCGATTGATTTTCTAAGGGATATCATAATTGAGAAATTCCATCCAAAGGAAGTTATTCTGGGACATGATCATCATTTTGGTTACCAACGTGAAGGAAATAGTTCCTTCATGAGTACTCAATCAAATGTTTTTAACTTTAAGCTGGAAGTCATTGGTCCGGTGGAATCAAATGGAAAAATAATCAGCAGCACCTATATAAGAGATCGAATAAATAATTACAGTATTACTGAAGCAAATAATTTGCTCAGCAGGAATTATGAGATATCCGGTAGAATAATTCACGGACAGCATTTTGGAAGGGAATTAGGATTCCCAACTGCAAATATTGAACTTGATGATTTAGCTCAATTATTACCACCTGATGGTGTTTACTGTGTAGATATAATCATTGATAACAATAAATATTGTGGGATGTGCTATATCGGCAGTCGTCCTACTTTTGGAGATAATTTACAGCTTGCCATTGAAGTAAATATTCTTAATTCTGAGATTGAAAATATATATGATGAATTTGCAATAATTGAATTTAAAGAATTTGTCAGGGCGGAAATAAAGTTTGATTCAAAAAATATGTTAATTAATCAATTAAAAAAAGATAGAGAAAAATGTCTGAATTAACAGACAGTTAAGGAGAAAATAAAAAGATGTCAATAACAAAAGAAAAAACGGTGGATCTTATTAGTACATATGGAAAAAATGAAAAAGATTCTGGATCATCCGAATCTCAAGTAGCCATACTTACTACCAGAATAAGGCGCATTACGGATCATTTAAAAGAAAATAAAAAAGATCACTCAGGCCGACGAGGTTTGCTTGCAATGGTTTCAAGAAGAAGAAGATTATTAAGTTATATTAAGAAAAATAGTATTCAAAAATACCAGGACCTCATCCAGAAGTTGGAAATAAGAAAATAAATAAGTGATAGAACAAAATAAAAACAGAAGATAAAGAAGAAGAAAAATAGAAAAGGAAAAAAATGATAGAGAAAAAAATTGAATTAGCCGGACGCGAGTTAAAAATTGAAACTGGAACTCTTGCCAAACAAGCAAGCGGATCGGTTTTAGTAACGATGGGAGAGACTGTCGTATTGGTAGCAGTTACTGCAAATCCAGGCGTGGCCGAGGATCGTGGGTTTTTCCCATTGTCAGTAGATTACCGAGAGAAATTTTATGCATCAGGAAGAATCCCCGGTGGATTTTTTAAGCGGGAAGCAAGACCAAGCGAATCAGAAATTATTGCTTGCAGGATTACCGATAGACCGCTCCGTCCCTTATTCCCAAAGGGATTTTATAACGAAGTACAAGTCGCCATAAATGTTTTATCCTATGATGGCGAAAATGAAGCTGATCTCCTTGGGACAATTGGAGCATCCACAGCCCTCGCTATTTCAGATATACCATGGGACGGACCAGTCGCATCAGTGCGTGTTGGAAAAATTGATGGAAAATATGTAGTAAATCCGTCAAAAACTGACATGGAAGAAAGCGAAATGGAAGTAATTGTTTCTGGTACAGAAGATTCCATAATTATGGTTGAAGGTGAAGCAAACTTCATTTCTGAAGATACATTTCTATCCGGAATTATGTATGCTCATGAAGCCATCAAGGATATTATCTCAATGCAGAATAGCCTTGTTGAAGAATGTGGTAAAGAAAAAAGAGTTGTTCCTGAAGTTGAAATAAATCTTGAACTTCACGCTGCCGTTGATAAAGCAGTTGATGGTAAAATATCTGACTTGAATAAACCAAAGAACAAGTTTGACAGATATGGTGATGTACGTCTTTTTACAGACAAAATTGTTGAAAATCTTTCTGAAGAATACCCTGAGGACGAATCATCAATCCGAGCATATATTGACGAGCTAATCCGCGTTGATTTGAGAAATAAAACTCTAAATGGTGAAAGAGCAGATGGACGGAATTTGACCGATATTCGGGATATTACAATTGACAACGGTCTGTTACCGCGTGCACATGGATCATCTGTATTTACAAGGGGTGAAACACAGGCATTAGTCATTACCACACTGGGTAGTAAAAAAGATGAACAGATGCTGGATAATATTGACGGTGTTACCTTTAAGCAATTCATGCTTCATTACAACTTCCCACCATATTGTGTTGGTGAAGCCCGTCCTAAGTTTAGTACATCAAGAAGAGAGATTGGACACGGGAATCTTGCCGAAAGAGCAATCAAGAAAGTTCTCCCTAGTCAGGAATTATTCCCATATACAATTCGAATTGTCTCTGAAATCCTTGAGTCAAACGGATCATCTTCCATGGCTACAGTCTGTGGTGGTATTATGTCATTAATGGATGCCGGAGTTCCAATTTCTGCGCCAGTTGCAGGTATTGCGATGGGATTAATCCTTGAAGATGTTGACAACTACGCCATCTTAACCGACATACTTGGAACAGAAGATCATCTCGGAGATATGGATTTTAAGGTTGCTGGTTCAAAAGATGGAATTACTGCAATTCAAATGGATTTGAAAATTCCAGGATTGCAGATTGATTTACTCCGCAAAGCGCTCCAACAGGCTCTTGAAGGGAGAAAACAAATTCTGGATACAATGAATACAATTCTTGATAAACCACGGGATGAGATATCAAAATGGGCTCCGCAAATACGACAGACTGTTATACCGGTTGAAAAGATCGGTGGACTAATTGGACCAGGCGGAAAAAATATCAAAGCTCTTTGTGAAAAATATGAATGCGAAATTAACATTGATGATGACGGAAGTGTAAAAGTATTTGGTAGTGATTTAAATAAAATCAATGAAGCAATGAGTGAGATTGACAAACTAAGTATTGTACCTAAACCGGGACAGAACTATGATGGTCAAATTGTAAAAGTCCTTGATTTTGGTGCTTTTGTTGAAATTGGTCCTGGGATTTCCGGGATGATACATATTTCAGAATTGAAATGGGAACGCGTCAATAAAGTCACTGATGTTTTGAAACTTGGTGAAGATGTAAAGGTGAAGTTAATCAACATTGATGATTCTGGAAGGTTGAACTTCAGTATCAAGCAACTTTCATCAAAACCTGAAGGAATCAGCTCTGATAATAGATCACAAAGGAATTCTGGTCCACGGCGAGATTCCAACAGAAGATAAGAAGTTTTACAAATTATATTGGGGAGAAAATGTCTTAATTTTTGAGGGTTTCTCCCCTTTATTTTTTAATTTCTAATTACTCCAAATCAAAGGAGATATAAATGATTATAGGTATACCAAAAGAAATAAAGAATCACGAAAACAGGGTCTCAATGATTCCATTTGCTGTTGAAGAACTTGTTAAATCGGGTCATACACTGCTTGTTGAAAATAATGCCGGAAGTGGTAGTGGGTTTTCCAATGAAAACTATATAGCCGCTGGTGCTAATCTAATTCCAACTGCAGCAGAAGTCTTTCAATCTGCTGATATGATCGTCAAAGTAAAAGAACCGCAACCGATAGAATTGGAAATGATTAAAAAAGATCAAATTGTCTTTACATATTTCCATTTTGCTGCAGACGAAACCCTCACAAAAACATTTATTAATACTGAAGCTATTGCCATTGCCTACGAGACTGTTCAGGCAGATAATGGTTCATTGCCGCTCCTCATCCCAATGAGCGAGGTTGCTGGAAGAATGGCTGTACTTGAGGGTGCAAAATGTCTTGAAGAAAATATGGGAGGCAGGGGTTTATTAATTAGTGGTGTTCCTGGTGTCGCTCCGGCAACTGTAACAATCCTTGGTGGTGGTATTGTCGGAATGAATGCTGCGAAACTTGCCTCCGGCCTCGGCGCAAAAGTTTATATTCTGGATATTAATCCTGAAAGATTAAAATATCTAGATGAAATCATGGATCGCAATGTTTTTACTTTGTACTCAAACTCAATGAATATAAATGAATTACTTCCACAGACAGATCTCTTAATTGGTGGTGTACTGGTTGTAGGGGCAAAGGCTCCCAAACTTGTAACCAGATCCATGTTGAAACTTATGGAACCAGGTTCGGTCATTGTGGATGTTGCTGTGGATCAAGGCGGTTGTATAGAGACGTGCCGACCAACAACTCATGCAGAACCAACATATGATGTTGATGGAATCATTCATTATTGTGTTGCCAATATGCCTGGAGCTGTACCGAGGACATCAACTTTGGCTTTAACAAATGTAACATTCCCATATATAAAGAGAATTGCCGATCTTGGATACATGAATTATCTCAAAAATAGTAAAGAGTTCCTAGGCGGATTAAATATTTTTAAAGGCAAAGTTACTTATAAAGGTGTGTCTGAGGCATTCAATATTCCATATCACAATGCAGAAAATGTATTAAGCTGATTTTATAAATATTTTGCAGGTTCCAACATTAGGTTATCATAATATCTCAGCGGGAACTCAGGTGGGTTTAAATACTGTTTCACCTTCCCGCTTTAAAAAACATATATCCGGACTTGCACGTTTTGGGATGCAAGGAATTACAACCTTTGATTCCCCAGATGAAGATTCAATTATGATTACATTTGATGATGGATATGAAGATATTTTTCAAAATGCATTTCCTGTCTGTCAAAATTATGGATTCCGGGCGATAGTATTTCAACTGGCAGATTATATCGGGATCAATAATGATTGGGATATCAATTTTTATAAAAATAATCATCTGCATCTTTCTAAAGATCAGCTTTTAAAATTTGTTGAAGCCGGATGGGAAATTGGTAGTCATGGCTGCCATCATCAAGCTTATTCGGGCCTAAAATACAGTGAGATATATGCTGATATGGCAGTATCCAAAGAAAAACTTGAAAATCTTATTGGAAAGGAAGTTCATAGTTTTACTGCTCCTTTTAACATGATGGTGCCAACTATATATCAAATAGCGGAAGAGTTAGCATATAAGTATATCTTTCTTCAAAAACCGTTATCGACCATTTCTGAAAATAAAACAAAGGTCAAAATCATTGAAAGAAGATCTGTTTATAGTTTTGATATGGTTAAAAATTTAATAAAAAAGATCGAAAATAAATCACGATATGAAATATATAAGGAAAATATAATTCACTTTTGTTCAAATGCAACGATTGGAACAAAAAAATTGATTTGATAATATTTTGAAGAAAGGGATAAATTTAAAGTAATACTTTAAGTAATATCAATCAATGTAATACCATGAAAAATCCGAAATTATATTATTCAATTAGCGAAGTTAGCGAACTTACCTCTCTTGAGCAATATGTTCTAAGATATTGGGAGACAGAATTCGTCCAATTAAAACCAAAGAAAAATCGTGCTGGGAACCGGATTTATAAAGAATCTGATATCTCCATCATAAATGGAATCAAACATCTACTCTATAACGATAAATATACAATCGCAGGTGCACGGCAGTATTTGAAGTCAAACAAAGGTATTGATTTGGCTCCTGAGCCACAGTTGGATCAAAATACTACTGCTGCATCTAATCTCATACTGAAGGATGTTTTGAAGGGAATAGATGATTTACTGTCTGAATTAAAGGAAACAAAAAAACGATAAATTCAGATTGGATGGTATTTTATCTTTATAACAGATTTATACTAATATTCATTTTATTGGATAAATAATAATTCAATAATTATCGGGGCGTGGCGTAGTCCGGTAGCGCACCTGGATGGGGTCCAGGGGGTCGATGGTTCAAATCCATTCGCTCCGACATAAAAGTCCTTGTTGAGTAAATCAGCAGGGGCTTTTTATCATTTTGTCTGAATAAAATCTTCCACAACATATCCATTTTTGATTAGAATATCAGAATTATCACTGATAAATTCTCTGATTGCATTTATTGATACCACGTTGGTCACGCCATAATTCAGAGTGACTTGTTCACTGATGAGAATTTCTCCTTCAAACGGGATATGCAATATTTGAGGTTCATCACCTGTTTGGGAAGGTTTCAGAAGTTTTGCTGAGTTAGAAGATACAGATTTTGTCAATCCTACCAATTCAAAATTTGGAATTCCATTCCGGGTCGCAAGAACAATTCCGCCGCTGAAACCGCGGTTAAATAATGCATCCACTAAAAAATCACTTGAATTATCAGATGGATCGATTAAACTGACAATTCCAGTTGTGACCATTTTGCTACCCATCGGAAATCCAATGATATACACAAAAGAACCCCAGTCCAATTTTGATGAATTGCCAAATGGATAATTAAAAACATTATAATTAATAAACGGTTTGTCTTTAAATGTGGCACCAATGAGAGCTATATCCAGATTATTATCCTTTGCCAATAATTGATATTTTCCTGTCACGGAAATATCATTAATGTAGTAATGTTGATTTACTTTAATAGAAATATCACTTATTATTTTTTCCGTTTCGGATTCAGAAGTTATGAAATAATTTACAATAGTGTCTGGAAATGATATGATATGAGCACAGGTAAGTAACATCATCTTTTGTAAATTCGAATAGATAATTGTTGAAGTCCCATAGGTGGACTCGTTATAATAAATAATATCAGAGGAGGCTTTTTTTAAATCTACATCAATGATATCTACATCAGTTAGTTTATATTGTGGAGAAATTATATATGTTTTATAATATGCAGTATTGGATATTCTTTTTACTGATTCGACCAAGCTATTAAGATATTCTGAACTGTGGCCAGCCGGATAATTGCTATCATAATATGTCTGCTGATCAACTATGATTGGTTCAATAAATGAATTAATTGAGCAACTTGCCAGAATTATACTTATGGCAAAACAAAAATATTTCCAAACGGGAATTGTCATAAAGGTATTTATTTTGAATATCATCTTAAAGTTTTTATATGTTTAAATCCCATTTTGAAATTATCGACATTGCATCTTTGTCAGTGAAATTAAATTTTAATGGTGTAACGCTCACATAACCCTGTTTTAATGCTTCGTTATCCACATCATCATTTTCATCAATTACTGCTCTTTTTCCGTTCATCCAGAAGTAGTGTCTGTTTCTCGGATCCAATCTCTTATCATAAGAGTCGTGAAACATCGAATTTCCATGTTTGGTAATCTTTATTCCTTTTATGTCATCGATATCGCCAGATGGAATATTTACATTCAATATCGTTTTTTCCGGTAGTCCATTCCTCACAATATTTTCAGCAATATTTCTTGCTATTTTTCCAGAGAAGTCAAAATCAGGACTATTATGGGAGTCCAACGAAATTGCAAAAGATGGAATCCCCGATATCATCCCTTCGACGGCGGCAGAAACAGTCCCAGAATAAATTACATATGATCCGGAGTTGGCACCTTGATTTATACCAGAGATGACCATATCGGGAGGGTGCGGAAGAATATTTTGGATAGCAAGTTTCACACAATCAGCCGGTGTTCCGCTGCATTGAAATGCATTTGACATTTTATAATTATCCAATTCCTGGACGCGTAATGGTTCTGTTAATGTTATTGCATGGCCTGCACCGCTTCGTTCCTTATCCGGAGCCACAACCCAGGTCTCACCAAAAGTAGAAATACTGTCATACAATATTTGCAAGCCAGGCGCAAATATGCCATCATCGTTGGTTAATAATATTATTGGTTTTGCTGTCAATGTTAAATCATTTGGATATAAATTGTTTGCGGAGATTATCATCTCTATTTTTTAGAAAAAATGCCGCCAGGAGTATAACAAATACAAATGGTACTGAAATCGGTGCTATTAGAACAAGAACGATAAAGCCGATAACTGCAGTGATTATTGATATTGCAGTACCAAACCCAGTAAATAACAAAACCCCGGCAGCAAATAATATCAACAGTCCCGGGATAGCAAAAATAATTGTCGCTACGATTGCTGTAAAGGCAATGATGAGGATACCAAATATTTTTAATAACACAAGTAAAATAACACCGATTACAAATAATCCTGCCAGGGTACCTAAAGCTCTTACCATATATTCTCCATTTCCATTGTATCGTTTAAAATTACTGATATCATAATTATGATATCCAATATATCAATTATTGAATCTTCATTCATATCAGAAGCCCATAATTGATATGGCGATGGTGTTGTAAATAAAATAATATCAACCAGGATTACAATATCTATTATATCAACAAGATTATCTTGATTAATATCACCTTGCAAGCCATACAAGCAGCTTCCATCATCAAATACGGCATCTGGCAAATAATTAATAGCAATAGGATCAGTACAGCCTGTCAGGCCATCCTCATGTATTAAGCATTCTCCAAGTTCAACTTCAAGACTACCAAATTCCAACGGACCAGAAATTGTCGCCTGCGAAATACAGGTTGTATCACTGATTATGTTATCAAATTGCAAAATTGTCAGCAATTCATTACCTGGCGGGATAAAGGATTGACCAAAATTGAATCCCAATACTGATCCATTTTCCCCGACTGCAACGGGATAAATACCATAATCCTGTGAACTACCACCATATGCATCGATTAGACCAAGACCACTTATGTTGAATTGAAATCCCCAACAGCTCTCAGGTCCTGGATTATTCATCATTATTTCTACTGATCCAGATGTATAGTCAATTGCACCAAAATACAATTGGACAATCTGAGGATAAATACAGGAGCCATCATCAATAGTGGCATATGGATTGAAATTTAATGCTGATGGATCCGTACAGCCCATGCAGTCATTCAATCCAAAACAAACACCGCATTCATCAATATTTTCACCGGGTAAATATCCTGAACTACCGTTTACGCATATACCACATTCATCAAGGAAGGATTCATTCCCATATAAATCGATGCAGTAATTCTCATTATATGGAAAAAATTGCTGAAGGTAAGTATCTATATTTGACCGCCAGTTGCCCCAGCTATGCCCTTCATGAAATACTTGAAATTGATGAATATAACCTTCTTCTGTAAGTATTTCATCCAGACTGAATACCATAGGGATAAGTAATGGTATATCATAGGTCCCTATATCAATATACATGTCAAGATTCAAAAAGGAACTATTTTGGAAAATATCAAAAATAGATGATTGGACATAACTGGATTGAGCAGATATGTGGCTGATAATATCCGGGTGATTTATTCCGATCCACAATGAAATATTTCCACCGTATGATGCACCAGCCATTGCTCTAGAGAGAGCTGTTTGATTTGTGCGGTATCGACTATCAACCCAAGGGAGCACTTCATCTACGATGAATGCTGAAAACTCATCCTGAAGATCACCACCATATTCCCTTGTTCTTTCAACAGGTGGGATAAATATGCCAATTATAGGGTTGAGTTGATGGTGGTGAATCATATAATCAATAATATTATCTGCTTTAGCCAAACTGATATATTCAAGTCCATCATGAAAAAATATGATGTTATAATTCTCATTTGTGTAATGATATGACGGCGGCAAATAGACTCGAATCTGACGAGAGTTTCCAAGGTTTATGCTATAAAACACGGTATCTTCTAATGAGCCGTGAGCAATATCAGGATGGAAACTGATTTCATCCGGGAATTCCCATTGCGGCATTCTCAGTTCAGAATTAAAACCAAACCCACTCGGCATTGTATGTGGATTCAATGGATCCAGAATCCAATTATTTTCACTAATAACAAATTTATAATCCAATCTGGCATCAGCCTCAAACACATGTGAATAATACCAAAAATTTGTATTATCCAGATTCTGCATATTGTAAATACCTGTCTCCCAGCCTGTTGCATCTCCAGGAATTGAGACATTTGAGGCATCATTTCGATAGATAAAATGGACCAATGTGTCATGCTCAATTAGCGGAAATTCGGGAGTGGATACAATAAAGCTGTCAATAATGGATGATTTTAGAGAGTCAGGAGAGTTATTGATAAGATTTAAAAAATCCTCAAATGATTGTGAAATGAGAATATTTGACCAGAATATTAACAGAAAGATTAAATATTTATTTTTATTTATTAAATACATTGAAATGAAATAAGTAAACTAAATTTATGCATTGTAAAGACAGGTTAGATAGAATATTTTCGCATTTCTGCAAACGAATTTAATCAATGAAACAGGAAAATAATTTGAATTCATTAAAGCAATTATGATAGTCGTATTGAAAATATTTGCAATAATATTTTTCTCTGAGATTTCAGTACTATTATTGCAACCATTTCTAGGTATTTCCTCACAGGATTGGATTGAGTCATTCTTAAAGGCTGGATTATTGACTTTTATCTCAGCACCATTTCTATATTACCTAATACTTGAATCGTTGGATTTTGGGAAAATAAAAATCCCTTCCATTCAATTATCAAAATCCAATACTTCTTCAAAGAACCGTCTCAAATTATTATCAAAATTCTGCATGATAATATTTTCCTTTAGCTACTGGGTTATTCTGTTACTGCCAGAAAATATGACTCTGGGAATGAATGTATTATCAATAGTGATTAACTCAATAATTATATCATCCATATCTCCAATATTATATTATTTTGTTTACAAACATGCAGATGATGACTCTCTCTTTCAAAGGAATAGAAAGATTGATGAATTTTATACTCATATGGCAACTCAATTTATTCTAATTCTGACGTTGTCTTTGACAGTAGGCGATTTTCTTGGCAAGATGATATATCATTCCACAATAGGCTTAGATGAAGTACTTTCTCAAACAAATGAAAAATTAAATTTAAATTACCTGTTTGAAAATATTTCTGATGATTTTATCGAAATTGTTTCAGATTTAAAATATCTTTCAGGGAAGAAAGTCCTTTCGGAATTTGTCAAAAATCCTTCAGATGAGAATAAACATCTACTCACTGAGGAATATATTGCATTTTGCGCTCACGAAGAATTTTATGATCAGATTAGATTTATCGATACTGCTGGCAAAGAGCTAATCAAAGTGAAATATAATAATGGTGACCCGTATTTTGCTGAGAATGAATATCTTAAAAATCGATTTAACGAAGAGTATTTTATATCCACCATTGTACTTGAGAAGAAAGAAATCTATATATCGCCATTTGAGTTGCAAGCTATTGATGGCGAGATTGAGTATCCTATAAATCCTGTCATTCGTATTGCCACGCCTGTTTTTAACGAAATAGGGGAAAGGCGAGGCATCGTTATACTTAATTATGCTGCAGACGAAATCCTCCAGAAATTGGACCTACCCTCACTAAATACCGTTGGGACATTAATGCTACTCAATGAAAATGGATACTGGTTAAAAGGGGCAGATGCGGATGTTGAGTGGGCGTTTATGTATCCTGACAAAATTGATATTTCTTTTAAAAAACAATATTCCTCCGCCTGGGAAAAAATTTCTCATCGGCTATCGGGACAAGTGCATATAGATTCCGATTTATTTACGTGGATGACTATTTTCCCCTCCATCTCTGAAAACCAAAGAATAGAAACTAAAGATATAATAGAAGACGGTTTCAACGGGAAAAGTGGCACCTGGAAAATTGTTTCTTTTATTGATCGTGGAATGCATGACCAAAAACTAAGGATGTTTAGGGATTGGATAATTATTGGGATATTACTAGTGATTGTAGCATCTGGGTTTCTTGCCAACAAAATATCTCAGGGCAAAAAGACTGAACAAGCACTGAAAAGAGAATCACGATATGTAAATCTTCTCCAGGAGGTTGCTGTATCTGCAAACGAAGCGCTAAATGTTGAGGATGCGCTTTCATTCGCTTTAAACAGAGTATGTAAATACACAAATTGGGCTATTGGTCATGTTTATGTCCATCGGGATACAAAGGAATTGAAAAATTCGTTTTCACAATATTCCCGCCAAAACATTGAAGAAGGAGAGTTACTTCCGACAACCTTATGGTATTTAAGAGATAGTGCAAAATATCAGAAATTTAGGGAGACCACAGAAAAGAATATATTCTCAAAGGGTAACGGCCTACCTGGAATAGTCCTTGATTCGGGTAAACCTGCTTTAATATTTGATATTTCAAAAACTCCTGAATATCCGCGTTCAAGTTTATTAAAGGAAATCGACCTAAAAGGTGCTTTTGCATTTCCTGTGAAAGTCGATGGGGAGGTTGTTCTTGTTTTGGAATTTTTCTCTAGGGAAAAAGGAATTTCAAATAAATCATTTTTGGATGTAATTACCAATATCGGTGTGCAGGTTGGAAATGTAATTGAAAGAAAATTTTCGGCTGAAGCTTTAGTAGATAGTGAAGAAAAATATCGTACCATATTCAATTCATTTACAGATTTATATTTTAAAACAGATAAACTAGGATATGTTATTGCTGTGAGTCCATCAGTTGAAAAATTGTCAGGTTATAGTACTGATGAGACCATCGGCAAAAACGTGACAGAATTTTATTTTGATTCACATGAAAGTAAGATGTTGATGGATCAGTTAAGGTCATTTAAAAGTATAAATGATTATGAAATCCGATTAAAAAATAAAGATGGTAAAAAAGTATTTGTCTCTGCAAATATTAAAGTTATTCTGGATAGTAATGGAAAAACAGTCCATACCGAAGGTGTTTTAAGGGATATAACACTCAGGAAAAAATCTGAAGTAGAGTTAAAACTTGCTAAGGATGCTGCTGAGAAGGCCAACAGTGCCAAAAGTGAGTTTCTAGCTAATATGAGTCATGAAATTAGAACACCTATGAATGCTATCATTGGATTTTCCGGTTTATTGAATAAGTCCATCTCCGATGACCGACTATCACGTTATATAAATGCTATATCTTCCAGTGGGGAGAATCTGTTAACTCTTATTAACGATATCCTGGATTTATCCAAAATTGAAGCAGGTGCAATCAATATCAGTAATGAGGCAGTAAATCTACATGGAGTTGTTAACGAAATCAGAGATATCTATAAATTCAAATCTCAAGATAAGGGGTTGGAATTCTTCATAGAAATTGATGATAACATTCCTGCAATATTAATTTTAGACGAAACGCGATTGCGACAAATTCTGATAAACCTCGTCGGTAATGCTATTAAGTTTACAGATGAAGGGTATTTAAAAATCTGTATTCTTCGCAAACCTTCTGCTGATGAGAACCATGTGGATCTTACTTTTGAAGTTTCAGATACAGGTATTGGTATACCAAAAGATGAGATGGCAAGAGTATTCGAGCCATTTATTCAACAGAGCAGTCAGGATATTAAAAAATATGGCGGTACTGGCCTGGGATTATCCATTTCCAAGAGGCTGGTTGAGAAAATGGGTGGAAAATTATCCGTACGGAGCCAATTTGGAGAAGGTAGTACATTTATAATTAATTTAAATAATGTAGAAATTGGTGTATCCCTTGATACAACTCAACCTACTGTTGAAATTCAGAGGGCCCATTATTCATTTGAAGATTCAACTATACTATTAATCGAAGATAATGAAATAAATCAGTTTCTTATAAAGGAATATCTGGCTGGTAAAAATGTCACTGTATTATCAGGGGTGAATGGCAGGGAGGCTATTGACCTGGCAAGCAAACACCAGCCTGATATTATCCTCATGGATATGCAAATGCCTGAATTGGATGGATACGAAGCAGCCAGGCAGATAAAATCATTATCACTGATTAGTCATATTCCCATAATTGGTTTATCTGCTGGTATAATGATGGGAGCAGAAGAGAAAGCCTTGAAAGCCGGATGTAATGAATTCCTGACCAAACCTGTATCAGAGGAAAACCTAATAAGTACTCTGATAAAATATCTTCCACATTCTTCGTCAAGCTCCGAAATGAAAAATGGAAATGAAGACATTAATATTTCTGAACATGATCTAGGATCCCTTTCTCTAAAACAAATGAACAATCTGGCAGGGAGTATATCCAATCTTGATATACTATTCTTACCTAAATGGAAGGAAATTTGCGGTACTATGATAATGAATGAAGTCCAGAGCTTTGGAACTGAAATAAAATCCTTTGGTAGTGAATATAATTTGTCTGGCCTTATTCGATGGGGGAAAACACTTGAAAATCATGCTAGTAATTTTCGAATAAATATGATTGAAGATATACTTAATGAATTTCCTCAGGTTGTTGCAGAAGTTACAGCTGCTGTAAATGAATACCTCAATGATAACAAAAAATAAAATGGGAATATTGATTTAACGACTAATGCGCTAACAATCTTATCCCAAATAACCAAAACTTAATTCTATGACACAATTAATTACATCTCTTATAAAACCAGAAGAAACACTTATTCTTGTTGTTGATGATATTCCAGATAATGTGCAACTTATTGGACAAATCCTTGCTGGTGAAAAATACCGGATTGCCGTTGCAACAAATGGAAAACAGGCAATATCGATTGCTGAAAAGTCAAAACCTGATCTGGTGCTATTAGATATAATGATGCCGGATATGGATGGTTATGAAGTATGCAGATTCATGAAATCAAAACTGGATATGTCAAATATTCCTATAATATTCCTTACAGCCAAAACTGAGTCTACAGATAAAATAAAAGGCTTTGAAATTGGTGCAGCAGATTATATAACAAAACCTTTCGATGCAATGGAGGTTTTAGCACGGGTAAAAACACATCTTGGATTGAAGCTGGCGATTGATCGGGTCAATGAATATAATCTTGATTTGGAAAGAATGCTCCAGGAAAGAACAAAGGAACTGATTCAAACTGAGAGACATGCTGCCTTTAGTTTGATGATACAGGGAATCATCCATAATTTCAAAAATCCAATAACCAACCTGATGTGGAATTCCGACTTTCTTTCAATGCAGAATGCAAAAATTCAATCCGTTATAAGTAGTAAGGATATAGACGCATTAGAAAAAATCGATGAGATTTGTAAAAATTTTGAACATTATAACAGCTTGATAATGTCCACCCTAAGACAATTAACCACAATGATCAATTCCTTGATGGCAAAAAGCCGATCTGACAAAAGCACTGTACATGAAATTATTGATCTCAATTATATTCTAAACGGTGAGTTAGATTTCATGAATGCTGACCTGGATTTCAAAAATAATATCATAAAGGATATTCAGTTGAGTGATAAAAAACTTTTAGTTGAAATCGTACCATCAGATGTATCTCAAATCTTTCAAAATCTAATCAGAAATGCAATGGATGCCTTATTGTTACACACAGATCCACAGATTACCATTTCTACGGGCATGAAAAAATCTAATGTATGGTTCAAAATATCAGATAATGGTCCCGGGATCAATCAATCAATAATAAAAAAGATATTCGATCCATTTTTCACAACTAAATCAAAGATTGGTGATGAAACTGATAATAAACCCACGGGAACCGGACTTGGCCTTCATTCGTGCAGTGAAATTCTCAAGTCTTATTCTGGAAAGATCGAAGTTGATTCTCAATTGGGGTCAGGCACATCTTTTACAGTTTACCTTCCATTAAAAAACATCATTTGATTCTATTGCCCAAACGAATGTGAACCAGATCATATACCTTTCAATTTATGTATATATATAATAGGTATAGGGAGGTCTGACCTTTTTGAGTTCATTAATATTAATTAGGCTGATTTCTTGGTACTTCTTATCAATTCTCTATTAACCTCCAAATAATTGTAATCTTGTAATGATAGACAATAATATCCCTGCTATCATCAATGCTACAATATTACTGTATATTATCGTATATAATCATTATTTATCATATTTTATATTATATTACTAAATATTATTAAATACTTGTCGATAATATCATTGAGCAATGGATATGCTCAGGCAGATCAGGAGGTCTGCAGGTTTTTAGAATATTTTGACATGGATGTCAAACTTACCAACAGGGAGGTGTCAGATGGCATTTGGAGAACTAACACGAATAGGCTCAAACCTGAGCGCAATGAAAGCCCTCCAGGCTTTTAATAAAATCAACGGACAATTAGCAGGAGTTCAATCCCGACTTTCCACTGGAAAGCGGATCAATCGAGCCCAGGACGATACAGCCGGCTATCAAATAGCCAAAGGACTGGAAAGCCGGGTAAGAGGTTTGCAGCAGGCATTTGATAATGTTGGTACTGCCAAGAATGTATTATATGT
>JABHXA010000013.1 GCA_018657495.1 Fidelibacterota bacterium
CGTGCCATGTTTCGTTTTCCTTTCTTTTTTCTTTAGGACTAACTTACAACATGGTCCGACTTTTGGGGGGCAGGTCACTTCTCCTTACAAACTATGGAATCGACAATGCCAGAGACAGTATATGTTTTGTTGATCCAGAAACAGGCACTATACTCAACTCAAATATTAATGCTTACCAATCCCTGGGGTTTAAAAAGGAAGATATTATTGGTCGCAAGTTTTGGTATTTCGATATCAACTTTCTTCCTGAGAATTGGCCTGATTTTGTTGAAAAGTTGAAAACGGGTGAAAAAACATATTATGAATCCATACATTGTTCGGCCAATGATGAATTAATTCCTATTGAGGTAAATGCTTCCTATTTTGAATTTGAAGGTAGTGATTATATAGTAGCATTTACCCATGATATCACCGAGAATAAAAAAGCGGCGGCGGAACTACAGTTAGCCAAAGAATCCGCAGATAAAATTGTTAACGGTTCGTCAGTTCCAATGGCGGTTCTGGATATGAAAGACAGCAAATTTTTAAGACTTAACCAGGCAATGTGTGATTTTCACAATCTTACTGCGAAGGAGCTTTATTCAAGAAAAACCTCTGAAGCTTATATTGACCCAATCGAAGATAGTAAACGGTTAAGAGCAGCAATGAATAAAGACGGTGAGGTAATTAACTACGAGTCCGTTGGGAAAAGAATAGGTTCTGGTGAACATCGAATCTCTTTGGTTTCGATTACACCTATAACATACTATGATCAAAGTGCAATTATTCTGTCACTTTTAGACATAACAGAATTGCGTAATATGCAAAATGAATTAGCCAAAGCAAAAGATATAGCAGAATCAGCCACCAAAGCGAAAAGCGATTTTCTGGCAAATATGAGCCATGAGATTCGAACACCAATGAATGCCGTGATAGGGTTAAATTATTTATTGATGAAAACTGAGTTGAATCGCAAACAAAAAGATTATGCTGGTAAAATAGGTCAATCAGCAGAGAATCTTCTTGGTATCATTAATGACATTCTCGACTTTTCAAAGATCGAGGCCGGCAAGCTGGATGTTGAGGAAATTCCTTTCGACCTGGATGATGTACTGAGCAATTTGTCCAACCTGCTGGGTATTAAAGTTCAGGAAAAAGAGCTGGAACTGGTCATCAGTTGTAATACCGATGTTCCCATCGGGTTAATAGGCGATCCCCTTCGTCTGGGCCAAATATTGCTAAACCTATCTACCAATGCCATAAAATTCACCGATAAAGGTGAGATTACGATCAAGATTGAACTGCTTAAAAAAACAAAAACAAAAGCAACTGTTAAATTCAATGTAATTGATACCGGTATCGGATTGACTAAAGAACAACGTGCCAAGCTATTCCAATCCTTTCAGCAAGCTGACAGTTCAACCACCCGTAAATACGGCGGCACGGGTCTGGGATTGACGATTAGTAAAAGCCTGGTAGAAAAGATGAACGGTCAGATCAATGTTGACAGCAAACCTGGAAAGGGCAGCAATTTTTATTTTACTGCTGAATTTGGTTTACCCAAAAAACAAATTAAGAAAAAACAAATCGTTCCAGAACGATTAGCAAATATGCGAGTGCTGGTAGTTGATGATCATCAATCCGCCCGGGAGGTTTTAAAAGACTACTGTGAAGACTTTCAGTTAATTGTTGATATGGTAGAGAGTGGTGAATTGGCAATTAAGGCCGTTACAACAGCCAGCAAGAATGATAATCCCTATGGGATTGTTTTTATGGATTGGAAAATGCCTGGCATGACGGGTATAGAAACATCGGTGAAAATCCTGAACGATTCATCGATTAAACCAAAGCCAAAAATTATTATGGTTACCAGCTATGGGCGGGAGGAAGTTCGACAGAAGGCAGAGAGAGTCGGGATTGATTCTTTCCTGATCAAACCAGTAAATCAGTCATTGTTATTTGACAGTATCGCCGAAGTTTTCGGTGAGGACATCGAACGAACGGAGCGGAAAGTTCAATATTCAGTCAAACCGGAAGATCTTGACACGGTGCGTGGCGCTCGGATTCTGTTAGTAGAAGACAATGAAATCAACCAGCAGGTGGCAATCGAGCTACTTGAAAGCGAAAGTTTCAACGTTACATCGGTTGTGAATGGTGTAGAAGCTGTAAAAGCAGTAACAGAAGTTGCGGACACATTTGACCTGGTTCTAATGGATTTACAAATGCCAGTGATGGATGGATATCAGGCTACTAGTGAAATTCGCAAAGATAAACAATTTGATAACCTGCCAATCCTCGCCATGACTGCTGATGCCATGACTGGTGTTCGAGATAAGGTGGTTGAATCTGGAATGAATGACTACATCACAAAGCCAATCGATCTTAAAATACTGTTCGAAGCATTGATCAAGTGGATCAAACCAGATACATCAAGGATGGGTGCTGCCGTTTCAAATAATGTTGATAAACACGAAGGGCCTGAGGACATTGATTTCAGCGTTCTAAAAGACATTGATTTCAATGCAGGATTATCAAGAATGGGTGGGTCAGCCATTGCTTATAAACGAATATTGAATCGCTTTCAAGAAAAAAATCAAGACTTTGTAGTTGAGATCACACAATTGCTGGAAGATGAGGATTGGGAATCAGCTGAACGGCATGCCCATAGTCTTAAAGGCGTATCTGGTAATCTGGGAATAACGACTTTGTTTCATGCTGTATCTAAACTGGAATTTCTATTGAAATCGATTCCCCCCTCAGATTGGCATGGAGCTCTGGAGGAAACTAAAAAGGAGTTAACTGCTACTTTTGATTCCCTTTCAATTCTGGATAAGCAAAAACCCAATGCAACTGCAACAGATTTGCCTTTAGATATGGCTAAACTAATTGAATTGCTGGAAGGGTTGGAGGATTTACTTGAGACAGATATTGCTGAGTCTCAGGATAGAGTTTACCAAATACTAGAATTAAATCCAACTGATGAACTCTTGAGCCTCATACGGACACTTAACAATCAACTAGAAGTTTTTGACGCCGATGCAGCAAAAAAAACATTGGGACTTATTCGTATTAATCTCACTAATTAAATGGATCACCGATGATAATCATTCAATTGAATTCCACTGTATTCATCGTCGATGATGTAGCTAAAAATATCCACATTCTGATGTGAACGTTAAAATATGACTATGCAGTTTTAGTAGCCAGAGATGGTCAAAAAGCAAAGAAACAATATCATGAAAATTAAAAGATGAGGAGAAGAAATAATGGCTTTAGTAGAATGGAAAGAAGCATACACAGTAAACATAATTGAAATTGACACTCAACACAAAAAGCTTGTCGATCTTATCAATGAATTACATGCTGCTCTAATATCAGGGACAGGCACAAAGGTATTAAACAAAATACTAAATGATTTAGTCAATTACACGCTGTATCATTTTGACACGGAAGAAAAATTCTTCGATCTATATGAATATCCAGAATCGGCGGAGCACAAAAAAGCGCATAAAGATTTGGTCCAACAAGTAGCTGCCTTGCAGAAAAAGCATAACGATGGAGAGAAGGTTTTAACTATTGATGTTATGAACTTTCTTCGAGACTGGCTGCAAGATCACATTGTCGGAACAGATAAAAAATTTGGCCCCTTCCTGAATAGTAAGGGTGTGTTTTAAGTTCACTATATCTTTAAAAAGAATTAAAGAATTCTTGTGGATAGTTAGAATTGAGTTGTGAACTTATAAAAGCTTTCGGTGAAGTTGATTATTATTATACTTTTTAGACTTAGCGGGTCTGAATTAATGGTGATGAATAAAATTGCTTGGGACAGCTACCTATTTTCCCAACCTGAAAGAGACTTTTGTTTTGGTCAACTGGAAAATAGTTAGGGCAAGAAAAACAAAAGAGTTAAGAGTATGTTTTGAGACAAAGTAAATCATATCAATGGCGGTATGAAAGGAGATCAATCTCGCTAAGACCTTTAATTAGAAAGCATGGGTGTTATTTCATGAATAGATATATAATTGTTCTTTTCTTGATTTTCGGGCAAAGTCTCGACGTTTTCTGTCAGGTGAATCTGGACTCATTGATGACTATATGGAATGACCAAAATCAGGTTGATACGGTTCGCCTCAAGGCAATTGACGATATTGCCTGGGAATATTATGTCAGATCCCAGGCTGACTCGGCAATCTATTTTGCTCAATTAGAGTATGAATTTGCAGAAGGATTGGACGAAAAAACCAAGATGGCAGATGCCCTTATCACCCAGGGCGGTTCTTTTCAATTAAAGGGTGATTATAACAAGGCAATTAAATACTTCACACGTAGTATGAAAATCAGCGTGGAAGCTGACTTCAAGAGGGGTATATCTTCTTCCTTAAACAATTTGGGAATCATTCACAAACGTCAGGGCGATAATGCCAATGCCATTGAATATTATACCCGTAGTTTAACAATTTATGAAGATCTTGGCAATAAACAAGGTGTATCCGGAACACTCCTCAACATCGGAGGAATTTATAATGAGCAAGGTGATCATACTGAAGCATTAAATCATTTCGAAAGAAGTTTGAAAATTGCTGACGAGATTGGCGATAAAAGAGTACAAGCAGTCAATTTGAATAATATCGGCAATTTATATATGAGCAAAGGTGATTATGAAAAAGCCATCAAATATTTTAGGGATGGGTTAAGGCTAGAAGACCTGATAAAAGATAAAGGTACTGTAGTCAGTTTATTGAATAGTATCGGGGAAGCTTATCAGTTTCAAAACAAATACGATACAGCAATAGAATTTTTTCATCAGGGTTTAAAGATCAGTGAAGATATCAGAGGTAAACAACTTATAGCGAGATCTCTAAATAATCTTGGAGAAATATATAATCTAAAAGGTGATTACCCGACTGCTATTAAATATAGTAATCATTCGCTAGCCATAGCGCAAGAGATAAGCGATGCTATAGAAACCAGAGATGCAGCGTATACTTCATATACGATTTTCAAGGCCAGTGATAATCAAGCCGATGCTATGGAAATGTTCGAGCTTTATATCATGATGCGTGACAGCATTTTAAGTGAAGCCAACCAGAAGGAGATTATTAGACAGGAATTTAAATATACATATGAGAAGCAAGCAATTGCCGACAGCACTACTTTTGCAAGTAAAAAAATAATTCAAGAGGCAAAACTCAAGAGGTCCAGAACTTTGCTATATGGATTAATTTTGGGTTTGATATTAATAATCGGATTTTTAGGAATTGTCTATAGTCGACTTCGAGTAATACGCAGACAAAAATTAACCATTGAGTATCAAAATAGTGAATTGGAAAAATCGCAGATTGAACTAAAAGAGGCAAAAGAGATCGCAGAAGCAGCCACTAAAGCTAAAGGTGACTTCTTGGCTAATATGAGTCATGAGATCCGGACACCAATGAACGCAGTCATCGGTCTATCACACCTCGCTCTTAAAACAGACCTAACGAAACAGCAGCAGGATTATCTCCACAAAATTGAGGTTTCAGGTAAATCTCTTTTAAGCATCATAAACGACATTTTGGATTTCTCGAAGATAGAAGCCGGTAAACTGGATATTGAGTATATAGAATTTGATTTGATGGATTCACTTGACAATGTAGCCAATATGATCACAGTGAAGGCTCAGGAGAAAGAGAATTTGGAAGTATTGTTCCGGGTCGACCCGGAAATTCCACGGTCATTAATTGGTGACCCACTGAGATTGGGACAGATTCTTATCAATCTCGGTAATAATGCCGTCAAGTTCACAGAAAAAGGCGAAATATATCTGAACGTAGAGCTCATGGAAAAAACTGGAGCTGAACATCAGTTGAAATTCACTGTGGCGGATACAGGTATCGGCATGACCCCTGAGCAATGCGATAAATTATTCAAAGCATTCTCTCAAGCTGATGCCTCAACTACGCGGAAATATGGTGGAACGGGTCTGGGGCTTAATATCAGCAAATCGCTGGTAAAGATGATGGGTGGTGAGATCTGGGTGGAAAGCGTGGCTGGAAAAGGAAGCCAGTTCATTTTCACTGTTTCTCTATCCGAGGGTTCAGCCTCGGTAGCTCCTAAAAATGAAATTGTAAAGGAGCTGGGAAAATTACATGCTTTGGTGGTCGATGACAGCAAGACTGCCCGTCATATACTTTCAGAAATTTTATCAACATTTGATATTGAAGTATCAGAAGCGGGAACCGGTGCCAGGGCACTAGAGAAAGTCCTGGAAGCGAAAGAAACCCAACCCTTTGACATAATATTCATGGACTGGAAAATGGCAGGAATGGATGGTATAGAAACCGCAACTAAAATTCGTGGCGTGTCTTCCCTTCCCGTTCAACCAAAAATTGTCATGGTCACAGCCTACTCCCAAGATGAATTAAAACAAGAAGTAGCTGGGGTTCAAATTGACGGATTTCTGGAGAAACCTATATCCTATCCCAATCTTTATAATGCTATCGGGACTGCTTTTGGCAAGGAAGATATAACCCGTAAACAGGCATCAGCATCGAGTGTACTTGAGGAACAAATACGACGGGATCTTCAGGGCGCGTGTATTTTATTGGTGGAAGACAACGAAATTAATCAACAGATTGCCGTTGAATTACTTAATAGTGCAGGATTGCAGGTAGAAGTTGCCAACAATGGTGTTGAGGCGGTTACCAAGGTGACAGAGATGGTTGAATCCCTACCCTTTGACCTGGTGCTCATGGACCTTCAGATGCCAGTGATGAGTGGTTATGAAGCTACAGAAAATATCCGTAAAGATGACAGGTTCAACGATCTGCCCATCCTGGCCATGACTGCCGATGCCATGACCGGGGTTCGCGAAAAGGTTCTTGAGTCGGGCATGAATGATTTTATAACAAAGCCGATTGACTTAAAATTACTGTTTGAAGCTTTGATCAAGTGGATCAAACCAGATATATCAAGAATGGGTGCTGCTGTTTCAAATAATGTTGATAAACATGAAGCTCCTGAGGACATTGATTTCAGCGTTCTAAAAGACATTGATTTCAATGCAGGATTATCAAGGATGGGTGGGTCAGCCATTGCTTATAAACGAATATTGAATCGCTTTCAAGAAAAAAACAAAGACTTTGTAAGTGAGATCACAGAATTGCTGGAAGATGAGGATTGGGAATCAGCTGAAAGACATGCCCATAGTCTTAAAGGCGTATCTGGTAATCTGGGAATAACGACTTTGTTTCATGCTGTATCTAAACTGGAATTTCTCTTGAAAACTATTCCCCCTTCAAATTGGCATGGGGCTCTGGAGGAAACTAAAAAGGAGTTAACTGCAACTTTTGATTCCCTTTCACTTCTGGATAAGCAAAAACCCGAAGCAAATGAAACAGAATTGCCTTTAGATTTGGCTAAACTAACTGAATTATTGGAAGGGATGGAGGATTTACTTGAGACAGATATTGCCGAGTCTCAGGATCGAGTTTACCAAATACTAGAATTAAATCCAACTGATGAACTCTTAAACCTCATCAAGACACTTAACCAACAACTAGAAGACTTTGATGCCGATGCAGCAAATAAAACATTGGGACTTATTCGTATCTATCTCACTAATTAAATGGATCACATATGACACTTAATCAAAAGAAATCCACCGTACTCATCGTCGATGATGTAGCTGAAAATATTCACGTTCTGATGGGAACGCTAAAAGATGACTATGCAATTTTAGCAGCCAGAGATGGTCAAAAAGCTTTGGACATTGCGCAAAGCAAATTACCTGATATCATTTTATTGGATATCATGATGCCAGAGATGGATGGTTATGAGGTCTGTCTAACTTTAAAAAAACTTGAATCCACCAAACATATCCCGATTATATTTATTACTGCCTTAAGTGAGTCTGATGATGAAGCCAAAGGATTAGAAATGGGTGCTGTTGATTTTATTGCCAAACCGTTTAATCCGGATTTGGTCAAATCCCGAGTTCGAAATCATTTGGAATTGAAGAAGTATCGAGACCAACTAGAAGAGCTTGTTGAAGCGCGTACACAGGAACTACAACAGACTCAAGAAGTGACCATTGAGAGTATGGCTTCTCTAGCGGAGTATCGTGATCCTGAGACCGGCGGTCATATCCGTCGGACCCAGAATTATGTTAAAGTATTAGCACAAAATCTTAGTCAGAATCCTGAGTATGCCAAAGAACTTGATGGCCCGACAATATATATGTTGTATTTGAGTGCTCCATTGCATGATATCGGTAAAGTTGGTATACCAGATGATATTTTGCTGAAACCTGGTAAGCTGACTACTGAAGAATTCGAAATTATGAAAATGCATACAATTATTGGTAGAGATGCAATCGCATCGGCTGAAAGAAAAATAATGGGGAAATCATTTTTAAATTTTGCTCATGAAATTGCCTATAGTCACCAGGAAAAGTGGGATGGATCGGGATATCCGGAAGGACTGTCTGGTGAAGATATTCCATTATCGGCACGATTAATGGCGGTAGCAGATGTTTATGATGCCCTTATTAGCAAACGTATCTACAAACCAGCTATTCCACATGCTACTGCTGTTTCAATAATTCAAAATGATAGTGGCTCTCATTTTGATCCTGATGTCGTGAATGCATTTCTGGAATCTACTGATGAATTTCATCAAATTGCTTATTTGCATGCAGATCATGCAGATGATGAATGAAATAATAAGACATTCTTGATTTAAATGTAATTGGTATCTAATCCCTTTTAGAATTAGGCTAGTTAATAAATGATAGCCATCTTACTGAATTTGTAATAGTCTAATACTACTGCACTTAACAAACCAATATATGTACTTCTTTATATAGCCCATTTTAGCATGGTGAATTTTAGGTGAATGCTTTCCAATAAATCCAATAAAAACAACTTGGGGCGCTGTTCTTAGGAACCCCCGTGCTACCTGCGCCTGCAGTGACGGGGTCTGCGACAGTGCCGCAATGCGTCGGATTCCCTGTCCCTACCGAGTTTACGAGCGTCGGGAGAGTCTTTACCCATATTAACGGAGTGAAGATGGGCTCGCCCAAGGTACTATTCCCTATCTTATAGATTGAAGGTTCCCTGTTTGGACTCAGCTTGCGAATGTCGGAAGTCCCTCTCTATCCGTACGACTTTGTCACGGTGAGGGTGCGCGGCACAAGAAAAGTTCGGATAATGTCGGGTTGGACATACTGATTTAAAAGAATATTGCTGGGTTCATGCGAGATTCGAGTAAACTTACAGGAAGCTTCCACCCCGGGTCTCCCAGAACCCAGTACTGATTATGATTTATCTTATAACTTCAATTGACAGTCCAACTAGTAGCTATCAGAACACTCGGTTTGCCACTGCAATAAATGCGGGGGTATTTGTAGGCACATATACGTATATAAAAATTGTAAATACCTTGATGATTTTCTTATTTTATACTCTTTGTGAATGATCCATTATCTTCACCGAATACTTGTCAACACATCTGCAACTAATAATTTGGGAATAGTAAAGGAAAATATTAATGAAGACTACACTTGATTTCATTCTAAGATATTCAGCAGCCGTAATTATGGCACTTTCATTGTCTGGGACAGTTCATGCAGGCTCTGATGATTTGGCTGACTGGGCGAAGAATGAGAAGAAACTCTACAAAAAAATTGTCGATTATTCCCATCTCACGAAGCAAGCTGTGAGGGAGTTGAAGTCCGGTGGAATAACTCCCAAAAGGGTAGGATTAGTATCACTTTATCTATTTGATACATCTGAAGTGAAGTACAGTGCAATGGCAGCTACATATGGAGGAACGTCCAAATCATCCTTTGGATTATCCACAAAAGGTACCAATATCTATGCAACAGAATTAGCGGAGATCGCTGTTCCGGAATTAAAAAAAGCATTTGCAGATAATAATCTGGAATTATTGACCCCGGTTGAGTACCTCTTAGACGATCAGACAAAAGAGACGTATATGAACTTCCAACTCGATCAGGGTGGACTTACAAAGGCTGCTATGTCCGCATTGGATTGGCTGCAAAAAAATCCGCAGGCTTCCGCAGCAGCGATTGGATACAACGAGATACTCTCACATTTTAGTGGTGATGCGAAAGGTCTCACAAGTCTTGAGGAATTGAGAAAAAGTCTTGGACTGGACGCGCTGGTTGTGCTGGCACACACTTCCAGTTCAAGTAAGAAAGGGGTCTGGCTTACCGGAGTGCATTTGTATATGTATGGACATAATGTCATCCCCAAACCAAAGATGAAGATCGCTCAGATATCCTGGTCTGAAGGTGCCCTTTACACTCAAGGCCAGTTTGCCAAAGGCTTTAAAAGCGCCCAGATCGTGAAGTGGAAAAAAGGTAAAAATGCAGTAGCGAACTATGATGGATATGATGTCATCATTAATGCTCTGGCTAAAAAATCTCTGGATACATTCTGGGAAGAGTATAACAAGGGAAAATAATCCTGGATCAATAGTTTAATATTATACTGACAAAATAATGGATGGGGTCATGCTTGTTAATGCATAGCCCTATTTTTTTAGATAAAATTGTTGTCCAGAGTTCAGTTTTTCTTTTTCACAATGTACGAGATCTCATTTCGATCAATCACTGAATTGCAAGGTGAATAATTGATGAATAAATTTCCAACATGACAATGTAAATGGCTCTCCGGACACATCCCGTTTCAAGGAAGTGGGGGTCACTACAGCTTCACAGTAACCAATCAGGAGAGTCTCATCTTGATCACAGTAAAGCATAGGTAATTCTTCTGTTTATCTCTCTTACTCGTTTATTTACAGTTGACTTTGAGTTCATTCGATTTCCTTTTTTAAGTTAAATTTAGCCCACAGTCTCTCTGGATATTTATACAATGTTTGATCCCAGGTTTTTGAGGCTACACGAGCATGAATTATTAAAACACCATAAATCGACAATAGCAATAGAGAAATTAATTGAAAAACCAATATTAAATTACCAAATGGATGAATTATGTATGATGAATTTGATCAATTATTATCAGATGATCTCTTTGAAGAAATTCCGAAAACTGAAACATTAAAGCTGAAAGATGGAGAGCGCCGTATCGTCTCAATCCTTTTTGCTGATCTAAAAGGATTCACTGCTATGTCAGAGAAAATGGATCCTGAAGTTGTGGGAAGTATACTTGACAGAATTTTGCAGCTATTCACTAAATGTATCAAACAGTTTGGTGGTTTTATTGATAAATACGAAGGCGATCTGGTTATGGCTCTTTTCGGAGCTAAACAAGCTAGCGAACATGATACAGAAAGAGCTGTAAATGCGGCGATTAAAATGATAGATCTTCTCCAACCAATTAACCAACTTTTGGATAAAAAATATCCTCAAGGTAAAGGGTTAGATCTTGCCGTTCGGATCGGAATCAATACAGGACTTGTGACCACCGGGAAGGTAGGAGAAAAAAGGGAAGGGGATTTCACTGTTTATGGAAATGTCGTCAATTTAGCATCCCGCATGGAATCAAATGCACCGGTAAATAGAATAATGCTCCCAGAAGGTACAAAAAAAACAATTGAGCAACTCTTTGAATTTGAAGACCACGGTGAAATATTGGTGAAAGGAAAAAGTGAGCCAATTTCCGTCTTTTTAGTAAAAAGATTAAAAGCCAAAACAACTCAAAGATGGCAATTGAAAGAAACAGCACATGTTGGTAGAGATGAAGAATTGAAGATTCTATCGGGAAAATACGAAATAGTACAAAACCGTATCAGCGATAAAATGTTAAAAGACACAGATAAAAAACCTGTCTTAATAGGTATTAAAGGTGAGGCAGGAATTGGAAAATCCCGATTGATCTATGAGTTTCTGAAGGCAAATAATTGTTTTTATTTACAGGGATCAACCTCATCAATCGCTCAAAACCCTTATTGTGTTTTTACATCAATGATCAAAGAATATTTGAATATCTCGCAGATTGACTCTCGACAACAAGCAAAACTAAAATTGGAAAATGGTTTTAAGGATTTAAAAACAAGATTGAATAAGAACGAGAAAAACAATTTGGATTCTGTGCTACCAATGATTGGATATCTGCTTAATATCAAATATGAAGATATCCGATTTAAATTAAAGCCCGATGAGCTGTTGACTCATCTGCAAACGGCAATTCGTTTTTTTCTGGAAGCAACATCAGTAAAGGCGAATCAGGTAAATAAACCACTGGTTGTGATTTGGGAAGACCTTCATTGGGCTGATGAACTTTCTACTGATACAATCAACTTTTTGATGCAGACCTTGAATCTTGAAAAGCGTCGAGAAAATAGAAAACTCCATCAATTCCTGTTTATCCTTTTATATCGGCCTGAATATAAACTACCTGAAGAAATTGGCTATAAGACAGATTTAAAAAAAATAGTTTTAAAACCTCTCCAAGACCCTGACACTGACAATTTGATAACATCCATGGCCGGTAAGAAGGATTTATCAGAGAGAGTCAAATTGGAACTTATGCAAAAATCTGCGGGAAATCCCTTTTATATCGAAGAATGGATGCAGTTGATCAAAGATATGCCAGAGACAGAAGAGCTGCCAATACCAGATTCTCTTAACGCTTTGATATTAACTCGTATTGACAACCTGGATAAAAACATCAAACTGCTATTGCAGAAAGCTTCAGTGATCGGAAAAGAATTTCCCGAAAAAATATTAATTGAAATTGAAAAAAAGCTAAACAATTCACAACAAATTTCTGATCATCTTAAATTTTTGGAAACAAATGCATTCGTTGTAAAAAATCTAAAGACAGAATACTCTTCCTATTTTTTCAAACACATTCTCATTCAGGAAGTCGCATATAAAACAATGCTTATTGCTAACCGCAGAACTTTACACCGCATTACCGCAGAAGTAATTGAAGAACATTTTATTGAGACGATTGAAGAACATTATTATGATCTGGCATATCATTTTGAACAAGCTGAAGTTGCTGATAAAGCAATTGAATATTTGGAAAAAGCCGGGGATAATGCCAGAGAAAATTATGAGAATATCAATGCAATCAATTGTTATAATCGACTTTTGAAAATTGCAACCGACGAATTAAAAATTACGGATTTGAATCACTCTCAGCATTTAATTGTTAAGCACCTATTAATAGAGACATTACTCAAGATTGGACATATCCATCTACTTATAGGTAAATGGAGTGATGCAATAGAATTTTTTAAAAATGCTTTAAAATTATCTAAAGAAATTGAAGAAAAGGAATGGATTGCAAAGTCCATTTTTTCTGTAGGTTTGCAATATTCTTTACAAGGCAGATATGAAAAGGCCATAGAGTGTTACCAGAAGCAGTTAATAATCTGTGAAGAAATCGGAGATAAAAGGGGAATATCCACATCAGCTGGGAATCTGGGAGATGTTTATAGATATCAAGGGAATTATGGAAAAGCGATGGAATGTTACCAGAAGCAGTTAATAATCAATGAAGACATCTGTTATAAAAATGGAATTTCAACAACATTTGGGGGTATGGGAAATGTTTATTGGAATCAAGGGAATTATGAAAAAGCGATGGAATGTTACCAGAAGCAGTTAATAATCAACGAGGAAATCGGTTATAAAAGAGAGATTGGCATAGCAGTTGGGCATATGGGAAATATTTATTGGAATCAGGGAAATTATGGAAAAGCGATGGAATGTTATGAGAAACAGTTAATAATCAACGAAGAAATCGGTTATAAAAGAGGGATTGGCATGGCAGTTGGGAATATGGGAAATGTTTATTCGGATCAAGGGAATTATGAAAAAGCGATGGGGTGTTACGAAGAGCAGTTAATAATCAATGAAGAAATCGGAAATAATAGAGGGATTGGCATAGCAGTTGTGAATATGGGAACTGTTTATTCGGATCAAGGAAATTATGAAAAAGCGATGGGGTGTTATGAGAAGAGCTTGAAATCCTTTGAAGAAATCGGATACAAAGCAGGGATCTCCAGTGTTGTTGGGAATATGGGAGCTGTTTATTCGGATCAAGGAAATTATGAAAAAGCGATGGAGTGTAGTGAAAAGAGCTTAAAATCCTTTGAAGAAATCGGTGATAAAGGAGGGATTGCCTTTGCAGTTGGGGCTATGGGGGATATATATAGAGTTAAAGGGAGTTATGGAAAATCGATGGAATGTTATAAAAATCAATTAAAAATCTGTGAAGAACTCGGTGATAAAAGTGGAATTTCATTCATAATGGGAAATATGGGAATCGCTTGTAAGGATGAAGGAAACTTAAAATTGGCAATTGAATATTTTGACAGGTCAATGCAGATATGTATAGAAATTGGCAATAAATTGGTACTTGCAGACAAATTAATACTAAAAGCAGATATTTACTTAATTGAAAAGAAATACAAAGAAGCTATAGAAATATGTGATGAAGGATTAATGATGGCAAAGGAAATAGCTGATCTGAAATCGATTTTTAATGGAAGAATTTTAAAAAACAAACTTATATCAGTTCAGGACAAAGAATCTGGGATACTGAGTTTAGAATCTATGCTAAATGATTACAAGGAAGAATCTCAAATTGCAGATATAAATTTTGAGTTGTTTAAATTAGCAGGATACAAAAAATATAAAAATAGAGCGGTGGAAATATATAGAAAATTGTATGAGAAAACACCAAAGATTGATTACAAAAACAAAATAGACGAACTGGAATGGACTTAGTATAAAGTAGCCTGCCTGCCGGAGGCAGGAAAATGACCTGTCTTCCTGAGGCAGGAAAGTTCATAAAGTAATCCCTGTGAATAAATTTCCAACATGACAATGTAAATGGTTCTCCGGACACATCCCGTTTCAAGGAAGTGGGGGTCACTACAGGTCCACAGGATTGTATCAGGAGCGTGTTTACCCATCACTAGTTTAGTTTTGGCGGGTCTCCTTCTTAAATCCCACGCTGAATGAGATTTTATTAATAATGTCAATAAGGCCTGAAGTACTCTCTTTTAATCAGAGCTTTCGTGTCCAATTGTTTTTAAAGACGCAAACAACAGCATAGAAAGGATGACATCCATTCTATTATATTTATTTAAAAAAATTTGTAATTTTAAATGTAATTTTTATGGTTCATACAATCAATTTGAAAAAATATAAGGAATAGGAATGTTAATATGGCGACTTTGATTTTGCGGGATACATACCTCGCATTGGAAGAGAAAATGAAATCTATTGATAAATTAAAGAGCGAGACTTCATTAAAGATTAGAGATGCAGCAAGTCATGGAGATCTTAGGGAAAATGCGGAATACCGCGCTGCCAGGGAGGAGATGAGATTAATATTATATAAGAAACAATTGATGCAGTCCCATGCGCCATTCCGGTTCATCGAATATGGCGAAATTGAAACCGACGAAGTAGAATTTGGCAATAAGGTTACAATCCGTAAAGAAGGCATAGATGAGGCCAAAGACTATTTCCTTTTAGGTCCCATAGAATTTGAGTTGGATCTTTATCCCATGATTGTAACCTACCATTCACCTTTTGGCCGAGCCATAGTTGGGAAAAAGATTGATGAAGATTTTACGCTTAAAATCAAGGGTAAAGAGACGAAGTTCACAATTACTGCAATTGAAAAGATTTCTTCAGAACGATGATCAACGGTCTTTCTGTAAAATTTTTCATGATAATAATAATTTACCTACATACACTGAGAAGATTACTATAGGTGAAAGAAATACTTGTTAAAACACTTATGAGCGAAGACGTTACTTGTCTTCCACCTGATGCACACTTGCAACTAGCTGTCAAGAAAATGGTTGAACAGCGCTATTCCTGTATTATTATTATTAAAAACGAGATTCCCTTTGGTATAGTTACAGAACGCGACCTTGTAAAGATACTTAATCATGGAGCGGGAGAAATAAGCCTTTCTTTACCAGTATCTGATTTTATGTCTTCCCCCATTATCAGCCTCAATGAAAATGAAACATTATTTGATGCAATGGTAATAAGTCGTGCCGAAAGAATACGGCAAATGCCGGTGGTTAATAATGAAGATTACCTGGTCGGACTTGTCACATATTCCGATCTTGTCGATGCTCATTTTCATGCAATTGAAATCCAGTCAGATTTGATTGAACAATCATTTGAGGTAAAAATCGAAAAGCTGCAACAACTAAATGATGAGTTGCTAGCGCTTTCAATGGAAGACCATTTGATGGAAATTGGCAATCGCCGAGCAATGGAAGTGGATCTCGGTCACACACATTACACATCAACAAGGTATGGTCATCCCTACTCGCTTTTGTTAATAGATATAGATTTTTTCAAACAATACAATGATAATTACGGCCACGGGGCTGGTGATAACGCACTTAAAGCTGTTGCCAAATCATTAAAAGCAAATATTCGTGGGTCAGATCGTTTATATCGCTATGGCGGTGAAGAAATTCTTGCAGTGTTGCCTCATACTAATGCATCCCAAGCTGATGAAGTGGGACGAAAACTAGTTTCCTCAATAGCCAAAAGTTCTATCTCTCACAAAAAGAGTCCATATGAAATTCTAACTATCAGTTGTGGTGGTGCATGCGTTTTGAATAACGAACAATTAGTCAGCAGTTGGGTCGAGCTGATTGAACAAGTTGATCACAACCTCTATCAGGCTAAGAATGACGGACGTAATTGTTCAGTTGTATCTCTGGAACAGTAGAAATAGATATAATTAATAACTTGTCTGCATCTTGTAGCTCTTCAAAACGAAGTTTATTGAAATAAAAATTCGTGCATGAATACTCTCATTAAATATGGACTGTTTTGTCCAATCGTTTTTGAAGACGCACAGTTAGATTATATAAAGTAAAACGTGACCAATTGAAATACATAATTACATCTATAATTCTATATTCACTGTCATTCATGGCAGAACCCATACACAAAATCTCAAACAATTTGGAGAAGTTTCTTAACCAAAACACCTCAGAATCCCCGGTAAATATTTGGGTATACTTTGCCGATAAAAACGTTGTTGATTTTGATAATGAGTTAGCAGATATTGAAAACTCTCTTTCAAAGAGAACAAAATGGCGTCGTTACAAAACTAGAGGCGATGTTTTAGTTGATATACGCGATTTTCAAGTATCAGAAATTTATATAAAACAGATATTGAATATTGGCGGAAAGCTTCGTACAAAATCGAGATGGTTGAACGCTATATCGTTATCTATAGACCCCCACATTATACCTGAATTGTTTGAATTATCATTTGTCGAAAAAATTGATTTGGTATTTCACGGAAAACGTCTCGAAGTAAATACTGTCGCTGATTTTAATATCCAACCAAATTTGAACTCACGGGTTGAATATGGTGAATCGTTTGGTCAGCTTGATCAGATCAATGCCATAGCTGCCCATGATGCTGGTTATAAAGGACAGGGTGTTATTGTCCTCATGTTAGATACAGGATACTATAAAGATCATGAAGCCATGCCCGGTGAAAGAGTTATCGCGGAGTGGGATTTTGTCAATAATGATGGTGAAACCCAAAACGAACCATCTGATCCTGCAAATGCCCATAATCATGGTACATATACCGCGTCAACTCTCGGTGGCGCTTCAGAAGGACAGTTATATGGGCCAGCGTATGAAGCCGAGTTTTTGCTTGCCAAGACAGAAGATGTCTATTTAGAGGAGCCCATTGAAGAAGACTGGTTTGTTGCTGGACTAGAATGGGGTGAATTGTTGGGGGCTGATGTTGCATCCTCATCACTGGTATTTATGGATTGGTTAACATTTGAGGATTTAGATGGAGAAACAACAGTTACAACCATTGCCGTGACAATTGCCATTGAGAATGGGATGATTGTTGCCACTGGAGCAGGTAATAATGGCGAGAATGGTATAGTTGCCCCTGCTGATGCATTTGATGTAATCACATGTGGTGCTGTAAATGTAAATGGAGAAATTGGCTGGTTTAGTTCACATGGTCCTACTGCCGATGGTAGAATTAAACCGGAAGTATGTGCTCAGGGTGTTGACACTTATTGTGCGAATATAGACGGACCTTCTTCATATAGAATCGCGAGTGGTACTTCATTATCAACGCCGTTAATTGCAGGTGCCGCTGCCGTTATTCTAAGTGCAAGACCAAGTTGGACGCCATATATGATCCGGGAAGCACTGATGATGACAGCTGATAATGTCGAAAACCCTAACAATCAATATGGTTGGGGAGTCATCGATATAATGGCAGCAATTGATTACTTCGCATTGTCGGGAGATGTGAATGATGATGCTATACTGGACGTACTGGATTTGGTCATTATCGTCGACTATATACTCGGGATTGAAATTCCTACAGAAGAACAGCTGATTACAGCTGACATCAATAATGATGGCATCCTTGATGTCATTGACCTTGTTCAGCTGGTGGTAATTATCATTGAGGGATTATAATTCACTACACTTATTATCACAACGAAAGTTGGGATTTTTGTTTACATCTAATATTTATAATTCCAAGATTTGAACGCTGGTAAACTATCAATTGAGTTTAATTAAAAACACTAAAAGTACTAACTTTGAAGGTGGTCCAAAATATGGGGGAAGGTCAATAGCTCAATTAATTAATTATTAATGTCAATCAGGCTTGAAGTACTTTCATTAAATATGGACTGTTTTGTCCAATCGTTTTTGACGCTACACAACTAAGGACCAATTATGAGATATGTTTTAATTTTATTTTTAACACTTTCATTCACCCAAGAACTACAAGTTGAAGGCTATTTAAAAGTAACAGGTAGTATTGATGCTCAAGGAAATCCAATTACAAATGTAGGAAATCCTATAGAATCATCCGATGCTGTAAATATGGGTTTTTTACAAACTGAAATTGCAGGACTTGCAGGAATGAAACCAGAGAGGATTTACAGGAAGCTTATTAGAGAAACAGACAATTCCATTTCTTTAATAGTCCCAATTGGTAAAACTTGGCAAATAATATCTGCGGGAGAAGTAAGTGCATTGATTAATGGGTTTGAAATCATTCTATCTGAAGTTTATGGCGGAAGTAATTCTACAATATGGATTCTTCCCAATGACAGTATTACAATATCAGGATATGGGAATGGGTGTGTTACAATATTTGAATATTCAATCTCTGGATCAGGTTCTGAACAGGGACTTGATTACATTGAACCGTAGGGAAAAAAATGAGATACATATTAGTATTATATCTACTCCTTTAAAAATGTTTTTACTGCACAGCTTACCACTGAAATAACCTGCGTGAAATTTTTGAACACAAGCCACACCCGTTTTAAAATTATTTTTGAATTATCTGTATCTGCTAAATTCATGTTATTACTTTTTACATCAGGTTCATTTTGGACTTAGTATAAAAAACTAGATACAAAGTTAAGCAACATCCCTTTGTTTCTTTTCGTATCCCCTCAGGAATAAATAGTCCGATATATATTGCAATTTTATTGTCAAACCTACATACCAATCATTCTCTTTTTAGATTGTAATGATGTGATGCGGTTAATCAATTTCTCTACTTTACTGATGATTAATTAAGACGATACGTCATCTTGAAAAATATCTTCTATTGATAATTTAAATAATCTGGCAGCTTTGAAGGCAAGGGGTAAGCTTGGATCAAATTTTCCAGTCTCAATAGCATTGATTGTTTGTCTGGAAACATCCAATTCTTCAGCCAACTTAGCCTGGGTCCAATCTCGTTCTGCCCGTAGTACCTTTAAACGATTTTTCATCGGTATCGCCTATTGCCCAGAATAATCCCAATAAAATATGTAAGGCACATCAAAATAATAAGGTGAGAAATTTCTGGCTCAAAAGAAATGAGCTTTATGTCTTCCAGCAATTCATAGCTCACGCCTAAGACTAATCCAACACCCAGTGTTAGTGCCATCGCCTCATGTTGGATATGCCGTTGCATTTCATCCATCCCCAATAGACTCTGTTTATTGGCGTAAATCATTCCAAAGCCTATGCAGATGTGAATCAAGATTCCGAGAATTGTTAGTACCGTATTGTAATTCCATAGAAATTTTGGACCAAAAGCTGCTCCTGCTGTTGCCAATACCCAGGCACCAGTCCATAAACCAAGACGGAATGTGTGTTTTATTGTACGATCCTGAAATTTTTCTTTCATTTATGTATCCTTTATGTATTTATTAATTTTAAGATATCCAAAATTAAGATTATCAATTTATATAAGTCAAGCATACTTTACATATTGTTTGGTAAACATTACATATTAACTAAAAAAACATCAATATATCACACATCTGGTTATGAGCCATAGCTCTAGTTATTTATAACAACTAATTAAATTGAACCCAAAGTCTCTCATAACATTTATACGTTGTCTGTCCAAGGGTTTTTGACGCTACACAGGCATGTGGCACACATATAATAAAGCCCTGTAAGAAAATCACATGTAAATTACCACCGTATGTTCAGGAGGGTTTTGAGGATTACAGAATCCAATGTTAAACATATTATATTTTTTTGAATACTCTGGGGTACATTCAAAATTTGAATAGCTATAATTATTTCAATCATTTCTGTAAATTTCTTTTGTCAGTGATAGTCATTGGCACCAATCTGTTTGGTGAAAATAATGTTGTCCGTTTTATGAATTTTTCCACAAAAGAAGGTTTATCACAAAATACTGTTTACTGTTTTACCCAGGATAATAGTGGATTTATATGGATTGGCACTAATCATGGACTCAATCGTTTCGATGGTCACAATTTTGTAAAATATTTCCATGATCCCTAGGACTCCCTAAATATTTCAAATAACGCAATAATGGCATTAGAGAATTCAAAAGACGGTGGAATCTGGGCTGGAACTGATGGCGGCGGTTTAAATTATTTTGATCCTGTAAACCAAACTTTTCAACAATATAGAAATATTCCAGGCGATTCTATAACTTTGAGTAATAATTATGTTACTTCTCTCTTAGAAGATTCTGCCGGAAATCTTTGGGTTGGAACTCAGAATGGTTTGAATATCCTCGACTCAAAAACACATCAGTTTAGTACTTATTATAAAAGTGACCAACTCATAGATGATCATATCACCTGTCTTTATGAACTACCTGCAGGCACTTTGTGGATTGGAACCGACAGTGGATACCTGATAAGGTATGATGTTGAAGAGAATATATTTACTACAGTGAAACCAGATATCATCAATCCTAACCCGGACCATAGTAATTATATTTCCAATATTAGCGGTGATCAAAAAAACAATCTTTGGATCAGTATTTTTCTTGATGGTGTTTATCGTTATAACATTGACACAGATGATGTAAAACTTTACCGACTACAACCCTTTGATCCTCATTATGTTACAATCTACGCTCCATTTTCAATTCAGAGCGATCAGAATAACAACGTCTGGATAGGGTCTCCTTTTGGTCTTGCCCATTTGAATCCAGACGATGACCAATTTAGTTATTACCGGATTGAAACGCACAACCGCAACAGTATAGCGGGGAATACAATTCGCAGTATTTTTATAGATAATCAGCAGTCAGTGTGGTTTGGCACCGGCAATAATGGCGTCAGTCGATACAGTCCGAATCTTATAAAATTTAAGTATTTTCAAAATAATGATGACGACAGCACCAGTCTATCAAAAAATACTGTTTACAGTTTTGCTGAAGACCATTCAGGCAATATCTGGATTGGTACTTCAGGCGGTGGTTTGAATAAACTCAATGCAGATGGGAAAAGCTTTACAGTCAAACGCTATAACGATACTGATCCGCAAGCCTGGAGTTACAATTACATAATGGATTTGATTTGCGATAACCAGGACAATCTCTGGTTAGGTACATGGGAAAGTGGTATTTTCAAGTACAATCCAAAATCAGACACTTTCCTAAACTATCATCATTTGAATCAAAACAATAATAGTCTCAGCGGTAACCGAGTCCTGTCAATTCATGAAGACCGTCGCAAAATAATCTGGATTGGTACCAGTGAGAAAGGCTTAAACCGTTTTGATCCTGAAACGGGAATATTTGAACATTTTATTCATGATCCATTGGACCATGCCACTATCAGTGGAAATACGATCTACAGTATAAAAGAGGATTCTGATGGATTCATTTGGTTTGGTACTCACGATGGTGGACTGGACCGCTATAATCCTCAATCACAATCATTTACCAGCTATCAGTTTTCACCAGAGGGAGTACATGGAAAACACGGTAGTCATATTCGCAGTATTACATTTGACAACAAAGGCCTGATCTGGCTGGGGACCTATGGTTCAGGTTTATTTTGCTTTAATCCAAAAACAGAAAAATATGATCAGTATAAAGTCGAAGATGGCCTGCCAAGTAATGTGATCAAGGGTGTGCTGGTAGATGATGATGGTTTCCAATGGATAAGCAGTAATAAGGGGCTGAGCAAATTTGATGTAGAAAGTGGCGTATTTACAAATTTTACAACTGAAAACGGGATACAGGGAGATGAGTTTAGATATGAATCATGCCTGAAAAGCAGCAGCAGTGAAATGTATTTTGGTGGAACCAATGGAATCAATGTTTTTCATCCAAAAGATATCGTTGAAAATCAGTTTCAAGCACCAGTATTACTGACTGACATAAAAGTAAATTATGAATCCATAAACCCTGTTGCCTCGCATCTGCTAAAACAAATATCGCTTTCTTATAATGACAAGGTGATTGGATTTGAATTCGCCGCCCTGGATTTTTCTGCACCTAACAAAAACCAATATTCTTATCAACTGGAAGGGTTTAATCAAAAGTGGATTCAAGCGGGCAGTCAGAATCACGTCACCTATACAAATCTTGATCCGGGTCATTATACTTTTCGGGTGAAGGGAAGTAACAGTGACGGCATCTGGAGTGATCAAGTCGCAGCATTATCGATTTATATGGCGCCACCAATATGGAAGACATTCTGGTTTCGATTGTTTGCATTCCTGTTATTAGTTGGGATTATTTTTACCATATTCCAGCTTAGATTCAGGAGATTAAGGTTAATTCAACAGCGCCGTATGGAAAAGGAGCACATCCAGTTGCAGCTGGATCTTCAGCAGCGTGGACTGGTGACAAAATCAATGGATCTGATCGAAAAGCAGGAGTTCATGGAAGAATTATTATCACAGATAAAGTATTTATCCAAAATTTCGGAGCCAGAGCGGAAGAAGCAAATCGGGGTTCTTGTAAGAAAACTCACAAACCTTCTATCGTTCAATCAAGTCTGGGAAGAGTTTGAAAAATGGTTCACAAAAATCCACAGCGGGTTTATCGAGTCTTTGCGAAGTAAACACAGCAATCTTTCAATTACTGAAATAAAGGTTTGCGCTCTATTGCGTTTAAATATGAATTCCAAAGAAATTGCCAGTCTAATGAACATACAACCGGAGTCAGTGTCAATGAGTCGTTATCGAATCCGTAAAAAACTGGCTTTGCCCCGCAAACAAAACCTCAATGAATATTTATCCCAATTCTGATTGAATTGTATAGCTCAAATATTTGTTTCAAAACTTTCCCGGGACAAACATTATTGAATATCCAATTATGGATTTAATAAGAAAAAGTTTACATAGAGTTAAACAGCTGAAAATAATAAATACCATGACCGCAAAATACTACACAGTTATTCTTCTCGTTACCTTGATAATAGCCAATACGAGAAACGTCGTTGTTCCAGCTATAATCCTGTCGGTTGCATAACTAACGAATCCACTGTCACTTAATGATATTTCCGATTTAAATTGTCTGTCTCAGCAGGCAATCCCAATATGTTTTTTAGCTGTCCATTCTCCCTATAATTGTAAATTTACCCATCTGTGGATGATGTATTGAATAAATGTCGTCTGCACAATGAATCATACCCTGTGGCAACACACAACAAATTATTAGAATTTCGACCCTTATGTTTAGATCATTTTCGGGATCATTATTCCTCATCATTCTCGCACTGAGCTGTAACAGTGATGGACAGAACGTCGCTGACTTGCCTCCACTCAATTTACCAGCAAATATGTTGGATTACCGGGGAACGCCATCTTCAGGAAATGACAGAAATTCACTTGTTTTTTCCGATCAGGGTGCCTGGTTTGCCTATGGTCTACCCAATATAAATAGCAACATTGGCGGTTTCACCGGCCCTTTTCTCATGACTCAGGAAAATGGTGTTTGGTGCAGTAAATCACTCAGTCAACTAACTCTACAAAACGGCAAAACAAAGGAAATTCTCGATTGGAGCAAATTTCAGAGCACCAGTAATAGTTATAATAGTCATTTGGAAAAAGTATCTGAAAACGATGACCTGATAATACTTCAAACACTCTTTTTCAATTCGGCACATTCTGCAATAATTATTACCGAGATCACCAACAAAACTGAGGAGCTGATCAAACTGGATCCCTATTGGCATGGTTCACTGTTCCCTGGCTCATTACATTTTATACGTAAAAATGATATTATAAATTTGGTATCTCCCAAAACGAATGCTACTGGTTATTTGCAGCCAATTGGCAGTGAAGTGGTTTCATTCGAATTGACCGAATCTTCATATCGATTAGAATTGAATCGATTGATAATTGAGCCAAAGGAAACAAAGAAAATTCTGTTTTCACATAGTTTCCTGTTTCCACAGCAAAACTTCTCAGAAGAGCAGTTTCTCCTGGACAAAATTACTGACAATCCTTTTCAATATCTCAAATGGAGAAAACGTCAAAAGAGTGAGCAAATTACAAAACTGATATCAAAATTGGATGTATCCTGGCAAGATTCTATCTACATTGATCTACTCTCCAAAACAGTACTCACTTTACAGAACAATTGGCGAATCTCTGCTGGAGAAATACCTCACAGTGGATTGTTTCCAAGTTATCATTCCATCTGGTTCAATGGTTTCTGGGCCTGGGACAGCTGGAAACATGCCGCAGCTTTAGCACACTACGATACAGATTTAGCTAAAGAACAGGTACGCCTCATGTATGCCTTCCAGGAACAAAACGGCTTCATCCCTGACTGTGTATTTCGGGATACGTCAATCGAAAACCACAACTATAGAAACACCAAACCACCCCTTTCAGCATGGGCTGTTTGGACCATTTTTGAGCAGTCCGATGATGTCGATTTGTTAGATGAATTATATCCGCAAATAGTGCTTCAGCACAATTGGTGGTATTCTGAACGAGACTATGATAAAGACGGACTCTGTGAATATGGTTCAACAGACGGATCCCTGGTTGCAGCCAAGTGGGAAAGCGGTATGGACAATGCAGTTCGTTTTGATAATAGTAAGCTGCTAATGACCTCAGAAAATGCTTTCTCCTTAAATCAGGAAAGTGTTGATTTGAATGCGTATCTTTTTGCTGAAAAAGGATACCTGGCAAAAATGGCAGGTATATTAAATAAAGAGAATGATGTCAAAAAATTTCGAAAAAATGCCGAACTATTAAAATCAAAAATCCAGCAGCAGTTCTTTGATGATGAATCTGGCTGGTATTATGATACAAACATTGATGGAACGAAATTTATCAAGACGAAGGGATGTGAGGGCTGGATTCCGTTATGGGCAAAAGCAGCAACAGATAAGCAGGCTGCCGCTGTGATGCAGAATATGGTTAATCCAGCTTTGTTCAACACTAAAGTTCCTTTTCAAACTTTAAGCGCTGACCACCCGGAATTCAAACCTGACGGTGGTTACTGGCGTGGACCAAATTGGTTAGACCAGGCATATTTTGGCGTGCAGGGGCTCAAGAATTACGGGTTCAATTTAGAAGCTGAAAAAGCGACTTTCAAGCTCATACATAATGCCGAAGGTGTCCTTATTAAGGGCATGCCAATTCGAGAAAACTATCAGCCAATTACCGGTGAAGGATTAGAAGCAGAGAACTTCAGCTGGTCAGCAGCACATTATCTGATGTTACTGATAGAAGATAAATGAAATCAAACTACAATACAATCAAAATAGAAGTAGACCAAGCTGCATCCATTGCTCAATCACTATATAATATTGAAGGAGAGATCTCAATACTACATGGGGAGTCTGACTTTAATTTTAAACTAAAAACATCCACTGAAAACTACATACTTAAAATAAGCAGACCTGATTCCCAGCTTGAATACTTTCGTTTTCAGCAGGCCACCATCAACCATATTAATGTCAGTTGTATCGATCTTGTGTCTCCGCGTTTGTACCCGGATTTACAAGGTAATTATATAAGTGAGATAAAAGATTCAGCAGGACGAATTCGGATTGTCAGATTACTCTCATGGGTAGAAGGTCGTCTGTGGTCTTCAATAAATCCGATTGATGATGAATTATTGTACAGCCTCGGAGTGGAAGCAGGAAAATTGACCACAGCATTGAACGGATTTGATCATCCAATGGCTCACCGGAGATTTGAATGGGACCTGGCACAAGCCGAATGGACCTATAATCACACTGATCAGTTCACCTCGGAGCAGCAAAGCTCTGTTAGTTATTTCCAGGAACAATTCGAGTCTATTAAGAAGCAATATGCCCGCTTGCGCAAAGGAGTGATACACAATGATATCAATGATAATAATATCATAGTATCAGACGATCGACTCCGACCCCAAGTAACATCCATTATTGATTATGGTGATGCTGTCCATACCCAGATAATCAACGAAGTTGCCATTACAATCGCCTATGCTATTATGAATAAGCCTGATGTTTTAGATGCCGCTATGCCAGTAGTCAATGGGTATAACAATCAATTTCCACTACTTGAAGCTGAGTTACCTTTTTTGTACAATCTTGTCGCCATGCGATTGATCATCAGTGTAACAAAAGCGAAACTCAACAAACAGAAAGAACCAGAAAATAAATATCTGCTTATCAGCGAACAATCCGCCTGGGATGTGCTGGAAAAGTGGAGACAAGTCAACAGAAGTTTTGCGCTTTATATGTTTAGAAATGCATGCGGTTTTGAAGCACATTCAAATGGAAAAAAATTCAAAAATTGGGTAAAAAAACATCCTGTTGAACTTTCAGCTCTCTTCCCAAAGATCGCAAATGAAAACATCCACACTATAGACATGAGCGTATCAAGTCCGCTTAGTGGATCTTTAACTTATCCTCCAGATCTGAAATTATTTAAATTCAAACTGGACGAATTACAGGCAAGATATCCTGACAAGATTCTAGCTGGTGGGTATTTGGAACCTCGGTTTTTGGACAATCCTGGCTCTTGTGAAAAAGAAGGGAATAATGGTAATGAGCTTCAATCCATCCATCTGGGAGCTGATTTTTGGCTCCCTGCCGGCACCGCAGTTCATGCAGTATATGAAGGCAAAGTTGTTGTTTCTACCCATCAGTCTGAGGCCGGGCAGTTTGGTGGATTAATAGTATTGCGACATAGGGCAAACTCATTTGATTTTTATATTTTATATGCGCACCTTTCGGCAGCAAGCATAGAGAATGTATCGGTTGGCGAAACAATAAAACCTGGGGAGCGAATTGGTCTGTTGGGTGAAACATTCGAAAATGGACAAGTTTCACCACATTTGCATTTTCAAGTCATGCTGTCAATTTTTGATAACATGGCTATTTTTCCAGGAAAGACCTATCCGCTTCAACAAGATGTGTGGGCAAGTATTTGTCCCTCACCTTCCCTTTTATTTCCCAACTCAGGCCTGGAGCCGCATCCTTTCGAAACGAATGAGAGGATAATCACTTACCGGAAAAAACATTTAGGCAAGAGCCTGAGCTGGTCTTATGGCGAACCCCTGAGAATTGTCAGAGGAAGTGGCACTTTTCTCATTGATGCGACTGGACGGAAATATCTTGATACTGTAAACAATGTTGCCCATGTTGGTCATGAACATCCAAGAGTGGTTCAGGCGGGGCAGGATCAAATGGCAGTATTGAATACAAATACACGCTATCTGCATACCGCCATAAACGATTTTGCCATAGAATTGTTGAGTACATTCCCCGAAGAACTTTCAGTAGTTCATTTTGTAAATTCAGGTAGCGAAGCAAACGAACTGGCTTTGCGTATGGCTCGTACTTTTTCAGGTCAAAAAGATATCATCGCCGTGGAAACTGGCTATCATGGCAATACGGGTGGATGTATAGACATTAGCTCTTATAAATTTGATGGTAAAGGCGGGGATGGCACACCGGAGCATACTCATATTGTCCCGGTTCCTGATGATTACCGGGGATTATACCAGGGTGAGAATAGTGGAGAGCAATATGCGGCGCATGTACAGCATCAGGTGGCAAAGATACAGGACAAAGGTAGAAATGTGGCTGGTTTCATTTGCGAAAGCATTATCTCTTGTGGAGGGCAATTCGAGCTACCTGAAAACTATCTGAAACTGGCTTACAAAGCAGTCCATAAGGCTGGAGGTGTCTGTATTGCCGATGAAGTACAAGTAGGTTTTGGCAGGGTTGGAAGTAAATTCTGGGGGTTTCAATTGCATCATGTAATACCTGACATTGTCACCATTGGCAAGCCTATTGGAAATGGTCACCCGTTAGCAGCCGTTATATGCAGAGCATCCATTGCCGAAGCATTCGCTAATGGCATGGAATATTTTAACACCTTTGGCGGTAATCCGGTCTCTTGTGCTATTGGCAGAGAAGTACTGAAGGTAGTCCGCGAAGAAAACTTACAGCAAAATGCCATGAGAGTTGGCAGTTATTTGAAATCGGAAATTCAAAAATTGAGTTTAGATAATCCCATCATTGGTGATGTTCGCGGACAAGGATTCTTCCTTGGTTTTGAACTGGTAGATTCCAAAAAGAATCCATTAGCAGATCACACAACTTACCTTTCCAATAGGATGAAAGATTTTGGGATACTTGTGAGTACCGATGGAAGAGACAGGAATGTGGTGAAATTTAAACCTCCAATGGTATTTTCTTTTGAGAATGCAAATGAGTTCATAACCCGTATGAATACCATACTTAGCGAAGACTATATGCAAGTATCGTAAATCCAATTCTCATCAGTTTGCTTATTGCTTAAGCTAATAACCGTCAGTGAAAAGTTGAAAGTTAAATATTTATTTCGAAAGCTCTGAAGCAATAGGTTCGATGGCTGGAATGCTCAACCAGAAATAATCAAAATGATTCCCAATTGTTTCGACCCATCACAATAAACATAACAATAATGGATTATTGGTGTCGACTAAAATTGAATTTTACTCAATAGTAAAAATTCATTAAATTATATTTGGTAGTCAGGAAGCAAAAAGCCAAAAGCAGTATAATTCATTTATTATTCTGTACTGCAACTTCTAATAATCATATCGTCAAATAACGACTTATCCGCATTTTACGACTTAACACTATTTAATTGGAATTCAATGAAGAGAAAAGTATATAAAAAAGAGGTTGCACCTCGGACAATTTCACGAAGCGATTTTATTATAAAAAGTGGTATCACTGTGGGGTCGGCAGTGTTCTTACCGAAGTTAATATTTAGTCAGGATTGTAATCTAACTACTGACGATATAATGGGTCCATATTTTATCGAAGGAGCGCCAGTCCGAACAATTCTTGCCCACCCTGACGAACCTGGACAGAGATTGTATATCGACGGCCGGGTATTACAAAGCGATTGTGAAACCCCTATTTCGGGGGCCATGATTGAAGTCTGGCATGCAAATGATGCAGGTTGTTATAGTTATAATTTTGAATGCACTACTGGAAATCCTGAAGATGATGAGTACAACCTGAGGGGAAAAATGTTTAGCAGTGAAAATGGACAATATTCATTTGAAACAATATTGCCAGGTATTTATGCTAACCGCCCAATGCATATCCACATTAAAATTACAACCCCTGATAATCAGGTGCTTGTTTCACAGCTATATTTTGAAGGTGACGAATTATGCGATACGGATCCATGGTGTAATGGCGCTGATGATCGTATTCTATCCCTGGAGGAGGATTCAAATAGTCTTCATGGTGAAATCGATCTTATTATGGATACCACCGTGGATGGGATCATTCCCGGTGATGTGAATCTGGATGGAACAATAAATGTTCAGGATATCATCATGGTTGTTGGTATAATCATGGGTAATATGCAGCCGGATGATTTTCAAATGTATGCTGCTGATGTAAATCAAGATTCCGTCGTGGATGTTTTAGATATTGTTTCTATGACGTCCATTATATTGGGTGGTCGGACATCCAGTGATTCGTTTAATGGCGGAAATCTGACAATAAAAAATAGCAGTCTTTTTATATCCACTGAAGGTGAACTTGCCGGGATTCAAATTTTTACAAAAGGTAATTTTAATATTATAAAACAAAATCTGCCGGATAACTGGAATTTTTATTTTGGAAACAATATGATTCTTATCTTTAATAATGGAGGCGGCAGTCGTTTACCTGAGAAATTATTTGAATTTGACGGAGAACTCGAAATTATCTCCAACATTATTACAGGCTGGGATGCACAGCGTCATTCAGCAGATATAAATATTAATCCTAATGAATTTGAGCTTGGAGAGCCATATCCAAATCCTTTTAATCCAAAGTTAAATATTGAGTTGAATAATTTTAGGTCGCAGGATTTAAAAATAGCAGTCTTTGATATCAAAGGTCGAGAGTTAGATATATTATATTCCGGAATACAAGTGCCGGGAATGAGCCGTTTTACGTGGAATGCAACTCGGTATCCAACAGGGATATATTTTATCAAAGCAAGTAACAATCACCAAGCAAAGGTTAAAAAAGTAAATTTAATAAAATAAAATCATGCTATTCTTTTATAGTATGATCGTTTTGATAAAAAGTTGAAAGTAAAATCTTGTAAAGTTGCTCAATGTATTCAAACACAACAGAATGGTTTAATAGTTTGAAAATACAAAACGGAAGTCTTCCTTCAAAATTTGTCACAACCTAAAATGCCCACTGTTATAGCTTTTACATATTTAAAGTGAATAATAGAGCTCCACAAGGCACCTCACATTCAGATAGACATTTTATTTAGGTTACTAAAAATTTATTTTTGACAGTTTAGAGCGCTGATAACAATTAAGAAAAAAGTATAATAAACAAACAATACAGTAAAATATACAAATATTGCTTGTTTGATTGAATTTGATAATTCTAATTTAAGATAGTCTAATAGACTATAATATATCAACTATGAAATTATTAGCAATACCAGAAATATTCATTCAATCATCACAGATGCAGGAATCTCTTATACTGCCTGATACTGATTCAAATACGCGTTGGACTGAATTCATTGCCCATCTATCACAATTCAGTGATATACCAATTCCCGAAACAAAAATCCAGTTAATAGAACTGTTATACCATGAGTCCAATCCTGGAAATAAAGCTGCTCTTATGACCGGCATTGCCCGATGCTCAATTGGCCAGGGAAAGTTATTTGAAGGGGCCCAAATGCTTGGGCAGGCATATTCAAATTTATCTCAACATGACAATGATATTCGAGCCTTTGTTTTATTAGAAATGGTATCATTTCTTGCATTAATTGGAAGTTATGACAACGCTTTGATGCTTTTACAGATGGCATCGTCTCTTACAAAATCAAAATATTTATTAAAAATTGCAAAATATTATGGACTTATAAATGTTGGACGCAAAGGGGACCGATTTGTAATTGATGAATTGAAGTTATCCGCAGAATATTTTAAAGAAATTAATCAACTGTCAACATTGGCATATCATTATAAAAACATCGGTAATTTTTACCGTTTACTAAATGACTTTGAGAACACACAATATTTTTATAATGCTGCATTAGAAATTACCAAAGATGAAATGTATAAACATATTCGTGCTGCAATTTATCATGATATTGGTATGTTGCGTTTCAGAGAAAATAAATTCGATGAAGCAATCGATTTTCTTCACAAAACTAAAGAAATCGCTGAAAGTTATTATACTAAGAGTTCAGCTATTGGCAATATCGGTTTTTTGTATTATCAAAAACAAAAGTTCGAGGAATCGATAAACTATTTTCAGGAAGCCTTGGAAATCCAAACAAACAAAGGTGTTTTTAACCTGGTCCCCGGCTCATGTTTATATCTGGGAAACTGCTATGAAAAATTGGGTCAACTAAATCAGGCTAATTATTTTTTTAAAAAGGGATCTCAACTAGCCTTGGAGTTAACGCAAAGGAAGTTTCCATTAAAAGGTGAATTGCAAACGGTCATAAATAAATACATATCATTTCTTCAAGATCACCAAAACGAAAACCTTAACGATGAATATAATTACGATTTCTCATTTGCAATTGACAAAACGCTTAAAGAGATTCGAGCCGTATTTCAGAATTTATTGTTAGATATTAATTTGCATCAGGTTGGAACTGTTCGTAAAACCTGTAAAAAACTGGACATTGCTGAAAGTACATATGTAAAAGCAAGAAACCGAAACAAGAAAATAGTCCTTGATGCAATACCAGAAAGTCTAAAACTTTTTGTCACCCATAATGACTCATTATCCTGGAAGGAAATTAACCGAAAATATGATGATCATGTTTTTACATATTTGTATCATCAATATGATTTAAATAAAAAGAGACTAAGCTCTGAGTTGAATATTAATTATACCCAACTTGTGACAAGGTTTAAACAAATTGACCAAACTATATCAGCAAAAGTGTCAAATAGTTTGAGTTACGATCTGAAATGAGGATTCCTATGAAATCACAATTATTTTCAAGAATAAATCGATTCCATCTTGTTGTCTTAATATTTTTCATTTTTTCATTTTTGCAATCTCAAGGCAATGTGACATTCGGTTTTGGAGAAGTGAATCAGGAACTGGGAACTATGGAAATCACTATGGTAAACTCTGATCCGGTTCATACATACAATATTTTTATTAGTGGGATTATTGTAAATGAGGTTTATGGAGGCGTATCAGAAGAATACAACTTTGACATCAATATTAATAACAGTAATGGGCACCATATCCATGGACATACTCATGGTATGGATGGGGCGCTTATCCCTCCTGGAAGTCACACTCTTCTTGTCATTGACTTCTCTCTGAATTATGATTTGATTTGTATTTATACAGGTTCCTGCCAGGGTGATGGAATGTTTGATTTTGATATAGAATTAGATAATTGTATTACATCAGAGATTGACGAGGATGGGAATGGATATTTCGGAGAATTATTAAATGGGTACACAGATGAATACGAAGTATTTGCTGATACATCCGGTTTTAGTAATATCTCGTATGTGACAATTGAATCTGCCCCTGATTTGGATTATGGTGACGAAATTGGTCTGCTCAGTCTGGAAGGTTTGACAAACTTTGGTGATTGCAGTAGCGAAATTGGTGAGATATTAGTAGGCGCGGATACATGGTATGGTGGGCCCATTACGATTCCTGCTTATGGATCTATGGATTTCTGTGATGAAGATGGTTTCCAGATTCCTGGATTTAACTCAGGTGAATCGGTTTTTATAAGTGTATGGGATTCTGATGAATTGGTTGTGTATACAATGGATCTATTTCTTAGAGATGAAATCCCATGGGGTAACGGTCATATAGTCATAAGTGACATGAACTTTGATACTATAATTGCCCTTGGTGGGGATGTAGACGACGATAACGAACAGACGGTTTTGGATGTGGTCATTCTTGTGTCGATCATTCTGGGAACTACAGATGCGTCGCCAGAACAGATTATCATTGCAAATTTGAATGGTGATGATACTATAGACATTTTAGATGTGGTTATATTGGTAAACATTATACTAGAAGAGCAATGAGAAGTTGATTGGATTTAAGTAAGCCGAATACAAAGAATTTCCAATTATGATGAGTCTTCATGGTTGGTCAAATTAAAATGAAAACAAAAAAAGTAATTTGATTAAGTGCTCAAACGAGGGGAGTGATAAACAGATAATGTCTGTTGGAGAAAACCACAAAGTCCCCCGAATGACAGACTACTTAATCCATAAATTGCCAGATTATTTAGGAGTAATAACGATGAATGAAAAGTCAAGAAAAATTATAACAAACTGGTTGATAATAGTTGGGTTACTCACTTTTGGAGGCAGTTTGTTTGCCCAACCTGGTCATGGCCATGGCGGCGGCATGGGTGACTGGGATATGTGCGATGAATTGACCCAGGAAGATTGCGAACTCATGATGATGTGCGATTGGGATGCTGAGTTAGGTGAGTGTGGCTTTAGTGAAGGTATGGGTGACTGGGATACGTGCGAAGAATTGACTCAGGAAGATTGCGAACTCATGATTATGTGTGAATGGGATGTTGATGAAGGTGAATGCGGTTTTAGCGATGGCATGGGTGACTGGGATATGTGCGATGAATTGACCCAGGAAGACTGCGAATTCATGATGATGTGTGAATGGGATGTTGATGAAGGTGAATGCGGTTTTAGCGATGGCATGAGTGACTGGGATATGTGTTTTGACCTTGGTGAAGATGAATGTGAAGCCTATGATTATTGTGAATGGGATGTTGATGAAAGTGAATGCGGTTTTGCCGGCGGTATGGGTGATCATTGGATGTGCTTCGAATTGGGTGAGGACGAATGTGAAGCCTATGATTATTGTGAATGGGATGCTGATGAAAGTGAATGCGGTTTTGCTGGTGGTATGGGTGATCATTGGATGTGCTTCGAATTGGGTGAAGATGAATGTGGAGCCTATGATTATTGTGAATGGGATATTGATGAAGGTGAATGCGGTTTTACTGGTGGTATGGGTGATCATTGGATGTGCTTCGAATTGGGTGAAGACGAATGTGAAGCCTATGATTATTGTGAATGGGATGTTGATGAAAATGAATGCGGTTTTGCTGGCGGTATGAACGATTGGGAATTATGCCCTGATCTTGGTCCTGAAGAATGCGCCGATTCATTTATGTGCGATTGGAACGATATGCTTGGTGAGTGTGAGTTTCATGACGGTGACGGCTGGGGAAATCATGAGATGTGTTATGAACTTGGCGAAGATGAATGTGAAACATATGAATTTTGTGAGTGGGATGTTGATGAAGGTGAATGCAGTTTTGATAGCGGTATGGGTGACCACATGATGTGTTTTGAGTTAACGGAAGACGAGTGTGGAATCTATGATTATTGCGAGTGGGACGCGGAAGATGGAGAGTGCGATTTTCTCTCAGGAAATGGAGGAGGGAATTCATGGATGTGCAACGGTTTGGATGAAGTTGAATGTGATGCAAGTATGATGTGCGATTGGGACTCTGACTCTGAAGATTGCGGACTTAGTGGTGGCATGGGTGGAGATGGTATATGCGCTGATCTGGATCAGACAGACTGTGAGATCATGTTTATGTGCGATTGGTTAATAGAAGATGGCTCCTGTCAATTCGGATTTGGGTGGGGTCATCATGGAATGGGTCAAAATGATTTTGATTGGGGTTGGGGTGACTGGGACTGGAATAATAGCGGTTTTGACAGAGGTGATCTAAATATAGACTTGGCTATCAATGTATTAGACATAGTCAGCGAGGCAGGTATTATTGTTGGATCGGGTTCACCTACAGATTTTCAGGTATGGGCAGGCGATTTGAATATAGATTTTCAGATAGATGTACTTGATATTGTATCGATGGTAAATCTGATACTTAGTGAAAGAGTCGGTTACAGTAGTCCATCAGCAATATTGGATGATGGTGAATTGCGCCTTGGCGGTTCTATTGGAGGAATTCAATTTTCAGGTAAACTGATATCTGAAGTTTCAAGTGGAGACTATATAGTTTCAAATAACGGATTAACTGTCATTTTTAATATATCGGGACAATTAGCAACAAAGACATTTACATTCGATGAAAAACCTGAAGATATAATTGTGGCTTCATCAGACGGCACAAATGTAAACGTTTTGATTGCTACAGGGTATACACTTATTAGCAGCTATCCAAATCCATTCAACCCTGTTACTGAAATACAATATGCCATTGAAAATTCTGGTTTTGTGACAATGACGATTTATAATATGATTGGTCAAAAGGTAATTAATCTGGTAAGTGGATATACTCAAAGCGGCAACTATTCAATTCCTTGGAATGGAAGAGATGAGTATGGAATGACAATACCATCAGGTACATATCTAATTTCATTAACTCAAAGTTCTGGTTCAAAAACACAGAAAATTACTTTATTAAAATAAACCATCAAACTTCAAATAGGGGGCAGAATTTCTGTCCCCTATTTATCATTTAAATGATAATCTTCAAATCAATAAATCAAAATCCAAATGCACTTTCCAGTACAATATTAAAACATAAGATTTTCTTCAATACTTAAATTTAATTCGTCAGAATTGTAGTTTGAAATTGATTTCTCAGTCTTGTAAGATGACAATATTTTGATTGTTAAATCAGTTTAAAGACCATATTACTATCTACATATCTACAATAAAACATCTTCACGATATAATAAAATTTAGTAAATTAAGTATCGCTTCTGTGAGTAATTTCATACCACATGATATGAAAGTCCATAACTAATTAATATTAAAATTTGGAGTTTCATAGAAAAATAAATTCAAGTCCATTTATTTTTGTCCGTTTTATGCTTGATAAATTGTTATCATGATATTGGTAATCGTGTGATTTCATTCTTTATTATCGTCGACATGGAGAATCAGTGTTTCAAGAAAAAAATCATGGTTTTTTAAACAACACCTTAAAAACAAAAAGAAAGGTGTTCCGTGTTGTTATTATTATCCCCCTCATAATAGTTACCCTCACAATTGTAGTCAGCATTCAATCGTGGTTTCATAATGCAAATCATATCAATACAATTCTGGAAAAAGCATTTGTAGAAAATCATATCAAGATGGAAAGCACCGTTGAACACATAGAGGAATACTTGGGTGGTGTGCATTCAGATTTGCTTTACATCAGTTTCGATAAACATGTCAAACGAATGGAAGAGGGTTCAGAAGAGTTAATTCAATCACTTTATGATCACCAGTGGACAAGAAATCGCCTCACTGAAATTTATGTAATTGAACGGAATTTTGACGGTAGAAAACGTCCATTTATGACTTTCGAGCACGGGGTTGGAGGGAAAAGCAAAGAGGAAATTCACTCACCACACAGAGAAGCTGAAGAATACAAAACCCAGATGGATCACATCCAGGAGTTTCTTGCAGACACCTCATTAAAAGCACTAATTAGCGATGAAATCATCCTTTGCGCAAACAACCATGATGGCACCCAGGCCAATGGTATTGTTTATTCAATTCCAGTTTATAACAAGGGAGAGTTGACTGGAATTGTTGCAGCAATGATCCCAACATATCGCATCAATGATCAATTAGAAAGAGGTCATTGGGCAAATATGGCTATACTCATAAATGAAAATGCAGACTTATTTGGCTGTGTGGATTTACCCAGGGAAACTAAAACATGGATCAGTAAGAACTTTTCTGAAAATGACATATCAGAATTTTTTGATACAACTCAGAATTCTTTTAAGGTAAATGAATGGACTTCGTTATGGTCACCAATCGATATTGTGTCTGGGCAACAATGGTGGTTAGTTTTTCAATATGATGAAACACTTTACCTCAAAGATGCCAATATTCAGAAGACATCCAAATTTTGGATATACATATTGGCTGCAGGATTTCTTTTGGCCCATCTCATTTATCTTCTGTTTAAACGATATGATGAAAAAATAAATATTTTGGATGAACGTAAAATTATTGAAAACGCCCTCGTAGAAAGCGAGGAGCAATATCGGAAACTGGTAGAACAAACAACAAATCTAATTACACGCGTAGATAATGAAGGCAAGTTTACATATATAAATTCAGTTTCTCAAAAAATACTTGGATTTAGTCCTGAAGAATGTATCGGTAAAGTTGCATTCGACTTTGTACACCCTGATGATAGAAATAAAACACAAAAATGGTTTGAGGATTGGCAAAAAACAAAACAGAAATATAATTCAATTGAAAATCGTCAGGTAAACCTTCATACAGGTGAGATAAGATATATGCTCTGGTCAAGCACAATGCAAAATGATGAAGACGGAGGTATTAGCGGCATTGATGCTATTGCAAGGGATATATCCGATCGTATCAAAGCTGAACAACAATTAATTGAATCTGAGAAAAAAGTCAATACCTGGTTAGAAAATTCACCCACTTGCACTAAAATTTTAGATTTGGATTTTAACTTACAATATATGAGTGCAGCAGGAGTTCGAGACCTTAAAATCGATGATATCACCGTGTATTATGGTGCCCCTTATCCCTTTAGTTTTTATCCCGATTCCTTTAAGATTCCTATGACTAAAAATTTAATGAAAGTCAAAGAAACAGGTGAAATTACCACTCAGGAAGAGTATGTTTTGGATATACTTGGAAACGAATTATGGTATCATTCCACAATAGTTCCAATAAATACTGAAAGTGGTATCCTTGACTATTTTATGATTGTCTCAATAGAAATTACTGAACGGAAATACGCCGAATCAAAATTACTGGAAAGTGAAGCGCGTTTCAGACATCTCTTCGAAGATATGGGTGATGCGGTATTTGTTACTCATTTAGACAAAAATAAGAGTGGACAAATAATTGAAGCCAATCCTGCAGCATTGTTGCAAACTGGTTATGATAAAACTGAGCTAGTGAAAATGAATATTGTCGACGATCTAACAGTAAAGGGATCAGAAGAAACAGAATATGATGAATTTGAAGAAAAATTACATCGTGGCCAAACAGTTACATCTACTGAAAAGAAAAAACGAAAGGATGGATCAGAATATTGGGTGGAGGTTGTAGTCACGCCTATTGAATATAAAGGAATCAAAGCTTGCATATCTCTAAATCGGGATATCTCCGATCGTAAACTGGCAGAGGAGGCACTAAAAAGTATAGCAGTTAGTTTTTCTGCACTCTCTGGAGAAGATTTTTTTAATAGAGTTTCGAAATATCTTGCTGACAAACTAGATGTAAATATCGCATTTATTGGTGAGTTATTTGGTGGTGATTCAGTTAGAGTTATTGGAGGATATCATAACGGCGAGATACTTGGACCCATAGAATATCAATTGGCAGATACTCCATGCGAAAATATCATAAATAAAACCATGTGCTGCTATCCTGCGGATGTTTATAAACTTTTCCCAAAAGACGTCATGCTAAAGGATTTAGCGATTGAGGGATACTTAGGTGCACCAATTAATAATCGTGATGGACAAACAATTGGTATATTTGTACTTTTAAGCGAGTCGCCGATAACAAATCAATCTTCGGCAGAATCTATACTTCAAATATTTATTGAACGAGTTTCTGCTGAAATTCAAAGAGCAAATGATGAACAAATTATAAAAAAAAGTGAATTGAAATTTCGCGATCTATTTGAAAATAGCATAGATAGCATCTGCATTTTAGATGCCGAATGTAATTTTATTGATGTAAACGATGCCACAAGTATTTTAACTGGATATGATAAAACAGAATTATTAAACATGGGTATTTCTGATTTAGTCCATCCAGATAGTCAAAACAATTCTATTAAAGCACTCCATGATCAAAAAACCTTTGGACATTATGATTTGTATACCGGTTCAATCATTACAAAAAATGGGCAGACCAGATTTGTTGAAATAAATTCCATAGCTAAACATGATGAGGATGGAAAATTTATTGGATCACGTGACTTTATAAGAGATGTCACTAAACGTCAAAAATTGGATAAGCTAAAAACAGTATTAATGAAAATTGCTACAGAAGCAAAATCCGATTTAGAGTTGCCTGATTTGATAAAATCAATCAGAGAAATAGTACATTCCATAATCGATATGACTCATTTTCATATTGGACTATATGATGAACTGAATGATACAATCATAGAACCTTATTCAGAAAATAATCAAGAAAACATCATTTCATATTCTGGTGGAGATACTTTGGCCGGTTATGTGATTGAAAACAGAGAGTCAATTTTCGCTGATAAAAATTATTGTCTTGAACTTAAAAAAAAGAAAAAGATTAAGTCTTTTGAAAAAGATTGCCAACAATGGTTGGGAGTACCACTTATTGCAAAGGATGTTGTGATTGGCATTCTTGTTGTAAAAAGTTATGATGACGCAAAGGCCTATAGTCTGAACGACTTAAATATTTTAAATCATATCTCAATTGAAATTGGTGCTGTGATAGATCGAAAACAGACTGAGGATGATTTAAAAAATAGTCAAGAGCAGTTTGAATTATTAATGCAGCAGACTCCATATGTTGTCGAGATCTATGATATTGATGGATTACAAATTAATGTCAATAATGCCTATGAAGAGCTTTGGGGCTTCCCTGCCGAACAGACTATTAATAAATTCAATGTTTTAAAAAGCAAAGAAGTAAAAGATACTGGTCTCATTGATTATGTAAATCGAGGTTACTCAGGTGAGGCTGTGACTGTACCTGAATATGAATTTAATCCAAAAGGAAAAACTGAGGCTGACGGGTTGGGACGAACACGGTGGCTCAGTACCCATATATTCCCTTTAAAAACAACTTCGGGCATTATTCGAAATATTGTAATTACACACGAAGATATCACTGATAGAAGGCAAGCAGAAATATCCTTAATAAAGAGTAAAAACCTTCTCAGTGAATCACAGAATGTTGCCAGAATTGGTTCATATGTTTTGGATATCAAAAATGATCAATGGGATAGTTCTGATGTATTGGACGAAATTTTTGACATTGATAAAAATTATAATAAAAATATTTCGGGATGGTTAAAGTTAGTCTACACCAATGATCGGGATATGATGATAAATTATTTTAATACAAACATACTCCAAAATAATGAACCATTTAATAAAGAGTACCGTATCCAAAGAATAAAAAATCAAAATATATTATGGGTCCATGGATTAGGCAAATTAGAACTTGATGAGGATGGCGATCCAATTAAAATGATAGGAACAATTCAGGACATTTCAATTCGCAAGGAATTTGAGATCGAAAAAGAGGCATTGGAAAACCATCTTCAAAAATCTCAGAAACTTGAAACCATTGGTACCCTGGCGGGTGGAATTACACATGAAATCAATCAACCCTTGAATGCCATCTCTATAAGTGCGAACTCTGTTTTATATTGGCATCGTAACAATCCTGGGGTACTTCCAAAGTTATTTATTGAGGAACTTCAGCAAATTTCAAAAGGCGCCAAACGAATTGATGAAATTATCCGTCATATGCGCTCATTATGGGTCGCTGATATTACCACAAAAATGGAATACAATTCTCCGAATCAAATTATAATTGACTCCTTATCATTAATAAAGCAGCAATTACATGCCCATGGAATTATCATTGAACAGAAATTTACAAGTCAGGATATTTCATTATTTTCTGATAGAGTCAGCCTTGAACAAATCATAATCAATTTACTGATTAATGCTATGCATTCACTTGATGAATCAGACCAGACAGATAAAAAAATAATCATTCAAACAAGAGCCGATAAAACCAGCTGTATTCTTAGTATCTCTGATAATGGAGGTGGACTACCAGAAGGTGATGAAATGGTTGTATTTAGTCCATTCTATTCAACAAAGGATCCATCAAAAAGTATGGGTCTCGGTTTAGCAATTGTAAAAAACCTGGTAAATAAAATGGATGGCTCAATTTCAGCAGTCAATAACAAACCCTCTGGTGCTAGATTCATCATTACCCTTCCAATAAAGGATGAAATTGAGTGAGAATTCTTCTGGTGGATGATGACCATTTAAGTCGAAAATCTATTGCTAAATTTGCCCGTACATATTTAAACCATGAAGTTGATGAAGCTGATTCAGCTTCAAAAGCATGGGATATGTATCAAAAAAATCATTATCCTTTGGTAATATCAGATATAAGAATGCCGGGGATGAGCGGATTGGATTTACTTTCTGATATAAATAAACAAAATGAAAAAAAGCAAACAAAGATTGTGATGATTACCGGATTTGGAGAATTGCAAACTGCAATTCAGGCACTCCGGTCCGGGGCATATGACTTCATGGAAAAACCTATAGATGTTGAAGAGCTTTCGGATGTTATAAAACGAGTTGAAGAACATTTTCAGTTTGCCGAAGAAAATGAAATATTAAGAAATGAAGTAGAGCAACAGAAATCATCTGTTCAATTGGCACATGGTCGCTTACGTCAGCTACGAACGGCATATACTGAGATATTTGGTTATGGCCGTGTTGGAATATTCTCTGACAAGATGCGTAAAATTATTGACCTGGCTAATTCATTTCATAGTGATCGAGATATGTCTGTGCTAATTAAGGGAGAGACAGGGACGGGTAAAGAAATTATTGCCAGAATGGTTCACTATCATGAAGGGGAGGAATTGTTGCCATTTATAACAGTGAATTGTTCTGCAATCTCTCCTACTCTCTTTGAAAGTGAGGTATTTGGTTATGAACCCGGCGCTTTTACAGGAGCAAAGTCCAAAGGACAAATTGGTAAATTAGAGTTAGCCCAGGGTGGTACACTTTTTCTTGACGAAATTGGCGATCTGCCACTGGATTTGCAACCCAAACTACTCACCGCTTTACAAATGAAGGAATTTTACAAGGTTGGGGGTAAGAGAAAAATAAAACTGGATATTCGATTTGTATGCGCTACCAATCGAGACCTGGAAGATATGATGAATAAAGGTACATTCAGAAAGGACCTATTCTTTAGATTAAATACCGGATATATTGATATACCACCTCTTGCAGAACGTCAGGAGGAAATCCCTCAGTTGGCCCAAATGTTCTTAAATGAATTTGCTCAAAAGAAAAATAAAAAATTCAGGATAATAAATCAGGATGCAATCCAGTTGCTACGAAAGCAATCCTGGCCAGGGAATGTTCGTGAATTGAGAAATGTGATTGAAAGGGCAGTTCTTTTATATAACACTGTTGAATTGACTGTAATACAATTAAAACTTTTAACGAACTTTCAGACTGATTTTTCCGTTAGCAATGAGAGTCAATTAGTAATAGATCTTCCTGAGAAACAGTATCCTTATGCCCAAATGGAAAAGGAAATCATAGAACAATTATTACGTCGTTATAAGGGAAATAAGACCCAGGTTGCAAAATATCTAAGTATTACACGGAATCGCCTCAACCGCAAATTGAACTGCTGATCTGTTTTAACCCATCCGCTTTAAGTTGTTGCTTCAAAATGGCTCAACGCCCTCTTTGATAGGAAATACCCCTATTCTTCATAGTAACAACAACATATCTTAACTTATATACAAATTATAATGCTGGCATAGCTTTTGACCTTGAACTGTTCATGGTACCTTTACAATGAGCAAAGTGCAGATTATGTTAATTGATGATGACTCCCTGAGTTTGAAAAGCCTGAAAAGCGCCCTGCAGTTGAATGGCTTTATGGTTGACGCATTTAACAATCCTCTTGTCGCCTGGGATAAATTCAAAAAGAAATCCTATGATTTAGTCATGACAGATATAATGATGGAACCTATCGATGGCTACAGAATGTTGCGCTTATTCCTTACTTCAAAACCCAAAATCCATATTATTCTTTTTACTGGGAATATGACAAATTCTTTCCGGGAAAGAGCCGTGCGAATAGGAGCAGATCATTTCTTTAACAAACCAGTACCAATTGAAAAAATATTTAATATTTTACACACCTTACAAAAAGATTTGGATAGTCATGATTCTGATTAATATTAATTGGATTAGCTGGATCATCAACAGAATAACTATTGGCTGGTATAATAGTGAAAATATTATTGCAGGTATAATATTAAAGTCATGCATAATATTTAAAACGTATATCGTACTAGTGATCCGTTTTAACACATCCGTTTTAATTAACTGCTCCAAAATGACTCAATATTATCGAAATCAGTCACTTCTAATAATCCCCATAATAACAGCTATATATCCAACTAATATAATAGATAAGGTGACTGGCATAGCATTTGACTTATTGTTGAATAGAGTTAGAATATAATGAAAAAGGTACAGATAATATTATTCGATGATAAATCCATGAGTTTAAGAAATCATGGATCGGCGTTTCAATTAAAAATCTATATGATAGACACAATTATAAATGTTCTGTCAATGTTGGATCAAATCAAAATTAGAATCAACAATTTGACCACATTCTATATTATGATAAACCCGTTGACTCATAATTATTTTGTACATGGATTAACCGAAATGAGGAAGATATGAAAATGATAAAAATAAGTATCACACTGGCTACAATATTTATAGCTGTATCCTATGGGCAACTCAGCAGTTTTGCTGATTGGAGCTTAACATATACCGGTGAAGGGATAAGACTTCTTGATGGTGGAACAGGCGATAGTGAGTTACATTATCTTGATAATATTGATTTGCAAATCGAAATTCGAACAGATGCACTCTGGTCTGGAGGAACTGCAATGATCTATTTATTATCAAATACCGGTGCAGATCCATCTACATTTGTAGGTGACGCACAAGTGAGCAGTAATATTGAAGCTTTTGATTCTCAAAGATTGTATGAGTTTTGGTACAATCAGGTATTGGCAGATGGTCGAATAGAAATCCTCGCAGGCTTACACGATTTGAATTCCGAATTTTATACGAATGATTGTGCCGGCTTATTTAATAACAGTTCCTTTGGAATAGGTGCCGACGTGGCTTCAAATGCCCCGGTGAGTGTATTTAACCTGGCCGCGCCCGGTTTGAGAATAAAATATACTCCTACTGATAACATTTCCATCCTGGGAGCAATATACGATGGTGATCCAGGGGATCCTGCCGAAAATGACAACGGATTGAGTCTTGATTGGGATAAGGATCAAGGTACTTTGTCAATCATTGAGTCCCAATTCAACAGAAATTACAATAATAACAATTCAGAGCTTACCGATACGTACAGATTTGGTTTTTGGTATCATTCTGCCGATTTTGTTGGTGTAAATGAGGTTGTACCTGAAACCCATAATGGAAATTTAGGCGTATATACATCTATTGATAAATCGATTTCCGAAACTTTAAAAACTTTTTTTGCAGGTGGCATTGCAAAAGAAAATTGTTCACCTGTTCCATATTATTTTGGGACGGGAATTAATTTGATTGGTTTTTTGGAATCCCGCACCGATGACGTCCTCGGCTTTGCTTTAAATGCAGCTAATATTTCTGAATACGATGCCTGGGAAATAGTACTTGAGGCTTCCATGCAGGTACAACTGCTAAACCATTTTAGCCTAAAACCAGACCTTCAGTACATCATTAATCCAGGCGGCAATCCTGATAATGATAATTCCATGGTTTTTAGCCTTAGAGCTGAAATTGGATTTTGATTTTTACATTTAACAAATTTTTTTAAAAGATTAACAATAGCATAATTAATTAAAGGGGAAATAATGAATATTCTAAAAAATATGAAAATTAGTCAAAGGCTCTCATCATTTATGGTGATTGTAGTTCTGGTAGTAGTTGGATTTAACGCATTTAACTATTTCAAATTGATGGATGTGAATGCCAAAAGTTCTCTTGCTAAAGATGAATCACTGGTCTTCGCAATGCATGCAAAAAATTTCCAGGTAGCATCCATCCAGGTACAACAATGGCTTACAGATATCTCGGCTACAAGAGGTGCAGAAGGATTTGATGATGGATTTGCTCTTGCAGAGGAATTTTATCAGGAAGGCTTGGGTATTTTAGATAAATTCGAAGAAATGTTTATGGAAGAGCAAGAAGATGATATGGTCAATTTTATTCAAAGTTTAAAAACTGAATTTACAGAATTCTATGAATTTGGATCTAAAATGGCTCAGAATTATATTGACAATGGACCGGATCAGGGAAATATTGATATGGCACTATTTGATCCAATTGCTGAAAAGTTAATCAACTCTGTTGATAGTCTGGTAGGGTCTCAGACCAATGAATTAGATACAGCAATGATGGATATTGAAAAGTTAACGCATTCCAGCATGCAAATGTCCGTGATAGTAACAATTTTTCTTTTCATATTTATAAGTTTTACCTCATACTATTTGATTCGCGGTGTTACCGGCCCATTAAATAAAATTATATATATGGTAAAGGATATGGCTCAAGGAGAGGGTGATCTCACTGTTCGCCTGAAAGTAGAATCCAAAGATGAGCTCGGCGAATTGGCAAAATGGTTTGATCAGTTTGTCATCAAACTTCAGGATATTATTCAACAGGTTGTGGCCAGTGCAGTACAATTAGGTGATGCATCAGGAGAGATATCCTCCACGTCCGAACAATTGGCTGCTGGAGCTGAAGAGCAACAGGCACAGTTGAGCGAGGTAGCAACTTCAATGGAAGAGATGAGTGCCATGATACTGGAATCATCAAAAAATGCAAATGGAACACAGGATAATGCCAGCCAGGCTGATCAAGCTGCAGGAGAGGGAAGAAATGCTGTAAAAGAAACTATCGTAGGTATAGAAGGCATCGCCTCAATTGTGAATTCTGCCTCAGTGCAGATCAGTGCTCTTGAACAACAGTCAAAGGATATTGGTGAAGTCATTCAGGTAATCGACGATATTGCAGACCAAACCAATCTTCTAGCGCTTAATGCCAATATTGAAGCCGCTCGTGCCGGTGATGCCGGACGTGGTTTTGCTGTAGTTGCAGATGAAGTACGCAAATTGGCGGAAAGAACTGTAAATGCAACAGCTGAAATTGGTCACAAGATCAAAAAGATTCAGGCTGATGTAAGCGATTCAGTTTCAGCTATGATAAAGATTACAGATCAAGCTGAAGAAGGACAAAAACTGGCAGGTCTATCTGGACGAGCATTAGAAGATATAGCCCAATCTATTGCTGGTGTTAATAGCGCTGTAATTCAGATATCAACTGCAGCAGATGAACAGAGCACTGGTGCCGAGGAAATCTCTCGTAATATCGAAAGTGTATCTTCAGTCTCAAAAGAGGCAGCAATCAGTTCTCAGCAACTGGCAAGCTCTGCAGAACAACTCAACCGGGAAGTAACAGGACTGAGTGGTTTAATGACTAAGTTCAAAGTCTGAACTTAATACCGGGAATGACACTTAGGATATGATTACATCCTAATCAAAGTGAGATATATAGTTAAATAATTCTGGAAATTTAGGAGTAAAACATGCCAGAAATAGCAACCGACATTAATAATAGTAATACAGATGTCCATGATGATGCATTAAGACAATTGGTCTGTTTTAAATTGGGTAATGAAGATTTTGGAGTGGATATAAGCAAGGTTCAGGAGATCAACAGAATGGTCGAAATTACCCATATCCCCCAATCACCGCCTTTTGTTGAAGGCGTCATAAATCTGAGGGGTCAAATTATACCAGTGGTTGATTTACGTCTCAGATTTGGATTGGAAACACGCAAAGAAGACAATAAGGAAAACCGCATTGTTGTAATCGAAACAATTTCAGCCATTGTCGGATTTATAGTTGATGAAGTTACAGAGGTGCTACGCATCAAATCTTCAAGCATTGAATCCACACCAGAAATGATAACAACGGGTGTAGAAATTCGCTACATAGAAGGGGTTGCCATGCTGGAAGATAGCTTGCTGATTGTTTTGAATACGGATCTAATTTTTTCTAAAGAGGAACACGAATCAATGGCCTCCATGGGTGATTAAAATTCATGTGCCGACATTTTCTCATTGCAAAATGATAAGATCTTTGGCGTATTTCAACGGTAATCTGGATTGATTTCAAAGTTGATTAAATATAGCTGAGGAATGCAGAAGTTAAAACCTGACCAGAGTTACAGCGAATATTAGATGTTGCAAAAAGATTCCACTCAACTGATTTAAGGAGAAATTTGAATAGAGATTTTAAATGTATTTACGGAGAGTATTTTGGAATGCATTCAGAGCCATTTGGCCTGACCCCAGATCCTGAATATCTTTTCCTAAGTAATGGACATACATCGGCAATCGAATGGATGACTTATGCAATCGAACAATATGATATGGGATTGGTGATTGGTGAAATTGGTTCGGGTAAAACATTACTGTCAAGATGTTTGGTAGATTATCTCCCAGAGGATAAATATAGGGTATGCCTGATTATTAATCCTCAATGTACACCGTCAGCAATGTTAAAGGATATTTACAGGCAATTATTTGGTAAGGAACCACCCTATTTCAAAAGGGCTGTACTCAAATGTCTCCACGAAGGTCTGGTTGACTTAATGGTCAAAAATATCTTTCCAGTTGTGATTATTGATGAAGCACAAGCAATCCTGGGCAAACCAGTTTTTGATGAGTTCAGAATGTTGAATAATTTTCAGACCGATAAACAAAATCTGATTTCATTCATTTTGCTGGGTCAGCCTGAACTTGAAAAACGATTAAAGCATAAAGCATATCGTGCCCTATTGCAGAGAATCCGTTTTTCCACCAATCTGAAAGCATTTACAACTAATGAAACTGGTTTGTATCTAGCACATCGTATGAAAGTATCCGGGTATAAGGGCAGAAATGTTTTCTCTGATCAAGGCATTCAAATTATTCAAGAATTGAGCTGTGGGTACCCTCGACCAATAAATCATCTGGCATCGTTTTCCCTTATGCAGGTAATGAGTAATAATACAAAAACTGTGTCTGCAGATGTGGTTAAAGAGGCTGCTTCTGAAATAATATATTTACGAGATAAGGTTAAATAAAATCAGGAATATTTATTATGGTAGATATACTAAAACTTCGAAAAATTGCAAAAGCAAAACTGACTGAACCAACTGATTCTGTAAAAGGCAGTATGGAGGATAAATCACTAACTGAGATTAATTTAAATGTTGAGAAAACTGATAATAAAAAATCTGATAAAAATAAAACCACAGTGAAGAAAAAAGCTAAAACAGAGAAACTTGTCAAAACACCAAAAAAAACAAAATCAAATAAACCAATCAAGAAAAAGGAGAAGGCTTCTATAAAAGAATTATTGGCAGAAAAGAAACAAAAGGTAGAGTTGGCTAAAACCAAAACCAAATCGGATAATGCAGAAAATAATTTATCCAATCAGCCACTGACCCAAAACACAAATCCTGCTTCCGATGAGCTAAATGTTAAAACAATAGAGCCAGTAAAGCTTAATTCAGTAATAAATAAAAAATCCTCCCCTCACCCTGATGAAAAAAAATCTGAAGTGTCTGATAATAAATTGAAAAATGCTGCTGGTGATAAAAAAGGAAATGAATCTGAAATAGATGACTTTAATGAAATGCTAACTATGATCTCTTTCAGACTTGCCAATAATGCATTCGGTGTGAATATCAATTATATACAGGAAGTTGTCAGGTTGGAAAAAATAACACGGGTTCCCCATTTGGCAGACTTTATGAAGGGAGTAATAAATCTGAGGGGCAACATAACACCTGTAATTGATCTAAGAACCAGATTAAACCTTGAAGAAAGTGAAATTGATGATCATAGCAGAATAATCATTGCTATGCTAACAGACCAATCGATTGGTTTTATTGTGGATTCTGTCTCCCAAATTCTAAAAGTACCTTTGAATAAAGTTGAAGATCCACCTCGTATATCGGCTGGTATTGATTCAAAATATATTATGGGAGTTGCCACCATAAAAAAGGACATTCAGGACAGTTCCGGCATGGTTGTAATTTTGGATTTAGATAAAACATTTGATAAAAAAATGATACGGGAAGCAAGCAAGAACGAGAAACATCATCAATAAATTTCAGAAATATTATCAAACTCAGACTAAAATATGTGGATCCAAGTAATGGTAGAAAGAGATGACAGATGCTAACTATGCAAGATCCATTGCTTAGTTGGTTTTCTAGAATCAGGATCAAAAATAATATTCAACAAAATGACAGAAGCATGATACTCAAAATCGCCGATACAATAATGGAAACCAGGTTAAATACCGGGCCAAGAAGATTGTTTTCTCCAAAAGGAGATCCGGTTTTGGATAATGTCTTAGGTACATTAGAAAGTAATAAATACTGTATTAGCTGGAGCAAAATTGCCTTTCTATGTTGTTCTGCGGGTGGGGATGTCGCTCTCCGATCACTGATGCGTTATATAAAAGTACCGCATATTCCGTTGGTCATTGCTATGCACCACAGACCGGGTTTTGATTTTATGATAAAATTTGATATGGAAAATTCCACATTTCATAAACCAGTTTTAATTGAGAACTGCATGCCAATTTCTGCATCCAAACTGTATTTTATACCAGGTAATGTTGATTTGGGATTTGCCAGGTCATTAAATATCTTTCAGACAACTCCTCACATAGGTCGGGCAAGATTCAGACCCGATATTAACTCTATACTTTCTAATGCTGCAGCCAGATATGGATCTAATTTGATTACTGTTATCATGTCTGGAATGCTTGATGATGGTGCTGCAGGTGCTGCTGAAAGCGCTGCGAAAGGCGCTAAAATTTATATACAGGACCCATCTACAGCGATGTTTAAAGATATGCCAAATGCTGCAATGAAAAAAGTACAAAACATTACACCTTTGAAACTGAGTGAGATTGCTGAAGCTATAAACAAAGTATCAGTAGCAAATATGATAATTGAGCCAATCTAATGACTGATAAAGATTATTCAAAAACTTCTAAAAAAAGCGTACATGTATACGATGCAAATCTTGCTGATGGCAGTGATTTGAGAGGATTTTTTGAAAGCAATTCACTTGTAACAGCTACGGGTTTCTTTAGACTCACAGAGCTATACACTGGTTTGACAAGTACTATTTTTACAACATTGCATAATGATATGAAAAAAGACAAGGTGCTTCAGATCCTATCGGCTGGATGCTCAGATGGTCGAGAAGCATATTCGGTTGCAATGTCATTAAAAAAATTAGTTGAGAAGTCCCAAATATCACGTCCTTTTGCCGTTACAGCAGTGGATATCAACAAAAATATGATTCAAATAGGACGAAAAGGGCAGTATCGACTAAGAAGAGATGAATTGAGCAAAATTGACGAATATCAGGAATTCTTTGATATCAAAGAAGAACGGTTGGCGTCTGTCAAACCTGATATAACCCGAATGGTTACATTTAAATCCGCCGATATAATGCAACCAGGAATTTTAAAATATTTTGATTTAATAATATGTGCAAATCTGTTGCTGTATTATAAAAAAGAAATACGAGTTAAAATATTAAATACCTTACTTCAATCTCTTAACAAACATGGTTACATATTTATTGAGGGACTCGGTTCAAGATATATGAAAAATGTTGGTCTTGAACGAATATTACCAGGGAGTCATTTTTTTAAAAGATTAATGACAGAGTAAAATTTTATGGAGAACAGTCTATGGAAACGGTGACAAATAATGAACAGTTAATAAATTTTGAAACAATTATCAAAAATTTATCTCATGACGATTCTGATGAAAGAAGAATGGCAGTTTATGATTTGGAGGAATTTGAACCTGAAAAAACTATTGAGCATTTGATAAAATCAATTACTGATGAAAATCGAGCTGTCAGGGAAGCAGCATCTGAAGTGTTGGAAAACATTCCAGCAAAACTAAGTGCAAAATTACTCACACCGCTGCTTGGTAGCACACGAATTGAAGTCCGCAATATCGTTGCGGCAATCCTGGTAAAATACTCAGATGGAGTAGTAGATGAATTGATACCGGCTCTGTTTGATGAGAACGAAGATGTTAGAAAGTTTAGTGCGGATATTTTAGGGCTTGCCGGCAGTTCAAAAGCGGTAGATGGTTTATGCAAATCTGCCTTGGAGGATGAAGTAACAAATGTCCGCTCGTCTTCTGTAGAGGCTTTGGGGAAAATTGGTTCATCAGATGCATTACCAAGCCTTTATCAGTTAGTTGAATCTGAATCTGGACCAAGATCCGAGGCTGCCGAGGCAATCGGTTTAATAGGCGATCAAAATTCTGCTGAATTTTTGCATAATAAAATTTCTGAGAAAGATCCGTTAGTGTTATTTGGTGTGGTTGAGGCACTTGGAAATATTGGCTCAATGATCAGTGTTCCTATTTTGAATTCAATGCTAATGCAGACTCATGAACTTCTTAAAAAAGAGATTATCAGTGCAATTCTAAAAATCGGTTATAAATCAAAAAAAGAGATTTTACATTCAAATTGCATTGAATTTCTGGATATTTTGATCAATTTGTTAGGTGACCATGACGAAGAGATAACAGAGCTAGTCAATTATCAATTGTCTTTGAATCCATCTTCAGTTGTATTGGATAAATTCCTGAGGTATTCTGATGATATGCCATCCAGTATGTTGGTAACCATAATTAATTCTGCATCACAATATGAAGAATTTTATGGTAATGTCCGTGGATTAATCAATCATCCGGATGATTGGGTGGCATATACTGCTATTGAAGCACTGGGCAATTTTAATTCAGATCAAATTGCTGATTTAATTATTGAAATTCTTAACCATGGTTCTGGCATCAAAGTCGTCGCGGCTATAAACCAGGCTGTAAACCTTAAATTGGAATCCGCACTACCAGCGATAAAAAAACTGGCTGAAGGAGACGATATTGAATTAGCAGGAACTGCAGAAAGGGCATTGGAAGTTTTTAAATCATGAAAAATTATGATAATCACAACCTAATTGCGGAGGTATTAACTTATGAATAAAAAATATCCGCCTGAATTTTATGAAGAACAAGTTCACTCATTAACAAATCTTCCTACATTACCGGCAATTGCCACGGAAATATTGCAGATTGTTCGTCAGGATAAATTTTCTGCTTTTCAGTTATGTCCACTTATAGAAAAAGATCCGCCGCTGGCAATGAAAGTACTAAAAATGGCCAATTCTTCTTATTATGGATTCAGAGACAAAGTTGAATCACTCGGTCGCGCAATTGTAATTATTGGCATGAAAGAATTAAGCCAGTTAGTTATGGGATTTTCTGTAATAAAAGCATTTGGTACAAGTAACAAAGATACCCTCAGATGGAAGAAGTTCTGGGAACATTCTTCAGCTTGCGGCCACGTGGCCGAATTGCTAAATATTCAATTATCCACCTCAATTCCCAGTAGCTGTTATACCTTAGGGCTTTTACATGATGTGGGTAAATTGACATTGCATAAAATTGATCCTAAGAATTTTTATGAAGCTTTGGAAATTGCCCACTTAGAAGGCTGCGATCTCTTGGAGGCTGAAAAAAATATAATTGGTGTAACACATGCCCAGGTGGGTAAATGGATTACCAAAAAATGGCAGCTTCCAGAAGCAATTATATATGCAGCTGGTTATCATCATCATCCAAATGATGTCCAGGATGAAAAGTATAGGGTCTCTACTGCACTGATACAGCTTTCAGATATTATTACAAATCTCAGGCTGTTCAATTTTGGGACCGAATTTTTAAAAACCGTACCCCTTGAGGTAGAGGGATGGTCAATTATCAATGAAACATTTCCGTCAATTTCTGGCATGGATTTCGAGTATTTTGTGATGAAATTGGAAGAAGAACTCGAAACAATACATGGACTAGCCAGCATGTTGGAAAACTGATTGGGGGCGATGTGCAGAAATTTGCAATTAGAAATCTGAACCAGACAAAAATGAGTAAGAACGTTTTCTTAAAGCTCCGTGAATTTATATATGAAAAAAGTGGAATATTCTTTCCTGAAGGTAAATTGTACCTCCTTGAAAGTCGATTATCAAAACGCCTAATAGAATTAGAAATAGATAGTTTTGAACAATACCTATATCATATCAGGAAACAAATATCCCCTACAGAGGAACTGGCTGCCATTTATAATTTGATAACCATTAATGAAACATTTTTTTTCAGATTTGAAAAGCAACTCGATCTATTTATAAATAAGCTGTTACCTGAAGTTAGGGAGAAAAAAGCAGCCAAACATGACAGACGTATCAATATCTGGAGTTCTGCAAGCTCCTCAGGAGAAGAGTTGTACACAATTGCCATGTTGCTAAAGGAAAAAATGGCTCAAAAACTTTTCACCACCAATCTTCGATTGCATGGAACTGATATTAGTGCTCGGATATTGAAAAAAGCCAAATTAGGTCAATATGGCTCAAACTCCTTTCGTTCAAATATGGATAATTATTATAAGACAAAGTACTTTACCAATGAGGATGGTGTCTTTAGTGTAAAAGATGAGATCAAGAGAATGGTTAGTTTTGACTATACAAATTTGAACGATGTCTCGGCAATCAGAAAACAAAGATCATTAGATTTTCTGTTCTGTCGCAATGTATTAATATATTTTGACAAGGAAATGAAAAAGCGGGTTATTCGTGCTTTTTATGATATTTTAAATCATGGCGGATATTTATTTCTTGGTGAAGCTGAATCACTGCATGGAATCAGCTCTGCTTTCAAAGTAGTACATTTCCCTGGTGTTTTTGTTTACTGGAAAGAATGATGAAAGAAAAGGAGATATTATGAGAAAGGTCATATTAGTTGCAGATGATTCGTCAACTGTAAGAAAGTTTGTATCTTACTGTCTGAAGCTAAAACAATTCGATGTTATCACGGCAGAGGATGGAATGGATGCTCTAGAAAAAATGTCCACATCCAAAGTCGATATGGCTATCGTTGACCTGAATATGCCCTATATGGATGGATACGAACTCATTGAAACTCTCCGTAAATCTGAGGATTACGAAGAATTACCAATTGTAATTCTATCTTCTGAAGGTAGTGAGGCAGCAATTGACAAAGGACAGGATGCCGGAGCAGACTCATATATGGTAAAACCCTTTGATCAGGAACAGCTACAAAATTTAGTGGCAAAACACCTGGGAAATTGGGGAGAATAGGTGCATTATGGGATTATTTGATCAAATAGATGGCTCAGACGATATATTTAATGACTTCACTGTAGAGACCACTGAATTGATTGATCAAGTGGATGAAGATTTGATCAGGCTCGAAAGCGGTGAGAAAGATGATGAGCTGGTAAACCGTATATTCAGATGTTTTCATACTATCAAAGGCACAACGGGGTTTCTAAACTTTAAGGATTGCAACGAACTTGCCCATTCAGCTGAAAATATTTTAAATGATATGCGCAATGATGAGCTCGATCCTACACCTGAAATTATTGATGTCCTTCTAGAAACGATTGACTGGTTTAAAGGATTTGTAACAGATGTGGAAGACAGGGAAGAAAAAGAATATAATATTAGCGAACTTGTTGGATCTATCAAAGATATTTTAAACAACGCTCCGTCGAAGGTGGCAACTACTAATAACAAAAATACTGCAGAGTCGAATAACCGGAGTTTAAACTTTCCAGAAGAGCTTATTGATGAATTTGTCTCTGAAGCAACAGAGCTGTTGGATACATTGGATAATGAAATTATCGTTCTTGAGTTGGAAGTTGATGATGAAGATTATATAAATGAGATATTCAGGGCTTTTCATACCTTAAAGGGTAACAGCGGGTTGATGGGATTTGCGTCTATGTCAAACATAGCCCATAAATCTGAGGATTTACTTGGCCTGCTTCGAGATAAAGAAGTGAAACCAAGTTCTGACATTGTTGACGTTTTGCTCCATTCCATCGATTTTATGCGAAAAGTTGTGGGCGAGGTTGAAAATAATTGCGTCAAAACCCATGACATAAGTGATCTTGAACAAAAGTTATTATCACTAAGCGGAGTCAAAACCTCCAACCAAGACATGCTTCCGGTCAAACAAAAACCTACGAAAAAGGCCGGTACTAAAAAAGTAAAAGTGGCAAAACGTCGTGTTGAACAAACCATTAGGGTGGATGTTGATCGCTTGAACAAATTGATGAATCAAGCAGGGGAATTGGTTCTTGAAAAAAATAGACTTATTCAGATAAGTCAGAAATTGAAGCAAATGTATGCTGGTGTGAGCGAAATAAGTGATCTTGACAGTCTGAATAACTCTCTTGGTATGGTAACCACTGAAATCCAGGAAAGTGTGATGCAGATGAGGATGTTACCCATTGCAAATGTTTTCAGGAAGTTTCCTAGATTGATTCGTGACTTAGCAAAAGAAAAGAATAAAAAAATAGAATTAGTTATTAGCGGTGAAGAGACTGAGTTGGATCGTACTGTCATCGAGTCAATTGGGGATCCATTGGTCCATCTATTGAGAAATGCCATTGATCATGGTTTGGAGGATGGTCCGACAAGATTAAAAGCCGGGAAATCTGAAATAGGGAAAATCTTTCTATCCGCCTGCCAGGAAGGCAACCACGTTGTGGTAGAATTAAGGGATGATGGAGCAGGTATAGAACCTGAGGTTATTTCCTCAAAAGCCCTTGAAAAAGGAATGATCACCGAAGAGGAATTAAGTTTGATGTCAACCCGAGATATCATTAATTTAATTTTCAAGCCTGGATTTAGCACAGCAAAAGAGATCACCGATGTATCCGGTCGCGGAGTGGGCATGGATGTAGTGTATTCTAATATATCAAAACTGAATGGATCGGTAGATATTTTATCAAAAGTGGGTGAAGGCACAAATTTTAAAATAAAGATTCCACTAACGCTAACTATTCAATCTGGAATGGTCGTAAAGGTCTGCGATGAAACATATATTCTACCCCTGACAAATATTTTGGAAACCATAAATTTGACAGATGGATTGATAAAAACTATTCAGGGAAGCGAGATGATTGAGTTCAGGAATTCAGTCCTGCCTATCATCAGGTTGTCTGATTGGTTTTCTGTTCCACATTCAGATGAGCCGCAAAATGAGTTTGTTATCATCATATCCATTGTCGAAAAAAGATTGGGATTGGTGGTGACAGAACTCATCGGTCAGGAAGAAACGGTTGTAAAACCACTGGGAGAATCATTGGGGAAAGTACTGGGAATTGCCGGAGCTACTATCAGAGGTGATGGGAATATCAGTCTAATAATTGATACTGTCGAATTGCTTGAAAATAGCAGACCACATGTTGGACAGAATTAATGATAAGATTGATCGTAATTGATGACTCTGCGTTTATGCGCAAGGCAATTTCAATCATGGCAGAGTCGGTGCCTGATATAAAAGTAGTTGCCACCGCTCGGGATGGAGCAGAAGGTTTTGAGAAAGTAAAACGCTACAAGCCGGATGTTGTTACCCTGGATATTGAAATGCCAGGTACAAATGGCTTTGATTGCCTGAGTCTGATTATGAAAAATGTACCTACACCGGTACTAATAGTCAGTTCACTCAGCACAAAAGGAGCCGAGACTACCTTAAAAGCTATGCAGATGGGTGCTGTTGATTTTTTGCCAAAAACTCAATCATTTGTGGCAATAGATATCATTAAAATCCAGGATGAACTTGTTCAGAAAATAAAAGCAATTGCCAGAAACCCCCTTAGGCAATTTATTAATAGAAGATTAGCGCGCCAGGCAGCACAAAAATCAAGTCATTCCATTGACAAAAAATCCGAAATTCCATATAGCTTCAAAAATAAAACGATTAGCTGTGTTGCTATTGGTGTATCAACAGGTGGACCACCAGTTGTTCAGGCTATTCTGGAATCATTACCTGCAAAATACCCTCCCATTTTGGTGGCCCAACATATGCCAAAGGAATTCACTGCTAGTTTTGCGGCGCGTTTGAATACAAAATCCCCATTAAATATAAAGGAAGCAGAGGATGGGGATATTCTCTCAAGGGGTTGTGCCTATATTGCCAGAGGAGGTAAACATCTCATTATAGAACGAAAAGGCGTAAACGTCGTTTGCCGACTGACCGATCATCCGGTAGAACATCTGTATCACCCCTCTGTAGATGTACTCACTTCTTCCGTTTCGAATGTTTATGGATCTGTCACCGCAGGTGTAATTCTAACTGGAATGGGTAAGGATGGTGTTGAAGGATTAAAAGAATTGAAAAAAAGAGGTGGGACTATCTTGGCCCAAAACGAAGAGACATGTATTGTCTATGGTATGCCAAAAGCTGCAGTGGACTGTGGCATTACCGATGCCGTCCTTTCAGTTGACGGTATCATTAAATCACTACAAACTATTGCAAAATAAAAAATGGAGATACTATGCAGAATATAAAAGTACTTTTTGTTGAGGATTCACTTACAATGCGCCGGGTAATCAAGAATTCGCTGAAGAATATTGGGTTTACTGATATTATTGAAGCGGAGAATGGCGAAGATGCGCTGAAAAAGATTGAGAATACTAAAATTGATCTGGTTCTGACTGATTGGAATATGCCTGAGATGAATGGCGAACAGTTAGTTCTGCGTCTCAGAAGTATGGATATGTATAAAAGTACACCAATCTTAATGATCACAACCAGGGGCTTGAGAGATGATGTTCTCAATGCAATCAAGATTGGAGTAAATGGATATTTGGTAAAACCCTTTGATGCAGCTACCCTAAAAAAGAAATTATCTAAATGTATCGATTTAAATTAATGTGAGGATGTACAACATGAAAGAAACAAATGGCAATAAAAATCAAATACTTACTAAGGTTGACGAGATGCGCGAGTTCTTCAAATTTGGTGATGAAATCATTCCTTTCCTGGAAGATTTATTTAAATTTCTTCAGGATGTCATGCCCATAATGTCTGAGGTGAGTTCATCTTTACAAGATACTACTAGTAAATTGCCAACTGCATCTGACAGGATAGCAGATGTAACAAAGACAACTGAAATGGCAACAACTGAGATTCTGGACAATCTAGATCTGATATCAGAAAAACTGACAGAATTAAATCTCGATTCAGATAAAGATCAAGATCATATTGATAATGTTAATGAAAAAATTACAAATATAATTTTATCTCTTCAGTTCCAGGATATAACATCGCAGAAACTGGAGCATACTGAGCGCATATTATCCGCCATTTACGAAAAATTTACAGATCTATTTCATTCTCTTGAGGGTCTAAAATTTCAAACAGATTTCGGAACCAAAATAATGTCAGGATTGGATGTGGAAATCGATAAAAAAAATCTTGATGACAATTCCAAATTATTTGATAAAGAGACAGAGGATACTATCAGAAACGATAATTCAACCCAAGAGGATATCGATTCATTATTTGATTAGCCAAATTAAAATCGATAAAATTTATATATGGTACTATTTTGAGGAACCAGTGTAGCAAAGTGTAGGCAGGTTTTCTTTTTAAATCCCTATATTGTATCTGGGGACGGCACAAAAAAACTGATGAATCGAGGCTTTTTTAGTATAAAGTTGAAAGTATAAAGTTCATAAAGTTGACCCAGAAGGTTTTAATCACGCATGCCTTGTATCGTAAAAAAGGATTTAATCCATTACAAAAGAAGCTCCGCAGGAGAAAATACCTGATTTGAATCCAGAGTTTCTTTCATAATTACTGTATCGCACATTGATACTTTTCAATCCAAATTTCCAAATCCTCACTTGAGTAAAAATATCGGTGTATTTTACGCCAAATCCATATTGATTTGAATTAAACTCAGATAAATCATAGTCGGAAGTATAATATTGATCTGTTGAAAGATGCTGATCAAATGGAGCGAAATGATCTGCTGCAGTTTGATTGTAATAACGGTAGGATGGGTAAAATGTGAAATTATCAAATAGTTTTATCGGGATCTCGATCGTTGCGGTATTTGAGGAAATACCCCAGTTATCATAATAAAATCGATAAAATGTTCTCAGAATAAATGTTTCATTTAAATAATAATTTAATCTACAACTAACCGCTCCCTTGTTGCGACTGTCAGGATGGTGTTCAACATCATCAGCAAGCTGGAAATTTTCAATGAAAGAATTATCAATATCAGAGAAATATACTCTATGAAATGGTGTTGATAATAATCCCCATTGCTCTGTCATTTCAAAGGATAAAAATGCCTGCGCTTTTGTGGATAGTATTTGAGAATATTGGATGCCGAAGGAAAAAGATTTTCTTAAAGTTTCATCAAATTTTGTAAAAGACGGCTGATAGTCCGAATTGCCAGTTATAATGTTTTGAGTAAAAAGTGTATCCTGAATTCCATCACCACCCTGAGAAAAAGGTCTTAATTCATAGGGGTATACTGTATTCCATTTATCAATGAAAAGATTTGAGCTCGCCCCTAATTCTGTATTTTTATTATTAAATAATTTTGTTATGCTTCCACCAAAACCAAATGAGAAATAATCGTATTCTGATGAAATGGATAATTTTGTCGAATAAATTGAATTCCTATCAGCAGAATTATGAGTATAGGTGCCAGTCACATTTGACCATACATCGCTTTTGGATGCACCGCTGGATGCCTGGAACGGACTGGCATTACCTTTGTCAAACGGATTAATATTGCTGGATGATGCCGATGTATAGGCAGAAATTCCCACATCAATTTTTAATATGTCGTCGTTATTTAAGGGGATCGAGATTATAATTGTTGGAGAAAAATCAGAGAGCTCCTCAGTCCCAATACCACCGCTGACAGCAGCATTATCTCCATCCTGGGTATAATAACTGGTCAAAAAATCAATTTCAATATTATCTAAAACCCGCTTTACATAATTAGTATTTGCTCCGGTTGCTGCCTGCTGTCCAAATGACAGGGAAATCATCAGGATAATAATTATCCAATAAAATAACTTTCCAATTCGTTTAATTGCAGCCACAACCACCACCTGTTTTACCGCCGCTACCTCCGGATGCCGCCTCACGGTATGAATGAAAGTTAGTTTCAAATCTATCTATTTTATTTGCAGATAATGCCATATCAGGATCATTGAGATCGATTTTTTCATATTCCTTTACGGTAGCACATGAAGATAGAAAAAAAATAATAAAGCAAATTAAGAATGTCTTTTTAATCATTGGTCTCTATTTTAATATTATTAGATTTGTGAGTATTGCCAAGATCATCAACAATAATACACTCAATTTCAGCCATTTGGTTAATCCGGTCAAGACCAGTATCAACCCCCATTACAAACACGGCCGTGGCCAAAGCGTCAGCAAGTTCTGCTTTTGGGGCAAAGACAGTGACGCTGATTATTCCTGTTGTTGGAAAACCCGTTCTTGGATCAAGAATATGAGAGTATTTCTTTTCACCCAATGTTATAAATTTTTGATAATTACCAGAGGTAACAACTGCTTTATCCCGTATAGGCAATGTTGCGAATACTGAGTTTTTATTTAGTGGATTTGTTATGGCTATTGTCCAACTATCGCCATTGGGGCGTTCTCCCCAGGTATTCATATCTCCTGAAGCATTTATAATCCCTGCGGTCACTCCTTCAGAAATGAGTAACTCTTTTGCTTTATCGGCAGCATATCCCTTGCCGATACCACCAAAACCGATTTTCATTCCTGATAATTCTAAAAAAACAGTTTGATTTAATTCATCAACGATAATGTGTTGATACCCAACTTTTTTTAACGACTCGCTAACTTCTTCTTCTGATGGTAATTCAGCCATCGATCCATCAAATTTCCAAATATTATCAAGTGTGGCATAGCTAATATCAAAAGCACCATCTGTGACAGCAGAAATACCATTTGCCCGTTTTATCAGATTTAGCAATTCACTATCAACAATAACGGGTCCAACTCCAGAATTCTGATTAATCGTACGTGTCTGTGATGAGTTATCCCATGAGGAAATTAATTTTTCTATTCTGGATATTTCCTTTATTGCAGTATCGATGTAATTCCCTGCTTCTAAACTGTCATTTGCAACCACAGTGATATCAAATCTGCTCCCCATTAATTTTAAGGTTCTGCTATACTCACTTTTACTGATAGGGGGGATATAAAGCAGCTTTATATATTCGTCTGGAGTAAGTTTTTGATAACCTAATTCTTTTAGCACATCTCCATTTTTGTCCAATATCACAATAAATGGAAAATACCCATATCGATTATATTTATCGGCAAGTAGCTGGTTTTTTTTAGTTTGTTCTTTAGATAATTTATTTTTCTTCTTTTTTGGGAAATCGGCTTTTAATAAAACAAAATTATCTTTGGCAAAATGTTTAAATTCAGTTGAACTCCATAGCTCTCTTTCAAGCTTTATGCAGGGAGCACACCAGTCAGAACCCTGAAAAACCAAAACGATATTTTGATTTTTTAATAATGCTTCATCCCTGGCCTGATCAAGATCAGATAACCAATTTTGGCTATGACTAAAGCTCCAGGAAAGGGTAATTAAAATGTTGAATAATAATAATTTCATTTAATTAAATTGTATTAATTCACAATTAGTAAGGCTCTAAAGGAATTGTTTTTTGGTAATATTAATTTAAAATTTACGGCAAAGTCAAGTATCCCCCGAATACAATATCTTTGGTCATAAATAATTTCTGAGGATTAGTGAGATTATCAATCCGGCTTTAATTCGAAAGATCAAATTTGACAAATTACACTTACAATAATATAGCAGCAATATTTTTGATTTATATAAATATTAAATACCTGGATAACCATCACCTACAACAATCTTAGGAAGTAGTGATACCATGAGTTGCCATTTACCATATTCATATCAAAAGATTAGAAATTGATTGTTAAAAAATTCTCAGACATAGTTATCTTACTATCTTTCGGATTTACTTAATATCTTATCTATTTGTTTGATATTTGATCAATCGCCCATATTTGGTAATTTTTGGAAGCATGAGAGTAAGGATTTGTTGGATTTGAAATCGTCTTATTGCGATAAAGTTGTAAAATTTTAGATCCTGTCTCAATTAGAAATAAAGGTATATTATCAGTATTAATTACATATTGCTGTGGATTTCCCTTGTTGGAATTTACCAAAGTGTCAAACCCTTTCCTGAGGGAGTTAATTACCGCAGTGCTCCAATAACCATCCCACAAGATAATGTCAAATTCCTTACTGACTTGACCTATATCGATCCCGAGGGAAAATTAATTCATGATCAAGAAATATTTGACACGATGTTTTCATTAATTGATAGCGCTGAACAATATATTTTGATTGATGGATTTTTATTCAATCCATATCTTGGCCGCATGGATTCCTGCTATCGAAAATTGACTGAGGAATTATCAAAAAAGCTCATAGATAAAAAACAGTCCGATCCATCAATCAAGATTGATTTAATAATGGATCCTATAAACACATGGTATGGGGGCAGGATTTTAGATGAAATAGACTCAATGAAAGTAGAAGGAATTAATGTACATTACACCGATTTAACAAAATTACGTGACAGCAATTTTATATATTCTCCAATCTGGCGAGTTTTCTTCCAATGGTTTGGAAATTCAGATAAGATTGGCATATTGCCCAATATTGTTTCACCAGAGTCAAAGAAAATTTCACTCCGCAGTTATTTAACCTTCCTGAATTTAAAAGTAAATCATCGAAAATCATTTATCACATTTTCTAATGGTAAAATTTATTCAATCGTCACTTCCGCAAATCCGCATTCTGCCAGTTCAGCATTTTCAAATGTGGCGATATTGATAGAAGGTGAATTTGGTAAGGAATTATATGATGTAGAAAGATCAATGGCAGAATTTTCAGGATTTTCATTAGACGGAGACAACATAATTGAGGTGGATACACCGTCAGTTATATCCGATGAAGATGATATCCAAATAGAAATAATTACTGAAGGACAGATTAAGAAAAGCATAATATCTCTACTGAAAGGTGCAAATCCAGGTGATTCAATTTCGATTGCAATGTTTCATTTATCAAATCGGAAAGTGATACAAACAATTTTAAATACATCAAAAAGAGGTGTGTCGATCCGGTTGATATTGGACCCTAATAAAGATGGATTTGGGTACCCGCAAAACGGTATACCAAACCGCCCTGCTGCCCACGAAATTATTAAAAAGTCAAATGGCAGGATAAAAATCCGTTGGTATCATACCCATGGAGAGGAGTTTCACACAAAGCTGTTAATAAATAAACAAAGCAATGGCCAGTCAGTATATATTTTAGGCTCTTCAAATATTACCAGGAAAAATATTGGGAATTATAATCTTGAATTAGATGTAAAGATAACAACAACAACAACGAACAATTTAACTCAAGAGTTAACTGATTATTTTGAAAAGATATGGAAAAATAGAGATGGTAATTATTATACTGCCAATTATGAAGTTTTTGAAGATAAGTCAAAGTTTAAAACTATAATATATCGTCTGCAGGAGTTCACTGGGATATCAAATTTTTAAACGTGGAAATAGTAATTCCAAAGTTATCTTGAATAATTAGCTCTTCCGGAATGGCAAGGGAATTTTGGTTATAACATTTACAGAATTAAACGTAGAAATAATTATTGCTGTTGAAATATGATCAAAGACAATTCCGCTTTATAAACTTGTTTGGGGAGTATGTAAGTTTAGGGTCTTGTTTTTATAAAATAATTGGCTGAATGATGATGGTTATTTCTGATTAGGGCTACTATATTCTTGCACTCATCGGATATTCGTTCAAGATTGTATATGAATTTTAAGTAATGCGCTCTGCTTCAATATCATTATCATTTTATTAATCAAAAAGTCTGGTGGAAAAGATGAAAATTAAAATATATTTTTACCTTGTATTTTTTCTGATCAACCTGTCGCCTATGGTGGCGCAGTCAAACGAAATACTATTCAAGAAAAAAAGTTTTGGCAAAGATTTTATTATACAGATATCATTATCTTCCCCCGAAGGAAGTGATACACCTGATACAGGAAAATCAATAAAGCAACAGTCACTATTTTTTACTGCCCGTCCACTAGACAATCTATCATTTAAAGATAAGGATTTATCCAACTCCCTGTTTGATCTAAAACTTGTCCAATCCACACAAGAAATTACCCCTGTTGAAATTAATCCAATTTTTGAAAATGATAAAATAATTGCTGCAGTCATTACGTATCCACTTGATTCCTTCCTTTGGACTGACTCATTTAATTTCAAATATAATGAAAGTGTAACAGGGGATATGGGTATAGCTGAAGAATTTTGGCCCGAATTTACTAAATACTCAGGTTTTTTGACACAAGCAGATGAAAATTTTAGTGATATGGATTATCTTTCTTCCATCGTCGTTTTACTCCCTTTTCTTACTGATGATGATTTGATAACATCGTTTTCATTTTATTCTGCCGCCCTTGATAAATTATTTACATACTTTGAAGCTTTTTTTGTTATGAATCAAAATTCTTATAATGAATTGCTCGAAAAATCGACAAATCAACTTGACGAAAATCTTCTTGATGATTATGGGCAATTTTTAAAAAAAGTTGAAGAAGCAAATAATGTTTTGACTCCGCTATATCTTTTTGAAACAGAACCTCGTTCAGCTGAAGTAAAACAATCATTTTCACAATTCCTTCAAACCGTTGATTCTCAAACAACCAATGCAAGTGAGCAATTCAAACATCAGTTATTGACTATTTTTGAAACGGGTAACTATCAGGATTACAAATTTAAACTATACATGAACCTGATTCTGAAACTGGTAACTAATATCGGGTCGATCAAAAAAGTAGAGGGATTTACTCCACTTGATATTGCTCTGTTGGATAATTTTGAGACTCAGAAATCTGATCTTATTGATTTAGAATGGTATGATGAATTTATTGCGATCGTCAATTTGTTGAATGAAGACATCCAAAACGGTCAATTACTTAGTACCGTTGCATTTGAGAATATTCTAAATCAGAGTGAGTTCGAACAGCAGCCCTATTACACCATACTCCTGGCATTTGATTTTTTATGCAAGAGAGATCTTGAGCAATTCTCAGAAAAACTACAAATATCATTTGAGACTTGCACGGATAGTGACCTTCTTTATACCCTGGAAACTTGGTACATGTCAATCATGGTAACGCGTGATGACATAAATGACAATGTTCTTGCCTCCCTGAATAAAGGGTTGGAATTTGAGGAAGCAGGTGAGTTTGCATCTGCAGAACAGGAATTTAAAAAGGTGATAAAACTTTCCGGAAATTTTGCTCCCCCGTTATTTTATCTTGGCCGTGTAAACCATAAAAAGGAAGAGTTTTTCGTTGCAGAACGTTATTTTACTCAGGCATTAGAAAAATATCCGCAGTATCTGGCTCCAAGTATTTATAGACTAAATTTTTTTATAGACTCCGCTGAATACGCCCAGGCAATGGTGGAGTTAGATATGACATTGGAAAAATCTCCTTATTGGTATTTCTATTACTTGAAAGCACAAATTTTATATGAGCTCATGGAGTATGAAAATTCCACAGCCATTATCATGAATTCCTGCTTATCACTAAATGATGATAATTTTGACCAGTATATCCTGCTTGGAGACAATTATATAGGATTAGAAAATTTAGAGGATGCAAGATTATATTATCAGAAGGCAGGGGCAATTGATCCTGAAAACGAAATATACTCACAAAAAATGTCGGCATTACAAAAGCTAAAAGCTCAAATGTCTGAACCTGAAATTGAAACTGAATAAATATATAGTAATTTGCTGAGATTGACAGTATAATTAAACTGATATAAGAACAAACTTATTTTTCTCCAGCCACAACCTCTGCAATATTAAATGCATGATCTTTTATTTGCCTATATGCACTTAACATATCCATAAAAATCAGACTCATTACCGGTGAATTATGTTTTGTGCCCAGTTTACTCAAATGGATGGATCGATATTGTTTTACTTTTCGATTGATTATTTTACTTTCAGTCATTGCTTTATTTAAAATATTTAAATCTTCATCCCTAACCGCAATACTAATGTCCTTAACATAATCACTCACCATAGCGTGTAAATGCAGAATGAAATTTTTATCTTCTTCTGAAAACACCACACTATTTTTACTCATTTTATAACGTAATTTCAAAATGACAATAATATAATCACTGATTGATTCATATTCATCCGCCATACGCAACTGTCTTCGGACTGAAATCATTGAATCTTTACTCAGGTTGTGAGTCATTAATTCATTGATATATTCGACAATCTCCTTTTGCAGGTCATCTATTTCATTTTCTTTGCTGATCAGTTTACTTTCCAAATCATCTCGTTTTTTATGCAATGCTTCGCCAAGCCAGCCATGCATAGATTCGACGCCATCAACAATTCTAAGCACCCCATGTAATGATTGTTCTGCACCAAGGATAGGTGCATCAAGGAGGGGAACATTCAGATATTTCAGCAGAGATCGTTCTTTTTTCTTTTTATCCTTAATTAGAGAATTTAACATTTTTGCCAATGGGTCAATCATCCAAATAAAACAGCTAACCACAAGCAAATTAAAACCAGTGTGGGCAAAGGCAATTCGACTTCCAATGGGAATTGTATTTGGAATAATAGCTTTCAAAAAATCCAAATAATAATAAAAGAATGGAATCATAATCATCACACCCAGGACTTTGATTGATATATGGGCAAAAGCCGTTCTTTTTGCAACAGTTGTCGCACCCATGGATGCCAGGTATGCAGTGATGGTTGTACCAATATTTTCGCCGAGTACAAGTGCTACAGCCGTATTGTAATCTATGAATCCAGTTTGGGCCAAGGTAATTGTGATGGCTACTGTAGCGGAAGAAGATTGAATAACGGCAGTCACAAATGCACCTGTAATAACGCATTTAATTAAGCCAAAATAGGTGGTAGGCGAAAACTGCGCCAGCAGAGCAATAAATTCCTGATCGCTTCTCAATGGATAAAAGCCGGACTTCATAATTTCAAGACCAAAGAAAACCAGTCCCAAACCAAGAGCCATCATTGCAGTATTTCGGATTTGGCTTTTTTGAGCGAAAAGATAAACAAAGGTTGACAGACCCAGTAAAGGCAAACCATACTCGGCAACTTTCAGACTAATAATCCATGCTGTAATGGTGGTGCCAATATCCGCACCGAGGATGACGCCAATACTTTGACGAAGGGTTATAATACCTGCATTTGCCATACCAACAACCATCACAGTGGTGACTGAACTGGACTGAATCAAGGCTGTGATAGCTGCCCCGATACCAGTAGCCATAAATCGATTGTCAGTCACTTTGTTTATCATGGAGCGAAGTTTATCCCCGGCGAATGATTGCATTCCTTCGGACATATATTTCATACCTAATAAAAATAATCCCAGACCTCCAATAGCCTTTATGATCATTTGAAATAATAAACTGATTTCCACATGGACTCCTATTTCTTCTATTTGCGAAAATTGTATAAAAATTGAGGTATGTTATGTAATTAATTTACCGAAATAATAAGACTGGATAATCTTATTATTTTGATATGAACCGGCTATTCGATGTTGACCCTTGTTTGATGTGAATGAAAGACAAATTATTGCCCAACAGACAGATAATATAAGTTTAAGAAAAAAACAATTATTGAATCACAAAGCGATCCAAATTGAATGGCTGATCAGCCATAAAGTGAAGTCTTAAGAAACTTTCGCCTTCATGTAAATACATACTGGTCGTAACAGAATTCAAATCCTGCCAACTGTTTGATGCAGTTATATCTACAAAACCTGAAAATGAAGTGGCTATTTGAAAGCGAAGTTGACCACCGCTATTCATTGAGGCGGTATAAATGGTGATTTCATACATCCTGGACTCAGTAACCTGGATAGTATATTCGACCCACTCCCCAGTTTCGATATAAGCAATCTGGTAACCGCCGTCATTACGAACCTCGATATCAACACCTTCAAAGGGTCTATAAGCACCGGTAATATTGGCATCATCATTATCATGATAAGTCCAGCCTTCACCACCAATATCAAAATCTTCAGCTTGAATAATTCCAGGGATTTGGAATGGTTCACCCAAAAAATTTGCTCTTTCAGTAGGCGGAGAATAATTTGAAGCCAGGATGGGATATGAGTAAGCTGCCGATTGATCCGAGAGTTCTGATAATATCCGATAATAAAAATAAGATCCTGATTGGACCTCAGTGTCTTCAAAAGTCGTGGCATCAAAAGACAAGACGGCAATCTGTAAAAAGTCTGTATCAAGCGTTTTTCTTTCAACAATTGTACTAATATTTTCACTCGTGCTGTTCTGCCATGATAATTGGACGGTGCCATTTTCCAATAAGGTTGATTCCAGTTCAACTGGACTCATAGGAGATGTGTCTAATAGTATATTTTTAACTTCCGGCCAGGTTCGGGAATTCCGATTATAAATGCCAAACATTCCGCCATCGTCCCAGGCTTGAAAGGCAATATTATTTTTTAATGCCTCTTCAACATAGGTGAAGTAATGCAGCATGCGGGAGTTATAGTCACAGGCGTGAACGGCACCAAATTCACTGATCATTACTGGAATATTATGTGTTGCTGACCAATTTGCAGCCTGTTCAAACATCGATGAAATAGCATTTCGGTCAGCGGAACTGCCCCATATACCATTACCCAGACCACCAAAATTCCATGGGTCATAGGCATGAAAATAAGCCATCAAATAATCATCATCAGGTATTGCTGCGTTCATCATATCATTTAACGATGACCAGCCGCTCCCGGAGAAAATGACAATTCTGGTTGGATTTGTTTCCCGGATAATAGGCAGAATACGAAAGTTTAGGTCATTGGTTTGCTCATCAGTTAATCCATGAGGTTCATTAATCATCTCAAATAATAATCGATGGGATTTATCTTTGAATCTTTCTGAAATCTGCGTCCAGATATTCTCGTATCTTGTAATATTTAATAAAGAATAATCATCCTTTAACCAACCTTCATGATGTCCATTTATAATAATAAATAACCCTCGTTCCAGTCCCCAGTCAACCACTTCCTCAACACGATTGAGCCACGACAGGTTAATATCGAAAGGTGAAGATTCTGAAGTATGACTACCCCATTTTACCGGTATGCGAACACATTGAAAACCTGCAGACTGATAATCATCAAAATAATATTCCTGGACAGGACCATTATTCCAGCCGCCTTCTGTATCAGGCTCTAAGGTGTTACCAAGATTTATACCTCTCATCATTTGCTCAATTGCTTCGTGAGGAGTATAGATTATATCGGTTTCGATTTCTGCAGCAACAGGTTGTTTATCACAGAACAGGGAGAATAATAATAAATAGACTAACAATAGAGAAAATGATATTTTCATGATGGATCCTTTAGATTTAATGATCATGATTTTCGGATCTGATATTGAATAATTGTCCATATATCATTGCCCGAAGATAAGTAAAATTACCGGATTTTGAGATTTTCAAACAATCTTTTGTGATAATTATTTTGAATATATAGTTTAAAATAGTATTATGTATTGCATGGTACTATACAATGGCGATATATTTGTTATACCTTGTAATAAGAATTTTAATATGATTACATACAGGATTATTATGAGGTTGACAGAAATAAAGACCATGATTGATATTTTAGAAATAATCACCATGCACAAAACTCTATACTTATCGGTAGTAATACTGTAAATACAGTACGATTAAATGAATCCCCCAAATATCTGCCCACAGATCCTATCAAAACCTAATCCAGGAGATAAAAAATGCTGTTAAACAATTTAAAAATTACTTTAAGAAATTTGATGAAATATAAAGGATTTTCACTTATCAATATCCTTGGGTTAGCGCTGAGTATTTCTATTTGTTTAATTATGATCATCTTCATAAAAGATTGGAAAAGCAGTGATCAATTTCATGTAAATAAAGAAAGAATTTCGCGTATTTATACTACAGACACAGGAATATCTTACTCAGAGATAGATGGCTGGGCCAATACACCTGGCTCACTGGTACCCATATTATTGGATAATTATCCCTCTGTCCAAAATGCTGCCAGGTTAATGAAAATGTCCGGTAATGTTCTGAATACCGAAACGGCAGTATCAATTAACGGTCTGTACGCCGAACCTGCCTTTTTAGATATTTTTAGTTATCCGTTAAAGTATGGTGATCCTGCATCTGCACTTGATAAGCCGTATTCAATTATAATATCAGAAGAAATTGCCAATAAATTCTTTGCTGAAGAAAATCCCATAAATAAAGAACTCCAGCTTGAAACTCTTGGTAACTTTACGGTTACAGGAGTACTCATGAATCAAAGTGAAAGATCACATTTCATTTTTGAAACTCTCGCTTCCTTTGCGACAGTACAATCCCTGGAAAATCGCGGTATATATAATTCTGATCTCAATAACTGGAAATCATTCAGTAGATATTATACTTATATTCTACATAATGAAAGTGCAAATATTGATTTTATAAACGAAAAACTATCACACACTGCTGAACTAATATTCCCTGAATCCGAACGGGATAGACTTGGATTTCGCATTCAACCACTACTGGATATAAATCTCGGAATGAATCTCATCAATTCTATGCCCGGGACAAAACACGCTTTCGAATTGATCATCCTCCCTGTTCTGGCAATTGTGATAATTTTTCTGGCTTGCTTTAACTATATCATACTATCAATAGCCCGGGCTCTAAAAAGGACAAAAGAGATTGGCTTAAGAAAAGTTATTGGTGCCAACAAACGACAGATTATTCGCTTATTCCTCAGTGAAACATTTGTAATAACCCTTTTGGCGCTTGCAGCAGCCTGTTTAATGCTGTTTTGGCTGGTACCATTAATAAATAATGTGGACGCAATTGAAAATGCCAGAATGCAGATTAATCTGGAATTCCTGCAGGATCCTGGTATTTATGGTTATTTTATAATTTTTGCCATAATCGTCAGTCTTGTAGCAGGATTGTATCCGGCAATTTACCTTTCCTCATTTTTACCTGTTAATGCTTTAAAAGGAGTTTCCAACATTAGGGGATTCTCACAGCTGATAACTCGAAAAGTGCTTATGGCTATTCAGTTTGGGGTCACAATTATCTCAATTATATTTATAACATATTTTTATCAATTGCATTCTTACTGGATGAATTATGATCGGGGGATTATCATCGAGAATATTGTTAGTATCGAATTATTTGATGTTAATCCGGAAACAATTAGAAACGAATTGATGACCAATAGCAATATCAATGGGGTATCTTTTTCATCTGATATACCCATATATGGTGGTGGGAATTTCACATACCTAAGAAAAAATAGTTCAGAAGAGCCGGACATTGTGGCAAATTTTACAATAGACCCCAATTTTATAGATGATTTTGAATTAGCATTATTGGCTGGAAGAAACTTTTCGAGTGAATTTGTTTCCGATGTGAACGATGCAATAATAATAAATGAGAAAGCAGTCCTGGACTTCCAACTTGGAACACCGATAGAAGCAATTGGAAAAAACCTGGTTCTTGGCAAAGATAAAACAGTAACCGTAATCGGTGTGGTAAGAAATTATCATTTTAGTTCACTGGAAAATCCAATCGGTCCAATTGTTCTTAATTATGATCCGGTAAAATTCAATTATGCAAATATCAGGTTTCTGCCGGGAGGGAAAGAGGAAATAAAATTATATCTCTCAAAAGCCTGGGAAAAATTTGACAAATTGCATCCGGTAAATGGTGTTTATTTCGAGGATAGACAGCAGGAAATGGATAGTATGGTATCCGGGATCTTACAAATATCTGCTGGTGCATGTGGATTTGTAATCATCATTGCATTGCTTGGTTTATTAGGGATGGCGACTTATTCAACAGAATTAAAGATCAAAGAAATTGGCATTCGGAAAGTTTTGGGTGCATCTGTGACAAATGTGACCTATATGTTATCAAAAGGTTATGTAAAACTGATTCTGATTACTGCAATTGTCGCCTTGCCGGGGGCTTATTTTATTTCTGATGGCATTTTTCAGTTTTTTGCAGTTCGACCGGATCAGGAGCTTTGGGTATTACCAGTTGTACTGATATTTATCATGGGTCTATCAATATTAACCATTGGGTCACAGACTGTAAAAGCGGCAATGTTAAACCCGATAGAGAATTTAAGGGAAGACTAATATGACGGCTAAGATTTTAAAATTTATTTTACCTTATTAAGGCTGAATTCAATACTACCGCCGTCCCATGTTTTGGTTGCCCATTCATCACATTCACCATCACCAAAATCTATAGAGGCAGTTAGAATATCATCCTCATAAAATTCTATAACGCCTTCGACAATATATTCGCATCCTTCGATTTCAACCAAAGGTACGATGACGATTTTATCATAATCGGATGAGTCTTTTTTTCTATCCAGATAAAATTCAACGGTCTCACCATCTATAGTTTTTGTAGCGATATTGTCACATCCACCGTTTCCATAATCGACAACAGCAACCACAACACTGTTTTGGATATATTCTATAGTACCTGATACATAATACTTACAGCCTTCTATTTCAATCAGCGCTTCGGTGATGATTTTCTCATACTCGTCCTCACCCATCAAGTAAATATCTGCCTCTTCTTTGGCCAATGACATTGAGTCAAAACCAAATATATCAGGTTTTTCATTGCTGCAGCCTGATACTAATATGATAAAAATAAATAGCGAAAGCATAAGAAATTTCATTTGATTATTTCCTTTTAAATAAATTACATATAGAAAAATTTATATCTTTTCAAATGGGATCAGGTTTTGGATCAATTTTATAGATACAATAGCAATATTCACATGAAAGATTTGTTAAAATTAATACTTAAAATATTCCCTTACAATAGATTGGGAGCTTATAATCCTGGTAATGATGACGGAAGTTAATAAATCATTAACAGATGGTTTACCCATTGGATAGAACATCCTGATATCTCTTGGCAATTTTAAAAATTCTGTAAGGATTATATCTGATGCCAAGAACTATACTGGCAGCAAGAATACCGCTCACCAATGCAGGGAATATCCCCGGTCCAGTAGTGGTGTCGGCCCCTACCATCAGTAGATTCTTTATGGGGGTTCGATGGTTAATCCATTTTGCTTTAAATCTCTCAGGTACAGCGGGGATACCATATATTGTGCCATTGTGATGGCTGGTAAAAAATTCATTACTCAGTGGTGTTGAAATTTCCTGAAAATCGATAATTTTCCTGAGTCCGGGATAATAACTTTCTACAAAATCAAGCATCGCATCGGCGATTTTAGTTTTTAATTTTTCATAATCCTCACCACGTTTATTCCAGCTTTCATCCTTCCACTGATAGAATGGTTCACAATCTGCAAAAGAAATAATTTCAATTGTATGCCCCTCGAGATGATCTGTTTTCATTGATGGAAATGATACATATGCACCAGATACCTTGCCATTGATTATATCATTTCTGGAACCAAAATTTTCTTCGTGGTCAAATGACTTATAAATCCAGTGATTCTCTCCTTTGAAGCCTAAGGTGGCTGGATCTTCTTTTAATCCGAGATATAAGGTTATCACACTGGTCCCACTAGGGAAATTTTCAATCTCTTTTCTAAAACTTTGACAATATCGTGAAGGAATCAGTTTTGTATACGTATTAAAAGCGCCAATATTTGAAATGATTACGGGAGCACGAAATTCAACTTCAACTTCTTTCTCGCCCTTTATTCTACTAATTGCTTTGACGCCAACTGCTTTATCATTTCGGATGATGATATTTTTGACTTCATGATTGACGAGCAGATCACCACCGGATTTTTTAATTATGGGAATAATGCTATCTGATATGACCTTGGATCCACCTTTTGGATAATATCCACCACCAAAATAATGTTGAGTCAATAAGGCATGCATGATAAAGGGGCTTTTTGATGGAGGGAGTCCGTAGTCTCCAAACTGAGATGTGAGAACTGCTTTTAATTTGTAATCCTCAAAGCGAATATCTAGATATTCTTTTGTAGTTTGGAGAAATTGTGCCTCATCTTTTTTTAGTATAAACTGAAACCATTTGCTGATCCAGTTTGGAAAGAAAAATAGGATATTAAATTTTCCATACCATTTTGATGCATTTAATAAATCAGAAAAATATTCATCCAGGTTAACACTCTCATCAGGGAAGGTTTCCTTAAGATCACTTTTAAAACGATGAAATCCTTCATGGGCATTAAACTTAAGACCGGGATAATTGAAACAGTCATACACCGGTGGCATCTTCTGCCATTTTACACCACCCCTGGTGACAAAGTCAAAAAGGATTCTGGGGAATTTGCCTTCACGCATCCGACCCACATAATGAAGACCAACATCCCATTCATATTGACCATTTGGACCTTTGCGTTTAAACGTATGAGTGTATCCACCAATTTTCCAATGTTTCTCAAGGATCAACACCCGTTTATTTTTTAATTGTGAAAGGACAGAAGCAGTTGATAATGCTCCAAGTCCAGACCCAATAATGATTACATCGTAATTAGTGTTCATTGTAGCTCCAATATAAATTTGAAATTATTTGAATGGGCCGGTAATACCCGATGCAGTATAAATATTCTTGATATTGAAAGCATAAACCATTAACCCAGCCTGTCAAATGTTCTTTGAAACTGAAAAGATACGATTTTGATATATTATCAACTCAGATAATTTTTCTAATAATATTCAAAAAATTATTTACAAGCATTTTAGTTCAATATTAGAAATTTGATTATCCGTCTTAAACATAAATTAAGACTTTTAAAAAGATGCCTGCCCAAATAACATTGAGCCACTATTGGGAAATTCGCCTGGCTTTTTTGGGAAACCAATCATATTGGTATCCAATTCACTATTGAAATTTTCATCATGAAATATGGTGACAGTATAATCGCCAAAGGCAGAGAATCAAAAGTTTGATGCCGGTGAGGAGTTTAATAACCGTAGTAGACCTCATACTGATTATTAGAGGAATAACTCCAAATGAGGAACGATGATCTATCTTAAATTACTGGTGTAAATGTCCGAGATGTATTGGAGGAATACAATAAATTCAAAACAGTTAGTGCTGATTTAACATCTTTTCATGAGGTCAAATGACTGAGACATTAATTATATTGGCAGGTGGATTAAGTTCCAGGATGAAAAAATCATTTGCATCCGATGAGATAAGCCGTGAAAATATTGCTGAGTCAAACTCCGTTGATAAAGGATTAATTACACTTGGAAATGGCCGCCCACTCCTGGATTATCTCCTTTACATTGCCAAACAGGCTGGTTTTAACAAAATCATTATTGTCACTGGCGAGAATTCTTCAGGCATGCGGTCAAGTTATGGTGATCTGGACTCTGGTAACAATTTTCATGATATGGATATTTCCTATGCTGTCCAGAAAATTCCAGCTGACAGGGTCAAACCATGGGGTACTGCTGACGCCCTTCTTCAGGCATTGGAACAATACTCAGAATATCAAAAAGAACATTTTTGTGTTTGCAATAGCGATAATCTGTATTCTGAAAAGGTCATGAAATATTTGCGAACTGCAGCCCATCCAAATGCACTGATAAATTATGATCGGGATGGTTTGGAATTTACTCTTGAAAAGATTAGCGGTTTTGCAGTTACCAGATCTGATCACAGCGATTTATTGATTGATATTCATGAAAAGCCGGATGCAGCAATGTTAGAATCATGTCGCGGTACTGATGGAATCGTCAGGGTAAGTATGAATATTTTTATGTTCTACGGGAAAATGATATATCCATTTCTAATAAACTGTCCAATAAATCCTGCCAGAAACGAAAAAGAGCTTCCCTCTGCAATATTAAATATGATTGGAGAAAATCCTGGTTCATTATTATGCATACCAATAAAGGAACATGTACCAGACTTAACTGAAAAAAATGATATTAAAAAAGTTTCAGATTATCTCCACGAAAAATTTTCCAAACTTGAGTGGTAACTCAATATGTTAAAAAGAATATTATTTATCAGAATCTAAGGAGGTTTCGTGATACTGCATTCTATTGATTGGTTTTTTGTTGCGGCATTTTTTATTTTTTCCCTGGCCATTGGTATAGCTGTTTCAAAAAAATCTGGTGAAAGTTCAACTGAATTTTTTCTCTCAGGTCGAAATATGCCCTGGTGGCTATTGGGATTCTCCATGGTCGCCACGACTTTTTCTGCCGATACACCCAATTTAGTAACCGATATTGTTCGGCAGAATGGCATCGCTGGAAATTGGGTCTGGTGGGCCTTTCTTCTTACCGGTATGCTTACCGTATTTGTATATGCCAAGCTCTGGCGCCGTTCAGAAGTGATGACAGATCTTGAGTTTTATGAAATACGCTACAGCGGAAAGGGTGCTGCTTTTTTACGGGGATTCCGGGCCATATATCTCGGATTATTCTTTAATGTATTGATCATGGCATCAGTATCGCTTGCCTTTATAAAAATTGGCGGTGTCATGCTGCAATGGACACCTATCCAAACGCTTCTAGTCATCTCCACAATCACGGTGATCTACAGCGCTCTTGGTGGATTGAGGGGAGTGATTATAACAGATTTTTTCCAATTCATCATTGCTATGGTCGGAGCTGTTGGGGCTGCTATGATAGCAGTGAAACTGCCTGAGGTTGGTGGTTTGAGTGCTTTATTAAGCAACGAGGCCATTGCATCTAAATTGAATTTCCTGCCCGATTTTTCAAATACTGAAGCTCTGTTGTCTATTCTGATTCTTCCCTTGGCGGTGCAATGGTGGTCAGTTTGGTATCCTGGAGCAGAACCTGGCGGTGGTGGTTATATAGCTCAGCGCATGTTATCTGCAAAATCGGAATCTCATGCTATGAAAGCCACCCTCTTTTTTAATGCGGCACATTATGCACTAAGACCATGGCCATGGATTCTTGTGGCATTAGCATCCTTGGTGGTATTCCCGGATTTGGCCTCACTCCGAGAAGCCTTCCCACATATTGATCCTGAAGTTGTGAAACATGATCTGGCATACCCAGCCATGCTGACCTATCTGCCGCATGGACTACTTGGGCTTGTGATGGCATCTCTGATAGCAGCCTTCATGTCGACAATTTCTACTCATTTAAATTGGGGATCATCCTATATAGTACATGACTTTTATCGCCGGTTTATTAAACCAGATGCAAACGAAAAACATCTAGTGCAGATTGGTAGACTTTCTACAGTGATTTTGATGATACTCGCCGGCGGTCTGGCACTCATGCTAAGTAATGCCCTGCAGGCATTCAATATTTTACTACAGATAGGGGCAGGAACCGGTTTACTGTTTATCCTGCGCTGGTTCTGGTGGAGGATTAATGCCTATAGCGAAATCGCCGCCATGATCATTTCTTTTGTTATAGCACTTTATTTCCAGTTGGTTCATCCCAATACTGGTTTACCTGAGTTATCAACCCATCTTCAACTGGTCCTCGGTGTGGCAATCACAACTATTGGATGGATCACAGTTACTTTCATGACAAAACCCACAGATGATAAAACATTAAGATCATTTTATAAACTGATACAACCTGGTGGTCCGGGATGGAAATCTGTCCTCGAAATTGCAACTAGTGAGAATATTTCACTTGAGGGTGAAAAACAGAAATGGGATGTTCCACAGGGAATTCTCTGTATGGTGCTGGGTTGCTTTGCAGTATACAGCACGCTATTTGCCACGGGTTACTGGATCTATGGCAATACCATGCCAGCAGCCCTGCTTACCGGAGTAGCCGTTCTATCTGCATATGGTGTAATAAAAGCCTGGGATCGATTAAGCATCGTTTATTAGATAAGGATTTCACTTGCCTGAAAATTTATCCATAAATCTCTTCCGGTCCTTATCTACCATTTTTGATTTTGCCAGACGATTCAAAAGAACAAGTATTTTGTCTTTAATTGTTAATATTTTTTCTAATGGTATCATTTTTCGTAATTCGAAAGATAACAGCATTTCATTACTCTCGCTATAATTCTTGAGCAGGGCGTAAAGAACAGAGAGCATTATATGGATTTTTTCTTCCACATTGTTCACGATCAATTGATTGCCTTTTTTATTAATCGCTGTATAGGTGAAGTCTAATTTTCCTTCTGTCATGCCCCGGTCATTACCTCTTAATTCAATTTTATATAGTGATGACGATTTTTTATTATCCAATCTGAAATGTATCTTGTAGTTTTCCGGATCATACTCAACTGCAGTCCAGGTAGTTTTACCATTGTAGTTACCAATCAGGAACGGTGCCGATGAGATTTCGGAAAAAATAGTCCCCAAACCAACCGTATCGTCTGGACAATATATCAGGTTGCATTTCCAGCCCGGTATCCATTTATATTCTTCTATGGGGGAAACGAGAGGGAATACCTTATCAACTGGAGCATTGATGGATACTGGAATTAAGATATGTGCTGTCTTTGATTTAAATTCTTTCATGTTTTAGTCCTTTTGTAAGAGTATTAATAATTAATTTGTTACTAGTCATTTAGATCAACCCAAACCTTATGATTCACCAAACCAAATTCTTTTAAATTTGAAGCAAGGCGGAGACCAAGAGAGCTCCCGTAGTTATCGATTATTTTTGAACTGTGAAACAGATGGATTCCAAAATCGGTATCCAGCCTTATACGGCTATAAATCTCGATTGCCGGTTTTATTGATTCCATTTCCACTTCCTTAATCAAATTCTGCAGTTGCGATTCAAGCAATTCCCTATTACAACCCACTGACCGAAGTTCGATAATCTCTAACCATCTCATTATTATTCCTTTGTATTAGTGAATACTATAGCGATGTACATATGCTTATATATGCGAAAGTTATGCCACGATTATAAGTGCAATAAATACAACGGCATGTATAATAAGTTAAATTATAATTACCAAATATGATAATAATACTTGTCAAATATGGTGATAATACATAATATTACCATATATGATAACACATTGGAATCAAAATGAATGAGAATGAATTTTTCAGGGAAGCGACTTTAAGAATTTGTGGTAATCTTGAGATAGAAACATCACTATTTGAATGTTTGAAATATTTGAAAACAGTCATCCCGGCTGACAGCATGAATCTATCCGTTTGGGAACCGGATATTAATTCAATAAGGGTCATTGCGCGTGCAACTGAATCAGGTGGGTGGAAATCTGATACTCTTATTCCCATGTCTCAGTTTGCCAAAACTTATATGGAAAAAATGCAAAACAGATTTAAAGTTTCCAGTTGGCCGGATACAGATATAATCAATGACTCATCAGCTGATGCAGGTATGCGGGAAATAACAAAACATTTTGATTTGGAAGTCTCATCTCTGATGCATTTAATCCTGGAAACTGTGGATCGGCCTCTTTGCAGTATTCTGGTTATTGGAAAAGGCAAGAATATATATACTGAAAAACATGGAGAGATTCTAAACATATTAAAAAACCCACTTTCAATTGCAATGTCCAATGCCCTAAAACACAGGGAGGTCGTCAAACTTCAGGAGTTATTGACTGATGATAACAGGTATCTCCAGGGTGAACTGCGACAATTATCAGGATATAATATTATTGGGGATAATTTCGGATTGAAGGATGTCATGGAAAAAACCTCACAGGTGGCTTCATTGGATAGTCCGGTTTTATTATTAGGTGAGACTGGTGTAGGAAAAGATGTAATCGCCAATGCTATTCATAATTTTTCAAAGCGCCGTGGACATCCATTTATCAAAGTAAATTGCGGTGCAATCCCTGAAACCCTGATTGACAGTGAGTTATTTGGACATGAGAAAGGCGCCTTCACCGGTGCCATATCAGCGAAGCGAGGTCGTTTTGAACGTGCCGATAAGGGAACCATTTTTTTAGATGAAATTGGCGAATTACAACCACAGGCTCAGGTGAGATTATTAAGAGTTTTACAGGATAAAGAAATTGAACGGGTGGGAGGTACCAAAACTATCCGACTTGATATCAGAATAATTGCCGCCACAAACCGTAATCTGGAAGAGATGGTATTTGATAATCAATTTCGCAAAGATTTATGGTTTCGGATTAATGTGTTTCCCATCTTGATACCGCCGCTCCGCGATAGAAAATCCGATATTCCAGCGCTATTACAACATTTTATCAGCATGAAATCAAAGGAATTAAAACTACCTGGAATTCCAGAATTGGCACCGGGGGCAATTCAAAAATTAATGGATTACGACTGGCCGGGAAATGTAAGGGAACTACAAAATGTCGTAGAACGTGCATTAATTATCAATCCAAAAGGATTATTGGTTTTTGAACACATGAATCAGTCCCACTCAAGAGGAATTAGCGCCCCTGAGAGCGGCGATGAAACTGTAACAAGTTTGAATGATATGATGTCCAATTACATACAGCAGGTTCTTGTAAAAACGGCTGGTAAAATCCATGGAAAAGGGGGCGCTGCTGAATTACTCGGCATCAATGCCAATACATTGCGTAACCGAATGAATAAACTCGGCATCAAATACGGTAAAAATTTTAGATCATAATTAGGCAAAGCATTTGAATTCTAACCGGATTTAGGAAACTATTTTAACTATTATTCTCAGCACTTTTATTTTCGATGAGGGAATCGTTGTCCAAGAAAACTGATACGGAAAACCGCCTATGGTAGAGGTGATTAAGAAATATTTTCTTAAATAGCTGGCTAAATACTAATACAGAAAAGAAAAATTGTCTGTTATACTGAAGTTATAAAGATTATCTTTTGTATTATCGATAAAATTTATAATATCATTTAAAACAATATAGATTACAACCGTATATTTGGCAGTATTAGCTGATAATTATTTTACTCCCATCGATTCTATGACATGTGCTGACTTTTGGTTGGCGACGATTTTGATCCCAGCACCTGATACCACAAAATGACTTACTCTTTCTTAATAGTTCTACGATTTAATAACGGACGAATAATTTCACATTTTATTATATAATTTTCTACTTTTAAAGGAGACCAATATGAAGGATATAATCATTTTCCTGGCATTAACCCTATTTTGTTCTATTGGATTTTCCCAATCTGGATGGGACAATCAAGATTCAGGAGGAAATCGCTTTTTATCGGATGTCTGTTTTGTAGATGAAATGAATGGTTGGGCAGTTGGACAGACCAATACAATTCTTTCTACATCAAACGGCGGTAGTATCTGGACTGAGCAGGAAGTAAATCCAAGTTCAAATTATTGGTCCGTTTATTTTTATAATCAGAACACAGGTTGGGCAAGCGGCAGCAACGGCAAAATAGTTCATACAACCAATGGCGGCGAGCAATGGATGGATCAGGTCTCCGGTACCAATCGAAATTTATGGGATATCTTTTTTCTGAATGAAGATTTAGGATGGATCGCTGGTGGCAAAGAGAATGATTTTACTGATCCAATACAGATGATTTTACATACCGAAAATGGCGGGCAATCCTGGAGCTTTATATTATATGATTCTGGCGAGTGGCCTTTACATTCTGTTTTTTTTATTAATCCTCTTACTGGTTGGGCTGTTGGGGAAGTAGGCGCAATTTTATCCACAACAAATGGAGGAAGTAATTGGGTGAATCAATCCTCAGGGACAAATCAGCATTTACTTGAAGTTCTTTTTATCGACTCAAATAATGGTTGGATAGTTGGAGATTCCGGAACCGTATTACAGACGGAAAATGGCGGTGCAACTTGGACGAGTCTGGATATAGGTACAAATGAGTCACTTCAATCAATCGAAATAATTGATGAAACCAAAATATGGATTGTTGGTGGCGGTCTGAATAATGGAAAAGTTTTTCATTCCTTTGATGGAGGAACCTCATGGTCTTCTCAATACGATGGGACATTGGGTCCGTTTACTGGTGTTTCATTTCCAGATCAGGTACATGGCTGGGCTGTTGGATACAGTGGTTCAGTTATTTATACCAGTACAGGCGGATCCTCCTGTGATCCACCTGCTGATATAAACATGGATGATGTGGTTGATATACTAGATATAGTGATTATAGTTGACTGTATTATTGAATATTCACAATGCCCATGCGCCGATATTAATCAAGATGGATTGGTAGATGTTTTGGATCTTGTCATGATCGTACAATTAATCCTTTCAGATAATTGATTCCCTATCCATATATTCTTTTTAATTAGCACTGAACTTGATTTGGTATTAGAATAGCTAATCATTAACGACTAATATTCGATTATTGTGATAAGGGTTTGCGACCATATATCTTTGTATGTCCAGCCCATCCGGGACACCAGGTACGATGCCATCTCATTACTTTACCAAATGAAGATTGTGGTTTTTTATCAGCGTATGGACAAATGTTGCAGTTATGACATAATCCTGCCCATGCTCTTGTTGACAAACTAAAATCATCTTTAGTATTATTTTTATTTAGATTTGTATCAATCACTTTATCTTCCTTTGTTATGTTGGTTACTTCATCTTCAATAATTACGATGAAATTAAAATGATAACACTTGCATAATAAACAGCCTGGTCTGTTACCAGAATGACTCCTATAACTCGCTACTTAACGGCCTGAATATTGGCAGATATTACATAGTCGGACATATCCATATCATCAGACCATTCTTTTATGAATTCCGAACTATCATCCTTTGTCGTAATGCTGATATTTGTAAATCCTGCTGAATTTAGTTTTTGTTTTATCTCAGAAACTTGCTCTGCCCCTGAGATACAGCTTGAATACAGTTTTGGATCATCAAGTAGATCATCAGGTAGTGGACCCCGAGTTACAACATCGGCGATTGCCAACCGGCCGCCGGTTTTTAAGACCCGGTAAGCTTCATTATAAACGGATTGTTTATCTGGTGATAGATTGATGACACAATTGGAGATGATTACATCCACAGAATTATCAGCAGCAGGCAGATGCTCGATTTCCCCTAAGCGAAATTCAACATTTTTATAACCGCTGGATTCAACATTCTTTCGGGCAACGGTAATCATGTCAGGTGTCATATCCACACCGATTACATATCCACTTGTACCCACTTCTTTTACCGCTAAGAAACAATCTAAACCGCCACCGGCGCCAAGATCCATAACCACTTCGCCTTCTTTTAGACTGGCGATTGCCTGTGGATTACCACAACCTAATCCCATATTGGCATCTGTGGGTATTGAGGATAATTCTTCTGCCGAATATCCTAAAGAAAGTGAGATATTTTCTACAGAAGAAACCCCTTCATCACCACAACATGATGGAGCACAACCGCAGCCATCACTGCTTTCATTGGCTATTTTTGCATAACTTTCTCTCACCGCCTGTCGTATCAAATCATTATCGACACTTTTCATTTCTTAAACTCCTTATAATCTGTTTTTGAGAATTTATAGTGGAATATCAAATCGATATCCCCCGTAAATATTTTCTCATTAATTTTTTAATTCAATTTTTGATAAATAAATTGTTCTCTGTTTATTCTCATATTCAACAACTGGGTTTATCTTCTGTCTTGCAAGCACAGCTTCCACAACTTTGCTTTTTTGATTTGTATTCCAAAACATTTCCAAAGTGATCAAAATCAAAATGACAACAGGCTAAGATCAGTTCTTTAATTTTTTTTCTGGCCCGTTGAACTCTGGACTTAGCTCCAGGAATCGATAAACCCAACTCATCAGCCATTTCACGTTGATTTTTGTTCTCGTATTCGGTCATCACCAAAGCCTGTCGATATTTTACCGGTAATTCATCAACAAAGGGTTTTAACCACGAACTATCAGGTAATGAATAAGCATCAAAATCTGTTAAATGATCATCATCTGAGATCTCCTTGTTGATATTATCTGTTAGTTTTTGATTTTTCTTTTGAAGACGATAATAATCATTTATCTTATTTCTGGTGATTTGAAAAATCCAGGACTCAAGTCTATCAACATCTCTCAGTTTGTGAAGATTATCATGAATTTTGAGAAACACATCCTGAAGAACATCCTTTGCATCATGCTCATTCTTTATTTGTGAAACAATATATGCTTTCAAATGAGAGTTGAATGTGCTCCATATTTTTTGTGTTTGTTCAGTCATTTCAATGCCCTTTTATTATTTCAGTAATTTGATTAGAGTTGAACTGCATTTTTTGCATCACTCACATTGTTGACGCAGACTTTTGCAAAAGGATGCAGAAATTATTAGTATCATCAAATTCATTTATTATAAGTCTGATCTGGTGATTGTTAATTGTTGGATTTGAAATATGAGTTTAGAAGTGACAATCCTAAACTAATAATTATAATTGCACAGGCGATATACCAGCCACCGAGAAAAAATAGGAATCCAGCCCAGATGAAGTCACCAGTGAGATTTCGGTAAAATTGAGGGGTGATATACCGTAGTGACCTGCCCCCATAGTTTGGACCACCTTCAAAGTTAGTACTTTTTGTGTTTTTATTAATACTCAATTGATAATTTC
>JABHXA010000014.1 GCA_018657495.1 Fidelibacterota bacterium
TGACTGATGTTATCTTAATCGAATGACTAAAAAAGTAACCTACGTGTAATGCGTGGGTTATTTTTTTTGCCTTGAAACATATTCAATCTACCAATCCAATAAATTCCCCAGATTAATTTCCAATACGTCTATACACTGCTATCCCCTTGAGAAATAAAAAAAAGTATACAAAAATGTTACCAAAATGTTACCAAACATGTCATGAAATGGCCGGAATTGGCCATATTAGGGTGTTTTGGGGATGTCTAAAAACCAAAGAAAAACCCCTGCTAACAAATATATTAACAGGGGCTTATTATGGTGGGCCCTCAGGGACTTGAACCCCGGACCAATGGATTATGAGTCCACTGCTCTAACCAACTGAGCTAAGGGCCCGACAAACCAGACAGAAATCAGATTACGATAATGAGATTATCAAAATGGAAAATTTTTCATTTTAATAAACTGGCGATTGATCAATATAAGTCAGGAATATTTCATCCCTGTTTATATCCTAATTCTCAATCTTCGAGTTCACCATTCTGTCAGGGGCGGAAATTTACATGCAAAGAATAAACAATATCAAAATCATTCATATTAAGACAATAATAATTTAATCATCCAGATTACGATATTTTGTCTGTAATGATTTTCTTGCCTGATGAATTCCTTCAATTTCGACGATGAGTTCTGTAATGTTTTCTTTATTTGTTTCAGCATCTCTCAATTGTGTCCGTATTTGATTCTGCTTTCGTTTCAAAAAACGATCCTCCATGCGGTACAGGCAATCAACCGTATGTTCCATAGTTGGTGTAAAATCATCAATACGGTAAATGAGTGTTGAGAATTTTCGACGGAGTAAATCACTTTCTATTCCATCCATAATTGAGGCCGGCTCAGGTGCTACACCTCTATTCCAATGATTTAGTAAAGCAGTAAATAATTGAGCAGCATTTTCAGATCTAAACCAAGGCAAAGTGAGATTCTCTTTGATAAGATTTCGAATTTGCTCATCATTTGATAAACATAATAATATTATTTCGTCCTCCAGCAATTGATGTGATGACCCTTTATCGGCAATATTTTCTGATTCGCTTTTCCCTTTTGTGATTACCTTTCCTCTTTGAAATCTGGATTTACTCATCTGTTCAATAGATTTATACAATGCCTGTTCTGGAATCTGGTTGATGGAAGATAAATGCTGAATATAGACCTGTTTGGTGATTTCATCAGGAATCTGGATTATTTCCTGCAATACTGCTTTTGCAAAGCGGGTTTTTTCAACGGGATTATTCATATCATCAGAAAACTCCCCGGCATGAAATTCGATAAGCCCTGCAGATTTGTTAACCGCTTCTTTAATAGGATCAGGTCCATCTGATTTGACCCAGTCATCAGGGTCGACTCCCACCGGCATCTTGACAATTTTTGGCTCCAGGTCATTTCTCAGCAACAGGTAACCAGCGCGTATAGCTGCTTTCCGGCCGGCGCTATCACCGTCGTAAGCAAGGATTACTTTATTGGTATATTTCCGCAATTCACGGGAGTGATCATCTGTAAAAGCAGTTCCAGAAATGGCAACTACATTATCAATACCGGCCTGATACAACTGGAGAAAATCCAAATATCCCTCAACAATAATTATGGAATCATATTCTCTCAATCTCTGCTTTACAGCCCATAATCCAAATAGCATTTTACTTTTATAATACAATGGTGTCTCAGGCGAATTCACATATTTTGCCGGGTCATCAGAATTGTGTACTCTACCGGCAAAAGCAACAATTTTTCCCATTGCATTGTGGATTGGAAACATGATCCGACTTCGAAAGCGGTCGAAATGACCTTTTTCAGATTGGATAAACAAACCGCATTGCAGCAGCGCTTCAGGTGAGAAGTTTTCTTTCCTTACGCGGTTAAGCAAGGACTGCCATCCAGAACTACTATATCCCAATTTAAATTTTTCAATTGTAGATGTATTTAATCCACGTTTTTGAAGATGGGTAAGGACCGATTTTCCCTCCGTGGAGGCGAGATTGGACTGGAAATGCTCAACGGCAATATGGTGGATATCTTCCAATTGAGAAATTATCTGCCGACCTCGTGATTGTTGATCAAACTGAATAGCAATACCCAGTTTATCTGCCAGATATTTGATGGCATCGACAAATTCCAGTTTTTCAATTTCCATAATAAAATGGATAGATCCACCCCCGGCACCACAGCCAAAACAATGGTATATCTGTTTTTCCTGGCTGACTGAGAATGAAGCAGTTTTTTCACCATGGAAAGGACAGAGACCAAAAAAATTGCGACCTTTTTTCTTTAGATCGACAAATTCAGAAACCACATCTACAATATCTGCATGACTGCGAACCTGTTCAATTGTATGTTCAGAAATTTTTGCCATTGTTATATCTTAGAAATTAATTACCTGTAAATTCAAATTCATCTCGAAGTCATGTTATTTAAACTGAACAATTGTAATACCGGCGCCACCCTGATCGGGTCTGGCAAATTCGAATGATTTAATAAATGACTGATCCTTTAAATATTCTTTTACTGCCTCCTGAAGGGCACCAGTTCCCTTGCCATGGAGTATATGGGCCGTAGGCAAACTGGCAATGAGCGCACCATCCAGAAAAGAAGCCAATTCAGTAAGAGCCTCGTTTACTCGCTTCCCCCTTAAATCCAGCTGCATACTTTCCGGCCTCGAAACATCATAGACACCGGTTTTAATTTTATCGGATTTTGGTATATGTTTTGATATTGCAGCTGCCTGTAGTTTCGAAATATGCAGGGTCATACGTATATTATTGATCAAAATAGTCGTTTTACCATTTTTCCCCGGTGGACTGATAATCACTCCATTTGCATCGAGATGGGGAACATAAACCTTCAAATCTTTGCTTGCCTCGCTCCATGATAATGGATCAACTATTGGCTCGTCCTGCTTTTTTTCTTGTTTTTTGAATCGATTTAACTGATTTTGCAGATGACTTCGCGATTTACGGATGATATCTTTATCGGCTTGAGTATTACGGATTTTACTGACAATATTTTCCATGCTCCGTCGCGTTTCCAATATCAATTGCTCAGCCTCTTTCCTTGCTTCCTGATTGGCCTTCTTTCGTATACGTTTTATTTCTATCTCAAGCCTCTCAACTTCCTTTTCTTTAAAAGTAAGTTTTTGCGATCTGGTTTTCATTTCCTTCGAAAGCCTGGATGCTGAAAGACGCTCCACCTCTAATTTATTTAACAAATCCTCAAGTGCAACAGATGACCTTCCCAGGAGGGTTTGGGCACGGTCAATGATATGGGGAGACATACCCATGCGATTTGAAATTTCAATAGCATAACTGGCTCCCGGTTGTCCGACATTTAATTCATATGTTGGTGCCAACTCATCTGGGTCAAAGCGCATCCCACCATTAATAATCCCTTCAGATTCATGAGCCCAAAGCTTTAACTGACCCAGGTGTGTGGTGGCAATTAGGCAAGATTTCTTTTTCTGCAAATGTTCTAACAATGCCTGTGAAATTGCTGCACCGGCATCCGGATCGGTTCCTGTACCCAGTTCGTCAAGCAGCACTAATGTATTTTGATCTGCATAATCTACTACTGTTTTTAAATTTTGAATATGAGCAGAAAATGTTGACAAATCATCCTCGACGGATTGCTGATCCCCAATATCGGCAATGATATTTTTAAAGAAAGGAATCTCCGCAACATCAGCCGGTAAAAACATCCCTGACTGGGCCATAATTGAGAATAAACCAATCGTTTTTAAAACCACCGTTTTACCACCGGCATTTGGTCCCGATAACAATAAAATTCGAGCATTTTGCTCTAATGATAATGATAAAGGGATAACATCTTTACCTGTTAACTCTAATATGGGATAGCGGCCATTCTGGATATCCATGCTTCCCTTTTCATGGAATTCAGGGCGTACACAACGTAAGGTATCTGCCAGTCTGCCAAATGTATAATGAAGATCAAACTTGACCAATATGGCAAAACTATCACGAATAGCATCCGAATATTGTCGAAAAAAACCTGATAACTCCCTGAGAATGCGATTGATCTCGGCTATTTCATCCGACTTTAATTCCATCAGTTCATTGCTTCTTTCAACTATCTCCATTGGTTCAATGAAAATAGTCTGTCCGGTGGCAGATCTACCCTGGACAATACCGCTGATTTTTCGTTTATGAGAAGCTGACATCGGTAGAACCAATCTGCCGTCGCGCCAGACAATTCTATCATCCTGAAGCCATTTATTTTTTAAGGATTCCTGAAATAAGGATTCCATCCGCTTTTGTATAGCTGCTTCTGTATAACGAATTTTTTTTCGAATACTGGATAATTCAGTACTGGCTGAGGATTTGACTTTATAATCATCATCAAAAACGGAATGTATTCTCTTTTCACCTTCAGGAAGATCTAAAAATATTTCTTTGTATTGCTGCCAATTAGGGAATCCATCCTCTTTGACAATATTATGCAATAACCTGCCAAGTTCTAAAATTTTAATTAAATCTTTGAACTCATCGGGTTTGATGATATGTCCTTCGATATTTAATTTACTAATCCACTCGCTCACATCGGGAAAATCACCCATTGGTATAGCTTCTTTGCGTTCAAAAGATCGAACGATGTCTTCGGTAAGATTGAGTAAGTTCAGTGCTTCAGGACGGAAAGATTCTGGGGAGATTTTATCTAAATTCTCCAAGGTTCTACTGCAATGGATACGTTCAGCCAGCCATTTTTGGATGACAAAAAATCCAAGTTCATTTAACAAATTTTCAGATAGTTGCATATTTAAATTGAAGCGATACTAATTTTTTATTGAATATTAATGTTCAAACTAAAAGAATATGAGAATATTTACAACCGATATCCTTTATTTCAACAAAGGAAGTATGGACTCAGAGGCTACTTGTCAGTGCATCTTGATCAAGTGAGTTTTTCTCACGGGGATAAATGATCTTTTATGGCTTTATATTTATCCGGGTCAGTATTCTTTTTAACTTTGTCCTGTATCCCCTGTATGGAATCACCAAAAGTACTATTTTCAATTACCCAATTCTTTAAACCATTACACATGCCATACAATGGTGAATCTGAGGTCATTCGATTGTGTAATTCGTTGGATGCTGGAATGGCTTCAAGAACAAATATTACCAGGGCGATTATCAGAAACCCTTTCAGGAATCCTAATAGAGTGCCAAGTATTTTATTTAGCCATCCAAGTAGCATGAATTCAAAGAGTTTCTGAAGCGTTCTTACAACAAGACTTACAATCAGTGCCGCTGCAAAGAATAAAACAAGATAACTGGTAATTGACCTGGCAGTATCATCAACTATCCAGTTAAAGATATTTTCATTAACAAAACCTGCGAATTGGTTTGCACACATAAACCCGGCGATTAATGCCAGAATTTTCCCAATCTCTTTCATGAAGCCGTTGCGCATTCCCTTATAGATAAAAAAGAGAAGCAGGACTGCAATCAGCAAATCAACTACACTAAATCCTGTTATATCAGGCATTATAACAACTCCCTTACAATTTGTTGAGCAAGCTTTCCATCGCCTTTACCGGCAATAGCTTTCATAACTACCGACATAACCCTGCCCATATCCTTCATTGATTCAGCCCCAGTATCTTTTATTACGTCTTTAACCAAATTTCTGATTTCATCCTCAGATAATTGTTCAGGCAAATATTCATCCATAAGGCTCAGTTCATATGATTCCACTTCAGCAAGATCGGCTCTGTCAGCTTTATTAAATTGATCGATTGAATCCTTGAGCTGTTTCACATATCCCATTAGAATTTTTAGGCATTCTTCATCGTTAAGGGTTTTACCAGAATCAATTTGAGCAGCTTTAATTTTTGCGATAATATTTCGGTATGCAGTAACCGCCGCTTTATTCCTGCTTTTCATCGCATCCTTCATCTTCGTTTGCAAGCTATTTAGCATTTAAATATCTCTAATTTTATGATGCAAAATTTACAAGTGAATCAGTAGAAATACACAACTATTCGCTAACAGTGGGAAATTTAAACTATACAATTAAAATTGCTCCAGGCAGAATTCATAGACCAAAAACAGAAAGAAATTTGGCTCTAGTGCTATCCAACGACTACCAAAAATGAATGAATATCCACTAAATTGATCAACAATTACATTTCTCCCTGTTTTTATCCATTTTTATAACATGAACTCTCATCATTCGTATTAATTTTGATGATTAATAAATGGTGATTTTCAATGAAAACAAAGATTATATTTCTAATATTTATCTCCTGTTTCAGTATACTAGCAGCTGAAGACAGTAGTCCTATCGTTATAAACCTCGTCACAACCAATGATTTGCATGGTGTGCTCGGTAAGCAGACAGCTGGATTTATGAATCCTGAATACCCACCCAGTATTTTGGGTATGTCCGCCATGTACAAATATGTTGAAGACTTGCGGGCAGATATCAAAAATGAAGAAGGCTTGTTATTATTGGATGGGGGCAATTTCTATCAAGGCCATCCAATGGGTTTGGCGGATAGTGGAAGAACTGTCATTGAATGGATGAATAAAATGAAATATGATGCCCTGACTCCAGGAAGTTATGATTTCATACTTGGTCAACAGGCTGTGGTCAACAGGGCGAAACAGGCAGAGTTTCCCTTTTTAGGCAGTAATATCGAATGTGATAATTGCCAATTACCCGATGAATTGATCAAGCCATATATCATAAAGGAAATACAGGATGTGAAAGTCGGTATACTTGGAGTTATTGCCTCAGCAATAGAAGATCAGACCCTAAAAGAAAATATTGTTGGGATTGATTTTGGCCGCGAAGTTGCCGCTATGAAATATTGGATACCTGAGATGAAAAAAAATGGTGCTGAAGTCATCATTATTCTTTCCAGTAATGGAGTGCCATGGGATCGGGAAGAAGAATATGAACTCTTTTTGGATAGCCTCGATACTGGCTGGCAAGCGCCGGAGTCAGCTCTATCTGCATTACAAATGGGTCACTATGCCCAAGGAGCTGATATTATCGTCACAGGTGGCAACTCAAAAGGTTATCCACTACCGTGGTATGATCCGTACAGCCATGTATATGTATTTCAAAATTATGGCGGCGGAACTGAATTTGGTCACATAAAATTGAAAATTAATCCTGAATCTCATATATTCATTGGATATGAAACGGTTATCGACGGCCGGGTATCACAAACCCTTCTTGCCGATGATTTTACGCCGGATCCAGACATCTATCAGTGGATAGAAGATGCTGTTACAAATTCCCTTGATGAATTATATGCTGATAATGACTGGTATTCAAATACTTCAAAATTAGGGATACCCTTACCGATAAAAACAAAATTTGATAGGAATGATTATGCAATTCCTTCGATAAATCAACCTGACATGTTGGAAGTAGTCACCTGGAATTGTGAGATGTTTCCGGCAAATAATGAGTCAACCATAACTATGCTGTCTGAGGCGATAAATGATCTGGATGCAGATATTTATGCCTTCCAGGAAATCAGGTATCCAGGCTGGTTTAGCAAATTGATGGCTGAACTGCCACAATATAGTTATATAATTTCAAAACAATCATCATTTATGGATCAAGCCATAGTGTATAAAACTGACCAGGTCAAATTTATCCAACAGACAGAACCATTTGCCGATGATGATTATAATTATGCTGGCAGACCTCCCATCAGGGGTGATTTCATGATCTACAGTCACAATTCTTGGGTACCCATTTCAATTTTAAACCTCCATATGAAATGCTGTGATTCAGGTTTGTTAAGACGACAGGGAGCTGTGCGTATGTTGCAGCAGTATCTCAGCGATGAGATGGACAAAGGATTTGGAAATTTTATTGTTCTTGGAGATTGGAATGACGACCTCAAAGATGAGGACAATGCCCATTGCTTTCATCCTTTTTTAAATGATGACAGATTTCATTTTCCAACCTGGAGAATCACCCATGATCTCTCAATGGCATCTTACCCAAAAGAACCCTATGTGAGTTTTCTTGATCATATCCTGGTGTCTGAACAATTATTACCTTCCACTGCTCAATTTGATGTATCGACTATTATGGTTGAAGATTATTTGGGAAGTTATGATATTTATGAAGCGAATATTTCGGATCACCGACCTGTCATGCTCCGTTTTAATCCACTGATTAATCAGTCAGCCAGCAACGAGAAGTAAATTCAGTCACTGGTTGAAGAATTATACAAAGCAGAACATTTTATCGGTAGTTTTTCTATTTCATAAACGCTTATCAATTCATAGGAATGTCTGCCAACAGATGTGGTTAATATTGGTCACAGGCAAGATTCCTCAGTTTTACTCCTTCTAAATAGTTGGATTTGGCGATAAAACAAGGGATGCGTTTCTAAACTTTACATTAACAGAAAATTAATTTTACGGGAGATAATCTTGAAGTATAAAATATTAACAGGACTCATAATAATTGTTTTTTTCAGTATAGGATTCACTCAGAAAGAACAGCCTTATCCACCACTATACTTGGTCTCTGCACCGACAGCAGGTACACTTCCTAAGGGCACCTTCACCTCTGAATTTCTTCTTCAAAAAAACGGTGGTATCTTACCGAAAATTGAAATCGGATTGACAAATCATTTCATGATTGGTTTGTCATATGGTATGCACAAATTTATTGGTGATGAAAAGATGAATGTGAATAAAACGTATCCAGAAGTTCAAATCAAATACCGTGCGTATGAAGAAACCACCCAATGGCCGGCAGTAGTTGTCGGGTTGGATACGCAAGGGAGAGGGGAATATCATGAGTATTCCATTGATGACGATTCAGAATCTGAATTAGTCGAGAGATACGATCGGAAAGCATGGGGAGCATTTGTTGTTGCCAGCAAAAACTGGAATGCCTTGGGAAATCTGGGGTTTCATATCGGTATTGCAAAAAATCTTACAGAAGGAAAAGACGGAGATAAAGATATTGACTTTTTCTTTGGTTTTGACAAAGAATTGAACCGGAGTTTTTCCCTGCTTCTTGAATATGATGCTGCCTTTAATGACAATGATAATGATTTGGAAGATATTTCCTTTGGGAAAGGAAGCGGCTATCTGAATGCAGGTGTTCGATGGGCTGTTACCCCAAATCTCATGCTTGAATTAGATTATAACAATATTACCAAAAATGTTGAAGGGGCTGATTACGCCAACCGAGAACTAAAAATTATATATTCAGAAACTTTTTAAATATATAATAAAGCCGAATTAGAATTACACTGTCACAAATTCAAACAATTTTTCAGGATAGAAATCCTCAATCCTGTCATAACTTAAAAACTTGGTAAACCCAGGTTTATAATTAATTATCTTACAAAATGGAGAATACTCCCATGAAATATAAATTGAAAATATTTCTCACAATTTTTACATTAACCATACTCGCTATCACAGCCTGTATTCCTCCATCTGGGCCAACTGAGAATTCCCGCCCATATAAAACGGTTAAAGGTGATCCTGTAAATGGAAGAATATACACATTGGAAAATGGATTAACGGTTTTTTTAACTGTAAATCGCGATGAACCCAGAATTCAGACTGTAATCGCCGTCAGAGCAGGTCACAAACACGATCCTGCTGATGCTACCGGGTTGGCACATTATCTTGAACATATGTTATTCAAGGGAACTGATCAATATGGTTCAGCTGACTGGCAAAAAGAAGAAATAGAATTAGAGAAAATTATCGCACTATATGATGAACATTATGTGACGACGGATTCCCTGGAGAGAGTACAGATATATCATGAAATTGACAGTATTTCCGGTCTCGCCGCACAATTGGCAATCCCAAATGAATATACGAAAATGGTCACAGCTATGGGTGCAAAAGGTACAAATGCATATACATGGGTGGAGCAGACTGTATATATAAATGATATTCCTGCCAATCAAATTAACAACTGGTTAAAACTTGAAGCAGAAAGATTTAGAAATCCTGTCATGCGTTTATTCCATACTGAACTTGAAACCGTCTATGAAGAGAAAAATCGCTCTCTTGACAGAGATAACAGCAAAGTGGATGAGCTCATGGGAAGAGAACTATTTAAAAAACACCCTTACGGAACACAAACCACTCTTGGCAGTGTCGAACATCTTAAAAATCCATCCCTTACAAAAGTTTTAAATTATTATCACAAGAATTATGTGCCAAATAATATGGCAATCAGTTTGTCTGGTGATTTTGATCCGGATACCGTTATTGAATTAATAAATGAAACTCTTGGGAAATGGGAAACCAAACCAGTAGCGGAATTTATTCCCCCAGTTGAAGATCCAATTACATCTCCAATTGTCCATGAAGTATTTGGTCCCGATGCAGAGAGCGTAACGATTGGTTTCCGCTTAGGCGGATCAGACTCTGAGGATGCGGATCTTCTGATACTAACTGAAGGGATAATAAGTAACGGTACAGCCGGTCTTATCGATTTGAATTTGAATCAGGAACAAAAAGTTCTTGGGGCGTGGGCATATCCACAAATTTTTAGAGATTACTCTGTATATACTCTGGCAGGACGACCCCGTGAAGGTCAATCCCTTGAAGAAGTGAAAGACCTACTGCTATCGCAAATTGAATTGGTAAAAAATGGTGAATTTCCTGACTGGCTGCTCGATGCCGTACGAAACGAAATAAAACTGAAAGAATTAAATGGATACGAAAGTAACTGGAATAGGGCTCATTCATTTATTGAATCATTTGTTTCATGGATTCCATGGGAGAAAACGGTTAACAAACATGAAAGATATGCCAAAATAAATAAACAGGACATTATTGATTTTGCTCGTAGAGCTTTCAAAGAAAATTATGTTGCCGTATATAAGAAAATTGGCGATGATGACAATGTTCAAAAAGTGGTAAAACCTGAGATAACACCATTAGATATTGAAAGAGATAATATTTCACCATTCGCAGATTCAATAATGTCGGCAGACGTGATGGAAGTTGCCCCAATATTTCTTGATTATGACAAAGATATTCAAAAATCTAAACTGAATGACGATGTAAGAATATTACATGTTGAAAATGAGGAAAATGATCTTTTCAGGTTGTATTATGTATTTCAGATGGGTTCGGATAATGACGCAACTATTGGTCTGGCACTAGATTATCTTGAATATCTTGGCACCGGTGATCTGTCACCTGCTGAAGTCCAGGAAGAGTTCTATAAAGTTGGATGTTCATATTCTGTGAGCAACTCAAATGATCAAATATGGGTTCGGTTAGCAGGCCTTCAGGAAAACCTCGAAAAAGGAATGATCCTGTTTGAAAAGCTTCTGGCTGATGCTAAACCCAATGAAATGGCCCTTGAAAATCTCAAGAAAGACATCCTGAAGATCAGAGAAGATAGAAAATTGTCCAAAAGGACAATACTATGGTCCGGATTATTTAATTATGGCAAGTATGGCAGGAATTCTTCATTTACGAATATACTTTCCAGTGAGGAGTTGAATGAATTGAAACCGGAAGTTTTGATTTCTCAAATCAATCACTTAAATGAGTTTGAACATAGTGTCATGTATTATGGTCCCGCTAAATTATCAAAAATAGAATCTATGCTCAGGCTGTATCACAATATCCCAGCACAAATGAAACCTCTTCCTGAACCTCGGGTATTCCCTGAATTAGATATGAAAAAGAATCGCATTTATGTTGTCAATCACGATATGAAACAGGCTGAGGTTATTTTATTATCAAAGGGGGAGACTTACAATGCTGAAATGTCTCCTGAGCGTACATTATTTAATAATTATTATGGTGGAAGTATGGCATCGATTGTTTTTCAGACTATCAGGGAAGCAAAGGCATTGGCTTATTCAGTATTTGCCAGTTATTCCAGCCCGGATAAATTGAAAGATTCACATTATGTGATGGCATATGTTGGTACCCAGGTAGACAAATTACCAGAGGCAATGGACGCCATGTTTGAATTGTTAAATGAACTGCCTGAATCTCAGATTTCTTTTGAATCATCTCAGGATGCCGTAAGGAAAAAACTTGAAACTGATCGAGTTACAAAAGCAAGTATCCTGTTTAATTTTATCTCTGCCGAGAAGCATGGTTTGGATTATGACATTCGAAAAGACGTATACGCAAAAATAAATGATCTCAGTATGGATGATGTAAAAAAATTCCACAATGAATACGTGAAGGATAAAATCTATCATATCATGGTTATTGGAGATATTGAGGAAATGAACATGGCTTCATTAGCAAAATATGGTGAAGTACAGATCCTTCCACTTGAAGAAATATTTGGGTACTAAATCGATATAATCTGCACAAATCTTTACTAATGTATTTTTCTACAACAAACCCCGGGTTCACCCGGGGTTTGTAATAACAAGAGACAATGGATATAAAATCATTATTCAATATTAACCCGGATGTAGTGTATCTAAATCATGGTTCATTTGGTGCTTGTCCCAAGGCAGTATTGAATGAATTAGTCCGATTACAGAAACTACTTGAATGGCAGCCAATTGAATTTTTAGCATCCGATCTTGAACATCGGCTTGCTGAATCAAGAAGATACCTCGGAAATTATGTGGGTTGTGACGGTGATGACCTGGTACTGTTTCCCAATCCAACAACTGCAATCAACGCTGTAGTAAAGAGCCTCAAACTTTCGCCTGGAGATGAAATTCTCTCCACAAATCATGAATATGGTGCCATGAACAGAACCTGGAAATATTTCTGTGGGAAAAATCAAACTAAGTTTACTGCCGTTGATATTCCAGTACCGGTTTCCACAGAGGAGGATTTTATTGAGCGTATCTGGTCAAAGGTAACGGATAGAACAAAAATTCTGTTCATTAGTCATATAACCAGCCAAACGGCATTAATATTCCCAATGAAAAAACTCTGCAGAAGGGCAAAGGAAAAAAAGATTATAACCATTATTGACGGCGCTCATGCTCCAGGTCAAATCCCTTTGAATATAATGGTTATAGATCCTGATATTTACTCCGGGGCATGTCATAAATGGATGTGCGCACCAAAGGGAGTATCGTTTTTATATGTAAGAAAGCAATTACAGGATTTGATCGATCCCCTTGTAGTGAGTTGGGGCTGGGAGAGTGATATGCCTGGGAAATCCCGATATCTTGATTATCATCAATGGCAGGGCACAAGGGATATGTCGGTCTTCCTGACTATCCCATTTACTATTGAATATTTGAAAAGTTTGAACTGGGGAAGCCTCACATCAATTTCTCGTGAACAACTTCTGCAATTTCAGGAAAGATTGTGTTCAAAATTGGATATTAAACCCATGACAACAACACCCTCAAAATGGCAGGGTCAGATGGTCAGTTTTATTTTAGCGGATAACACTGATCCTGAAATCGTCAAAAACTTTTTATTTTCAAAATATAGGATTGAAGTCCCGGTGTTTGATTGGAATGGCAATATCATTATCAGAATTTCAATGCAGCCCTACAATACCATTGAAGAATTATATCTCTTCGAGCAGGCGCTTTCTGAATTCTTAAATTAACTCAGGGAGGATTTAGTTGTTTTAAGGTATATATCCGAGAATGTGGATCTGATTAAGATTAATACCAAATGATTATGTACGACGACATTATAATTTCTGCCTGATATCCACCACCGCAATCAATAGGTACTGGCCAGTCTCCTGAGCATTCGGTGCCCCAGGGTACCCAGCAGGCATCATAAGTCATTATATTTTCTTCACCTGGCATAATATATTCTGTAATATCAACAATGAATGGTTCAACATCAAGACCGGGACACCAGCCGGCACGACCGTATCCCCATGTACCCCATTGATTGGGAATCACCCCTTCACTGATACTTTCAAGTTCCATGCAATCGGTTAATAAACTCGCCTCTGGGTGAGATTTTTCAAAACTTCCAACACCGCCATTCACTTCGAACATATGTTTTGAATTGCAAAATTCGGCACAGTTACCATTATCACATCCGCCACCATGCCCGGTAATATATGTAGCGAATTCAATTCGCTGAGCATTTTCAGGGATACTAAAAATCACTGGATCATGATTATTATTATAATTGGAGTTAAATTGTGCTCCACCCCATAAATAGATGAATTCTTTTGGTTGGATTTCTGAAACCTCTTCATAAAGTCGAAGCTTTACAGTGATAATACTATTAGGCCAGCCCGAGACATTAAATTTAAAAAGTTTCTCGCCACCAGGCTGGAGCATCGAAATAAAAGATGTTATATCCGTAAGCCAATGGGGCTGCCGGTCAAAAGGAGTTATCCATCTCACCATTTCATAACAATCAGTATCATCGGCATCACAAATTCTTAATCGGGATGTCCTATCATAATCATCACAATTATCATCGTCATAATCAACACAGGGCATAAATGCCTCTACTTCCATTCGAGAAAACTGAGAAAGCGTTTCTTCATCTGGCAACTCAATACTGGAGGTAATCGTTGGGGACCAACCTCCGCTATAAACAACTGAGTCAAATAGTGTAATTTCAAGAAAATCTTCGCTGGTACCTGCAAACGTATCCCACTCATAATTATAATAAACTGCCTCATGTGCAAGATAACTGATATGGGTTCCAGAAAATCCATTAGGATTACCCAAGTATCCAATTTGGCTAATTTTTTGAAATCTATTAATTCCCAACGAATATTCTCCAGCAAGTGATTCTGCAAGCCAATTATTCAATGTTGATGATCTATCCGGAATATAGTGTAAGTGGTTACCCCAATGAGTCTGTAAGTTTTCTGGTAATGTTGCAATAATTTCGTCGAAGGCTGTTTTGATAACCTGAATATCTGCAGGTGCAGTTAGGCGGTCAGAGATGAAAAAATAATGTGTATTTAGGGGTGAGTTTTCGAGAAATTGGGCCTTTGTATTGGATACCCAAAGGGCAGCTGATCCACTAACACTGCTGGAATAGTGCACGAAAATATAGCTGTCCATTCCATTCCATTCAGTTTCAAAATCCCATCCGGATGGCTGTGGATACAGAATCATATTTACCATAATCACAATATCTAGCACATCAATATTCGCATCGTTATTCACATCTGCAGAATCAATCTGTTCATCGCTCAGTTCAATATTACCGATTATTGTATTGACAAGAATAATGATGTCTTGCACATTCAGAATTTCATCATCATTGATATCCCCCAATACTGATGCATTCAAATCATTAACAGTAAATGGACCGGCAATATCATAATACCCTGAACCATAAGGACCATCTGAGAAATCCTGGGACATTAAAAAACACAAAGAAATTAAAAGAAAGAATACGAATGGTGATCTATTCTTCATCACCCCTCCTTTTCAAAAGTTGTAGATTAAATGAATAGAAAGCTATTTATTGCAAGCGGTTAAAACAAGGAATAAATAGAAAGACTATTTTGCTAAAGCCTCTCTTTTTTTGTCTAACTCTTCGGCTAGATGTTCAAGATTTTCATGACCTAAAAGAGTATGAATATCTTCCTTAATCAGTTTCCACCGATCGTGTAAGGGACATGGGACATCATCAGTGCATACATCCAGACCAATTACACACATCTCAAATTCAGGTGGGGGTCCATCTATAGCATAAATAATATCAATTACTCTTATATCCCTGGAAGGCTTATTTAAGCGGATACCACCGTTCCTTCCTCTAGTTGATTTCACCAGGTGATGCTTGGCAAGGGATTGAACGAGTTTGGCAAGGAAATGCCGCGGGATATCGTAGTCTTCGGCAATTTTACTAACCATTATGTTTTTATTATCTTGATGATCAGCAAGATAAATCATTGCCTGTATGGCATATTCAGCAGATTTGGAATAAATCAATTCTTCTCCATTTCGTTAATAAACAATAATTGGATAAATAAGTCAATTATAATTATAATAATTTACTCACAGAATACAGAATAAAGTGAGTATAAAAATATAATTTGTCATATTTGTGGTATTTTTTATGGTGGGTATTGTCAGGTTCTGAAGTTTCCTCTCAATAAATGAATAGTAATAAGACTTGCTCTTTGATAATTAATCAATCTCAAAAGCCACAAATCTGGAATTACCATCACGTTTAATCAAAAACAATATTGGATCACCATTAGAATAACCTGCTAGAGCTTGATTATAATCTTTTAAAGACATAACTTTATTTCTGTCAATTTTGACGATGATATCTCCAATCCTGATACCGGCATTGTAGGCATTTGAACTGGTTTTTATATCAGAAACGGTAATACCACTACTATCATCCGCTCCCCATAATGAGTTTGAACTATTATTTTCAACCTTTAGTCCGATTTTATCATATTCATCATTGTCATATATTCCAAGTCTGAGATTTTCTTCATCTGGCCTGGTACCAAGTTTAACTTTGACTATCTCGGTGTCTTCATCCCGGATTACCGTAATGTCTATACTGTCATGTGGTCGGGCATGAGCAACCATGTTTTTTAAATGACTTGCGTCCTTTACCTTCACACCATCGATTTCGATGACAATATCTTGATTTTCAATACCATAATTTTCTGCAGGGCCATCATCAAGTACCTGGGAAATTATCGCACCATGGCGGATATCAAGACCCAACGCTCTGGCGATATTTTCATCGATATCCTGAATTGTAACACCAAGCCATCCACGACTGACAAAGCCGTCATTAATGATATCTTCCATTACACGTCTAACTTGATTAATAGGAATGGCAAATCCAACACCGGCATTCATTCGAGAATAACCATCAGTAGCAATGGCGGTGTTAATTCCTATCAGTTCACCATCAAGATTAAATAGCGCTCCGCCTGAATTCCCAGGATTTATTGCTGCATCATGTTGGATAAAATTTTCAAAATTTTGACGGGAAACTACATCACTTCGTCCAACGGCGCTGACAATTCCTGCGGTGACAGTGTGATTGAGTTCCAGGCCAAACGGGCTTCCAATTGCCATTACCCATTCACCCACACTCAATTCGTCTGAGTCCCCCAAAACAACATCATCAAGATTGGAATAATCAATTTTAAGAATTGCAATATCTGATAAGGGATCTGCTCCGATAACTTCAGCCTTCAACTCATGTTTATCCATAAGATAAATTGTAATATCTTCTGCATCACTAATGACATGATTATTAGTAACTATATATCCATTCTTTGCATCAATTATGACACCGGAGCCAAGACCCTGGCTTTTGGGAAAGTTTGGATGATTTTTGTCAAAATTGGGGCCAAAAAAATAATTCTGAGAGGAACTGGCAGTTTTTTCTGAGACGATCGACACAATTGCCGGGTTTGCTAATGTTGCAACATTAATAAATGCTTCACTGAACTCCTTTTTACTGGGTACAGCCCACATGCTATTTATTATCAAAAAGAAGAATAACTTTTTATACATTTAATTTCCTTTATAATTTTATTTTAGAGCCGCGTTTTATGCAGAAATTGTTGACTTGTTCCACTAGATTATCTGCTGTGTAAGATATTTTCTTAGATTAATTCCAATCATGCTGACTGGAAAGATAAACAGATTATATAATCAAAAATTTATTATATAATCAAAAAAATGGCGCTATATGAATAATGTTAATTTAAAGCAATGGATGCTTTTAATTGCACCGGCAATTAGCCTCTTATTTCTTTTTGTAGATATAAAACCTGGTGACCCAATCGTTACAAGAACTGCCGCCGTAGCAATTTTAATGGCTCTGTGGTGGGTAACGGAAGCAGTTCCATTGGCTGTCACGGCATTACTACCTATCGTTCTATTTCCTACATTAGGGATAATGAATGGAAAAGATGTAGCCCCGATTTATTTTAATCATATTATCTTTTTATTTATTGGTGGATTTCTAATTGCACTCGCCATGGAAAAATGGGATCTGCATAAAAGAATCGCTCTGGTAATTATGTTAAAATTTAAGATGGATGCTCAAAGTATATTATTGGGATTCATGATAACCACTGCATTTCTTTCAATGTGGATATCCAATACTGCAACTACGATGATGATGGTACCCATTGCAATGGCAGTATTGTCACAATTGGAACAAAATTTTGATAAATCAAAGGTAATGAAATATTCAATAGCATTATTTCTTGGTATAGCATACAGTGCATCGATTGGAGGAATTGCCACCATTGTGGGTACTCCCCCTAATTTATCATTTACCAGGATATTTGCTATATTATTTCCTGAAAGCCCGGAAATTACATTTGCTAATTGGTTCTTTTTTGCATCTCCTATTTCTGTAATATTTTTGGTTATTGTCTGGGGCTTATTGACGAAAGTGTTTTTTCGAAAAGCAATGAAGCTAGAGATAGATGGTGACATTTTTAAGAATCAGTATAAGAAGCTTGGTCCCATTTCTTTTGAGGAAAAAGTCGTTTTAATTGATTTTCTAATTTTAATATTTCTGTGGTTATTTCGTAAAGAAATTCCAATTGGGAATTTTACGATTCCGGGATGGTCAAATTTATTTGAATACTCTAATTATATAAACGATGGAACTGTTGGTATAACCATGGCAGTAATATTATTCATGATACCATCGAAGAATGGAAAAAATAGTAGAATTCTTGAGTGGAAAACCGCCTCAAAACTTCCATGGAATATTGTGTTGCTATTTGGTGGTGGATTTGCATTGGCCAGCGGATTTAAAGAATCAGGCCTGACCATTTGGATTGGATCACAACTCGGCGGAATTGAATCGATTCATCCTGTAATTATCGTGATGGTTATTTGTACTCTTATTACATTTTTAACTGAATTAACATCCAATACTGCAACAGCTGAAATGCTGCTTCCCATTTTAGGTGGTCTGGCTATTGCTATACATATGAATCCTTTATTTCTCATGATTCCTGCGACTCTATCATGTTCATTTGCATTTATGCTTCCGGTAGCAACACCTCCAAATGCAATCATTTTTGGAACTGGGAAATTAAAAATTAGCGATATGAGTAAGGTGGGGATTTGGATTAATCTGATTGGTATAGGAATAATAACTGCTGCCGTATCGCTGTTTGGGAAATATATATTTAATATTGATCTATCTCATTTACCAGATTGGGTAAAATAATCATAATAAAAGGCAAACTGTAATGGAATCTATTTTAGTTACTGGAGTATCCACTGGGATTGGAAAAGCAACGGCAGAACATTTATGCTTATCAGGGTACTATGTATTCGGAAGTGTTAGAAAACATTCCGATGCAAATATGCTGGAAACAAAATACCCAAAGAATTTTACTCCTTTAGTTTTTGATGTCACCGATAGCCAATCGGTAAACGAGGGTTATCAAATTCTAAAAGAAAAATTGCAGGGAGATCTGATAAGCATTGTGAATAATGCTGGTATTGCATTGGCAGGACCACTTTTGATGTTGGAAAATGATGTATTTAGGAAGCAATTTGAGGTAAATGTTATTGGTGTTCTCACAGTTGTGAATACTTTTTTTCCTTTATTGAGAGCCAGTAGAAAAAATGGAAAAATTACGAGGATAATCAATATTAGTTCTGTCAGTGGAAAGCGAGCATTTCCATTTGTTGGACCGTATACAGCATCCAAACATGCCTTGGAAGCTATTTCTGATGTGATGCGAAAAGAATTCTTGCTTCAAGATATTGATGTAATTGTCATTCAGCCTGGTCCAGTTGCAACCCCTATCTGGGATAAGACTCCAGACCCGGAAAACAATAGATTTATTGGTTCAGAATATGAGAGGTCATTGCAAAGGTTTTATGAAATTACCATGAAAAAAGGTAAAGAAGGATTACCGGCGCATACTGTAGCAAAATTGATTAAAAAAGTTTTGGAAATTAAAAAACCTAAAACACGATATGTTATAATGAAAAATAGTTTTACCAATTTTATTCTTCCCGGTTTACTACCAGATCGATGGGTTGATAGAGTTATGGGGAAAGCATTAAAATTGATAAAATGAGTACTTAAATATGGCTGATCTGCATCCTTTCTTTATCCATTATCCAATTGCATTATATACAACTGCATTAATTATTGAAATAATCAAGTTGAGGTTTAAAAGTATACCTGATTATTTTAGTCTTATTTTAATTGTATTAGGGGCATTTTCGAGCTTATTTGCTAGTCTTTCCGGCGACCTATCACTAAATGAGTCAGTAAACATACCTGGAATATCTGATGATTTATCCCGTCATGAATTACTTGGGAATATACTGACATGGCTGGGTATTATTTCGACTTTTACGATGGTTTATCTGCATCTCAAAAAGAAACAGATAATTTGGCTAAAATGGATAGTTATAATTGCTTTGTCAATTGGGGTACTGGTCACAGGTTATTTTGGTGGACAGCTTGTAAATGATTACGGCGCTGGAACAAAACTCATAATGGACCAACAATAATGATCCCGGTACTACAATTTTTTCAGATTGTATCAGGATTGTTAAAATTAACTGATAAAAGACCCAAAGGTGTCATTGAAAAATCATTGACATATCCCGGTCTGAAAGAAGAAAATGTTCCTGTAAAGGTGATCGAGCCAAAAAGTGGTTGCAAAAAAATATTTATCATTTTTCCAGGAGCCTCACCTTTTGCTGAAGAGCATCCTGAAACAACAAAAATGGCCTATTTGATCGCTGGTATGAAAATCAGAGTTTATCTGCCAAGATTACCACTATTAAAAGACCTTATCATTTCTCCTGATAATGCAGAGTGGATGATCCATTTTTATCAATGGGTCATTAATGAAGAAAAAACCCTCAATAATAAAATATATATAATTGGTATGAGCTTTGGCGGTGCACTACTGTTGAAAGCAACTCAGAAATTGGGTCTGTTTACGCCGCCGCCAAATGCAATTATGACATATGGTACTTTTTATAATTTCGACACCACATTTAATTTTCTAACAACTGGTGTTTACCATTTAGAAGAAACCAAAATGTATGTTCAGCCTCATGATTGGGGAGCGATCGTAATATTAAATAATTATTTAGAGCATATAGATACTGTTTATGACAAGACAAATATCTTAAAAAATATCTCATATCTGGTAAATGATGAACCGGAAAATGCAGAAATACATAGAAAAACTCTACCCGAATTCGATCAGATATATTTAAATGATCTAATAGAGAGTAAACATAATCCTGATATTAAACTTGCTATAGATTCTATTAAAATAACATGTAAGGATGAACTTCATTCATTATCCCCAAAATATTGGTATGAAAATATAATAGGGAAGGTATTTATATTGCATGGGATGAATGATAATATGATCCCTTACACTGAATCCGTTCAATTGTCAAAATCGATTGATAAAAGTGAGATTCTTATTTCCAAGTTGTATGGTCATAATTCTCAGGATGAAAATTCTTCGGGAATATCAAAATTAAAGGAGGCGGTTAAATTAGTAACATTTTTATCGAGGTTTATAGGGTATGATGCAAATACGGACATTCCAAGGCGGTTATGACAATAACTTGAGTTATCTAATTTGGTGTGATCAAACAAGGGTGGCAGCTTTGATAGATGCCTCTGTGGAAGTGCATCCAATTTGGGATGTGATACTGGAAGAAGAATTATTATTAGATAAAATTCTTATTACTCATTCACATAGAGATCATATCAGTTATCTGAATGATATTCTCGATTTCAAGCCATTGGCAAAATTATATGGCTTCCATGACTTAGCAAATCAATTTAATAATGAACAATTCCATGGTGTGCATGACTATGATGTAATTTCGGTTGGTAAACATCTCTTGACGGTTTTACACACTCCTGGACATCTCTCAGATTGTCTCTGTTTCTGGCATCAGAACTTGAATATGATTTTTACTGGTGATACAATGTTTGTGGGCAGAACAGGAAGAACGATCGGCCCTGATAGCAATATTTTTCATTTGTATAATAGTGTTTATAAAAAACTTTTAACTCTAAAACCTGCAACGATTGTATATCCTGGACATCATTATGGATTTCAGAAATCAATTTCAATTGGTGAAAATATACGTTTATCTAATTTTTTCAGCTGTAATTCCTTTGAAGAATTCAAAATTGTTATGGAGAAATTTGAGCATGGAAGGGGAAAAAAGGAGTAATCGGATAAAAAAGAAAATATCATTTATTATTCCGGTATTTTGATCTCTTAATAATTTTAATAATCCTTGACTCTATAGAGGGGAAAGACATAGAATTAGGTATAAAGCATTCGCTTAACTTTCAATATTTAACTACAAGGAGAACCAATTTATGGCTGAAAAAGTAAAAACTGTCAGCGTGAAGAAAGACAAAGGATATCTGTATTACCTGGGGAAAGATGGCAACGTTTGGCGCTCAAGGATGGCTAGCGGTAAAGAAAAGGGCGGAAGTGCTGAAAAAGTTGCAGATGCCGGTGTATCCCGTGAATCTGGATATCTATATTTTATTGACAAAGAAGGGGATGTATCTCGTTCAGCGATGGCAAGAGGCCGGAAAAAATAAAATATCGACAGACTTTAAGTAAAAATGCCTCCGTAATTTTGGAGGCATTTTTTTTAATACGTAAATTTTACAACCTAAAGAAAATTATTATCTGAATCAAAGCTGATTTGAAGGGACACTCCATTTACATTTCTATGTAAATATTCTCACCCAAGGAGTCTGGTTTTTATTAATATTTATGATAATATTAGATCTCATATATAAATGGAAATCTATAAAATATATATAGAAATGAAATTAATTGTTATCCTTATTTATTTGACAATTTTGAGTGCAAATAATGTCGAGCAGATAAAAATTACTGGTAATAATAAAACACATAAATCTATAATAATTAGAGAACTCCAACATCCTCTATACTCACCCTATAATGAATCCATAGCGATAGAAGACAGAAACAGAATTTATAATCTTGGATTATTTTCAACAGTTAACATATATCAAGTAGAATCTAACTACGTTATTGATTTGGTTGAAGGTCCCAATTATTACCCATTTCCTATAATAGAATATGATGAGGCAAAAGGGAAAAATGGCTGGTCATATGGTGGCGGCATTACTTATCTAAATTTTAGAGGTCGAAACGAGAAGTTGTTTGGTGGTTTTACAACAGGAAATGTAAATAATTATTTTTTTGGATACAGTAATCCCTGGATAAAAGATGATCACGTCTCTTTCGCTATCAATGTGTGGAATTCAACTAATATTCATGCAGTCTATGAATATGAATCAAATTATAAACATATTTCTGCATCAAGTGGATTCCGCCATCAGAATTATTACAGATTTTTATTTACATTTGGTTATGAACAACGAATTATTGACTGGGGTAATCTTAATTCAGAATTAGACAATGCAATTCCAAATGATACAAGATATGAATATTACTTTGGTAATGCCAATTTGGAATATGATTCACGTGATGTAATTCTGGATCCTGAGAAAGGGATACATACCGGTATTAACTATTCGTACCATAAGGCAAAAAATTCTGTTAAGGACTATTCCAATTTGAAATTATGGTTTGGAATATGGATGAATATATTTAAAAATTCGTGGAACCCAGTACTGTCTCTTTATACAACCTCCGAATTACAATTCTCTGAAAATTTACCTATTTTTAAATATAAGTACCTTGGTGGGGAGGATTATGTAAAGGGGTATTCACCGGTGCCAAATAGAAATTCTGCAAAAATACAACCATATCTGGAGAGTAAAAATATTATATATAACAATATTTCTGTACAACAGACTTTATTCCCAAAGGTTGATACTGGCGGATTAGAACTGGGAATAGACTGGCATGTATTTTATAGTTTTGGCATTGGTTTTGATCAATTGGAGGATATGAAAATTGAAAAACTTATCCATGGTTATGGTGTCGGGTTTGTTTTTTATATGTCAGGATTTGGTTCTATGACAATAGATTTTGGATTCAATCCATATGAGCCGGACACACATATTCATTTGTCAGATTCTAATTAATCAGAATCATTTGAGCGATGAAAAATTCTCGCTTTTTCAAAACGATTTTCAGTTCCTTTGATAATCCTCTGAATATTACTTCTATGGGCGAAAATTATAAATGTTGCAAGCAAGGAAGTTGAGTATAAAAAATATTGATTATTTACTTCAAAAATAAAACTAAAAAATGGAATAGAAATAGCTGCAATCATAGTTCCTAGCCCCACGTATCCTGTCAATAACAAAATAATAAGCCAGATGACGATCGCAATAAACATTATCAACGGGGCAATGGCAAATATCATCCCAATAGCAGCCCCAGCTCCTTTTCCGCCTTTAAAGTTATAATATAATGGGTAGACATGACCAATAACAGCAGCCATCCCACATAATACAATCAATAAATCAACAGACAATATCATTTCTGCAGACATAAATGGAAGTACTAAATGCGGTACATAAAACGTTGACACGAAACCTTTGCCAATATCAATAATGAACACGGCAATGGCAAACTTAATTCCCTGAGTTCGAAAGGCGTTAGTGCCGCCGGCATTTCCACTCCCCATGGTACGAATATCGACGCCTTTAATTTTACCAATGACCATGCTTCCGCTGATTGAGCCAAGTAAATATGAAATAATAATTTTTAATGCTACTGATATCATAATTTGATTAATTATATAATTAAATGAGATTAACTGCCATATTATTGCTCCATAAATGCAACAGCAATTGACCCAGGTCCTCCATGCACACCGAGAGCAAGTCCCAAATCTATTAAGTGAATTGAATGGATAGATTTTAATTTTTCTTCCATAATGGACATGGCGTTATTTCCCCTGCTTTTTGAATTTGCATGTCCAATTAATATTCTATAAGATTTATCAGGATTCATTTTTTTAATCACAAAAGAAGTTAGTTTGTCAACAATATGCTTTTTCCCAATAGTATAAGCAGCAGTTTTAATATTTCCTGTACTTCCAATGGTAAGTATGGGTGTTATGTTAAAAATATCTGCAATTTTCTTTTTTGAGGATTTTACCCTACCTCCTCTAACTGCATATGCAAGATCGGGAATTATTGCATAAAGTTCAGTTTTCTCTTTGCTTTCATCGATAATTTTTAAAATTTCGTCGTGAGATTTTCCATTTTGTGCTGCTTCGGCAGCGACAGATACAATCAAACCTTGAGCTAGAGAGGCTGTTTTAGAGTCAATTACCGATATATTAGTATCAGGTAATCGTTTGGCTGCATTTACAGCAGATTGCCACGTACCACTCAGGGCATGAGGAAGATGAATAGAAATTATTGAATTATAATGTGTCGAGATATATTGATATTGTCGCCTAATATCTCCTGGTGTTGGCTGTGAGGTTTGAGGATGATGAGAAGACGTGGTCAGTTTTTCATAAAATTCGATAGGGTTCAATGAAATTTTATCAATGAATCCTACATTTCCAAAGTTATATCTTAATGGTACCATATGGATATCGAGATCAGAGATGTCAAGAAAGTCTGCTCCAGAATCAGTAAGTATTGCCACATCCGTTGATTCTTTGTGTGAAATTTTCTGCTGCATTTCCATATCATCAGCTTTTTGGTTTATGACCTCCCCAAATTCTTCACAGGTTTTAAATACATCTGCTGGATTATTTACATGAATATGAATTTTAGCTTTTCGCTTTGAACCGGCAAATACCAGGCTGTTACCCATATACATAAGTTTTTTTCTGAGATATTTTCGGTCAATATCATCCCCAACAATCATGCATTCTGTACAAAACCTATATTCCAAATCTACTTCTTCGCCGGCACTTTGAATTTTAACGCTTGGGTAAGAAGAAAAAGAAATTTCATTAAATTTCTTAATTGAGCCAGAAGATATATAATCTAAAATTCCTACTAGAAGATCGACAAATCCCTGTGCCCCTGCATCTACAACACCAGCCTTTCGAAGTACCTCAAGCTGATTCATTGTATTTGCAAGGGACTCTTCAGCTTTCTCCAGTCCCTTTTCAAGGAGAGATGCAAAATCAGTGTGACCAAGGTTAATCAATTTTATTAGATGCTGTGAGAAATCAGTCAGAACGGATAAGATTGTTCCTTCTTTTGGTTCAGAAAGTGCCTCTCGTGCATATTTTGCCCCATAGGTGATAGCGTTGGAAAAGGCGAGGGTGTCCATTTTTTTTATTTCGGCGGCACCATCGCTGAGACCTTGGAAAAATTGTGCAAGAATGACTCCTGAATTACCTCTTGCTCCATCTAAAGCGCTATCAGCAACGGTTATCAGCATCTGATTTACATCAGAGTGTATTTGTTCCCGGGTGCCATCCAGAATTGCAGTGAGAGTGAACGCCATGTTGGTTCCAGTATCACCATCTGGGACTGGGAAAACATTTATTTTATTTAGATATTCTTGACGAGAAACTACTTTATATATGCCAGCAACGAGTGCGCGGTGAAGTCTTATACCGTCAAGATAATTAATTTTACCTGTAATCTGGTTCATAACCCCCCTAAAGATGGCAAATTTTACAGCTTTTTATCTAGATTATTCAATTACTAGTTTCTCAATCACTACCAATCAAATATCAATTTTTTCAATATTGAAAAAAAATATTTAATTAATGAATTGATGGAACAATTCGATTCTATGATGGTTCGTGAGTCGAAGCGTAAATAAAAACAACCTTCCTTCTCCTTTGTTGTGGTTAAAACCAGAAGAGGCTCTCTCCCCGAGAGCCTCTTCTGGTTTATGGATTACATATCTTTAAATAATAAAATATCATAGATTTCAACAAAGAAAATTATTAATAATTATCAGAAAAATTTCTCAGTAAATGGATGGATTTCAAACCATCAAACCATCTCTGAAATTGTAAAGCAAAATGACCTGAAGTGGGAGCCGAATGGTTGATTCCATCCCATACCGCTTCAATCTGAAGAGATATGATAAATTTTGGAAAATCCTCATGGATTATTTTACATTTTAAAATCAGATCCTTAATATCTGTTTTATAATTATCTGCAGCTAATCGAATCCAATCATGTAATATCCGAAATGCTATCTCGGAATATTCAAGAGTTTGAATTTCAAAACCATTAACCACCTGGGACATCCTGAACCCCGTGCCAAGATGAACCCTTTGCTCTGCTCTTGGAGAGGGATGTACCAGAATCTCATCATTCCAGGAAACTTCCCTATATTTTGCAATTTCCTGCAGGAAATAAAAATCCTCAGTGGCTTTTCTTTTTGGCATTCCACTTACAGATACATAAGCTAATGGCGTGCAAATCATTGCCGAACCAATAGCTGGATATCCATATATAGAACCTGCTTGCCGCATTTTATCCGCTGTAGTTATTAGCATATTTTCATAATTCCGAATTGCATTTTCAATTCGCGGTATACTGGATTTTTGATGTTTAAATCCTACAACAGATGCTGCCCACTGATGCTGATGAAAATCTCTTATAATATTTGAAAAATAATTTGGTGATAAATAACAGTCCCCATCTGTGTGAAAAAGCAAACCATTCTTACTGACCATTTGTAATGATAGATCGGTACCAATTTTACGTGCCATTCCAACCCCGATAAGTTTTTCGGATAGTTGATACCCTGGTGTGAAAGCATCTACATAAGTCAGGTGAAAAGGAAAGGTCTCCTTGTCTAAATAAAATCTCAAATTGCAATTATCCTGATAAATATTGACATCAGGATTCTCTCCATTATTAATTACAATTATTACCATGATATTTTCGAGATCTACTGATACTTGATTTGATATGGATAACAATAAATTTGGAATATTCTTTGATTCAGAAATAACAGGGACAATCAAAATATAATCGAATTTTTTATCTGGGGCAGAATGGATCTTCCAGGGTCCCTTAATTCCTCTTTTCCTAAGGTAATCTGATATTTTATCACTCTGTATCACTGGGTCCAATTCTCAAGTAATTTGAATGCCTGCTGTTGGTTGCCTTTAGGAATCCAGTGAATTTTTATCCCTTGTTTTTCCATATGTCGAAAAAAGGTCATTTGACGTTTTGAAAATTGATGGATAGCACTATTTAATTTCTGGATCATATCGTTCTTGTTAAGTTTACCCTCAATAAATCTGGAAATAAATCGATACTCTAATCCAAAATATTCCAACCTTTCATGCGTTACTCCTGAGCGGATCAGATCTTCAACTTCCTCAATTAATCCTTCATTGATTCTCTCATGCAATCTTAAAGTTATGCGATTCCTTACTTCACTTCTTGGATAATCAATTCCGATAATTACGGGGGCTTCTATTTTAACCGGAAGTGATTTTTCCGGTACAGGTGACAAAGCTATCTCGATAGCACGGATTAATCGTTTTTTATGTAAAAAATCGCTAGTGTTGTGATGTTTAGATTTTATGGATTTTAGTTTTTCCTGAAGTTCTCCTATTGACAGAATATCCAGTTCTTTTCTTAATTCAATATTGGGTTTTACAGGTGAAATACTGAAATGCCGTAAAATTGCTTCAATATACAAACCTGTTCCACCGCATAAAATGGGCTGTTTATGCTTCTTTTTGATATCCAGGTAGGAATTATAAAAGTCATTTTGAAAATGGAAAACGCTATAATCATCTGCAGGATCGATTATGTCAATAAGATGATGGGGGATGGTTCCATCTGGATGTTGGTATTCAATGAGGTCCTTTCCGGTGCCGATATTCAGTTTTCGGAAAACCTGTCTTGAGTCAGCTGAAATAATTTCACCAGATAAATTATGGGCAATTTCTACCGCCAGTCTTGTTTTTCCACAAGCAGTCGGTCCCAATATAGTTAATAAATCAAAACGGAAAATATCTCCAGAATTCATAACTTAAATTTACTTAAAATTGAGTAGTAGGAATGGGCATTGAAAGAAATATTCGTTTGATGAGTGAAATCATTTAATTCTAAAAATTCCCTAATAAATAGAAATGTGTAATTGAATAATGGAGAGATCAATGTTATCAGCCTGGGTAGCGGTTTTATTGTATTTTCTGATTACTATTGTAATAGGATGGTATTCATTCAGGAAACAGAAAACTCAAATAGATCACTGGACTGGTGGGCGGGAATTAGGAGCCATGGATGTGGGTTTCTCCCTCTCAGCTGGATTCATGTCTGTATCATGGTCATGTGTGTATGCGGTTCAATTATTCTACTGGTATGGAATCGGAGCATTCTGGATAATTACTTTCCCATGGCTCATATCCCTTGCTCTAATTTATCGTCTTTCAACAAAGTATAGAGGACTAAAAGCCTTTAGCCAACCTGAAATGGTGGGAGACAAATTTGGTTCTAAAAGCAGGAAAGTGGTTGCTTTATCTCTTGCTATTGTATTTCTTGTATGGGGTGGTGCTGAAATTTATGTTGCAGCAAATTTACTTTCCGCCGAACTGAATATAAATATTACAGCGGTGATGATTTTAATTTCTGTAGTGATTGGAATATATCTTACCTTTGGCGGATTCAGAGCGGTTATTGCAACTGATAAGCTTCAATATGTTCTAGTTGCTATTTATATTGTTGTCGTCGCAATTCTTGCTATAAAAGGACTGAATAAAACCCCCGGTTTTCTCCCTGATACATTTATAACTTCCACAAAAACATCGGTAAGCTGGATCTCCATATTCTCGCCAGGCATTACAATCATTTTACTTACATTGATTGCGTATTTACCCGGCTGGATTTATGAAGCTGACCTGTGGTTGAGGGTTCAGGCGGCAAGGGATGTTACTACTGCCAAAAAAGGGGTTTTCATCGGAGCATTAAACGGATTGATATTTGTGGGAATAATCCCAATGTTTATCGGGGTGGCTGCATTAGAATTATATCCAGTCACAGAGGGTGGTTATCCTCAGATCATAGGATTTGAAGGGGATGCTATTTTTTCTGCATTAATCCAAGATTATGCACCTGCCTGGTTAAGAATGCTTCTTTCTGTTGGACTGGTGGCAGCGGCAATGAGTACAATTGACACATGCGTTAATGTGATGGGATTGAGCATTGCCTATGATTATTTTCATGACAAAAAGCAATCAACAAATGTCAGTTTTCAAAAGATAATAACATCATTATCAGTTTTCGCTGCTCTTTTATTTGCCTTGTTCATCGATTCTCTATGGGATATATTTTACTTGTCATCAGGGATTCTCTCTACTGCAGTTGCATTTCCTGTCGCTTCAGTATTTATCAAAGGAGTTAATTCTGAAGGAATATTTTATTCTTCAGTTTTTGGATTGACAGGCACTATTATATTTTACTTTCTGGAGTCACGGGGATTGTTAATTTTCATTGAACCTGATTGGCTGATAAAGTCTTCAGTTGGATTTATACTTTGGGGATTTGTTAGTGCTGCGGTTGGTTATATATTTGGGAAATTGCAATCACACAGCCAAAATATTTCGTATAGCGAATAAGAAGGAATATCATTGTGGTAGAATCAATTATTTCAATCATTTCAATAGTTATTGGGTTTTTATTAGGATGGCTAATAAAACATAAAACTAGTCCTCCAAACCGGGATCAGGAAATTGAATCATTTCAAACTGAATTGCAGGATCGTATTACATCTGAAACCCAGGCCATAACCCGTCTTGGCGAATATGAAAAGCAATTGACTGAATTTAAGGAAATACGATTACGATTGGAGGAATCCCAAAAGGCTGAAACAGCTGCGAATACTCGAGTAGAAAGTTCCATACAACAGATAAAAGATGAAAGAGCCAGATTGGTTGAAATCAGGGCTGAAATGGAAAATTCCTTTAAATCACTTGCCAGTCAGGCAATAAAAAGTAATTCTGATGAATTTCTCAAACTCGCAAATGAAAAGTTTAAGACTTCTATGGAAAATGCAGAGATCAAATTTGATGAAAAGAAGAATCTCATTGATCAAAATCTTGGTGAAATGCATAAAACTTTGAAAGGGCTCGCCGATCAATCAATCACTTTAAATACCCGATTAGAGGAAAGTAGTATTGAGACTGGAAAACTTAGGGATACAGCTATCGGATTGAGAGAAGTTTTATCATCATCGCAAAAAAGAGGTCAATGGGGTGAACGGATGGTGGAAGATATCCTTCAATATATTGGATTGATTGAAAATGTAAATTACTTAAAACAAACAATTGTAGAATCCGGTGAAAGGCCAGATTACACATTCATGCTGCCAAAAGAGAAAAAATTAAATATGGATGTGAAATTTCCACTTACGCATTATGAGAATTTTCTATCAGCAGAAGATGATCATCATCAAAAAGTAGAAAAAGAACATTTTTTAAAGGACGTAAAGAAACATATCAAAGATGTGGCTGGGAGAAACTATATAAATCCAGAGGAAGGCACACTGGATTATGTCATGGTATTCATCCCAAATGAGTCAATATATGGTTTCATCAATTCTGAAGACCCTGAACTTGTTAATTTTTCCCTTGAAAAGAAGGTACTCCTGTGCTCGCCGCTTACCCTGTATGCAGTATTATCATTGATTCATCAAGCAACACAGAATTTTGCCATGGAAGAGAGAGCATCTGAGGTTATGAATCTGGTAAACGTATTCCGGAAACAATGGGGTATGTACGTTAAATCTCTTGAAAAATTAGGAAACAGCATTGAATCTTCAAAAAATACTTATGATAGTCTCATGACTACCAGGTCACGACAATTAGAAAAACCCTTGAAAAAAATTGAAGAATTATCCCAGGGTTCACAGGAATCTATTATTGAGTAGTTATGGTTAGAAAGAATCCAGAATTCACCACAGATAGATTAATCGCAAGGGAGCTAACTGAGTCAGATATCCCACAGATGTTTCATCTCCATTCAAATCCTGAGGTAATGAAATATATCCATGCTATTGAGGAAACAATTGATGAGACAAGACTAACATTTGCCCGGATGATGAAATACCATGACAAAAAGGAAGGAATGGGTCTGTGGTCGGTTTTTTTAAAGGAATCCGGTGCATATATTGGATGGGTAATTTTGAAACCACTTGATAATACCTCGGATATTGAAATTGGCTATCGTTTCCTGCCTGAATTTTGGGGAAACGGGTACGCAACAGAAATCTCTCATCGGGTATGCCGTTATGGATTTCAAGTTTTGAACCTGGATAAAATAGTCGGTATAACCCATCCGGAGAATGTATCTTCACAAAATGTTTTAAAAAAGCTGGGTTTAAACTTTATAAAAATCTCAAGGTATTATGGGATTGAAGTACTTTTTTTTGAGATGATAAATCCATATTTAGCAAAACAATCTTTATAAGCCATATTGATATTATTAGATTACCTTCCGAAAATAGAAGAAGAATACTAAAAATAGAGCTCATTATTATAAACTGTAATCGAAAAATCTGGAAACGATAAGGCCAAAGGATGGATGATTTAAAATCAATAGACAATCAATTGCCACAAAAAGCTATTTATGCTAAATATAAAAAAGCTGAACAATTAAAACCATATCAGGCAGAACTTATAAAGATGCAGAAGCATCTGGAAAAAACGAAAAAAAAAGTTATCGTTTTATTTGATGGAAGAGATGCCTCAGGTAAAGGGGGGACAATCCGCCGGGTAACCAGATATATGAATGAAAAGCATTATCGGGTTGTTGCATTGGGCAAACCATCATATCACCAAAAGACTGAATTGCACATGAAAAGGTATATTGAACAGTTTCCACATGCTGGAGAGTTAGTTTTGTTCGATCGTAGCTGGTACAATCGTGCTATTGTTGAACCCATATTTAATTTCTGCTCTAAGGATCAATATAATAAATTTATTAAAAGTGTGAATACCTATGAACGAAATTTCCTCAGTGATGGAAAAACGACATTAATCAAATTGTACTTTTCTGTTTCCAAGGATGAGCAGGATAGACGATTCCAAAGACGAAAAAATGATCCGCTCAGACAATGGAAATTAAGTGAGGTGGATCTTCAGGCTCAGAGTCTGTGGGATGAGTTTACAAAAAAGAAATTTAAAATGTTGAAAAAAACAAGTACTGCAGATTCTCCATGGTGGGTCATTCGATCTGATGATAAACATTTGGCTCGATTGGAAACGATGAAAATTATTTTGAAATCGGTTCGGTATCGAGGGAGAAGTAGAAAAATAGATTTTTCCATCGATTCTAATGTGGTTATTTCCGGGAAAAAGGAGATTCAGAAAATGAAAAAACAAAAGATGAAACATGGGAAATATGTCAGATGATGAGTTGGAGTTTATATGCATAAACAAGATCAGAATGAAAAACCCAAAAACGATTTTATAGATGAATCCACCCATCCGGTGGAAGATAAAAAATCTAATGAAACGGAAAGCAAGGGGATCTCAAAAAAAATACTATCTGAAGGTACGGCCTTAAAGTATAAGGATTCTCAAGCAAAAAAAGGAAAAATACCAGTTTGGATTGGCAAACATGTTATCGAATATGAAACGGAGTTGAAAAAGCTCCAAATTGAAATGCTGAAACTTCAAAATCATGTGAAAAGCACCGGTATGCGCATATTGATGTTATTTGAAGGTCGGGATGCAGCTGGTAAGGGTGGAACGATTAAAAGGATGACAGAATTTATAAATCCCAGAAATGCCAGAGTTGTGGCATTATCAACACCAAGTAACAGAGAGCTGACGCAATGGTATTTTCAGAGATATGTGACACATTTACCTTCTGCTGGGGAGATGGTCTTTTTTGATCGTAGCTGGTATAACCGTGCCATGGTCGAACCGGTCATGGAATTTTGTACTGACGAACAGAACAAGAAATTTTTAAAATATGCACCCGTTTTTGAAAGTTTACTAGTTAATGATGGAATCAAACTGTTTAAATTTTATTTCTCAGTATCAAAAAAAATTCAGAATAAACGATTTTTGTCCCGTGATACAGATCCCCTGAAACAGTATAAAACTTCTACTGTAGATAAAATGGCACAAGAGTTATGGGATCAATATTCAATCCGGAAATTTCAGATGATTACGGAAACCAATCGAACCAAAACGCCTTGGACAATTATCCGATCTGATGTAAAGAAAAAGGCACGAATAAACTGCATAAAGTATTTATTATCGAATTTGAATTATAAAGATAAATTACCCGTTGAGGAATTAATACCAGATCCTGAAATTGTTATATCAGGAATTGATGAATTGAAAATAATGGAAAAATTTCTATTTGATCCAAGTAAACTGCCGGGGTAGCATGATCAATAAGTGGGGATACTAAAATATCTACAAAATAAAACGGCGCAGATTTTTCTGCGCCGTTTTATCATATAATAAGATAATAAGTGATTTGGATTATTTCATTAACACTATTTTTTGAGACAATACTTGATTACCAGCATCCATACGAACAATATACAGACCTGATGGGAACTCATTTGCATTCCAGGATACAGAATGTACTCCTTCATTCATTCTGCCATCAACTAAACTAGCGATCTCTTCACCGATAATATTGTAGACCGTCATTGTGACCTCACTTGCAAAAGGTAGTTCAAACGAAATATGGGTTTCGGGATTGAATGGATTTGGGTATGCCTGGTGCAAAGCAAATCCAGTTGGTGTTATATCTAAAATTTCTGCTGAATTTCCTCTTGCAAACCAATCACCGATTATTGCAGATTCAATTTTTAAATTTCCTTCATAATTAAAAAGTAAACCATTATCAAATTTGGCACCATCCAAAGCAAAAACAAGAATGGTATGATTGTTATAATGAATCTGCCAGCCTATGGGGAGAGAGGTTTCTTCTATAGTGAAATCTCCCGATACCGTTAACTGGATACCTGCAACATCACCAATTGATTGAATTTCCACATTGCTTCCAGAAACTTCTAAACGGGCGGAACTGATCGAGTTTCCTCTAACCAGATTACCATCCATAATTATTCCAATAACTGTGATAACATCCAGAACATTTATAATCCCATCTTCATTGGCATCGGCGGCGAGTTCCATAGTTAGATCAGGATCAACTGTGCCGAGAATGATGCCAACTACCAGAATAATATCCTGCACATTGATCAATTCATCGTTGTTCACATCGCCTAATACATATGGATCAGGTTCAGGCTCGACAAATGGGTCGAATCCTTCCCAGAACTCAGGGTCTAGATTTTCAGGATCCAACCAGTCTCGGAGTCTCATATTGGCAGAACCACCGTAATCCCATGATCTCCAGAATTTACCATATTGATCATCACCTCCCTGGTTGCTGCAGGAAGATGAACCTGTACTCAAATCTCCAACAAGATAGTGGTCTTCATCGTATAAGGGAGAACCAGATGAACCAGGTTCAGTTACACCATCGTCCCAATCAAGATTCCATTTATGATAATTAAAACCAAATGGCGCATCATCGTCGAATGAGATTTTTTTAATATCACCATCGGGATGATGAATACCAACTGGCGCTTGTGGATAGTCTGTAGATCGCGACCAGCCAGAATAATATGGGTTATAACTATCTGGTATTGTCGTATTTATTTCAAGCAGGGCAAAATCAGGGCTGCTATATATATCCTGTGAAGATGCTCTCAATACAGCACCTTGAACTGTTTGGTTTGTGGGTCCCCAGGTACCGGTGCATGAAGATGCCTGATAATTCCACAGGAATACAGAATATGCTGTATTTAAATCTTCAACACAATGATAAGCTGTTAGAAAATACTGACTTTCATCCTCGGAAGTGTTATTCACCAAAGCACCACTGCATAACCAACCCTGGGTGAGTGTCCTGGCAACAGATCTGATTTCATTGGCCCATGGATCTCCTTCTGGACATGCAACATTATTGTTGCAGGCTCCAGCTGTTCTGATATCTTCATTTGGTCTTAACCCGGGTAATGATCGATATCCATGTATAACACCATCAATACTGATTGAAACATCATTATCATTTCCATTCGGGTGATAATATTCTAAGATTGTAACATCCCCAGCGACAGGCTGTGTGGCAAAGGTTTGGAATTCATTAGTATTTTCATGAGTATAAGCGCCAAATACAATCGACTCATCTTCAGAATAAACAAAAAATTCTCCACCTTCCGGCATGAAAAAATTGTCATAAGTGAGATTGATGGATTGGGCATCTGCAGATGTTATCTGTAACTGCCACAGTACTCCACCATTTTCAAGATTAGTCCATGTACCGGAATTTGTCATATTTACATTCAGTGCCATTTCAAATCCAAATCGAAGTCTGCCCTTTGGTCTTTGCTCATCCTCAGCGATCAATGTTTCTACATCAACATTTGGCATTGTAATATTTTCAATATCAGTTCTAGATGATTGAGAGAAGCTGTATGGTACACCACCATGACTAATCTGGCCAACTGCACTGGAAATTAACAGTAGTATAAAGCCTGTCATTACTAGTAATCGTTTCATTCTTATCCCTTATTTTATTTTATTAATTTTTATTCAAGTATAATATTGATAATCGCAATCACATCTAATATATTTATAATTCCGTCGGCATTAAGATCGCCAGCCCATAATTGATAACCACCTGGCTCAATACCACTGATAATAATATTGACGCATAAAATGATATCCTGCACATTTACCTGGCCATCCTGATTCAGGTCTCCAGGGATGCCATCTTCATTTACAATCATTTGTACCGGGAAAATAACCGTTTCCTGAGAGCCGGCAGATAAAATGATATTTGCTATAAAAACCCCTGATTCAAAAATATTTGAGGCGTCAAAGATAACTGAGTGTACGGCAGTTTCTCCCTGCCCGAGAGCACCGTCAAATCCAGGAGCATCTTCAATGATAAGCCATTGTGGAGCCGCCTGAATTTCGAGAGTGAAATCGTTTTCAACAAATTCAGCGTTATATGAAATAAGTACGCCATCTGACCCGTCATCATTTTGAATACCAATAGTTGCTGAATCAATATCTCCAGTCATCTCGGCATAATTTAATTGGATGCTGCCGTCAGCAAATAATACAAATTGAAAATTATATGTCCCATCATAATTCACCGGCCAGTGGATTACATTATCAAACCAAATTACCAGTCTCTCACCGTTTGAATGGAAATATACTTGCCCGCCGCCATTGCCATTCCCTGAATTTAGGGGATTCAAATCATCCCAATAACCAAAGATAGCAGGACCAGGCGCAGATGGAGACGGAATAATTGAATTATCCCAGGCAGGATTATCACCGGAAAATCCAACCCAGCCATTTGGATTGATAATACATTGCGTATATACTTCATTATAAAATGGAAACTCAAATCCAATTTCAATGGGAGGGGCTGCCTGATCATTATTGGTAAATGAAATTAATTCTCCCTCATTAGATATATCAATCCATTGAGAATTTAGCGATGGTTCATTATTTGAATCAGCCCAGAAATGACCAAAATCATCGGATGAAGCACCGGGATTTTCAAATGGTGTTGAGGCAAGATTATAATATAAAACAGATTCATCTTCGCCAATATTCGAAACAGATATTGAGGATGTTTCAGTCATCCCGGTATTTAGTACAAGTGAAAGTTCTTCCGATGAGTATGAAAGTTCAGGATCCGGTAGATCAATTGCGTTCATTCCGTCCAAAACCATTGCACCGGTATTATCAGGATCAAGCCAGTCCATAAGCCTTGACGAAGCACTTGAACCGGCATCCCATGACATTGACACTTTTCCATAATAATCATTTACATTGTTACTGCAGTTTGCCTCACCGCCGTGAAGCTGTCCTACTATGCGATGGTTTTGATCAAAAAGGGGAGAGCCTGATGAGCCGGGTTCTGTGGTACCATCTTCCCAGGTGGCAATCCGCCAATGTGATCCATCATTATTTGTCCACCCATCAGAAATCCCTTGATCATAATCAAAAGTTATTTTCTTAATATCCCCTGAAGGATGATGAATCGAAACGGGTTCCTGAGGAGCAGTGTCTATGGCGGACCAACCGGCAAAATGAACATTATATGACTCGGGAGGGGTTTCCTGAAGGAGCAGTAAAGCAAAATCAGATTGAGAGCGGTTCGCGAGTAATGTTGTACCCTGAACCGTAAAATTGGTTGGACCATCGGTATTTGCACAGGTTGGGCTTTGATAGTTAAACATGATAATCCAGGTGCTTTCACCTCCGAGACAGTGATTTGCAGTAAGGAAGTAAGGAGTTAAATCCTGCCTGACATTATTAACCATAGCGCCGGAGCATAATCTGAATCCACCGGAAGATAATATCATTGCAGCAGAGCGGATTTCTTCTTCCCAGGGATTACCTTCTGGACAGTTGACATTATTATTACAACCACCACTATCACCAAAATTTCGAGTCATTAGCGCAAAGACATCCCGGTAACCATGGATCACACTTGAGATGCTGATACTGACATCCGAAATATTTTCAGAAGGGTGATGGTATTCAAGATAAGTTGTTGAACCGCTTGTAGGGGTGGTAGAAAATTCTCTATGAGCTTTATTATTATTTTCGGTGAAGGCACCATATACAGAGGTAAGATCATCATTATAGATATATAATTCACCGCCGGGTGGAAGATGAAAGTCATCATAAATCAAATTGATTGATGTTGCCCCGGGGCAATTAATTTGAAGTCTCCATAGTTTAGTACGGTCAGGTAAATCCTGCCATGTACCTGAATTATTCAAATCCAAACTCACACTATGCGGAAATCCAAATCTTAAAGGTTCATCCTTGCTGGCTATTTCATCTTCAGCAAGAAGGGCGTTTACATCAACGGCTGGGAGGTTCAATATTTGAAAATCGTTGCTTACGATATTTTCAAAACTATATGGAATGCCGCCAGTCGATATTTGAGCAAAACCTAAATTTCCGGCTGTAAGGATAAATGCACATAATATTCGAAAAACACTTTTATTCATATTTTGGTCCTCGAGTAATAATTCTAGTTATTGCCGTTAATATTTAAAATGATATTTATCACAGAAACAATATCAACAACATTTATTTCGCCGTTGCCATCCATATCTGCCAATTCAATTTCTTCTTGTGTGAATCCTTCACCGGTGACTATATAATTAGCGATATTAACAACGTCTAAAATATTTATCAAACTGTCCATATTTACATCACCAGATTGAAAGTTGGATCCTGCATTGGCAATTGCATATACGGCATTATAAAGATTCAGCCGTCCACCGGAGACTGTTACGCCGTCTAGAGTGGGTAAAATATCTACATTGTCAAGAATCATGCTTTTCAATTCAAGCGCTTTTATTGCCGGGGACTCAACATATCCTTCAGCCCAGGTCAAAGTTGCAGCTGCATGCATCAGACCGACAGTTCCTGCAACATGAGGAGTTGCCATTGATGTGCCAGTATAAGAACAGGATACATTATTTCCCGGAATTGTACTGCAGATGTGAGTTCCCGGAGCGCCGAGATCGATTGTTTCCAATCCATATCCGGCACCAGAATATTTTACATCGTCATCTGTTGTATTGGTAACAGCTATCATATAGTCACTGGAACAGCCGGTGGGAACATCTCCGATATTATCAACATTTTGATTTGAATTGATAGTTGCAGCTGCTGATAGAATTCCAACTTCACCCATGGCGTTGTAGAGATCATTCCAAACCGGATAACTGCCAGAATTGCAATCGGCAAAGTCAATACCAAAACTGCTGTTGGTAGCAACTACATTAGCGCCGAATTCACCGCCACTTTCAATCCACAGAGTTTTCTGATCCAGGACATAACCATAGGCAATCGATGCTACAGATGTTTGAGAAGTGGAACCGGCAACACACATTATTTTCACATCCCAATTGATACCGGTGACATCATCGCTATTATCTCCTTTAGCACCAATTGTACCTGAGACATGAGTGCCATGGGAACTTGATGGAACACTTCCATTATTGTTGTAAGCATTCCAGCCGACAATATCATCCACATAACCATTCTCGTCATCATCGATGCCATTGCTGGGAATCTCATTTTCGTTTACCCATATATTGTCAGCCAAATCCACATGTTGATAGGAAACACCCCCATCCACAACAGCCACGACAATTTCTTCTCCCAAAGCAGTTACTCCGCCAGTGCTTATATCCCATGCCTCGGGGGCATCAATATCTGCATCAGCGACACCTCCGGATTGTCCTGTATTATTCAAGTTCCACATTTGAGGGTAAAAGGGATCGTTGGGCTCTACACGTTGACTGAGATTATGATCTAATTGGGCATATATGACGCCGGGTAGTTTTCGCAATTGTATCAAAGCATCTTCAGTTGATTTATAAAAATTTGGAGAGATTATAATAAGCCAAATATTAAGTTTTCGAACCAGCTGATTATCAAATTCAAATCCGTTGGATTTAAATTCAAATTTCAAAGACTCGATGGATGTATCCTGATCGATTCTTGCTATGAGTTGGCCGTCTTTAAACGTGGCAAATATTTGACTTAACATGATGATAGCAACCATGCTATAAAGTAGTTTATGTTTCAAAATTATTTCCTTTTATGTGTGAGCGGTAAAAAAGCGAACGATTAATTTACATATTCATGAGGAGATATTGAAGTAACAAATTGTTAGAAATTTGATAAGGATTCCAAATGTCATATTGAAGACATCTAAATTTGGTAAAAAATTAAGAAAATATCCGGTGAATTAATTTGATGTATTTTTGATCAGCTGAATATAAAATTGAACCATCATTGCGTAGTTCTCGATTGAAATTCGTTCATCCAGACCATGCATTCTTTTTAAATCTTCAGAGGTAAACACAATGGGAGCAAATCGATATATCGAATTTGTCAGGTTTTCAAAATGTCTAGAATCTGTTCCACCCAAAACCAATCCAGGAGCGACAATTGTTTTAGAAAAAACCTGTCTTATGGTTTTGTTTAATAATAAATATCCTTCCGAGTCAATTGGAGATATTTTTGATGGATTTGAGGCAAATTTTGCATTTGATTGAATGATTTGAATTGGCAGGTCATCTATTAATGTTTTAACATGGTGTTCAACAGATTCAATAGTATCACCTGGTTTTAACCTAAAATTTATTGTTGCTTGTGCAGAAACGGGTAGCACATTTTCCTTAATTCCGCTATGAAAAGTAGTAAATGCTGTCGTGGTACGAATGAGTGCATTCGTTTCGGCCTGGTTTTCAAGATTACTTATGATCAAAGGATTAAAGAGCCATTGGTTTGCAAATATTATTCTAGTTGAAAGGGGCAGTTGTGGTAACAAATATGAGAACATTGACTTTGCCACACCATCCAGATCAGCAGGGAGTGGGTTTTCGGCTATCACCTGCAACCCTTTGGTTAATATATTAATACTGGCATCATCAGGAGGCATCGATGAATGCCCTCCTTTACTGGTGGCAAGAAGCTCAATGGTGCTATATCCCTTTTCGGCAATCCCGATAAGACCAACCGGTTTTTCAACACCTGGAAGAATTCCATCCACAATTGCCATGCCTTCATCAAGGATTAAGAAAGGATTAATATTCTTTGATTCAAAAGATTTTGAAATTGCTAATGCCCCATCCTGACCGCCAATTTCTTCGTCATGACCCAGAACCAGAAACAATGTCCTGCGTGGCTTGAATTCTGTGGAAACAAGAAAGTTTGTTGCTTCAATCAAGGACATCATACATCCTTTATCGTCAAGTGCCCCTCTGCCCCAAATGAATCCATCAATAATTTCTCCGGCAAATGGTGGGACCGTCCAATCATCAGAATTCCCGCTGGGTACAACATCCTGATGGGCCATTAATACTACCGGATCTAATAACGAGTCTAATCCCTGCCATTTAAAAATCAAACTATAATCGTTTATAGTCGATACATTCAAATTTGAAAATAATGCCGGATATGTATCGCGAATGAAGTTGTGCATATCTGTAAAAGTTTGATAGTCAATAGAGTCTTTATTCTCATATGATATCGTTTTAAACTGGATTGCCCGGGCCAAATTTTCTGCCAATGCTGATTTATCTAAGTTATATTTTGACACTGGTTTAACAGACAATTGACCGGGAGCATTAAGCAGTGAAATTGTAGTATTTACAATGAAGATTCCAAGGAATAATATGAGAGCAGCTAGAAGAGATTTCTTAAGTATAATGGAATTATTCAATATATGTATATTTAATATAGGGCATGTTACATATGACCGTACCGTCGAAGTCCCCATCGTAATTCCGTTACTATTACAATGACCATGGATAAAATCGGGACTGAAAATAACATTCCTACCGGCCCGGCAATCGAACCTCCGATTGTGACAGCAATTATTATCACCATGGGATGCAGTCCAATGCTTCCTGACATTATCATCGGGGAGATAAATAGATTATCCAGAACTTGTACACTAGCAAATGTAAGAATGATAAAAACAATATGCAAAAACTGCACTGAATCAGGTTGCTCGGTTACCAGATAAACAATAATTGCCGGTATCATTCCCATTACTGGCCCTACAAATGGTATAAGATTACCCACCCCGGCAACAGTACCGATTAATACAGTATAAGGAATTTGTATTGGAGTAATTGCCTGGAGGATGAACAATCCGGTAATGGAAAGAATCCCGATAGCAGAAGCAGCGAGAAGTTGTCCGCGGATGTAGGCACCTAGAGATGCCGTGGCTTTATCCATAATATGCAAGGTCATTTCAAAATAAGCATTAGGAATCATGGCTACAAAAGACTTGCGATATAAATGACCTTCAAGTACAAAGAAAAATGAGAATACTATTATAAAAAGGGTGGAAATAAGGATTGAACCAACAGACATTGCCAGTGAACCGGCATGGGATAAAGAACTTTGGATATTGGTTACTACAACACCCCAGATATCATTCAATCTAGTATCAAATCCTTTAAATACATCCCGCGTTTGATCATGCATTGATTCAGGAAGAAAACCAATGGCTAAATCTTCAGACTTCTCTCGTAACTCAGTAAATGTTTCCATGTTAAAATAGGTTTGGATAGAAACCGCTTCATCATATACAATAGGCCACAACTTATTTAAACCGTAACCGACAAGGAGAAATAGCCCTGCATAAACTGCAATAGTTGAGATAAGACGTTTGGCAATCACCATTTCCAGAAGCGATACCAGCGGTCGTATTACGGAGGCAAGCAGCAATGAAATAATAAGCATAAATAACATTGATGCAGTATATTCCCATAGATAGATCACAAAACCCAGGGGTAGGACCCAGACAAGGTTTTGAACAACTACAACAACAAGACCGGTGCGCTTCATACAATTCTAATCTTTTATTTCGGACTTTTTCTGGAGGGCCAGATTTGTTGTTTTTAGACGAGTGGATATGACTCGGGCGAGGTTCAATAGTATTTTATTTCCCAGCTTGGGTGAGTGAGTCAGTATATCCATAAGTTCAACTTTGAAAAAAGCCATTAAATGACAATCTGAGCCGGCGATTGCGGTGGCGCTTCTGTCAGATTCATCAATAAGCGAAACTTCACCAAAAAAATCACCCTGCCCCAATTTGGCATATTCCACTGATTTATTATCGGATGTAACGCCTGTTATAGATACATTCCCCTTCAGAATGATATACATGCCCAATCCCGGTGTACTTTCCTTGAAAATAATTTCGTCTTTAACAAAATGACGTTCATGCACGATATCTTCAATAGCGGTGAGATTACGTGTAGAAAGTCCATCGAAAACAGGTACCTGTTTCAAGGTAAGCTGGACATGGGAATCCGTTGGTTTTTTCTTTTTAAAAATATTTGACCAAAGAGGGTTTTTCATATGTACTCATAGAATTTAAAGGGTTGAAAGCAAATCGAAATCTAACATAAGTTTATTTCAGAGTCGAATAATTTGTTGGATAAAATCTGTATGAACTTGCTGACACTATAAATCAAATGTATTTCAATAGGTTGTTATTAAGTTAAAATGTCCGGAAAACATCAATTAGCGTTCAAAACAGTTATCCCGGAAGCGTCTTTAAAAATAAAACTTATATTGAATATGTTCATACATGGAAATTGACGTGCTAATGAATATTAAGAATTAATTCAAAAAATATTTGGTACATATAAAAATTTAGTGTTATACTACACCAGAACACTGGTACAGAAATTATGAAATTAGACTTAAATTCAAAAATACCCATCTACATGCAGATATCTGAGATAATCAGGGAAGCTGTAGTAGCCGGGGATCTCAAACCCAATGATTCAATACCATCAGTTAGACAGATGTGTGTTGAATATGGGATAAATCCACAAACAATCTTGAATGCGACTTCACTTCTTATTCAAGAGAATATTCTCGAAAAAAGGAGGGGGTTGGGAATGTATGTAACATCTATAGCTCAAGAGAAACTTGTCTCTATTGAATTAGAGAAATTCAGGCAGGAATATATTCCATTTCTTGTGGAGCGAGGGAAGCTTCTTGGTTTTACATCCAACGAGATTTGTCAAATCATCAAATCTATTGACAAAGGAGATGACAATGGATAATCTTGTTAGTTTAAATAATCTCAGCAAATCCTACGGCAAAATTCAAGCGCTTTCAAACATCACATTCCAAATCCCTACAGGTAGGATAATTGGTTTGATTGGTCCAAACGGCTCTGGTAAGACTACACTGCTAAGGGCCATGACTGGATTGATTGATTATGAGGGAAGTATTTCCATGTTGGGAGTTGAACCAAAAGTTTCCAGATCTGAACTTATGGAAAATACTGGGGTTATCCATGATATTTCTGTATTGCCGCCCTGGATGAAAGTGTCACAGGTAGTTGAATTCAAAGCTGGCGTACAATCTGCGTTTAATTATGATAAATGTGTAAAATTTCTTGATAAAACATCCATTAAAATGGATAGTAAGGTGAAACATTTATCCAAAGGAATGAAAACACAGCTCCATCTGGCCCTGGTGCTGGCAACGGATACAAAATTGCTCATACTTGATGAACCGACGCATGGACTGGATATTTTATTTCGCAAGGAATTATATTCTAATGTTCTTGAAGAATATTTTGATAATAATAAATCAGTCATTATATCTACTCATCAGGTTGAAGAAGTAGAACATATTCTCAGTGATGTGATATTTTTAAAAGATGGATATGCCATTCTTTATGATTCAGTTGAAAATCTGAAAAGTAAGTATTATCAATTAATAGCCTCAGACAAACACATCGATACCATTAGAAAAATGAATCCAATTACTGAACATAGTTTTTTTGGAAAGAGGGTTTTTCTATTAGAAAATGCCGATAGAGAGAAACTTGAATCAATGGGAGAGGTGAGTTCGCCATCCATTGCCGATATATTTGTAGCTATCATGGGAGGAAAATCATGAATTCATTTTTAGTACTTATAAAAAAAGAGTGGTGGGAGTGGAAGAACATGATATTATGGATTACCGGCATATATTTGTTTCTAATGTTGTTAATCCTAGTACCTATTACACGCATATCCAATGATCTGAATTTTGATGATCTGGAAGCTGGGATGAGTGAAATTGAAATTGATTGGGGGGATGAGATTAAAAATCATTCACAACTTTCACAATTACCCTTAAATACAATCGGGAGTTCAGGGGTCGGTGTACCAATAAAGGTGGCATATGGCATTGGATTAATAATTGGCATACATTTCATTCAAGGATTATTATTATTTATCGCATTATTCTATTTCGCTGATTCTATTTTTGGGGAAAGGATGGATTCTAGTACACTATTTATAAGAAGCCAGCCGCTGAATGACCATTCAGTATTATTGTCGAAGATAGTTAGTGGATTTTCAGGAATAATACTTACCTCATTAATGTTATCTGTAATCTTTTTATTATATATAAAATTGGTGGTGTGGATTTTCGGATTCCATCAACTTGAATTGTATGAAGAATTAAAAAACGGGGTACAGGTATTTGATCTCTATGTTGATATGGGAGTGTACCAGTTTGTCACACTATTGTGGTATAGTCCGTTTTTGTTATTTCTCATGTGGGTATCAGCATCCGTAAAGAAAAAACCGTTGATTGTTGGATTAGGATCACCGATATTACTGGCCATAGTATTGATTATTGTATTCAACAATAGCACTATGATTGAACAGCTATTTGGAGTTTTGGGAGATATAAAAGGAATTGCACTAGAGCAATTATTGATTCATGAAAATATGACTGAAACGGTTGGGAAATTGGAAATATTTGACTCTTTCTTTAAGTATATATTTAGTTTACGATCCTTTGTATCAGTACTGATTGCCGGAGTATTTTATTTCTTAGCACTGCATTCCTATCGCAGGAATATTCCAACATCATAATTTGATCATCTAATTAAATCTAAATACCTGGAATAATAAAAAATACAAGGGTAGTACAGTTAGACAATTGTCTTGACAACCGCAGCTTCAACAAAAGGTTATTATGGGAGTTTTTTTCAACTATTAACGAAACATGGCACAGATCACATAATTTTATTATGAGAAGTAATACCGTATGAAATTGTTTTACAGAATTCAAAATTGTGATATTTGATCCATCAAATGAATCATTAATTGCTCCCAAGAAATTTCTTTGGAGCGAAAATTATAATAATATTTATTCTCAAACCAAAGCCTCTGTAGGAATTAATTTATGCTGAATAATCGGAGATAAATATGGACCATATACAAAGAATACTGGGGATTTGGGTTAGTCCAATCAAATCATTTGAATCATTCCCACAAAATATTAACCCAATTCACTGGCTGATACCGTTGATATTAATTATCGCATCTTTATCAGTGTCCACCTATATATCTGCACCATATGCAAAAGATTTACAATATCAAATGATCTCACAAAATCCAAATATTGATGAAGATGATAAAGCTGAACTCCTAAGCGGATTTGAAGATGGTGAAGATACAATGGGTATGATTATGTTTGTTATGGCAGCGGGTGGTGCCATGATTTGGTATTTGATGCAATCCGGAATAGTTTATGGAATTGGAACCATGATACTTGGTGTTACCGCGCCATTCTTATCTTTCTGGTTTCTGGTACTCATGGTAAATACAACAACATTGGTGGAGATGTTAATAAAAGTCCCGCTAATCATTTCAACAAACAGTCTGCAAGTTGAAACAGGATTATCCTTATTAATTCCTGATTCATTGACAGAATCATTTATATATAATTTTATGTTTCAATTCGATTTTTTCTCAATTTGGAGAGTTGTACTCCTGGGATTGGGAATGTCAATAATTTTTCAAACCGAAAAAAAGAAGACCCTGGGGATTTTATTTGGGTTATGGGTCGCATATGCACTACTATCAACCATACTGCTTAATAAAAGCGGTTTTTATATGATGAGGGGATAATGAATAAGATCATTGTTATTTTAATATTGCTATGTGGGTTCACATTTGCAACGGATAAAAATGCAAAATCACTAGATGAGTTAATTTCCATTGGATTAAAAAGAAATCATAGTGTGAGTATTGCTGAATTGCAGTTTAAACAAACACAGGCCTGGGAAAAAGCCTCTTTTAGTGGGTTTTTACCAAGCGTTAGTATGGGAGTATCAAAATCTTTAAATGAGGAAACAGTAGCATATATTGAAGGTGTACCATTTCAGTCCCCAACTGCTTCAGCAAGATTAAATATCAGTGAAACCATATTTGACGGAGCCAGGTCATGGTATTCACATCAGAGCGCGATGAACCAGATTCATTCTTCCCAAATCAATTTGAAGAGTAAAAATGAGATGGTCATTCAGTCTGTTAAATCATCTTATTATGCCTATCTTGCCTCCCTTGAATTACATGAAGTTGCCATTCTATCTCTAGAATTAGCTGAATCTCAGCTACAACTTGTCAGTCAGCAATATGAACTTCAGGCAGTAAGTGAGACAGATCTATTAAAAGCCAAAGTAAGAAAAGGCCAGGCAGAATCACAAGTGATTCAATCTGTACAGAGTAAACAATCAACTTTAAATAATATTAGAATCGCCATTGGTTATTCTGTTTGGGAACCATTGGATATAATTAAAGGAGATGTAACATTAAATGAATTGATAGAATTTGAAGATGCCAAACAAAAAGTAAGAAATGGAAACTCCCAACTTGAAATCGCCCGGATACAATTGGAAGGCTCATCCATTGAATGGAAAACACAGGTAGGTGTATTTTTTCCAACCGTTTATGTTGCAGCTTCTTATGTTGCAAGTGATACTGAGTTTTTTGATTCCGTTACTGGATTAGTCGATGTGAAACCATCTACATCCCTAAATCTATCGATTCCAATTTTTTCCAAAATGAACAATAAAGCCAGACTGGACCAATTAAAATATGGGATTCTCACAGCCAAGGCAAACAAATTGCAGCTTGAAGATCAACTAATGAAAGAATTAGACGATTTGCTTATAACTTTAAAAACTTATCATCAACTCATTCCTATTAATGAAGAAATAATCCTTTCTGCTGAAATGGACTCAAATCTTGCCCAGGAAAAATATAATCTTGGCGCTAATGATATACTGGATCTTTTGAATGCACAGGTATCACTTATTCAGGCGAAAAGTGAGCTTGTAAGATTGAAATACAGTGCAAAAATTGCTGAAGCCCAATTGGAGACGATTTTGGGCACTTCATATAAACTATAATCAAGGATAGAAAATGAAAAAACTGCTAATCATTAGCGGCATAATAATAGTGATTGCCTTTATTGTCTGGGGAAACATGTCCCGTGATAAAACAAAAGTAATTTCTGTTCAAATGGAAGCCATACAAAGGAAAACTATTGAACAGGTGGTTTCTGCGGCTGGAAATATAAAACCGGTAACGGAAGTGAAACTATCTGCCAATGTGAGTTCTGAAATCATGGATATTAAGGTGGTTGAAGGAGATCAGGTTATCAGCGGACAGATTCTTGTTATTCTTGACAGTCTCAGATACAGTGCTATTGTATCTCAATCCAGGTCTGCACTAAATGCAGCTAATGCAAGCTTTGAAAAAGTTAAATCAGAATTTGACCGGGCGTCCCGTCTTTTTGATAATAACCTTATCAGCAATCAGGAACTCGAAGCATTGGAGGCCACATACAAACTCAGTGTATCCAACGTTGAGCAAAGCAGGGCAAGACTTGAACAATCCCTGGATGATCTTCACAAAACTATATTAAAATCGCCAATGAATGGAACCGTTACTGCTGTTCGTAAAGAAACAGGGGAGATGGCCCTTGGATCGATGTTCCAGGCTGATGTAATTCTCATAATATCCGATTTATCTGAAATGGAAGTAATTGTTGATGTTGATGAAACTGATGTTGTAGATATTGACCTAAATAATAAAGTAAAAATCGAGGTGGATGCTATCCCTGATTTAACCCTAAGTGGTTTTGTGACCCAGATTGCAAAGTCTGCTACCAGCAGCAGTGGATTGCAACAGGATGACATTGTCAATTATGAAGTGAGAATCATGATTGATATGTCTACAATGACAGAAGATATTCTCCCTGGTATGTCAGCTACTTCAAATATCACAACAGCAATGAGTGAGAATGCCATTGCCATTCCAATTCAATCTCTAACTGCGAGACCGAAAAATGAAGACAATGATGAGGAGGAGGATGGCGATCTCTCACTCTATACAAAAGAAAAAGAAATACTTGAGGATGTGGTATTTATAGCAGTGGCTGATACTGCAAAAAATACGGGATTTAGTTTTGGAAAAAAGAAAGATGATATATTTGTTACAGTGAAAAAAAAGGTAGAAATCGGAATTTCATCCAATAATTTTTATGAATTGTTATCTGGAGTTGATGAAGGAGATTTGATAATTACCGGTAATTATAAATCGATCAATAAGGAGTTGAAAAACGGTAGTAAAGTCAAAAAGAAAAAGAGGGAAAGTTTCCGCGGTAAAAAGAACGAGGATGACTAAAAAATGACAGTTGATTCAAATAATGTTCTAATAAATTTTAATGACATATACAGAACCTATTATATGGGAGCTGAGGTGATCAATGCGTTGAATGGTGTCAGTCTTGAAATTCGAAAAAATGAATATATTTCTATCATGGGACCATCAGGGTCTGGAAAATCTACATTGATGAATATTATTGGATGCCTGGACACACCTACAGCCGGGGTTTATCAATTTGAGAGCCAGGTAGTATGTGATCTCACCGGCGATTCCATAGTCAAGATGAATGATAACGAACTGGCAAAAATCCGTAATAAAAAAATTGGGTTTGTCTTTCAAACATTTAATCTTCTTCCAAGAGCAACGGCGCTGCAGAATGTTGAACTTCCTCTCATATATGCAGGTATACCCAAATCTGAACGTCGGGAAAAAGCAATGTATTCACTCGAAAAAGTTGGGCTTTTAGACCGTGCAACCCATAAACCCAGCGAACTATCCGGAGGCCAGCGACAAAGAGTTGCTATTGCCCGGGCACTGGTAAATTCGCCATCGATTATTCTTGCTGATGAACCGACGGGAAATCTGGATTCTGAAACTTCAAAAGAAATTATGGAATTTTTAGATGAACTTCACAGCCAGAACAATACGGTTATTCTGGTGACACATGAACCGGATATTGCCAAACATGCAGCAAGAGTGATCCAAATTCTGGATGGAAAAATTGACAGTGACATACGTAAAGCTGACCTGGTGAATTAGATTATGTGGGAAATTATCCGTATGTCTTTATATGCCCTTTGGGGGCATAAACTTCGGGCAGTTCTCACAACTTTGGGAATCACTATTGGTGTATTTACTGTTGGTTCCGTTACCGCAATAATTGAAGGACTGAATGCCTCGTTTGCTGACCAGATATCCAACCTTGGTTCCGATGTATTCTATGTTAGCCGCCATGCCTGGTTTTCAGGTTACGATGGATGGTTAAAATCCCAGAAATATAAAATAATTGATGTAAATACTGCCGAATATATATACGATAATGCTGAGTATGTAGAGGCTACCTCTCCAATGATCCGCCGTCGTGCAAATCTCAAATATAAAGAAAAATCTATGGAAGGCATAGAAATCACCGGTGTAAATCACATGATGCCGATTATCGAAGGTACAGAAATATCTGAAGGAAGATTTTTCTCTCCATTTGATGTAAGACATCGTAAAAATGTAGTAGTTATTGGTGAAAATGTCAGAAAAGAATTTTTTCCCAATACAGCGGCAGTCGGTGAAAAAATTTCTATCAAAGGTCATAAATTTCTGATAATTGGACTGTTTGAGAAAAAGGGCAAAATGCTGTTTAACGATTTGGACAGCCGCGTGCAAATTCCGTATCTAACCTTCAAAAAACTAATCGAAAGGGATAACCGTGGTGCAACTATCGCGGTGAAGTCTATTCATCCTGATCTGTTAGCTGAAGCAGAAGATGAGGTCCACAATCTCATGAGAATAAACCGCGGATTGCATCCTACAGAGGATGATGACTTTGCCATCAATCAGATGAATACCCTTATGGATTTATATAATCAGATGACAGGATTCCTTTGGGCCGTGGCAATTGGTATTGGCAGCATTTCACTGGTTGTGGGTGGAATTGGCGTGATGAACATTATGCTTGTTTCAGTTGCTGAAAGGACAAGGGAAATTGGCATCAGAAAATCTATCGGTGCAACTCGTCAAAAAATCCTGTTTCAATTTCTTATAGAAAGTATGGTTGTGTGCTCAATTGGTGTAATCACCGGATTGCTGTTAGCAACGGCGACAGCATTACTCATTCAAAATTTTACGCCGCTGGCTGCAAAAGTCCCGGCAAATTGGGGAATCCTGGGAGCAGGAGTGGTCCTTATTGTCGGTGTGATTTTTGGAATGTGGCCCGCCAACCGGGCGGCAAAATTAGATCCAATCGACGCCTTAAGATATTAGATGATTGATTATTTTCGATCCGCCTATCATTCGCTAATCAGTCATAAACTGCGGTCGGCACTCACCATTCTTGGTATTTTTATAGGTGTATGGGCAATTGTCAGTATGCAATCTATTGTAGAAGGATTTGATAATTCCATCGAAAAGACAATGGCCGCTTATGGAACAGAGACATTTTTTGTTCAGAAATTCCCGGCAATTATGATGGGCCATAATTGGCGTAAGTATGCCAAGCGTAAAGATTTCGAATATGAAGATGCCTATTTTCTTGAAGAAACAGGTCAATACCTCAGAAGCGTTTCAGCTTATATGGCAAATCGGGTCCAGACTATAAAATATCGGGACCGGAAAACCAGTCCTGAAGTCACCGTTGTCGGTTCAACAGCTGGATTTTTTACGACCAATGCAACTACAATTGCAACTGGCCGAGCCTTCACACGGCAGGATGCTGATCATCGCAACAATGTCGCCGTGATCGGAATGGATGTGTATTCAGAATTATTTATTTTTGAAGAACCAGTTGGAAAAGAAATCAGTATTGGCAGCGAAAAGTTTACCGTTGTTGGTGTTTTAGATCCAATGCCAGGCGGGTCATTTGAATCCCAAGATAATCTGATTATTATCCCCATTACGGTATATCAGAAATTTTATGATCGATCTTCCGACAGTATGCAGCTTATGTTAAGAGCCAATTCAAGTTATGTGATCAGTGAGGCCATGGATGAAGCAATCTCACTATTAAGAATTCGTCGGAAAGTACCTCCTGGTGAGGAAAATGATTTTGAGTTGTTTACCGGTGATTCCATCATTGATACAATGCAAAATATGACAGGATATATTCAGTTAGCTACGTTGGGGATTGCCGGAATTTCACTGATTGTTGCCGGGATAGGTATCATGAATATTATGCTGGTTTCTGTTATGGAGCGGACTCGTGAAATTGGAACAAGAAAAGCCGTTGGAGCAAAAAGTGCTGCCATCCTGTGGCAGTTTCTTATTGAGGCGGTCATCCTATCTGAATTTGGTGCCATTATTGGTGTGGCGGCAGCATTTGCCACTGCCTGGTTATTCACCACTTTAGTTCCTGATATGGAAGCGGTGATCCCTTTATGGTCAATTATTGCCGCATTTTTATATTGTTCATTTATTGGAATTGTATTTGGATTTTTCCCGGCAAAAAAAGCTGCAAAATTGGATCCTATTGAAGCACTTAGATATGAGTAGTAAATCATATAATTAATTAATTGGAACCTTCAGGTTCATTGTTCATTGTGATATTTTTCGAATTCTATAAACCATATAATTTGTTTTATTCTCAAAATCACTAAATTAGCATCATGAAATTTTATAATATTTTCAAAACTGCCTCACTTTTTTTCCTCATTATCAATTTTTCTTTCCCACAATTTACCAAAGTGAATGTGAATGTGGACACCAGGTTATTAAGGGGAGGTACTGAAGATATTCACACCAACGCGCTCAGAGATGAAGTTGAATCATACTATCTGGTGTCAATATTTGCACCTGAAGCAACGGATCTAGACCTGACCGTGGACATTCGTCTTGTGATTGAATCTGTCACTGAAGGAAATAACCGCAAAGTCATCAATGGTCAGGCTCTTTTTTCAAATTACAGTGATCAGAAATATTTTGCCCGGGGATTTGAATTCCCATTTGAAAATGGTCAGACCGTGGTGTTTACACCAAATTACGAACCAGTTGCTTCCTTTTTTGACTATTATGCATTTCTTTTTATTGCCGGTGAACTGGATACCTATGATGAGTTTGGAGGTAATGTCTATTATGGCAAAGCTCTTGATTTATCCTATGAAGGCAAATCTGCAGGATACAGCCGGGGATGGGATGTAAGATATAAACGCTGTGGTGAAATTATGGATAACCTGGAGTTTAGAAGAGCAAAATTCCAATTTTACCAGGCATATGATATTGCAATGGCTGAAATGGTAAAAAAGAAAGAATTACAAAACCCTCTCGGTAAATTTATTTCCCATCTGCAAAATGCCAATTACGAAGTTGGGTTTGACCGGTATATGCAAATATTTTTAAAAGCCCATGCCGAAGAAATAGGTTCTATGATGAGTGCAGTGGATATGATTGATGAGCTAAATGTACTGGTTGAAATTGATGTGGAAAATAAGGATATCTACAAATCATTTATTGGCATAGATAAAAAATAAAAAATACTTCAAAACGGATATACTTTCATCTGTTAATAACCACTGAATGACAGACAATAATAACGATTCCTATCCGTTTTAATTTTGCTTCTTTATAAACGAAATATTCCAATTTTATGCAATTCAAAGATATCAATTTGGAATTATCATTATATTACCAGAGAGAAAAGAATCAGTGAGTTTTAATTGAAAAACCATACTATAATCACAATCAAACCATTAGGATTTCAATGGGAGACATCAGACCCATTTCTATTTTGTGTTCATCATGAAGATTTTTATCCAAAAGCAAATAATGAAATGGGTCCGGATGCCTCACTTGAGGGAAGGAATATTGGTCAGGATTTTGAAATAAAAGATGGCTGGCGTATGTATCATGGTGACAGAGTACCGGGGTTTCCACAACATCCCCATCGTGGATTTGAAACAATTACTATCGTAAGAAAGGGTATGGTTGATCATGCCGATTCATTAGGGGCTTTTGGAAGATACGGTAGCGGCGATGTGCAATGGATGACTGCAGGGAGTGGCATTCAACATTCAGAAATGTTTCCATTGCTGGATAAGCATGAAAATAATACCACGGAATTATTCCAGATTTGGCTGAATCTACCGGCAGTTTCAAAGCTTGCTAAACCGAACTATACGATGTTTTGGCGAGAGAATATTCCGATAATTCAAAATGCATCTAATTCTAATAACAAGGTGGAAATTACGGTTATTGCAGGTCATGTTGAGGGGATTGATGCTCCCATGCCACCACCTGATTCCTGGGCAGCAGATCCGCAAAACGAAGTTTTAATTCTAACGATCAATATGGATGCAAATGCATCATGGATTATCCCGCAAGCTAAACCAGGGCTAAATAGGACTTTATATTTTTTTGATGGTGAATCAATTATGTGTGATAAGCAGAAGGTATTGTCATCTCATGGGATAGATCTGATGTCTGACAAAAGTGTAAACATCGAAAATGGGAAGTCCAAAAGTTCTCTACTGCTGTTACAGGGTAAACCCATCAGCGAACCGGTGGTTCAGTATGGTCCATTTGTTATGAATACCAAGGCAGAAATTCAACAGACTTTTGAAGATTATCGCAAAACCGAATTTGGTGGCTGGCCATGGAAAAGAAATGATCCGGTGAATAAAAGTAATGAGGGAAGATTTGCCAAATATGCCAACGGCACCAATGAAATTCCCAAAGATTAAAAAATTAACATGATAAAAACGAATTGAAAAGCCAAATGAGATCGAGAAATTTATTACATGAAAATTTGCCTGCTAATCAGCATTAAAATTATTTGTGGATTTATTGGATATCAGATAATAAATGAAAAATGAAATAAATATTGATAGCTGGAACAGGAAAGAACATTTTCACTTTTTTTCAAAATTCGAAGAGCCATTTTTTGGAATTACCGCTGAGTTAGATTGCACTCATGCCTATAAGGAATCAAAGGAAAACGATTTTTCTTTTTATCTCTATTATCTATACTTGTCATTGAAAGCAATAAATGAAACAGATGAGTTCAAGCTGAGGATTGACGGCAATAAGGTTTATCGCTATGATACTATAAACGTGTCTTCCACGGTGTTGAGGGATGATAGAACATTTGGTTTTTCATTTATTTATTTTCACGAGGATTTTAATCAATTCTGCTGTAATGCCGCAAAAGAGATCGATCATATAAAAAGCACAACTGGATTGCAGTTAAATAAAAACTCCAGCAGGCTGGATACAGTCCATTTTTCATCAATCCCGTGGATATCATTTACCGGATTAACGCATGCCCGGGCATTTGGAAAAGATGACAGTGTTCCAAAGATATCAATTGGGAAATTTAAAACTGTCGAGAATAAACACTATCTCCCAGTTTCAATAAATTGTCATCATGGATTAATGGATGCCATCCATGTTTCAGACTTCCTGCTAAAATACGGTCAATACCTTAGTGGAAGGTTCTAGACTGAAAGCACCCCAATTAATCGCCTTTGATGCTGATGATACACTTTGGCTAAACGAGCCAATTTATACCGATACCCAGAATAAATTCAATACCATCATCCGACCTTTTTTGACATCCGGCAGTCCAGATGAAATACTGTATCAAACTGAAATGAAAAACCTGAAAATATTTGGATATGGTATTAAAGGATTTATTTTGTCGATGATTGAAACAGCAATTGAAATTTCAGACGGTAAAATTTCAAGTAGAGATATAGGTTCGATTATTAATCTTGGAAAAGAGATGATCAATCACCCGGTACTGATATTGGATGGTGTGAGGGAAACTCTCACTGATTTATCCCAACGCTACAAATTGATGATTATTACCAAAGGTGATCTATTTGATCAGGAAAGTAAAATTGCACGATCAGGACTGGTGGACAAATTTTCATATATTGAGATTGTAACCAGGAAGGATAGCGATATTTATTCTGCTATATTAAAGAAATATAAAGTGATAGCAAACCAGTTTTTAATGATTGGGAATTCTCTTAAATCTGATATCCTTCCGGTGTGTGATTTGGGTGGTCATGCTGTTCATATCCCTTATGATACTACCTGGCAGCATGAAGAAGTGGATGTTCAGGCAATAAAACAGCCCTACCATGTTTTAGAAAATATTAGTCATTTGCCAGAATATCTTGAAAATTATTTTGATTCCCCTATAGGATAAACCTGAATATTTCCACGCTCTCTGTACTAAAAAAAATAATAAAGATGGCAATACCGTGAATTTTCCGTCAAAAAACACATGTAGATTTGGCCGATTAATATGAAGAAATTCCTAGTCATTTGCGGATTAATCCTATCCATTGTTTCGGCACAGAAAACTTCTGATGAAATTCAGCATGAGATCGATACACGCAATCTATCCCTGGAACAGCTCAGGAAAGAAATTGAAACTGTAGAGGGCAGATTAAACTATAAAGAATCCCAAGCCAGGGCGGGTGAAGAGATTCTTGTGGAGTTGAATCGAAAAATTGACCTCACAGAGAAACTGATCAAATCTCTTGCCAGGGAGGAACGGATATATTCAGAAAAAATCCAGCTAACAACCATATCCATTACAGACAAAAAAGAAAATTTAGTCTACCTTAGAGATCAGATGAGAAAACGAATGGTATATTTATATGAAAATGGCCATCCATCCCTAATCGAAATAATTTTCCTGTCGGCAAATTTGAATGAGATGGTATACAGAATTCGGTACCTCGATATTCTTGATAAACAAGATGATATTCTTGAGTCAAAAATAAATAATACTATCCAGGGTCTGGAGGTGGAAAATCATAAGTATTCTCAAGAATTGACAAATAAAAGATCCCTTCGAGTAGAGAAGGAAGATGAAAGCAATAAACTGGAATCAGACATCCGTTACAGAAATGAGGTGTTGGCAAGAATAAAGCTTGATAAAAGTAGTTTACAGGCCAAGTTATCAGATAAACAGAAAAAAATAAAAGAATTGGAAAATTTTCTCACAAGATTATTACAGGATAAAAAAGCGGCAAAGGTCCGTGAAGATGAACTGGTTAGAATAAGATCTATGCAGAATATGGCCACAACCGGTAATTTTTCAGGATTAAAAGGGCGCCTCTCATGGCCGGTGGAAGGGAAAATAGTGAGTCATTTTGGTACCCAGAGAAATACAGAGTTGAATACGGTAACGGAAAGTCCAGGGATTGATATTCGTTCAGCGCCGGGAACACCGGTTAAATCAGTATTGGATGGCCTAGTGACAAAAATCACCTATCTCAGGGGATATGGGAATGTAATCATTATTGATCATGGTGGTGGATACCAAACGGTGTACGCTAATGTGGATGCTATAGAAGTACACGAGAAAGAATATATACAAATGGGAAGTACAATTGCTCATGTTGCCCCAAATGGTACGGATGAACCCAGGCTCCACTTTGAAATTTATGGTGATCATTCAAAACTTGATCCGGAAAAATGGTTAACGCGGCGATGATATATTCTCAACTAAAAATAAACACTAAAAACTGGAAGACGCTACTACAGGCACATTCAAACAATCGACTACATCACGCATTGCTTTTCTATGGTCCGGGAGGGTCGGGAAAATCAGGACATGCCATCGAACTCGCAGCTTTTATAAATTGTCAACAAAGAGAGACATCTGGTCCATGCGGACAATGCCCATCGTGCAAAAAGATAAAATCATTTCAGCACAGCAATATTAAATTGATCATTCCGTATCCCAGGAAAGGCAATCTTGATAAAAAATCTCCCTCTATAAAAGCATTAACTGATGCAAATTTAGACCTCCTGAGGAGTCAGATGGCAAAAATGGGTAGGAATCCTTATTTTAAAATGGAATTACCCAATGCCAATACAATCCTAATAAATAGCATTCGTGAACTGCATCATGAAATCTATTTGTCCACACCGGATCAAGGCAGTCGGATAATATTCATATTTTCTGCTGAAATGTTATGTGTGCCAAATCATGCCTCAGCAAACGCACTTTTAAAAATTTTGGAAGAACCGCCTGATAATACATATTTCATCCTTGTCACTTCCAAACCGGATTTATTATTGGATACTATTATTTCCCGCTGCCAAAAGATGTATTTTCCTTCTTTGCATGCAGGAGATGTGGAATCCTTTCTCACTTTAGATGGCATCAATGCTGCCGATGCCAGATTGATATCCCGGTTATCAAATGGAAATATCCATTTGGCTGAAAGCTATAAATCAAGAGTAATTGAATTATATGACGATGTCAAAACTATTTTGAATGCCGTGTTTACCCGCAACCCACAGATGTGGTCAAAAATGCATCAGAAAATCCGTAATCTGAAACAAAGCAGTAAGATTGGTCTTGGATATTTTTTTGGATTGGGTATCTATGCCTTCAGGGATATGCTTATGCTGGCTCAAACTTCAGATAATGACAGGGTCATCTTTGTTGAAAATATGGAAAAGTACGAAAAAATTCTGCGTCGATTTCCAAATGCTGACTGGGCGGAATGTATTTCTCTAATGGAGGATGCCCAGGCATTTATCCGGGCAAATGGGTATCCACCTTTAGTGATAAATACAATGCTGATGGAAATGGGCGAGGTAATTCAAGGGAAGGAAATTAAAAGATTTTCTATAATCGATTAGGACTTATATCCTTTTAATAAATAGAAATCAAAGATTTGAAATTGAACTCATAAATTGGCATTCAAACTAAAATTCTTAATATCGAGTTCGAATTTTATTTTCATTATTCCCATTGCCCTTATTTAATGATCAACAATAATAATATCCTAGCTTCCAATGAAATTCATTGTTTCCATAATCACCAATCACAGTAAAATTACCGCTTGTACTACAACCAAATAATCAGATCATAGGGATGAAATCAATATAATCATGGGAAAATTCTATATAACTACTCCACTATATTATGTGAATGATGATCCGCATATCGGCCATGCCTATACCACCATACTTGCAGATGTACTGGCCAGGTATCACCGAACGCTAGGAGATGATGTTTTTTTTCTCACTGGGACAGATGAACATGGTCAGAAAGTTCAACAGGCTGCGGCAAAAAGAAATGTAAGTCCGCAAGATCATGTTGATGAATACGTCATACATTTTAAAGACATGTGGGAAAAGCTGCATATCAATTACGATGATTTTATACGTACAACTGATAAACGCCATACTGACAGAGTAAAGGAAGCTTTGACTGGATTGTATGATCGTGGTGAGATTTATTCTGACGAGTATGAAGGATTATATTCTGTTTCAGAGGAAAGATTTGTTACAGAAAAAGAAGTGGAAGAGGGAGATTTCAGGGAAATAATAAAATTGAAGGAACGAAATTATTTCTTTAAAATGTCAAAATATCAGGATGCCCTGAAACAGCATATAAATGATAATCCAGATTTTATCAAACCTGTAACTCGAAAAAATGAGATTTTGGGTTTTTTGGAAAAAGATCTGAATGATTTATGTATATCCCGGCCCAAATCAAGATTAGAGTGGGGGATTGAATTGCCATTTGATGAAGACTATGTCACTTATGTTTGGTTTGATGCTTTACTAAATTATATTACAGCAATTGGCTGGCAGGTTGATGAAGAGAAATTCAATAAATGGTGGCCGGTAAATTATCAGCTGATGGGGAAGGATATTCTCACAACCCATGCAGTATACTGGTGCACAATGCTTATGGCATTAGGGGAATCTCTTCCGCAGACTATACTTGCTCACGGCTGGTGGTTAATGGGCGATTCAAAAATGTCAAAATCAAAGGGAAATGTAGTTCGCCCTCTGGAATTGATTGACGAATACGGGGTGGATCCTGTTCGCTATTTCCTCATGAGAGATATGGTTCTTGGTCAGGATTCTTCATTCACAATGGATGCTTTCATCAGGAGATATAATTCAGATCTTGCCAATGATTTTGGCAATCTGGTGAACCGTGTTACAATATTGATACGAAAGAATTATGAGGGTGTAATTCCTGAGCCAGGTGCATTTTCGGATGAAGATAATAAATTGATCAAAGCTGCTGAAGGTACACCTGAAATTGTCCATGAGCATATTGGAAATCTGCGAATAAATGAAGCCATCGAAAGTACTATTGCCCTGCTGAGAAAAATTAATGGCTATCTTGAGGTGAAGGCCCCGTGGAAATCTTTAAAATTAGATAAAGACCAGGGTAGTGCCGGTGCAACTACATTGTATATCGCCTCAAATGTTCTCAGAATTGGAGCACAGTTATTATCCTCGGTGATGCCATCAAGAATTAAAATTATTCTCGCCATGCTGGGTGCTGAAAAAATCGGGCTAAACGATTATACCTTTGATGCTCTTAAATCGGGTACTGTCCTTGGCAAAGGAAAGTCGCCTTTCCCGAGAATTGATACAACCTAATGACTCTTATTGACACCCATTGTCACATATATGATAAGCGATTTTCCAATGACATTGAGGATGTTATTCGACGGGCGCAAGATTCTGGTTTATCCCATATTATTACCGTAGGAACTGATCTCAAAACCGTTGAGCTCTGTATTGAGTTATGCGAAAAATATCCTATAGTATATGCAACTGCAGGTATTCATCCTCATGAAGCAAAAGATTGCCCCCCAAACTACTTGAATGAGTTGGAGTCATTTGTAACACATCCAAAAGTTGTGGCGGTGGGGGAAATCGGACTAGATTATTTTTATAATTTTAGTGATCCGGACATTCAAATTAGAATGTTCAGAGAACAGCTGGAATTTGCCGTTTCTTCAGATTTACCTGCAATAGTGCATACACGGGATTCTGACGATGACCTTGTTCATCATCTCACCCAATCAGGAAACAGGTATGGAGTTGTTCATTCTTTCTCAGGGGATAAAAGTATGGCTGAAAAACTCATCCAACTTGATTATTTAATATCTTTCACCGGTATGGTCACCTTTATAAAAGAAGCGCTTCCAGAGGTGGTGGAATGGATTGCCGCTGATAAATATATGATTGAAACTGATTCACCCTATCTTACACCAAAACCATTTCGAGGCAAAAAAAATGAACCGGCGTATGTTAGGTATATCGCCGAGAAAATTGCCCAAATACGCCATATATCGGTTGAAGAGGTGGCTGAGCAGACAACAGAAAATGCTCTTGCTTTTTTTAGAAAACTAACAATTTGAGTCATACTTTTCGTAAAAGATGGGGCCAGAATTTTCTTCAAGACCCCAATATTATATCAAAAATTCTTGAATCCTCTGGTGCCAGGCCAAATGATGTTTTTATTGAGGTCGGTGCCGGATCAGGAGCCCTGACTTTCCCTCTTGCAGAAATGGCTAAAAAAGTTTATGCCATAGAGATTGATCCTCACCTGATACCCGGTTTAAGATCAGAAGCGGCGGCCAACATTGAGATATTACATGAAGATTTTCTTAAAATGGATTTAACTGTTTTTGGAGATGGGATCAAATTTATTGGTAATCTTCCATATTATATAACTACTCCAATTATATTTAAGGTTCTTTCGGTAAAAAACTGGTTGAGTGCATTGTTTATGGTACAAAAGGAAGTGGCTGAGCGGATATGTTCAAAACCGGGAAATAAGATTTACGGTAGATTATCAGTCATGCTTCAGGCATTGGCGGATGTAGAGAAGTTATTTGATATCCCTCCAACTGTATTTTATCCCAAACCGGATGTTCATTCAACGGTTATAAAACTCACACCAGTAAATAGGTCTATTAAAGACTGGGATCTGTTTTCACAGATGGTAAAACAAGCCTTTGGACAGAGACGGAAAAAATTACGAAATACCATTTCAGAATATCTTCTTGGCGAGAGCAAAATGATGTTTGAAGAAAAGCGTCCCGAGGTGTTATCAGTAGAAGAGTTCATTTTAATTTCAAACTCTTGTGCAGAAGTATGAGTTATTGTAAAATTGTTGCTGTGCGTATTTAATAATTTGGAGATTTGATATGGCCAAAAAGGTCTCAAAGGTAGTCAAGAAAAAAGAAGAAAATTTAGAAACTGGAGAAGTTGCCACTGATAACGAGGAGCTACTCCAATCGGAAAAACCGGCAAACAAACCCAAAACGAGAAAATCTAAAAAACAATCTGCTCTTGACCGTAAAATCCAGAAGATTGGTAATGATGCCAATCGAGCCTTGAGTCGCTACCTTTCTGAAATAGGAAAATTTCAACCGCTTGAGCCAATGAGAGAGGTTCATCTTGCTAAAGAAGTTAAAAAGGGTAATCGAATTGCCCTGAAAGAATTAACTGAAGCAAATCTCAGGTTTGTTGTGAGTGTTGCAAAAGATTACCAGGGTCAGGGAATGCCACTAACTGATTTAATAAATGAAGGTAATCTTGGTTTAATCAAAGCCGCTGAACGATTTGATGAAACTCGTGGTTTCAAATTTATATCCTACGCTGTGTGGTGGATTCGCCAATCCGTTCTTCAGGCACTTGCAGAACATTCAAGGATTGTCAGACTGCCGCTGAATCGTGTTGGAACGATAAGCAAAATTAATAAAACATCTGAAAGACTCGAGCAGGAATTCGAAAGAAGCCCCAGGGCAGATGAGCTCGCTCGACAATTGACCATGCAGCCGCATGAAGTTTCAGATGCTGTAAGAATTTCACGGAGACATCACTCTCTTGACACCCCATTTTCCGATGAAGATAAAAATTGTCTATTGGATGTAATTGAGGATGGCAAGCAGGATTCTCCTGATAAAGATTTAATGAGAGACTCATTAAGAGAAGAAGTGATAGCTGCCCTGGAAACATTAAAAGATCGCGAAAAAGACGTGATCAAAATGTATTTTGGCATTGGTATGGACTATGCGCTGACTCTTAACGAGATAGGTGAAGAATTTCATTTGACCCGGGAACGGGTTCGACAGATAAAAGAAAAAGCCATCAGAAGACTGAGGCATAAATCACGAAGTAAGAAACTTCGTTCTTATCTAGGATAACTATTATTATTACAGGCGAGAGGGGGTAATATTTTTGATTTTTGTAACTGTTAGAAACGGCGAGCCGTTTGAAAAAGCGCTCAAGCGCTTCAAGAAAAAATGGGAAAAAGCAGGTGTTTTGAGGGACGTGAAAAGAAAGTCCTACTATCTTAAACCCAGTGAAGCAAAAAGGGTCGCCGCCAAGAAATCGGCAAAATCAAGACATAGAATGTTCCGTCGCTAGGAAGAATTCTTATATTATCTACAAAGAGCCATCCATTTTGGGTGGCTTTTTGCTTTTTAGGAGACATTCATTTTTTTAGGGAATTAGCGCAAGTAGGGGATTTTAGCTTGGTTTTCTTATTGAATTTCATCTCAAATAATCATGAACTGCCGATTCTATCAGAATGTAAATTTAGCCAATAGGATTTAAAAAATTATTTAATACAGGCAAGATAAATAACAGATTATGGAACTAATAAGAAGCATTTCAGGGATTAGGGGAATTGTCGGAAAAACATTAACTGGTGAAGACGTGGGAAAATATGCCCGGGCATTTTCACAAATCCAGGGTGAGGGTCCCATATTGCTTGCCAGGGATAGCCGCTATCATGGTCGGGAATTATTATCACATGCCAAATCAGCGCTGGTAAGGGCAGGAAGGGATATTGTGGATTGCGATATCATCCCAACGCCAACTGCCCAGTTTCAGGTGCAACATCAAAATTTTGCCGGTGGAATTGTCATAACCGCCAGTCATAATCCGATGGAGTGGAACGGTTTAAAGTTTATTGACAGAGATGGCTGCTTCCTTGGGGCTGAAGTGAATCAGCAATTATTTGATACTGCCGATAGTTTATCACCACAACCAATCAATAAAAATCTCAATGATACGATAAGTCAATTAGCCGCCCAGGATCATCTCAGCCACACAATTAACCTGTCTATTATCGATACAGAAAAAATAAAAAATCGAAACTTCAAAGTTGTATTAGATGCGGTTAACGGGGCTGGATCATTTATACTTCCTGAATTACTTTCATCATTTAACTGCGATTTGGTTACCATTTATTGCTCGCCTGATGGGACGTTCCCCCGTGGATCCGAACCACTACCGGCGAATCTTGTTGATCTGGGCAAGGCGGTAAAAAAACATGGTGCTGATGTGGGATTTGCAGTCGACCCGGATGGTGATCGCTTGGCTGTTGTTGACGAAAATGGTAAACCACTTGGAGAAGAATATACATTAACAATTTGTGCCGATGGTTATCTTGCCGAGTCTGGTAACAAACAGCCGCTGGTGACAAATTTATCCACCACAATGGCCCTCGATAAGGTGGCTGAAAGATATGGTGTGGAAGTAAAGAGGTCCTCAGTTGGCGAGATAAACGTTGTAAACCTGATGAAGGAATCAGGATCCCTCCTTGGCGGTGAAGGTAATGGCGGCGTCATCCTGAAAGAGTCACATTATGGTCGGGATTCCTTAGTCGGAATCGCCATGTTCCTCAATAAAATGAGTCAGGTTGATATGCCCGTAAGCAGGATATTTTCCTCAATGCCGCAATTTGTCATGGCAAAAGATAAAATTGACCTGGGTGAAGTTAATGCCGATATGGTAATAAAAAAGATAGCCAGTATTTTTTCGAAAGTTGATCAGGATTGGCAGGATGGACTAAAACTTATCTGGGAAAATCAGTGGGTGCATATCCGAAAATCAAATACAGAACCCATATTACGAATTTATGCTGAGGCTGAAAATACTGATCTGCTAAAGAGTCTGATGTCATCGATTAAAGAGACTTTATCTGCTTAGATAAATTTCCGAGCATAATTTCCAGCATTACCGAATTAATACAACTTCAAAAACTTCTATCCCATGGCGGTATATCAAACCTGAAGTAATATTGATCTATTTGATCATTTAAGTGGTTCCACGAATATAAATATTGATGATATTTATTTATCTGGGATCATGATTTCGAAGAAATAATCCTCTCCAAAAAAACATCAAAACGCAGGCAATTATCGCTGCATCAGTTCATATTCTAAATCGGAAAATTCTAATCTGTATCAAAATATATCTTGTATCCAATCCCATATTAATTTTAATATTGAACATATGATAATTAATAATGAACATATGTTCATCTATCAAAAATAACCAAATGATTATGTAAATGAATAGAAATTAACCATTCACTTGAGAGATACTGGAAACGAAAATATTACAATGTTATACGAAGCATCCATCCTTTATTATGAACATGGATACAGCCAAAAAGAAATTGGTGCCAAGCTTGGTGTCTCAAGACCTGGTGTATCCCGCATGCTTCAAAAAGCCAGGGATGTGGGTATTGTCCGCATTGAAATTACCGACCCATCTGCCAGTGGGACTTTGATGGAAAATCAGTTAAAGGAAATTTACGGTCTCAAAAAAGCAGTAGTTATTCCTTCAGATGGAATTTCCACTACCATTTTATTGAATCGCCTGGGTAAAGCCGCCGCCAAATATCTTGATTCGGTCATTGAATCGGGGATGACAATTGGTATTTCCTGGGGCACAACAATGAAAGCGGTTTCAGATAATTTAATTGATAATGCCGCCAATGATATTTCAATTGTTCAACTAAATGGTGCATTAACCCGGGCAGCGTATAATACCCATGCCTCAGAGATAATCCAAAAAATGGGAGAATACTACCATTCAATTCCATACATGTTGCCCCTTCCGGCCATTGTTGAAGGGACCGATATCAAATCGGTAATGATTTCAGATCGGCATATATCCCGGACGCTAAATCTTTCACAGGAATCTTCAGTAGCAATTTTTACCATTGGATCATTTGGGAATGATTCTGCTTTGGTCAAGGCCCATTACTTCGAAGAAGATGAAGTTATAACCTTAATTGAGAACGGGGCAGTGGCTGATATTTGTTCACGGATTATCAACCGTGACGGGGAAATCTGTTCAACGGATCTCAATGATAGAACAATGGGGGTAGAACTAGTGGATTTGAAAAGAAAAGAGTTCTCAATTGCAGTTGCCGGCGGCATAGATAAGGCAGAAGCTATCAGGGCAGGACTGAAAGGACAATGGTTCAATGTTCTAGTGACAGATGAAAAAGTTGCAGAACTGCTGCTGCCGAATTTTAACAACAATTAAATTAATCCAAAAAATTAGATAAAAGGATTTAACAGAATGTCAGAACAAACATCTCAATCATTTCCGGTAGCATTAGGTGCCGATCATGGTGGATTTAATTTAAAGCAAATTATTAAAGATGATTTAATATCCAAAGGATATCAGGTTAATGATGTTGGGACTCATAATACTGAAGCAGTTGATTATCCACAATTAGCAAGAAAGGTTGCTGAAGAGGTATCCTCAGGTCGATCCAGGTTTGGTATTATGATCGATGGTGCAGGAATCGGTTCCGCAATGGTGGCAAATAAACTCCCTGGAGTCCGGGCAGCGTTATGTTATGATTTATCAACGGCTGGGAATGCTCGTGAACATAATGATGCCAACGTTCTCACTATGGGGGCAGGGCTCATCGGATCGGAACTTGCCCAACAGGTGGCTCGTGTATTTCTCACCAAAGAATGTTCTGTACCACGGCATCAGAAAAGAGTCGATATGATAAACAACCTTGACAGCAGTAGTAATTCACAAAAAATTGTATCCACAGAGGATCATATTCAATTATCAAACGAAAATCTTTCAACAGAAGACATCCAAAATATAGCTCAAGTGGTTGGCGAATTACTCCAGTCTGATTCCACAAATATTTCTCATGCTGAACAAAATACATGCAAGTCAGATATGATATGCAAATGTGGCGTTTGCCTGGATAAAAAGCCGGAGACCATCCGGCAATTCCTTGATATGGGTGTACAGAGAATTGGTTATCATGATAGTTCAGGCTGTGAATGTGTGCCGGAAGACATCGCCCAATGTATCGATCACACTATTTTGAAACCGGCAACAAAATCAGATGATATTAAAAGAATTTGCAGTGAAGCAAAGGAATACAGTTTTGCCTCAGTTTGTGTTAGTCCCAGTTATGTGAAACTTGCGGCAAAAGAACTTGCCGGTTCCAAGGTAAAAGTGTGTACGGTTGTTGGATTTCCTTCCGGTGCCCACACCCCTGAAATCAAAGCCATGGAAACACGTCAGGCGATTCGTGATGGCGCTGAGGAGATTGATATGGTTATCAATATTGGTGCCTTAAAGAGTGGTGAAGATGATTTAGTCTACCGGGACATTCGTAAAGTATGCGAAGCATGTGAAGACGGCAGTGCGGTGAGCAAAGTCATCATTGAAACCACCTATCTCACCGAAGATGAAAAGGTTCGAGCCTGTCAATTATCCAAAAAAGCCAAAGCAAATTATGTAAAAACATCGACAGGATTTGGACCAAAAGGTGCAACAATTGAAGATGTGGCATTAATGAGCAGTATTGTTAGATCGTCCGGTATTGGTGTTAAAGCAGCAGGTGGAATATCCAACTATGATGACGCAAAAAAAATGATTGATGCCGGTGCTACCCGACTGGGCGCAAGTGCTGGAATTCGGATTCTGCAAGAATCCAAATCAGTAACATATTCGAATTAAAATTAAGAATCTAAAGGAGAAATAATAGTGGTTGATTTAAGAGCTTATGCATTTTTGGACAATTTACAGCCCCAGTATGCAGCATATCTGGGAACGATTGCCAAGGGATTTTTACCAATAGCTGGAATGGCTTCATTGTATATCGAAATCAGTCCTGGGATTGAGATTAACCGGGTGACGGATATTGCCTTAAAATCTACGAATGTCACCCCGGGAATGCAGATTGTAGAAAGATTATATGGCATGTTGGAGGTTCATTCAGAATCTCAAGCTGATGTGAGACAGGCAGGTGCAGCTATTTTAGAATCTCTGGAGTTAAAAGAAGAAGACCGCTGGAAACCAAAAATATTTTCCAAGCAGGTAATACGAAGAATTGACGATCATCAAACACAGTTGATTAACAGGATGCGTTATGGTAATATGATATTACCGGGGCAGTCCATGTTTATTATGGAAGTACAGCCGGCAGCCTATGCGGCGCTGGCCGCTAATGAAGCTGAAAAAGCAGCGAATATCAATATCCTTGATGTGAGAACTTTTGGAAGTTTTGGACGGATTTATCTTGGTGGTGAAGAACAGGATATGGAAGTAGGCTGGCGGGCCGCAGTAAGGTCAATAGAAGAAGTAACCGGAAAAGAAAAAACTAAATAAAAAGGAAGGCTAGTAAAATGGCAGAAGCATTAGGAATGTTAGAAACGCGGGGATATCCTGCAGTAGTAGAAGCAGCTGACGCAATGGTCAAAGCTGCAAAAGTAGAATTAGTGTCTTATGAAAAAACAGGCGGTGGATATGTGACTGTATGTATCCGTGGTGATGTGGCAGCTGTGAAAGCAGCATGTGATGCCGGAAAAGCCGGTGCCTCCAGGGTTGGTGAAATTGTTGCCGTTCATATTATTGCCCGACCTCATCCAAACGTGGATGCAGTTTTACCATTAGGTAGAACAACTGAGGGAAAAGCTGATATGAAAAAATACAAATAATCGGATTTCAAAATGAATCTTGCTAAAGTGGTGGGCACAGTTGTGTCCACACAAAAAGAGCAAAGCCTGGAAGGATTGAAATTTCTGATTCTGCAAAAAGTAGATCTTGATGGAAATGACATCGATGGTTCTATTGTTGCGGTTGATGCGGTGAGCGCCGGTGTTGGTGAAATGGTTCTCTATGCCTCAGGAAGTTCAGGACGGCAGACCGAAATAACCGATAAAAAGCCCTGCGATGCAGTAATCATGGCAATTGTTGACAGTTGGGAAGTCAATTATGAAACCCGATATAAAAAAGGTGTGAATGACTAAATCTGTATCAATGGATAATTTATTGGATGTTCAGAATGGAGGAATACAATGGCTTCACTAACAGCTGATCAGGTGAGATTAATTGCAAACCAGGTTGTGAGTAATATGCGTTTTGATAAATCTGGTTCTCAAAATAATCCATCTGTGATTTATGAGGACTCAAGTAGACCAAATGCCTCAGTCGGCGTATTTTCCAGCATCAATTCAGCAGTAAAGGCTGCTCAGAAGGCTCAAGTTCAATTGATGGAGCTTTCCCTTGCTCAAAGGGAAAGAATCATTTTGAATATTCGAAGCTGGATGATGGACAATGCTGAAATTCTGGCCAGGAAGGCATACGAAGAAACAGGTCTGGGCCGGTTTCAGGATAAGATTATCAAAAACAAATTGGTCACAGAAAAAACTCCGGGGACTGAAGTGCTCAGACCGGAAGCAGTTTCCGGTGACCGGGGTCTGACATTAATGGAACGGGCTCCCTATGGGGTTATCGGATCCATCACTCCATGCACAAATCCCACTTCGACAATTATCTGTAATACTATCGGCATGTTGGCTGCCGGCAATTCTGTGGTATTCAACGTGCATCCAACGGCAAAAAATGTGAGTATCTATAATATTGAGCTCCTGAACAAAGCAATTATTCAGGCTGGTGGACCAGAGAATCTGGTAACAACAGTTATAGAACCGACGATTCAAAGTGCACAGGAATTAATGACACATCCAGGGATAAATCTATTGGTGGTGACCGGTGGTGCAGCGGTTGTGAAGGCGGCTATGACCAGTGGAAAGAGAGCCATTTGTGCCGGACCTGGCAATCCGCCGGTTGTTGTGGATGAAACTGCTGATATTGAAAAAGCTGCCAAGAGTATTGTCAATGGCGCTTCCATGGATAACAACATCATTTGCGTTCTTGAAAAAGAGGTCTTTGTGGTGGAATCCGTTGCAGATCAACTTCTTTCAGCTTTTCAGCGACATAATGCCGTTGTCCTCAAGACATATGAAATAGAGCAACTGGATAAAGTTATATTTGACGAAATACTAGGATCACGAAAACCGGGGAAAATCAATAAATCTTATATCGGTAAACCAATACAGGAAATATTGCAGAAAATTGGCAAACATGTTGACGATTCTGTCAAACTTGCAATTGCTCCGGTAGAGATAGGACATCCACTTGTTTGGACAGAACAGATGCTGCCGGTGATGCCTTTAGTGAGGATGCCAAATGTGGATCAAGCTATTGATGCTGCCAGGGATGCTGAACATGGTTTTAGACATACTGCCATGATGCATTCAAAGAATCTGGATAATCTCAGCCGCATGGCCAGGGTGATGAATTGCAGTATTTTTGTAAAAAATGGTTCATCAGTTGCAGGGCTTGGATATGGTGGAGAAGGATATTGTTCATTTACAATTGCCAGTCCTACTGGAGAAGGATTAACCCATCCTATCAGTTTTACACGCGAGAGACGCTGTGTTCTGGTGGATCACTTCAGGATCATATAGATGAGACAGTATCCGGCAATAGCAATTCTTGAGATTTCCAGTATCCCAACGGGAATAGCCACCGCTGACAGCATGGTAAAGAATTCACCGATAACCATTTTGAAATCAGGAACAGTCCATAACGGAAAATTTGTTATATTCATTGGCGGTTCAGTTGCATCAGTTGAAGAGTCATATAATAAAGGACTTACTGTTGCCAGTGGTTTTTTAATTGATCATATTTATCTTCCTTTTATACATTCGCAGGTCCATGATTCTATTTTAGGCGAACGGCGTAAATGTATTGGCGAGGCTATGGGGATCATTGAGACTTCGACAATCTCATCTATTGTATATGCAGCAGACTCCGCTCTTAAAGGAACGAATATCCAGCTTGTTGAATTACGGTCAGCTGATGATATTGGCGGTAAAGGCATTGCCATTTTTTCCGGTGCTACCGAAGAAGTGGAGACTGCCGTTGAAATATCAAAAAGCACGGTTGCCGATTCTGGATACTGGTTGAGTGATATTGTAATTCCAAGAATCGCCAGTGAAATGAAGGATCAGGTAGAACATTCAACAACATTTTCAAAAAATTCATTAATGAATTTAAAAGGCGGAGAACTATAATGCATCTGGGTAGAATTATGGGGACTCTTACACCATGCGTCGTGTACAAAGGTCTAGAGGGTATGCCAATGCTTATAGTGCAGCCCCTTGACAAATTATGCCAGAAGAAAGGCAATCCTTTCATTGCAGTAGATCCAATAAGGATGTGTGGCAAAGACGAGCTGGTATATTATGAAAGCTCACGTGAGGCTGCCTTGGCCTGTGATCCCTGGTTTGTACCTGTGGATCATGCCGTCATCGGTATTGTAGACGATGTCAATCTAATTAAAATGGATGAAAATCAGCGAATTGAAGAGGTAAAATAACGTGATAATCGGGAAAGTCAGCGGCGCTATTCATTCGACAATTAATCATCAATTTTATGAAGGCAAAAGATTACTGGTTGTCGATTACCTTGATAAAAAAGGTGAACCAACAGGAGAATATGTTATTGCAATTGATACCGTAGATGCCGGTGCCGGAGAAACGGTTCTTCTCATCGATGAAGGAAATTCCGCCCGTCAAATTGTCGGTGACAGCATGGCCCCCCTCAGATCAATCATCGTTGGTATTATTGATGATATTCATTGTGAGTAGAAAGTGAAAAGTATAAAGTAGCTAGCCCGCCGAAGAAGGAGGGCCTGCCTGCCGGAGGAAGGCCTGCCTGCCGGAGGAAGGAAAGTGGAAAGTAGAGAGTAGCTTGCCCCTAGAGGCAGGAAAGTAAAAGACAGATAGATTAATTACATTTATCTAGCCCATGTTTGAAGGCATGGCATCTGCCTACCCCCTTAAAATTTGTCAATTCTATATATTTTAAAATTGTGACAAAATATAAAATTAAACCTTTATAATCACCGACATCAGTCATTTCGGACTGTTTTTAAAACCTGATCAATTCAAGTTCACAATCAATAGTCGATAAAAATTATTTTATTCGATATATTTATTACCGTAATTTTATCACATACTTACATCAATATAAAGTTATTACTTAAATATAATAATAAATTAAAATGGCTAAATTAAACAACTTAAAGATAAAACTTGATGATCGATTCCCTGATTCTCAAATCATGATTAATGGATTATCTGATTTACCTGAACATTATGCACCAACCGGCAGAAGCGGTTCTCACATTGAGATCAACGTAAAATCTAGATTATTTAAGGATAAGAGCCTATTGGATCAACATAAAATGATTCATGAAGCAATTGAGGAACTTATGCAAATGAATGGCGGCTTTATCCATGCCGTCACAATTAAAACGTCTTTAAAAATTTGAAATAGGAACAATAAATGATACATGATAAAATGATAAGAGAAACAGTTGAGAATAATAAAGTCGCTGTTTTTATGAAGGGAACATCACAGCGTCCGGCATGTGGATTTTCAGCACGAATGGTTCAGGTTATGGACCGATTGCAGGTTGAATATAAAGATGTAAATATTTTGCAGGATCATCCAAGATTTGCCATGGAGCTCAAGGAAATATATGGGTGGCCAACCTCACCGCAATTGTATATCAACGGTAAACTGATTGGTGGATCAGATATTGCAATTGAAATGCTTCAGTCAGGTGAATTGCAAAAACTGGTGGACGTAGTTGAATAAATCATATTAAAAGATTAAAATATTTATCCCTTTAATAAACCGGGATTAAAAATAGAATATAAAATCGCCACCTAATTAATTCTTACGCAGGACGACCGATGTCTGCATAATTCTCTTTCGGATCTAGGCCTTACCCTTTAAAATATCCAGTCGTTTATCAAGTTCATACCAGGCTTTATTCGGTTCCTTGGCCTTCAACTGTTCATAGAATTCCATTGCCGGTTTCTGATGAGTTTTAGTTTTTATCAATTTGAACAGTTCAAAATGAAGATCGGCTTTTTCCGAAGCGCTTTCAGTATCATCCAGCATCTTAAACAGGTAGTTATCAGGACCCTCTTTACCCTGATGAAACTCAATTTTACCTCTGAGCATTCTACCTTCAAATACTTTTTCAGGAATACCGGCATTTTCCTTCTTATCCAATACAAACTCATTCAGTTCATTTGCTTCATCAAATTTATCTAAAAGGAAAAGTAGCTCAGCCTTATGATACATCTGTGCCCATGAGAATGAGTCTAATTTCATATCTTTTGACACCTTAATGGCTTTATCATAATATTTCATTGCTGAATTATATTGTTCTATTTCAACATATAAATCCCCCAGTCTACCTGCTGCACTGGCAAGACCCTGCTTATTTCCAAGAGATTTGGATATATCAAAAGCGGTTTTAAAGTATGGAATACTTTTTTCTATTTCACCCATTAACCGATATACACCGCCAATAAAATTACTGGATGTTCCAATTCCGCGTTTGTCACCCAATTCCTGTGATAATTGCAATTGTTTCTCTGAACATTCCAATGCTTTTGGGTAATCACCCATTCTTTGATATATATTACCAATATTGCCAATTGAATCCGATACGCCTTTTTTGTCACCCAATTCTTCAGATAGTTTAACACGTTTATCAAAAAACTCTTTTGCTTTTTCAAGATCACCCATATAATAATGAGCCGTTCCAATGAGAGCTGTTGCAACAGATATACCAAGTTTATCATCAATTTTCTCATCTATTTCGAGTTGCTGTTTATAATATATCATTGCTTTTGAGTAATTTCTCTGCGTCTGGTATATTAATCCGATATTTCCAACAGCTTTGGCCACACCAGCCATGTCACTCTGTTTTTCTGCTATCTTTTTCATTCTCTCAAAATTAATTAAAGCGTCTTCATTTTTACCTAATCTCCAGAAGACAAGACCCATATTAGCTACAACAGTAGCAATATTCTTGTCATCATTTTGATTTTCCGTGAGATGAAGTGAATGTTCAAAATGGGTCATAGCAGACTCATAATTTCCCTTCACATACATAAGTTTACCGAGATCGAGTTCAGTTTTTGCCTGACGAAAATCATCTTTGATAATACCAGACAATATGCTGAGACGATTACAGAGTTCTACTGATTCATCCCATTTACCGACAAGTTGGAGAATTCCGGCTTTTTGTAAACTGATATCGACAAATTTCTGGATTCCCTCAAGGTCATCCTCTTTTACCGGAGTTTGTGCTGATTTAGATTTTGGTGTATCAGCATAAACCTGAACCCAATCAAAATACGTCAGGATACGATCGTAATATGTGATGGCTTCAGAATTCTGGTAATTTTCCCGGGCATAATTACCGGCTTTTTCCAGATATTCAAGTGCTTTATCCTCAACTTCGGCTTTTTCATAATGATTTGCCAAATCTGAGTAATACATCTCAAGCTGATCTTTATAGAGTGACTCCATCGTTTCACCGGCAAGGGCATGCAAAATTCGCAGATGTTTTTTTAGCTGCATTTCATAAATGACATCACGAATCAATGCATTTTTAAACACATAATCCATGGTGGAAACATGAAACCAAATTGTCTCTATTTCTCCTTCGGAAAGTTGCTCTCCCAGAGGCTGGTTTTTTAACATTGCCGAGAGGATTTTCACAGCAAATTCGCGCCCAAGTGTAGAAGCAGTTTTTACGATATGTTTTAATTTTCGGGTAAGCCGGTCAATTCTAGCAACAATGATTGCATTGATACCGGATGGCATTTCAATATTATCAGCATTGATATTAAATTTTTCATCAAAACATTTATTATCTACCAGATATAACAGTAATTGCTCGATATAAAAAGGGTTACCGTCACTTTTTTGATAGATAATATTCAATGTGTTTTTTGGTAGATCGTCGCATTTTAGATGATTTTCAATGAGTTTCTTTGAGATTTTTTTATCAAGGGATTCTAAGGTAATGCGACTTTCCTTTATCCCTTCAAGTTCAAATGAGAAATTTGTATCATCATCATTAAATCGACATGGTGAAATAATAATAATAGGATAATTTTCAACATTCCTGCTTAATACATGCAATAAGTTTAAGGTATCAGTATCTACCCAGTGGCAATCTTCTAATTCAATAACAACCGGTTTCAGCAAACTTTCTGCTTTTATCAGGTTTTTTATAGCATATAATGTATTTTCATAGCGAATCTGAGCTTCCAGTGATTCATATAAAGAATTTGGCCAATGGATATTCAATAATGCACCAAGGAATGATTTGGTTCTTATCAGTTCATTGCTGATTTCTTCATCGGTAGTAAGATCGACAAGCTCATTCAGTTTTAGCTCAAAATTTGTTTTATTCTGCTCAGCAGACATATCTTTGGATTGGTTAAAATAACTATCGATAAAATAAATAATCGGGTTAAAGCTTTTTTGAAGAATACCATCACATCGCATGCGGAAGATAGAGAATTCATCTTGATTCAGGGTTCTCTTCAATTCATGAATTAAACGGCTTTTTCCAACGCCGGCATTCCCGTCGATATAAACTATTCCGCCAAACTTTGACTTATGGAGAGGGGCCAGATAATTTGTTAACCGTTTTATCTCGTTATCTCTGCCAAGATGCTCACCGATAAAAACTGTGGTCTGCTCTTCTACTTCATCCTCTAGTTTATACGTTGGTATAGTGCCGGCACGTCCTTTAAACTCAAAATCATCAACATAATTAAATACAAATGAGCTGTTTTTTGATATGTCTTCACTGACAAATAGTTCTCCCCACCCAGCTTTCATCATATAACGGGCAGACTGATTTACCGTATTCCCCAGGCAGGTAAATTCCTGTCTTAATTCCGTGCCATTGTATCCAGCATACAGAATTCCCTGGCAAATACCGGCACGAAGTTTTACTGATGGATCCATCTCATCTCTTATCCCAAGGATGAATTTTAAAGCTCGATCGAGATTATTCTCATAAGATATTGGTGCACCAAAAAATACCAGCACATTACCGCTTTTATCACCAAAATCAAGATGCGGATGACTTCCGCCATAAGCCTCCTGTTTATCAATGACTACATTAATAAAGGTATCCAAATCAGGTACAGATTCAAATGAAATAAATACAGATACCGCATCTCTGAACTCTCCTGCCGGGAAATTGAGTTCATTGTGACCGGCAAATACGGCAGCAGCCTCCTCGGATAAAACGGGCGCGACGGCGGGTTTTTCAGGTGTCTCATAATCCTTTGTTTCCAAAATCTGATGGAATATTGTCCCGGAATCATTTTTCTGTGCACTTTTGGCGATTTTATCACGAAATAAGTTGAGTATGTTTTCATCGGCAACAATATCACCCTGATCACAGAAATGCTCAGCAAAAGCGCAATTATCGACAGCATATCCTTTAAAGTAATAGGCTTTGGAATCATCATTTCCCACAATACCCCAATCTACCATACCATAGGATAATCCGACTTTTACGGCAAATGGGAAATCACCATATTTTGATTTAAATATTTTATTTACACTGAAGAAATCCTGGATAACATTGGCTGACTTTAATACCAGTTTTGCAACTTCGACGGGGTCTTTATCGCCAATAGGCAGTAATGCAGTAAATGCGTCTCCAGCATATCGAGTGATAAAACCATCATGTGAATAAATAGAATCAACTGCGGTTGAAAAAAGAAATTCAAGTGTATCTGAAAGAACTTCAGCACCTTCTTTACCATGTTTCATTAATGCTTCAGTTGTTTGGGTGAAACCTGAAATATCAATAAAAATTGAACAAGCCTCAAATTCGCCTGAATTTTCATTATTTAAATACTGGTCAACTACAAATTTTGGGATAAGATTTCTCATATTAATTCCTTGAAAATTATAGGGCTATATTAATTAGAATATTCTTCTAATGGAGATGGAGGATTTGAGATGCATAAATTAAAATCATTGCAACATAAGTTAAATGGTGAACAAGCTGATCAACGCCAAATAAAATCCAGAATTGATAATCAGTTGATTTCCATCCATTTATTCGGTTATAATTTTCCTTGAACCAGTCCATATGATAATGCACCAGAAATTCCCCAACAGACAAATATAGAATGGTCCGTAAAATATCAAAACTCATTTCAGTAGACACGAATAGTACAACAAAAGACAATAGGGCGTGGATTCCAGAATGTGAGATTCCGCCCCAATGACCATATTTACCCTTATTCGCTAACATATAATGAGTTTGAAGCGGTGTAAAATCAGCTAAAAAATGCTTGATTGTTAACACCGTTACCAACGCCATTAGATTATATAATATTTCCATATTTTATTTCCTTTAATCGAACTTATTTTTTTAAAGCCCCTTGATATATTCAGATATGTCGGCCACATCGATTTGTTCTTGTAATAAATATTTTTCAGAGTATACTTTCCATACTCCGCTTTTTAAAAACAATTTAACAATATTAGGATCCAGGTGATCACCTGCCATACCGCGGATAATACTAAACGCAGTACTCAAAGGCATTGGGTCTTTGTAGGGACGATCCTGAGCAGTTAAGGCTTCAAAGATATCAGCCAGCGCCATGATTCTCGCAGGTATTGACATTTCTTCACCTTTTAGACCTGCAGGATAACCGGTTCCATTCATTTTTTCATGATGGCCGCCAGCAATTTCAGGTACGTCTTTCATATTTTTGGGGAATGGCAGGGAATTTAACATGTCAATTGTTACGACGATATGATCATTAATCCGTTGACGTTCTTCCTTGTTAAGTGTACCTCTTTCAATTGAAAGATTATAAACATCTTCTTCACTGAGCAATTCCTGCAGGGTGCCGTTTGAATCACACCATTTTATTTTACCAATTTCCTTCACCCGTTCTTTATCTTTCTGGTTCATAAATTCACCACCGGGATTACATTTTATAATAAAATTCAGATCATCGATAATTTTAAGATTGAGATGCTCGTATTCCTGCATATGTTTTTTGTTCTCAGCTGGATTCCCTATTATATTCTTTAGATAATTAATTTCTGCATCCCTGAGTAATATCTCAAAGCGGGATTTAATATTATCGATTCCATCTCGGATGGTTTGCAGTTTAGTTTCCTTATCAAGGATATGATCCGGGGTTGACAGTTTTCCACAATCATGAAGCCAGGCAGCAATTCTCAGTTCAAACCATTGATTTTCGTCAAGTGCAAAATCTTTAAAGGTATTCATGCGGCTTTTGGTAGCAACATCGGCAATCATCTCAGTAAGTTCAGGCACCCGAATGCAATGCCCGGATGTAAAATGCGATTTTGCGTCAATAGCTTGGGCTATTACTTTTACGATGGAATCAAATAGATCTTTATGGCTTTGTATCAGTCGCTGATTATCCAATGATATGGCAGCAAATGAGCATAAAGTTTGTATAATGGGTTCAATTTCCTTTGCAAATGAAATGGTATTACCGGTGTCAGGATTTGTTGCATTTATAAGCTGTATAACACCAATGACATCAGCTTCATAGTTCTTGAGCGGCACACATAAAAATGATTTTGACCGATAGTTATTATTTTTATCAAAATTCTTTGCCCCGGAAAAATCAAAATCCTTCACATCATATGCATCTTCTATATTTACTGATTCACCAGATAACATCACATGAGTTGCAACAGAGTTATGGTTTGGTTCACCCGTTTCTTGATCATATAACTGCAATCCGGGAATTAAAACTTTCTTACCGGACGTTCCTCCCATTTCAAAATTTAATGAAGCGGTCTTCAAAATAATATAATCAAGTGTAGATTCTTTGTCATCACCATTCACCAAATATAAGGTTCCGCCGTCTGCATTGGTAATGGATTGAGCTTCGCTAAGAATCCTATCCAACAGTTTTGTTGTATTTCTCTCAGAGGTCAGAGAAACGCCGATATCGATCAAATGCCAAAACAGATCGATCGAAATAGCTCTATTTCCTTTATCATTTATTTTATTATTTGTTTTAATATTTGCTGCCAATTAATTATAAATGGAATTGCATACTTGATGCGTGTTGTGATGAATCAAATTTAATTCTATCTCAAATACGAGTGCAAATTTATAAAATAATTTTACTGTTCACACCTTATTCTAAATCATCTATGCGAATTAATTTGTAATTCGTATTTATTGACTTAGCAATCACTGTAATATTGGCGCTTAATTATGGAAACTATTAAACCAAAAAAGGGACAAACCCTAAATCTCAAAATCGAATCTCTTGCCTTTGGTGGCATGGGAGTGGCCAGAATCGATGGTCATGTTATATTTGTAAAAAATTCTCTGCCCGGTCAGGAAGTGACTGCCATGGTTATAAAACGAAAGAAAAACTACCTGGAGGCAAGAGTAACAGTCATTATCGAAGAATCCCCATTTTCTGTTCCAATACGATGTGATCATTTTAAATATTGCGGCGGCTGTACATTTCAAAATCTGGATTATCCTCAACAACTCATTCAAAAACAATCACAGGTTGCAGACGTGATGAGAAGATTGGGACGTTTTGAAAATGCTGAGATAGCGACAATTGTTGGCTGTGATAGAAAATTTCACTATCGAAATAAGATGGAATATACATTTTCAAACAGGCGATTTATCACTGAACTCGATGAAGACCTTCCAAGGGATTTTGTTTTGGGTCAGCACACCCCAGGGAAATTTGACAAAATTCTCAATATCGATGAATGTCACCTGCAGGAATCTGAATGCAGCGCTATCCTGCAAATTGTAAAACATACTGCTTATGAAAATAAAATCGAACCTTATGATATCTTAAAGCATACAGGATTCCTCAGATACCTGATAATCAGGAATTCATTTAGCAGTGGTGAAATTATGGTCAACATGGTCACATCGAGTGAAGAGCCTGTACTGTTGGACCCCATTGTTGATATTCTGATGGAGAAATATCCCTCCATAACCAGTATTATAAATAATATTAATACAAGAAAGGGCGGTACATCTCAGGGTGAAAAAGAGATCGTGCTTTTTGGTAAACCATTTATTACTGAATCCATTGGCCGTTATCAGTTTGAGATTTCAGCCAATTCATTCTTTCAAACCAATCCAATTCAAGCAGAAAAACTATATGAAATGATCCTGGAGGATTGTGAATTGACTGGCTCCGAAACGGTATATGATTTATATTGCGGTACGGGTACCATCGGTATATTTCTTGCCGAATCTGCAAAGGAAGTTATTGGCATTGAGTTGGTCAATTCGTCAGTAATGAATGCCCGCGAGAATGCCATGAAAAATGATATTGAGAATATTCGTTTTTTCAAAGGTGATCTCATGACCTATTTTAATAATTATGCCGATGTTCATTCATTGCCAAACCCTGATGTCCTGGTAATTGACCCCCCAAGATCTGGGATGCATCCACGTACAGTTACTGACGTGATGGAAATGGCCCCAGACCGTATTGTGTATGTCTCATGTAACCCCTCAACTCAGGCGCGGGACTTACAATTATTATGCGCCGAGAAATACATATTACTCAGATGCCGACCAGTGGATATGTTCCCGCATACACCCCATATTGAGAACATTTCAGTAATGGTAAAAAGGTAAAACAGGGAAGATAAAACTTGATGGAATATGCTATTACAACGGATAATCTTTCAAAAAATTACGGTACTTTCCAGGCTCTCAAAGGGATAGATCTGCGTATTCCAAAAGGATCTTTTTATGGTTTGCTCGGACCAAATGGCGCCGGTAAAACCACCACCATTGGCATCCTTACAGGACTGGTAAATATCACATCCGGTTCGGCATCTATCCTTGGTTATGATGTGGTGAAACAGTATAAGAAATCCCGATCTTTGGTTGGCGTTTCGCCGCAGGAACTAAATTTTGATCCCTTTTTTCCATTAGATGAATTGCTCATGCTTCAGGCTGGATATTATGGAATCAAGCGTAAAGATGCGCGCGATCGCGCCATGGAATTGCTAAAACAATTTGGCCTGGAATCCAAAATTAATGTCAAAATGCGACAGCTTTCAGGCGGTATGAAAAGGCGGGTCCAAATTGCCAAAGCCCTTGTTCATGATCCACCCATAATTATTCTTGACGAACCAACAGCTGGTGTCGATATCGAATTGCGTCATATGATGTGGGACTATCTCACGAAAATAAATAAAGAAGGAAAGACCATTCTCCTGACCACTCATTATATCGAAGAGGCAGAAAAATTATGTGATACTGTGGCCATCATTGATCAGGGGGAAATAGTAATTGAGGGAAATCCACCAGATCTCATCAGAAAGATGGGAAAGAACATGATATGTGTAAGGGTAAATGAATGGGATACAAAAAAAACATTGGATAATTGGGATTATACGGTTGTCAATAATCAGCTTCACATCCAAACAAAAACTCCGGATATGGATATGCCGGTGTTGTTAAATCAATTATCAAAATTACAGGTCCAGGTATTAGAAGTGGTCGTTAAAAAAAGCAGTCTTGAGGAAGTATTTATAAAACTAACTGGAAAGTCTATCAATGTTTAATATTGGTTTTTTGACACTTGTCCGCCGCGAAGTTTTTAGATTTCTTGCCCTGTATAAACAAACGCTGGTACCAAGTGTCATTTCTTCTGGACTATATATAATGGTCTTTGGGCAATCATTAGGGTCTAGAATAGGTCCCATCAAAGATGTGAGCTATATCAGTTATATTATCCCTGGTCTGGCAATGATGTCGGTAATAAATAACGCCTATCAGAATTCTTCATCGAGCATGATACAATCAAAATTTTTGAGATTCATCGATGATATCCTCGTTACTCCACTCAGTGGTTTGGAATTAAGTACCAGTTATATTCTCGGTGGTGCCGTCCGTGGTTCACTCAACGGTATTCTTGTATTGTTAATAGGTATGATGCTTACCGATTTAAATGTCAATTCATGGCCAATGACATTCCTCTATATAATTACGGTATCCTGGACATTTGCAGCTCTTGGTGTAATCATTGGTATAACTGCAGAGAACTGGGATCAGATATCGGTATTTACAAATTTCATATTCATGCCGTTGACTTTCCTAGGCGGTGTTTTTTATTCTATCGATATGCTGCCTGAATTCTGGCGTGGAATTTCCCAGGTAAATCCATTATACTGGATGATAAACGGCATGCGATATGCTACCCTCGGAATCTATGATACGTCGCCTCTTCTATCATTGCTTATCAGTTCAGCTTTTGCGATAACATTTACATTTGTCGCTTCAATCATGTTTAGCCGGGGATATAAGATAAAAGTCTAAATATTGCTTTGCCGGGACTAATTATTAATTGGTAAACCTGGAGATTGTCTGGGCAGTTTTCTACCAGGCATATAAAAACTCTCGATATTAACTTCTGAATCATCAATTTTATTGAGGTATTTTTTATTCACTTTAAAAACAATCTGCTTTATAAATAATTTTTTTAAGCCAATTTTACTGAAAACATTTTTATCACTCACGGATTTATGCTAAATTAATCGTACCCTCATTCATGGTTTTTTAATGTTTCATAATTTAGTTTTACTACGTCATTTTAGAAACATCACCAGTCCGAAAAGATATTTTCTCCATTAACTTTTTTATTCACATTGTATAACAGTTTATTAAAATTGAATTATATTGCATATCTACTATATAAATAATTGGCTGAAGACTATGAATATTCCTTTCATTACTACGTGGATTCTGATTATTATTTTGAATCAAAATGACGCAATATTTACACGGTTATGACTGTTAACCGCCATTTTCTATTGATCAAATTGTACGCTTTCAACAAAATTTCTAGAAATTAACCAAACTATAAGGGAGAGAAATCACCATGAGAAAACTAAGCATTCTTATCATTGCTTTATTATGGTCAACTGGTCTGGCACAGGATCCACCTGAATTATTTCAGGTCAATCAATCCACATCTCAGGCTTTTTACTTTTTTGCCGATGCCGCTATTGATGGCGAAGGACTTACCAATGATGATTGGATAGGTGCCTTTAATGGAGACGTCTGTGTCGGTTTTGTCCAGTGGACTGGTGCATACAGCATGGTTGTCGTCATGGGCGATGATACTTTTGAATATTCCAGTGGTTATATGGCTGATGGGGTCGAACCTTCATTTGTGGTTTGGGACAATTCATCAGGTAGCTATTTAGATGCCGTTGCCAGCGGGGCAAATCCCGGTCTTGGTTTTGGTAATTTAGCCCAGATATTTGTCGACAATCTTGATGCCAATACTGGTCTTGAAGGATGTACCGATGACTCTGCATGTAATTATAATCCTGATGCAAATATCGAAGACGGCAGTTGTCTTTATGATGACTGTTTTGGTGAATGTGGCGGTGACGCTGTTGTTGACTGTGAAGATGTTTGCGGTGGCTCAGCCTATGAAGATGATTGTGGTGTATGTGATGATGATTCATCCAATGATAATGCCGATATGGATGATTGCGGTGTATGTGGCGGTAATGACGAATGCGTTGGTTGCATGGATCCTGAAGCACTCAATTATGATCAAAATGCTTCAATAGACTGCGGCGAAGAATGTTGTGAATATCCTACCGGAACTCCATGGACTCTCCCAAATCAATC
>JABHXA010000015.1 GCA_018657495.1 Fidelibacterota bacterium
ACAGCCAATTACTACGATCAAATTATTATGTTGGGCTAAAGCCCAATGGCATGATACTTCTAACCCCGCAATAAATTGCGGGGTTAATCATTTTTGGGCATGATATTTTCATATCAAAATAGTTCAAAATTATCCATCAACGAACCATGAACTCAATAGCGCGGATTGATGATGGATTCCAAAGAAGATCACTTTTTATTGATTCGCTGCAAATGAATCTTTTCTATAGCTCCCTCTCCTATGAGGAGAGGGTCGGCCTGTCCGCCGTAGGCGGAGGTGAGGTCATATTAAGAGCACAATCAAGATGATTGTGATACAATGCTCCTAATCGGTGAAATCCTAGAATCAGTTTCATCAGTGATTCAGACAAAAAGAAAAGCCCACCAATAAAAAAAGGACGCCTAAGCGTCCTTTTGTAATCTAACAAGCAGAGTGATTTAAATTATTAAGAGCACAATCAAGCGGTTATTGAGCGTAGTCGAAATGATGATTGTGATACAATGCTTCCAATCCGTGTAATCCTTAAATCCGTCTCATCGGTGATTCAGACAATTTACAGGAAACCTAATATCGATAGAAATCCGGTTTATACGGACCTTCTTTTGGAAGTCCTAAATACTCAGCTTGATCATCAGTAAGTTTGGTTAATTTAGCACCAAGGTGATCCAGGTGTAATCTGGCAACTTCTTCATCAAGATGTTTTGGCAATACCGTTACTCCTTCGCCTGCTGTACCTTCCCACAGAGACATCTGCGCCAATACCTGATTGGTAAATGAATTGGACATAACAAATGATGGATGTCCTGTAGCATTACCGAGATTTACTAATCGTCCACGTGAAAGAAGGATTATGGATTTTCCATCTGGAAACTGAAATCTATCTACCTGTGGTTTGATACTGAATTCTTTGACTTGCGGATCATTATCCAATGACGCCACATCAATTTCATGATCAAAATGACCAATATTGCAGAGGATGGCATTATTCTTCATATGGTTCATATGATCACGGGTGATAACATCTTTACATCCTGAGGCAGTGACAAAAATATCTCCCGTCTCAGCTACATCGTCCATGGTCAATACCTGGTATCCTTCCATGGCAGCCTGCAGTGCATTGATTGGGTCGATCTCAGTAACCACAACACGGGCACCATAACCCAGCATGGATTGAGCGCATCCTTTGCCAACATCACCAAATCCGCAAACAACAATGGTCTTTCCAGCTAACATGATATCCGTTGCTCTTTTTAAACCATCAGCTAATGATTCCCGACAGCCATATTTATTATCAAATTTTGACTTTGTTACCGAATCATTTACATTAATGGCAGGGAATGGCAATTCACCGGCTTCCATAAGTTGATATAATCTGTGCACACCGGTGGTTGTTTCTTCTGAAACACCTTTAATATCGGCTATCATTTCCGGATGTTCTTCGAGAATCACTTTTGTTAAGTCGCCACCATCGTCCAGGAGAATATTGGGACCAAGTCCATTACCAAAATCCAGGGTCTTTTCAATGCACCACCAGTATTCTTCTTCGCTCTCACCTTTCCAGGCAAAAACAGGATAACCTAACTCGGCAATGGCGGCAGCAGCATGATCCTGAGTGGAATAGATATTACAGGATGACCATCTCACATCTGCACCCAATTCAACAAGTGTTTCGATAAGAACCGCTGTTTGGATTGTCATATGGATGCAGCCGGTAATCCGGGCTCCTTTTAGTGGTTTTGTTGGGCCATATTTTTTACGAACCGACATTAATCCCGGCATTTCTGCCTCGGCCAATAAAATCTCTTTCCTGCCAAAATCGGCTAATGTTATATCCGCAACTTTATAATCTGTTTTTGTTTTCGTTAATGTATTACTCATTATTTCCTCAAATTTTGTGGGCATAATCTAATCATACTATCAGATAAAACTACCCCAACAATTTATCCTATTAATTAACCGATATGTGATAATATAGCGTCTACTTTATCTCTATATTCCCAGGTAAAATTTGGTAGTTCTCTACCAAAATGACCATAGGCAGCAGTCTCGGTATAGATAGGTCGAATAAGATCTAAATGTGAGATAATTTCTTTTGGTGTGAGTGGAAATACATCTCTCACAAGTTTTTCATAATCCAAGTCTTTGCCAGTACCGAATGTATCTACAAACACTGAAACCGGTTCTGCTTTGCCAATTGTGTAAGCCAACTGGACTTCGCATTTTTTAGCAATCCCGGAAGCAACAATATTTTTGGCAATATAACGAGCCATATACGATGCTGAACGATCCACTTTGCTGGGATCTTTTCCACTAAAGGCACCACCACCATGTCGACCCATACCACCGTAGGTGTCCACAATAATTTTTCGGCCGGTTAATCCCGTATCTGCTTCAGGACCGCCTTTGACAAATATTCCTGTCGTATTGATGAGATACTCAGTATGGTCACCATCCCATTTTCCCAATACCGGTTTGATTACTTCATCCCGCAAAACATCGCGCATAAATTCTTCTGCTCCAGGGTCATGGTGGACAGCGAGGACAACTTTGTCGATACTTGTTGGTACGCCATTGACATATTCAACAGTGACCTGCGATTTTCCATCGGGACGCACCCATGGCAATACACCTTCTTTTCTCACGGCAGCCAGTTTTTCTGTCAATCGATGCGCCATGTAAATGGGCAGGGGCATGAGCGTATCTGTTTCATCAGAGGCATATCCAAACATGATACCCTGATCACCGGCACCCTGTTCATCAAAAAATCCTTCACCTTCATTGACGCCCTGGGCAATTTCATTACTCTGTTCATGTATAGAGGTCAATACGGCACAATCCTGTGAATCTAAACCATAATCAGGATTTGTATAACCGATTTCCTTGAGTGTATCCCTAACAACACGGGGGATGTCACTATAACAATCTGTTGTTATCTCTCCTGAAACCAATACAAGTCCGGTAGTGGTCAATGACTCGCAGGCAACATGCGCCTTTTTATCCTTGGAGATTATATCATCAAGAATCGCATCTGAGATTTTATCACACATTTTGTCCGGATGTCCTTCAGTAACTGACTCGGAGGTAAATAAGTATTTATTGTTCATTTTTCATTCCTGTTTATTGTATTTATTAATATGGGTTCATCACCCAGCCGTTGAGGCATTATTTTCTTAATTTGTCCATTACTTGTGTCACTGCCATCGTATCATTCATGATATAAAAATGAATGTATTCAATACCATGGTTTAACAACTCTTCGCATTGTTTGTAGCTCCAATTGGTGCCGATTTCCCGGACATGTTTTTTATTCTCCATCATTTCTTCCACTAATGTTTCCGGGATATTGACAAAAAAGTTTTTTGGAATAAAACTAAGCTGTGACACTTTATTTAATATTTTTATACCTGGAACAATTGGCACCGTAATCCCGGCATCCCGGCAGGATTTAACAAACTCAAAAAACACTGAATTGTCAAAAAACATCTGGGTGACAATATAATCGGCCCCGGCATCAACTTTTTGCTTTAAATATTGAATATCTGTTTTCAGATTTGGTGATTCAAAATGTTTTTCTGGATATCCTCCAACACCAATACTCATATCAATTGGGTCGGCACTGATAATATCATCTAAATATTTACCCTGGTTTAAATCATTTATCTGTTTAACCAGATCAATGGCATATTCATTAACAGAGCGATCTTTGCTATACATTTTTTTGTAATTAACTTCATCTCCACGCACAGCAAGAACATTTTCAATACCAAGATAATTTAATTCGATGAGGGCATCTTCCGTTTCTTCGCGTGTAAATCCCCGACAGAGAATATGCGCCACCGTATCGATCTTAAATCGATTTTGGATAATACCACAAATACTGATAGTACCCGGTCTTTTTCGACGAATCCGTCTCTTTACATTGCCATCCGGCAGCTCATCATAACTGGCTTCACCGGAATGACTGGTAACATCTATAAATGGCGGATTATACGGTTTTAACTGTTTGACGATATCAATGATTTCACTGACGCTTTTTCCCCGTTGAGGTGGAATAATCTCAAAGCTGAACAAGGGTTTGTGATCATTTTCGAGATGTTCAATTATTTTCATTATTTTTTCCTGTTATCATTCACCTGCCAATATTGTTTGTAATAGTTGATTAACAGTTTTCTGATCAAGACCCTTTCGGCTGCCATAATCATTTGACTGCTCTGTAGATATTTTACCCACATTAAAATATTTTGAATCCGGATGCGCATAATACCAACCACAAACAGATGAGGCGGGATGCAATGCAAAACTCTCTGTCAAAGTAATATGGGGATCGTCATTAATCTCCAGAAGATCAAAAAGTATTGTCTTCTCAGAATGATCTGGATTGGCCGGATATCCTGGTGCCGGACGAATGCCTGAATAGGATTCACGGAGTAAATCAGAATAATTGAGATTTTCGTGTTCACCATAACCCCAATAGTTAGTTCTCACATCCTCGTGGAGTTTCTCAGCCAATGCTTCTGCCAGCCTATCCGAAATTGATTGGATTAATATGGATTGGTAATCATCCAGTTCATCCTTGAAACGATTGGAAATTTCATCTAATCCAATACCAGCAGTAACAGCAAAGGCACCTATATAGTCCGGTATCTCTGACGCTGATGGATAGATAAAATCAGACAGGCAATAATTTGGTTTCCCGGCAGTTTTTTTTATTTGTTGTCGTAGATTATGGATTTTAACTTTTTGCTGTCCCGATTCATGATGATAAATTCTTATATCATCGCCATCTCTGGAGGCAGGAAATAAACCAAAGACAGCTTTAGCTGTAAGCAAATTCTCAGAGATGACTCTCTCAAGCATTTTTTTTCCATCTTTAAATAATGTTCTAACGGACTCTGAATTTTCCCCGTTTAATATTTCAGGGTATTTACCTTTTATATCCCAGGTATGAAAGAATGGTGTCCAGTCAATATAATCGATCAATTCGTCTAATGGATAATCCAAAATAGTGGTTATCCCAGGTGATCTTGGTGTGAATGGGATATAGCCAGATTCTTCTATCTGATATGCATTTCGTTTTGCCTCAGCATAGGATAACATAGAATATGATTTATTCCGTTTTTGCCATTGATCACGAAGTTGAGCATATTTTTTGGATGTGGTTTTGATCAATTCTGGCGATTTTTTTGGATCTACCAATTGATTGACTATCGGCACTGCCTGACTGGCATCTGTCACATGAATTACCGGACCATGATAATTGTCATTTATTTTTATGGCAGTGTGCAGTCGGGATGTGGTGGCACCACCAATGAGAATTGGTATGTCTAATTGTCTCCGTTCCATTTCCCCTGCAACATGGATCATTTCATCAAGAGAAGGCGTGATAAGACCTGATAGTCCAATCATGTCTGCTTCTTCTTCAATCGCTGCATCAATAATCCTGTCGGCACTCACCATAACACCGAGATCAATAATCTGATAATTATTACATTCAAGAACGACAGAGACAATATTTTTACCGATATCATGGACGTCACCCTTTACCGTTGCCATGACAATTTTTCCTTTGACGGGTTTTGATCCTGATTTTTCGGCAACCAAATACGGCTCCAAATGGGCCACCGCTTTTTTCATGACTCGGGCAGATTTAACCACCTGTGGTAAAAACATTTTTCCTGCCCCAAACAATTCACCAACCTTTTTCATGCCATCCATCAGTGGTCCTTCAACAATATCCAGGGTTGTGGTAAAATCCGGGCGGATTTCCTCCAAATCGTCCTGGATATGATGATCCAATCCATTTACCATGGAATGAATGATCCGCTGCAGTACCGGTTGCATTCGCCATTCATCCGGAGCTATTTGATCTTTTTTCCGAGGATCAACAGTATAATTGACGGCCAGTGAGATAAGATGATCAGCTGAATCTGCCGATCGATTGAGAATCACATTTTCTATTGCAATTCGAAGTTCTTTGGGGATATCCTCATAAATTGCCAATTGTCCAGAATTGACGATGCCCATATCCATCCCGGCTTTGATAGCATGATACAGAAATACGCTGTGAATGGATTCCCGCAGGGCATTATTGCCACGAAAAGAAAACGAAACATTGGAAACACCACCACTGACAAGGGAATTGGGATAGCGTTTCTTCAATTGTTTGACAGCATGTATATAATCGGCAGCATACGAATTATGCTCGGGCATGCCAGTGGCAATGGCAAAAATATTGGGATCAAAAATAATATCTGCCGGGGGAATTCCAGCTTTTGTAGTTAATAGCTCATAGGCCCTGCTACAGATTTGGACTCGCTTCTCCAAAGTATCTGCCTGTCCCTTTTCATCAAAAGCCATGACAATGATGGCAGCGCCATATTTTTTAACGATTTTTGCCTGCTGGATGAATATTTCTTCACCTTCCTTCAGACTAAGCGAATTTACGATTGGTTTTCCCTGGATGCATTTTAGTCCGGTTTCGATAACCGACCATTTGGATGAATCAATCATCACAGGGACTCTTGAAATATCCGGTTCCACTGAGATACAGCGGAGAAAGATTTTCATCGCTTGTTCCGAATCCAGCAGACTTTCATCCATATTGACATCGATAATCTGAGCGCCGTTATTTACTTGCTGACGAGCTACTTCAAGAGCCGCTTCATACTCTTCATTTTTAATCAATTTTTTAAATTTAAGTGATCCAGCCACATTGGTCCGTTCTCCCACATTGGAAAACAATGATTCAGGTCTGATATCCAGTGGCTCCAAACCGGCAAGACGAGTATGAATGGGGATATTCGGTATGATACGCGGTTTCAATTCCTGCATTTTATCGGTCATGCATCGAATATGCTCAGGAGTGGTACCACAACATCCCCCGATAATATTGACAAGACCTTCAGAGGCAAGTTCTGCAAGGATATCAGCAGTATATTGTGGAGATTCTTGATAATTTCCCAGTTCATCTGGCAATCCGGCATTGGGATGAATACTGATATTCACATCAGCAATATCTGAAAGAGATTGGATGTATGGGCGGAGTGCCTGGGCTCCAAAAGCACAATTTAGTCCAATGGATAATAGGGGTAAATGTCGAACAGAATACCAGAACGCTTCGATAGTTTGTCCGGATAGAATTCGCCCACTCTTATCGGTAATTGTACCGGATACCATCACCGGAATATGTGTATCCAAATCATCAAAAACGGTTTGGATGGCAAATAATGCTGCTTTACAATTCAATGTATCAAAGACTGTCTCAACAATGAGAATATCCACACCGCCCTTCATAAATGCTCGTACTTGTTCTTCATATGCCGCAGACATGGTTTCATAATCTACTGCCCGATAGGAAGGATCAGATACATCTGGTGACATGGAGCAAGTTTGATTTGTTGGACCTAAATCTCCAAGAACAAAGCGCGGTTTAAGCGGATTAAGTTTTGTGAATTTATCAGCGGCCCTGCGGGCGATACGGGCTGACTCAAGATTCATATCATAGACATGTTCGCCCATGCCATAATCGGATTGAGAAATACCATTGGCATTAAACGTATTGGTAGTGATGATATCGGCACCAGCATCAAGATAAATTTCATGGATATCTTGAATAATATCCGGTCGCGTAATAGAGAGAAGATCGTTGTTTCCTTTGAGTGGCTGAGTCCATTCGGAAAATACATCACCCCGAAAATCTGACTCGCTGAGATTATAGGATTGAATCATTGTGCCCATGGCTCCATCCATGACGACGATTCGATTTTTTAATATAGATGTGATATTTTTTTTCATAAAAAAAACCGACGCTAAAGTCGGTTTATTAATCCCTTTTTAGCCCTTTTCTTTATTGTCGCGGCAATACGGTCAAATGACGACAAATTGTAATTTTCTAACGCCTATATATTATCAGAATAATATAGAATTCTGAAAGAAAAAAATTACTGCATGAATGATGCTTTTATTGAGATTTGATTTTCAGCAATTTTGAAATTATCCAATAATGATATTAATAATCTGTACAATATCCAAAACATTGAGATCGCCATCCATATTTATATCGCCAGCCCATAACTCGTAATCACTGGCAGGATCGCCTAGAATGATATTCACCAGGCGGACAATATCCAAGACATTTACTTGTCCATCAGAATTTAAATCTCCAGGATTTCCCTCTATCCCCTGAGGAAAGTAATATGCCCCTATATCGGTTATGCTCTCATCCGGATCAAGTGGCGAGTTGGGATCTCCTGCATCAATACATGGACTTTCAGGTAGGAGGTGGAAATCCTGCAGATGCATATCAACAAATAATGGGTGATCCTGTTGATTATGGCTGCCCCAAACAAAATCAACATTTAACCAGGGTACCACACCATCTTCGCCATTGAGTACATTCGAATAATCTATTTCCAATGCATACATACCCAAATCATTGTATGAAGCGATTTCATCCGGTTGATTTTCCCGGGCGATGGTATTGACGATAAAAGCGCTGGAGTTATTGGTATATATGCCACCGCCGCTCAGATCATTAGATATATTACCTATAACCGTAAGATTTGAAACATTCAGAACAGAATTACTTCCACCAAATAAACCGCCGGCTAGCCAACCGGCAAAGTTGTAGGATATTTCAGTATATGAAATTGTCAGATTTGATTCCCAGCAGTATATGCCGCCAGCAGTACTTTCAGAATTGTTATTTAGAATTTTGCAGTATTGGATATCCGGTGATGAATCCTGTATATAAATGCCACCACCGCCAAGTGAATTATTATCAGAAACGATGAGATTCTTCAGCAGGGGTGACGAGCCATTTTTGCAGGTTATGCCGCCACCGGTAAATTCCCAGACCACATCATTACCCATACCATTGGTGATGGTGAATCCGAGTAAGTGAGCGAAATGAGTCTCACCAGAATCAAAGGTAACCACACTGGCAAGAGCCCCGCCATTTATGATGGTGGATTCAATAAATCCCGGGTCATCATTTTCAATAAAATGTGATGCGACGACAATTTGTTTTCCAAGAAAATTGATGTTTTCAAAATATTCTCCCGGAGAAACCATTATGGTATCAAAATCTGCTGAGGCGGTAATACCATCTTGAATTGTTGGGTAATCAGTTGGTATATAAATGGTTTCTGAAAATGATATCTGGATTAAAATAATAAATATGGCGATTTTGACGGGTTGTGTTTTCATTTTAGGATCCTGAAAATTGTTTTTACAATTTGGTTCTATTTTTTAACGGGTAAAATTATCACTTTGAAGTATCCAAAAAAATCAGATTAATTGATATGTTTTGATAATGATTTATTTATTGACTATTTTGCAACCGGAATGAATAAGTATTTGAGTTTTTCTTTCAGGGTGTAATGTTTTCAATCTGATATCGGATGGTTTAAATTTCACCATGATCACTGTGGTAATAATTGATATTTTGGAACCGTTGTAATTGAATAAACGAATCATGGTCACTGGCGGTGCCGGATTTCTTGGCTCTCATTTATGTGAAAAGCTTCTTGGTATGGGGAATGAAGTTCTTTGTGTGGATAATTATTTTACTGGTCGAAAAGCCAATATTATCCATTTATTGGACAATAAAAATTTTGAAGTTCTCCGTCATGACATCACAGTCCCATTATCAGTGGAAGTAGATGAGATTTACAATCTGGCCTGCCCGGCGTCTCCAATCCAATATCGTTATGATCCGGTTCAGACGACAAAAACCTCTGTTCACGGGGCGATAAATATGTTGGATATTGCCACGCGTCATGACATCAAAATACTACAGGCATCCACCAGTGAGGTATATGGAGATCCCAGGGTAAATCCGCAAGCGGAATCCTACTGGGGCAATGTAAATCCCATTGGACCGAGATCCTGTTATGATGAAGGAAAACGCTGTGCCGAAACCTTGTTTTTTGATTATTATCGCCAATATGGTGTGAAAATTAAAGTTGCCCGAATATTTAATACATATGGTCCAACGATGCTGCCGGATGATGGCCGGGTCATTTCCAATTTTATTGTTCAGGCATTATTGAATGAGCCAATAACTATTTATGGGAAGGGCTCTCAATCCAGATCATTTTGTTATGTTAATGATATGGTGCGAGGTTTAATATTATTGATGGGGTCTGAAGATGATTGCACCGGTCCGGTAAATCTTGGTAATCCACATGAAATCACCATGCTTGAATTGGCAAATCGGATTATCCAAATTACAGCTTCAGACTCAAAGCTGGTATATAAACCACTGCCAACAGATGATCCTTTGCAAAGGCGACCGGATATAACTCTGGCAGAAACCATTTTAAAGTGGCATCCCCAAGTCAATCTTGATGATGGACTAAACTCAACTATAAATTATTTTAAAACTATCGTCCTGGATACAGAATAAATGCATCATTTCATCTCGAATACAATTTTAATTATTGTAAATTTGACATCAGTAATCCGGAGGTTTTATGAAGAATAGAAAGTTTTTAATCACAATCATCCTTGCCCTATTTATTTTATCCATCACCAATTGTTATCTCCCGCCTGATAAATCTGATGTAGATTATTATTCAGATAATATCGCTGTCTGGGATAGCGTACATGGCGAAATGCATAAGCTTATATTTCACACTGTATATCTGGAGAACAGCACTATATCGGGATTTTCCTTAAATACACTCCAGATTGAAACATTTCATATTACCCATGAGGAAACAGAGAAATTTGAACAAATGAAGAATATTTCAGGGATCAATTCTTACGAAATAAAATGCATATCATGTCACCCTGATGTGAAACTGAGTAAAAAACCACGAATTCCAAGAAAGATATTTAACAAAGATTAATGACAGAAAAAAATATTTCCCAAAGTGAAATTGATGTAATAGAAAAGTGCCTCTATCACTTAACATCAAATCCGAGTTATAGTAAAAAAATAAAAGACGCTAAAAATGCCGGCCAGGAAATCATTCTCAACTATCATACCCATTCGGGAGAATCCAAGTATTGCATATCCATTTTGACATCCGCCAGGAGTTTGGTGTCAATGATGGATCAGGCGAGTACGGCGAAGTGGGAGGAACTTGCCCATATCAGGGAAGTGGGGGATTCGATTGAAAGATTTATTCCAATTATGAAAAGTTTTGGAAACCTGTTTAAAATCTCTTTTGGACTATCCAAATTACCATCAGTTTATTTAGATGGAAGTCTAAAAATGCGGGATGAATAATCCCTTCTAATTAATCTAAAAACTCACTTATACATTCAAATGTTCGAGATTTGGATGATACTGTTTTTCCATTTATTAATAGGGTGGGGGCACTTTTTATTCCGGCATCACGAGATTTTTTATGTTCATCCATAATATATCTTCGATACTCATCATTCTGAATGCGCTGTGCCATTGCAACTTCATCCATGCCAATATTTCTGGCGATCTGTTTTAATTGATTTAGGGATAATCCTTTTTTTGGTTTCTGCATGGCAAATTGATGCTCCAGCATTTCAAAGAATAACTCTTGTTCAGCAGCAATATATAATGCCTGAATTTGTATGATGGAATATTTCCACAGCGGTATCGGTTTAAATACAAAATAAGCATCGTCACCAAAAGCATCCATAACATCATCAATCACACGACTGAGTTTGGCGCAATGGCTACAGTTGGGATCAAAAAATTCCAATATGACATTGGGAGCCCCCGGATTACCAATTCGCACATCAAATTCATTCACCAGTGATAGATAATTTGAAATCACCGGTTTTTTGGAATTATACCTGCAATCGTTAATGTTGTTATCTTCAATGGACTTCAAGGTCGTTGGTTTTGTCGAGGGATCCTGCTGGTTATTTGTTTCAAAGGCGGATGGTGTTTCTTCAATAATTTTATTGATTGCCAGCGACTGAAAATATAAGAAATCTACACTGGCGATTGAAATGACGATCAATATTGGGTAAAAGACAAATTGATTTGAGGGTTTTCCAAAAATTTTTGAAATTTTATATTTTGAGAAATAGATAATCTGCACAATACTCATCGAAAATACGGTTACTGCTGACAATAAGCAGAGGGCACAATATTCATCCAATACAGTCTTTTGATAATAAACCAGGTGGATAGAATAAAAAAGCCCAAAGGTTATAAACAGAAGGCGGATTAATCGAAGCGATTTGACATGTTTCCTTAATCGGTAAATGAAGATTTGCAGGACGACAAAAAATATATAATATGCCATACCGAGATATACATTTGAAATACCAAATAGATTCCCACCCTCACTATCCAGTACTGATTCGCAATCAAAGGCTTCCTCAACAGCTTCAGAGGTGGTAAAACCCATACAGCCCCGGTCAAACCCCCGCTCATTCATAATATAGAGATGGACAGTCACCAGAATGCCAAAGAGTCCAAGGTAGAAGAGAATTCTCTCGAAATATTTTTGCTGATTATTCATATATCTTTTCTTAATTCTTCTTAAAAAATAGTCAAAAATTTATCGTGAAATGACCTACGTGAGAAAGCCAAATTTAATAAATAACGTGAATAGAGCAAGTTATACTGTCAGTATAGCGAATGGAATAGGGTAATAATGAGTTTTAAAGAAATAAATCTTGGACAGAAATACATATTAACTGTAATATTAGTCATCATATGACTGTCAGTCATTTAACGATTTAAAACTTATGGGTACAACAGAAAGAAGACAAAGAGAAAAAGAACAACGGCGGATGGAGATTCTATCCTCAGCGAGGGAAATATTTTTTGCCAAAGGATTAGAAGGGTCTACCATGGATGAGATTGCCGATAAAGCTGAACTCAGCAAAGGCACTCTTTATCTATATTTTAAAAGCAAAGACGAACTCTATGTGTCCCTTTTATCTGAAGGAACCGAAATTTTTACAAATATGATGCTCGAGTCTATCTCCCAGGATATGAAAGCCGAAGACAAACTTCGAAGTATTGGAAACGCCTACTATCGTTTTTATGATGAATATCCGCAATATTTTAAGATTCTGTTTTTGCTGCAGCATGGCGAATTTTCTGATGACAAAGTCGATCAGGATATACAGTCAAACTGTATGTTTGAAGCTGGACGATCTCTGAATTTAATTGAGTCAATTTTAAATGAAGGTGTTGAGCAAGGCGAATTCACAATCAAAGATAGCTGGCAGGCCACTCTATTTGTCTGGGCAGCTGCAAATGGAGTTTTTACAATTGCTGCCGAAAAACATCATGAATTCATGAAAGAATTCAATACAAAAGAACTATTAGATTTTACCATGGATAAAATTATCTCAAGTTTGAAATAAAAATTATAAATGACATGATTATACTCGAAGGAGTATTTTTTTGTCCCTGTTAGTGACTGATAGTCATTAATTAACTGAAAGTACTGTTTGAAAGGAAATTTTATTGAAATTATTTACTGATATACTGATCCGGTTTCCCAGACTCATCCTGGTAACCATGTTTTTCCTGACAGTTCTCATCGGACTGGGTATGTCAAAATTAGAAATCAGAGACAGTTATGATTCTGATTTACCCGCCAATGATGCAATTGTCAAAACAAATGATCTTCTTGAAGAGATATTCGGCGAGAAAGATATTTTGATGATCGCAGTTATCTCAGAAAATATTTTTGCACCATCCACATTACAGAAAATCCAGCTCATCTCAGAAGAAATTCTGCAGATTGACGGTGTCATTCAAGATCAGGTTACCAGTCTGTCCACACTCACAACTATTGAAGGAAATGATTGGGGTCTTGAGGTAGGGGATCTGATGGAGGATATTCCAGCATCAAATGAAGAAATTTCTGAATTAATTGCCAAAGTCAAATCCAATCCATTATTTTATGGAAAACTCGTTTCTGAAGATTTTAATGCCTCCTTGATTCTGGCAAATATGGAGAGGAGCGTGGATAATCAAGTTGTTTACAATGAAGTATATCGTATTCTTGAAAAATATTCGGGTCCAGAGAAATTTTATCCAAATGGACCGGCGGTGATGTCGGCTGAAGTAGATAATGGCATCGAAGCGGATGTTTCGACGCTCATGCCTATTGCAATCCTGTTTATAATGATTGGTTTTTTTCTTTCCTTTGGTAAAATGAGGGGGGTATTTCTTCCTTTCACAGTGGCCGTTACCAGTATCGTTTGGGCGATGGGTTTTGCAGGACATGCCGGTTTTGGTTTGACAGTCGTCTCAAATGCAGTGCCTATGGTCATGATTGCCATCGCCAGTTCGTACGGTATCCATCTGATGCATCGCTATTTTGATGATGTTAAAACGATGGACAGGATCTCGGCCGTAAAATCGACAATAATGAATATGGGTCCACCAATTATTCTAACCGGTCTCACATCTGCGGCAGGATCAGCAACACTTGCAGTTTTTAAAGTAACCTCACTCCGTGAATTCGGCATCATTACCTCTATTGGCATACTCTCGGCCCTGGTAATCACCCTGGTTATCCCACCGGCAATTCTTGTACTGCTCAGAAAACCAAAAGAAATATCAAATGGTTTTGGCGAAGGACTTGAAAAAATTTGGGATACATTTCTTTCTGTAATAAATACTATTTCTACACGCAAAGTGAAATGGGTCAAATTGGTAACTCTGCTGATTGTGATAATTTCGTTTGTTGGAATTACAAAAGTAAAATTTGGTTCAGATTATGTATCAATGTTTCCCGGTGATCATCGCATTCATGAAATCTTTGATGCCTACAATGATAATTTGGGTGGTTCCCGTTATTTCAATATTATGATTTCAGGGATTGAGCAAGATGATATAACCGAGCCGGATTTACTAAAATCTATCGCAAACTTCCAGGAGTATGCCGAATCGCTTCCTGATGTTGGATATACTGATTCATTTGCTGATATAATTCGCCGTATAAATGTGGTGATGAATAATGGTGACATTGCCTATGACCGCATCCCTGACTCACAGGAGTTGATTTCACAGTACCTGCTCTTGTATTCCATGTCTGGTGATCCTGGTGATTTTGAGGATATCGTCGATTATGACTATCAAAGGGCAAAGATTCGTGTTATGATTCAAACATCCGATCAGGAAAGACATTTGGAATTACTCGCGAGTTTGACATCCTGGGGGAAGGAGAATTTTCCTGCGAATGTCACAATTGAATATGGCGGATCGGTGATGATTTGGCTGGCATTAATCCAGTATATCGTTGTGGGTCAGGTCCAAAATGTAATTCTGGCATTATTGATTGTGTTTTTGTTCTGTGCCTTTGTATTCAAGTCATTAAGCGCCGGATTGCTCAGCATTGTACCGTTGACAATATCATCATTAATTACATTTGGACTGATGGGTTACATGGGCATTAGGTTAGAGATGGGCACGGCAATAGTCACGGCAATTGCAGTTGGGGTGGGTGTGGATTTCTCGATCCATTTTATAAGCCGATATAAAGATGAATATCAAATCTCCAATGACTTAACTACTGCCGGTTCAGTAACGATGTCCACCGCTGGGAAAGCAATTATTTTTGATATGATATCCAATATTTTGGGATTTTCGGTGTTATTATTTTCAGGTTTTACACCAATCCAAAACTTTGGCTGGTTAGTCTCCCTGACGATGATTACCAGTGGATTTGGCTCTCTCATTCTTTTACCTCCACTGATTACCACTTTAAAACCCAAGTTCATCATGCAAAGTCCCAACGGTAAGAATGATACATCAGATATTTTCATACAGAACTTACTAAAAAACGATGGCGTTGTGGATGCCGCATAAAAATAAATGGTTATAGGAACAATTAAAAATTTACGTAAGCAAATGAAATTGAAATCAAAAACAGGAAATCAATAATGACAATATCCAAAATATTTATTTTAATCATATTCGCATTTTCAGCGATATGGGGCCAAAACATGACTGCAATAGAAATTATGGAAAGAAATGATGCTCAGACGGATTCACGAGATTCAATGGGTGAATTCACCATGAAACTCATCAACAAAAAAGGCAAAGTACGATCTCGTACGGTTATTCAGTATTCACAGACCGATGACAATGGTTTGGAAAAATCAATAATCAAGTTTACTGCTCCGGCAAATGTCAGGGGGGTTGGGCTTCTTACCGTTGAAGAAATGGATCAGGATAATCAGTGGTTATATCTGCCGGCGACAAAACGGGTGCGTCGAATTTCATCAAATCAGAAATCGGATAATTTCATGGGATCTGATTTTACCTATGAAGACATTGAGAGAAATGATCTGGATGATTACACATACAATCTTTTTGGCGAACAAATTATAAACAGCATCGACTGTTATATTATTGAGAGTCGTGCAACCAGTGAAAAAATACTAAATGAAACAGAATATGGATTTACAAAAATGTGGATCAGCAAGGATCATTTTTTACAGATTCAAGTCAATTTTTATAATAAAAAGAATGAATTGATAAAGGTTATGCGAAATAGTGAGATATCAAAGCTGGCAAATACGGATAAATGGCGGGCACACCATATAATCATGGAAAATATCAAATCCGGTCACCAAACCGAATTGATATTTAAGGAGATGCAGATAAACCAGGGTGTAGAAGAGAGCTATTTTACTCAGCGGTATTTGGAAAAGGGATAATAGCAGCCATTAATAATGGACAAATTAATTTGAAATAACATTATACATGTAAGTAAGTATTTACTTACATTATTAGCATGGATCAAGTCAAAAGAAAGACATCTGCTGAAAGACAGGTTGAAATTATACAGGCAGTATTAAAAATTATTGGTGAACAGGGATTCTCTTCACTGAAAACCAATAGTATTGCCGCAGAAGTGGGTATCTCTTCTGGAGCTATATTCAGACATTTCAGCTCTCTCGAGAATATTTTCAGGCAAGTGGTCATCTATTGCATCACAAAAATTGAAGAGACATTCCCGGATACATCTTTACCACCATTAGAACGTCTCAAAACTTTAATAACAAACAGGGTAATGCTATTTGACGCTTCACCTGGTTTAGCCTGGCTCTTACGATCCGAACAATCCTTATTAATCTTACCGGAAGATTCAGTTGTCTCCCTCAAGGAGATGACCATTAAATCAAAAAATTATATTCTCGATTTACTGAAAGAGGGCATGGCGTCTGGAATTATCCGCACAGATATTGAAGCAAAAAACCTACTTATCCCCGTAGTAGGCACAACCCATACCATTATTGGAATACATGGAATTAGTAGTGGCGAAAGCTACTCAAAAACAGAATTTGATCAGGCCTTGTTGGCTTTGGAAAGATTGATAACATCCCCTGATCAGTTGGATTAAATCATCATATAGAAATTAAAATAAAAGGAAAGTTATGTCAATTAATTTAGAATCAAGTGTAGGACAAATAGCTACAGATCACCCTCTGGCAACAAGAGTATTTTCACGTCATAATATCGATTTTTGCTGCGGTGGCGGCAATTCCCTGAAGAATGTTTGTGAGCAGGCAGGTCTTAATACTGATACAATTCTCGCAGAAATTCAAAACGAATTAAGCACCACCAGTGATAATGACACACAATGGGATAAAGAATCACTTCCAGATTTAATAGACCATATTCTCAAAATCTACCACAGACCTTTGGATGAAGAATTACCCAGATTAGAATTTATGGTGCGAAAAGTTCATGATGTGCATGGAGATAAGAATCCCAAGATGTTTGCAGAACTTAAACAGACTTATGTGGATCTCAAGAACGAATTGGATGCTCATATGTTGAAAGAAGAGCAGATCTTGTTTCCGATGATAAAGGGCGGTAATGGTAGTATGGCTATGGGTCCTGTTCATGTTATGCAGATGGAGCATGATTCGGCTGGAGCAGCTTTAAAGAGAATGCGTCAATTGACCAATAATTACCAGATACCAGATGAAGCCTGTAATACCTGGAGAGCTCTATGGAGTGGATTGGAAGCATTTGAGGAATCTCTGCATCAGCATATTCATCTTGAAAATAATATCCTGTTTCCCCGTGCATTAAATGGGTAAAACAGACTAAAAAAAGTACAATAAATTCAAAATCCTTTTTTTATTAATTAGAGGGATGGGCACTCAAATGTTTGTCAAGCATCATGATGAGCTCATCCCTTGAATAATTATGCTTGGGATTATCATTCTCAAGTACAATCTTCTTTAATAATCCATTTATAACCCGGTCACCTTCCCATTTTGTACCCACCAGATAACAGGGTTTTGGATAATCTGAAAACAAGGCATGATGAACGGCATCTGTAACAATTTTTACAGATGATGGTTTTCGATTTGATTTGGATTCCTGTTCATCATCTGGAGGAGATAGCGGTTCCTGAAAGGATTCTAATACCTGATCTGCTTCTTCTTTAAATGGTGATATTGCCCTTTTAAACCGTCGGATTATTCCAGGCATCGAGTTTGAAACGATATCCGTCTCGATACCACCTGGCTGTACAATACTCACCTTGACATGATGTGCTTCCAACTCCAACCTTAAAGCTGCAGTATATGCCTCTAAGGCATGTTTGGTCATGGTATAAGGACCAAAAAATTTATCGGTAATCATACCTCCCTGTGAGCCGATATTGACAATTCGCCCCTGTGATTTTATCAGAAGCCCAATCAGGGCATTCGTCATCCGCCATGGTCCATAAACATTGACATCAAATATTTGTTGGAGTTCTTCTTCATTCCAGGTCGTAAATCCACCAATACCGCCGAGCCCGGCATTATTCACCAGGCCATACAAGCTGCTGTTATTAGATTTTATAATTGAAAGGGCTTTGAGTATTTGATCTGGTTTGGTGACATCAAGCTCGAGGGGGATAACATTTTTTATTTTATCTAAATTATCTAAATCGGTTTTTTTACGGGCAGTGGCATAAACCTGGTGATTCAAACTGGCTAAATGTTTAACAATGTCAAACCCAATACCTGAGCTTGCCCCGGTGATTAAAAAAGCTTTTGCCATATGTTATATCCTCATAATAATTTGACCATAAATTTAAGTATGGTATTTTGATAACATAAATATTTTGTTGAAAACTATTGGAATTGCATGGTTTTTAACTATAAAAGCTTGAGTGAGGATGACCTAGTTTAATAAAATAAATTTGATGAAATAATTTAAACACAGAAAGAAAAAAATGAGAAAGATTCTGATCATAATCAGCCTATTATCAATTGGATTATCAAATGAAACCACCCTAAGCGGTCTGGTATTCTTTGATTACACATTCGATTTATCAGACGAATCTGATGGGTATAATGAGTTCAAATTCAAAAGGAGCTATTTCACTTTTGAAAAAAGTTTACCTGATGGGATATCATATAAATTCCAGACAGATATGGGGTATAAAGAAGACGGCAAGAATTATCTCTTTCTAAAAAATGCCTTGGTCAAATGGGAATTTGGCAATGGGAATCTCATTATTGGATTACAGGGAATGAATGTATTTAATATCTCGGAAAAAACATGGGGTCATAGATTTATTGAAAAAACACCGATTGACCTAAATAAATTAGCAAGCTCAGCTGACATGGGGATTGGTTATGCCGGAAATTTTAATAAGCTGAACTACAGTGTATTAATCACCAATGGTGGTGGATATAAAGAATCGGAAGAAGATAAATATAAAAAAGTCTCCATTCAATTATTCTATGGTGAAAAGAAACTTGTAAAAAATGATGGTCATAATTTTGGTCTTTCCTGTACTTTTGAGGGCTATGATGTGGATTCGAATACTTCCGATTCAAAATCCCTGATATCAGTATTTGGTGGTTTTGCTGGAAATGGTCTCAGGGTAGGAGGTGAGTTTGATTTATTCACCGATGGAGGTACCGATGTGGATAGTCAAATCATATCTACTTATGGGAATTATGAGGTTTCAGATGATTTGCAGACGTTTCTACGGATTGATAAATTTGATCCAGATATTGAAGAAGACAATGACGATGAAATCTACATGATTATTGGTTTGATCTATCATCCGGTAAAAGGATTAACTATCGCTCCCAATTATAAATTCTTAAACCTGGATAATAGTGACGATAAAAGCATGTTGGCGGTGAACTTTCAATTTAAATTTTAGATTCATTTTATTGTTATGAGATGTTGAATATCCTCATCGAAATTGCATAATGAAGTAGGCAAACTGAAATCCATCATATAATCCATGAGAGATAATAAGAGGTAGCAATCGACGATATTTATAATAGTAAAAGCAGATAATAACGCTTTTTAAACCGATAGAGATAATTCCTGCCAGACCCTGATAAAGGTGAACGGTTCCAATAAGCATTGAGGTGATTAAAATTGCCATGATATGCCAGGATTTATCTTCGCTAATATTCCACAAACACTTGAGTAAAAAAACCCTTGATATTTCCTCAAACAAGGCGATCCCTATCCATAAAACCGGACCGAACCACAGAATCATTAACAGAGGATTATGGGACATCTCAATAATGGTATCGATCAATTCAGTATTTGGTGGTCCGCCTGATGGAATCCACTGCATCAGTGTAAATCTTTCAATAAAAAACAATGCAAAATAGATGACTGTTAATCCGATACCTACAAGGACATCATTTGTGAAACTCCCTTCTACATCATTGAATGTTGATCTAAAATCCTGTTTGAGGAGATAACGGTTGAGATATAAAATCAGGACAATGCTGCCACCGCCGAAAAGGAGAGGATAAATGATCATATTTACTGTACTGAAATTCTCAGTCTGAGTCAATCTGTACCAAATCATGATAAGGTTTATTGGCAGAATACCAATGGCAATGGCAGCGAAATTCCTCGATGCCGTGTTTCTATTTTGGGTTAACACCAATTATTTGAAACTATTTTTTTGACAGTTTCTGATGTATTTGTTTTAGTTCAGATAATATTTCATTGAGCACATTTTCATTTGAACTTATTATAGGCTCTGCCACTGTTGTAGCTTCTGAAATGGGATGAAGCATTTTTAATTTTTCTTTTAGTCGGCCATGCAGCGCATCATAATTTATTAATCCTACTAAACTTCCTTCATAACCGGTGGGGGATTGAGATTGCCCTGCTGTTTGAATATTTATTGAGCCTATGCCTAGATAACGATCAAATAATGTCCTCTGAAGTGCAAAATCTGTAACAGAACGATAGGGTATATTTTGTTGTGTTTTAGTGAGGATGCCTTTATGAATGGTTATCCGATCATTACGAATGACGTACTCAAGGTTTTTTATCCACAATTTTATAATTGGGACGGAAATTGCCCACATGAGGACCACAGATATGATCCAAATCAAATAAATTAGTGGAAGTGTGGCATATAATTCCGGGGACGAGATTATAAGATTTAGAACAGATAAGCAAATGACGATAAAGAAAAGTAACCCGGTAATGACTGATAATATTAATATACATTTTTTGAAATATATCTTATCGGGTTTGATTGAATTTTCCATAAAAATCCTTTTTTAATAAATCAATTAATCAAACGAATATCCAATGATACAATAAGTGGATTAAATTCCACATAAATATCGATGGACGAGATACTAAAATTAATCAATATTGAGAAATTGTGTTTTACAAAAGAAATTTCCAGAAAATCAATAAATCTTCTCTACAGAAACCCAAGTATAAATATTCAATAAATCGAACCGATCAAAACGTTTAGAACTCAATTGACATAAAGATTTTTACAATACTTGGATTGTTAAGCAAATATTTTTATTTATAGATCACCGCCAATAATCAAATTAACTACCAGAACAATATCTAAGACATTGATTATACCATCGCCATTCAAATCACCGGTCCATAATTCATAATCGGAAGATTCAACGGGCACTAATATGGCGTTGACCAGCATAACAATATCCAAGACGTTGACGATTAAATCATTATTGTAATCACCAACCAGCGCTGAAGGAGCAGTGTATAAACCGGTATAGGTGTTTATGAATAATTGCTCAGAACCATTATCTGAAATGCTGAGGATGTCATAAGTAGAAAGATTTTCAAGACCATTATTTTCTTCAACCCAATTTACACCGCTGTCATCTGACAAATAAACTCCTCCGTGGTTTGTTAAAGCATACATCCTTTCTGGAACGATAGATGAAAAGGAGATTTCACGTACACCAATCTCAGGAAAAGTTTGGCTCCACGGCTCCCAATTTTGTCCATTGTCAACGCTTCTCCAAATTCCAAAGTAATTGTCAGAAGATGCACCATATATGACTCCCTGATTTTCAGGATCAAATTTTACATCATTGAATACTCTCCATAAATCCGGATAGTAAAATATTTCTATCCAACTATCGCCATAATCATATGATTCGTATACTCGTCCATTTCGACCACCGGATACAATAATGTGGCCAGATAGAAATGGATCACTATCTATAGTTGGTGCATTATGCAAATTGGGTTCGGTAGAAATTAGCTCCCAATAGTCTCCGCCATCAGAGGTGCGGAATATATCATAGTTTCCATAAATATAAATATGCTCAGGCTGCACAGGGTCAATGGTGATTTGCCAAAAGGGATCATAATCGTTCAGACCGTTACTGCATCGCTCCCAATTATCACCATTATCGAATGTTCTGAAAACACCGCGGGTAGTGGTAAAATAAATTGTTCCAGGGTCAGTGGGATGGAAGGCAACATTCCAGCCGGATGGGTGATATGCTTCTATTTGATTATTGATATTTTCCCAATTAAGACCCCCATCAATGGAACGGAAAATACCCAGGCCACCAATAATATGAAAAAGTACGCTTTCATCAAGTGGGGAAGCATACAAATTGCCACCACCGATATGGAAATCCTCATCTAGACGATCCCAGTTGTTGCCATTTTCAGAAACATATAATCCGCTGTCATAACCGCTGACAATAAATCTTGAATATTCTGAGGATACGCTTAAAACGGCCTGAGTCCCAAAATAACTGGGTAGTCCATCATTAAAAGATTGCCAGGAATATCCACCGTCGTAAGATTCCATAACCCCAAAATAATAAGATGACATCAAAATATGCGATAAATTCGAACGATCTACAGTTAAATTGAAATATCCGGGATTTTGCAGTAAATAGTCATTATCTGTTTCCAGTCCCGGTACAGCAGCGCTGCTCCAAACTTCTCCATTATCATAACTCAGCAAAATACCTTGATTATTTGATGCAACAATAAAATTATCGTTTACAATATCGATGGCAGAACCGCGAAAAATAATCTCGTAGTCAAATAGGGCGGTAGTCCATGATACCCCACCATCATTACTGATGGCCATTTGATCCTGGGCAGCGATAATTAATCGATTTGGATTATTTAAATCCACTTTTACATCATTAATATTGTTGCTGAGGGGATTATTTTCATTTTGGTAGCTCCAACTTGCTCCACCATCTGATGATCGGTATATTTTTGAATTGCTACCGGCATAAACAATATCAGGATCAGAATTTGCGAAAGTTACCCAGGTTGGATATTCTCCTGAGAATTGGGCCACAAGGTTTGTCCATGAGAGTCCTCCATCAGTAGAAAGAAAAAATCCGGACTCGGCACCGCTGTTCGGCTGGCTGGCAAAGATAATGCGATTATCATCAGCGGGAGAAACAGCCATGCCTTTTGATACATTCCAGGTGTTAACATGTCCAGTTGAATTCCAAGTAATACCGCCATCAATGCTTTTCCAGACACCGCAATCCTGAACATTTGCATAAAAAGTGGATGGATTTGATGAGGATTGAACCAACTGGTACACCCTTGCACCATCAAATTGATAAATTTCATCCCAGGTAATTCCAGCCCAGATAAAAGGATTCATCACAATGGTAATGGCTAATGAAATTAGAAATATTTTTAAATTCTTCATAGTTACTCCCTGTCAGTTAAATGGTCTTAAAATTTCACTTAAAACAAAAAACCTGCAAGTGTCCCTGCAGGTTCATTATTAATTAAAATTTAATTGAATATTCATATCTTTTAATTGTATCTATTCTTCGCAAAAAGCGAAAATAAAATTACAAATTATTATATTATGTTTTGAGGAATAATTATGAGATCTGCTTAATTATTAATAAGAAGATTGAACGGTAGTAATGGGTATTTCTTATCAAAACAAAAAGAAATTGAAAGAAACCAGGCATGTTAATTGCCAAATGGTTGCGAAACTAAAGTCATTATACCTGACGCTTTTTGGGAAAAAATAGTACAAGCAACCAGCAAAGCGCAGTAAACCCAGTCCCGACTAAAACCAGTATTGTATAAGAAGTATGGGCACCATATGAGAATTTCCATGATTCGTAAAACCTGCCGCCTAGAATGCTCGAAAGTGAAACGCTGAAGTTGCTCAGTGACATGAGTAAGGCGAATACGGTGCCAGCAGCAGCAGGAGGACAGTAGCGGCTCGCCAGTTCCAATTGAGTTAGATTCGTGACCATATAAATGAGACCGCTGGCAAAGCTGATAATAACCGCCGATGTTTCGGTTCCCAATCCTATATAGACTAGATTTGAGAGTACCATAAAAATCACCGAGCCGTGAAGCAGAAATCGAAGTGGTACGCGTTTGGCAAATAAACCATAAAGGACACAGGAAATAATCGATGCAAAACTGCTGATTGTGTAAGTATAACCGATAAATTGTTCCGAAAACCCCAGCTCCTCACTCATATGAACATATAAGACGTCGGCAGAAAATGGATTAAAACTTAGAAAGAAATAGAAGATGGCAATGAGAATGACGATACAAGTGTTGGCCGCTTCACCAAGAACTATTATAGCCCGTTTTAACTGGCCACGATGCAATTCGGGCCGCGGTTTTTCTTTTATGTGAAAGATAGCAATATAAAGTGCAACCAAACCCAGCAATGAACAAATTAAAAATCCAAGTCGCTGCTGCCCGTGCTGACTTAACCAGCCGCCGCCTACACCGCAAAGCAGGCCGGCACCGTACATGGCACCCCATTGAGCGGACTGCAATCTGCCGGTAATTCCTAATGGCTGACCAGCCTCAATCATTGTTGCATCGGTCACTACATCTTTAAAAGCGATTCCAACGCTGGGTAACAGCAACAAAAAAAGGATAAGAGTTGCTGCTGTAGGCACGAGAGGCAGAAAGGTGGCAGCAAGGAATCCGCCAAACATAAGTAAACTTGAAAGAATCATATAACTCTTTCGCCGAAGTCCTTTGATTGGGATAAAATCAGACAATAAACCAAATAATGGTTTGATATACCAGGGAATCCCAAGGAGAAACATGAAGGTGGCAATCTCAGCGCTGTTACTTCCCCAGTTTCTGAGCATTGACCGAATAGGCTGAGACAACAGACCGGCAGTCGGTTCACCCATGCCCTGTACAAAATAAAGCGCCGTAAATATAATAAAGAGTTTTCTGGTGGAGTTATTAGTCATCAATCATCGCGGTTATCAGGTTTACATTCAAAGTTGGTCTCAACATTTCTCCTCAATAAACTGTATTTGGTCAAAAATTATCCTCAGTATCTGAACGGCGTTTGGTAAAATATATACCAGACCATTTTCCCAAAATATTGTTACATTGAGGGAAAACCCAATCGCTTTTATATCTAATTGCCAAATCAATCCCATGGTGATTTATACCTGGCATTTTGTCGACTACCGAGAAAGTAATTTATAACTGCTTGGAGTATAAAATGTACCTGGTCAATAGCAATTATAAATATATTATTATATATCATATTATCATCTCCATGAATGTAAAAATGTAAAATACGGACATGCACATATTGGGTCTGGAATCAGTCCAACACTTTATTAATTAGAGGTCTGCAGATAGTTGATTAGGGTACAATGAACCATCCTGATTATCATAAAAAGATAAAATCATATACATAGGAATATATCTATAATATATTAATAATAAATGATTTATATTAAATTAGTACTTGTTATGTTTTTATAACTGTAACTAAATTAGTTACAAATAAAAGAGGTGCAATGAATACAAGTAGTAAATTTGTGGTTGCAGTACATATACTGACGCTTTTGTCAAGTCAAAAAATTCTCTTAGGTGAGAAGTCACTTATGAAAAGTGATTTCATAGCCAGGGGTTTGAATACAAATCCAGTGGTTATTCGAAGATTGCTGAGTTTGCTGAAAGCAAAAAAATTGGTTGATTCCAAAGCTGGTCCCAGTGGTGGATTCTATTTCAAATATGATCCATCTACTGTAACACTTGCCATGATTCATGATATTGTAGAACCTGGCAATTTGTACCATATGTATTATTCATCACCAAACAAGGAATGTCCTTTTGGATCACACATCCATGGATACCTCAAAACATTATTGTGTAGTGCCGAAGCATCGTTCAAAAATGTACTCGCTGAAAAATCATTACTGGATTTGGTAAATGATGTGCTCAATAAAGTTGAACACAAAGAGAATCTCACAAAGGAAGAATTCGCATCAGAATTGAAAAAAAATATGAAGGCAATTAGTTCGAAATGTTCACAAAAATGATATAACCCGCCTTAAATGAAATCAAAATAACAATTAACAAAGAAGATATAATAATCCCTGAAAGGAAAAGGAATGACAGGAAAAGAATACTCTCGATTTGAACAGTTCATAATGAACTATGTTGACAAAGTAATTCGGTTTAAATGGCTGGTTTTGATTACCAGTATACTATTAACAGTACTTGCTGTAATTGGTGCTAAAAATCTGAGGATTGACACAGACTACCGTGTTTTCTTCAGCGATGAAAACCCGCAGATGCAAGCGTTCGAAGAGATGCAGAAAATATATACAAAAGGCGATAATATCATGTTTGTTATCGCATCTGAAACTGATGAAATATTTACTAATCAAACCCTGGATGCTATCGAAAAATTGACTGAAGAAGCCTGGCAGGTTCCTTTCTCGATCCGTGTAGATGCCATAACTAATTTTCAACATACAAGAGCTGAAGATGATGATTTGATTGTTGAAGATCTCATTCAAAATGCCATTCAGGCATCATCTGATGAAATGCAAAATGCCAGAGTCATCGCTGTTGAGGAACCATTTCTTGTAAAGCGGTTAATCAATGAAAGTGCAAGTGTAAGTGCTGTTAATGTCACACTTCATTTTCCGCAAAAATCTATTTCCGAGGTACCTGAAGCTGTGAATTATTGTCGGGATTTAGCAGCAAAATATGAGTCACAGTATCCTGGTATAAAAATTTACACAACTGGCTTGGCCATGCTGAATAACTCATTTTCTGAATCCAGCCAAAAAGATATGACCACCTTGATCCCCCTGATGTTTCTATCGATGTTTCTGATAATGTTCTTCTCGATAAGATCTGTCAGCGGTACTATTGCTACAATCGGAGTTGTTGTATTCTCAATGATGGTTGCTATGGGAATGGCAGGTTGGTTTAACACCGGAATCACTCCACCATCCGCTCAGGCACCAACAATTATCATGACTTTGGCAATTGCCGATTCAATCCATATTTTGGTAATTATGTTGAGATCAATGGCTCGGGGAATGAGTAAGTACGACGCCATTAAAGACAGTGTAAGGATCAATTTTCAACCGGTCCTTTTAACCAGTCTTTCAACAGTTGTCGGTTTCCTCACCATGAATTTTAGCGATGTTCCACCGTTTCATCATTTAGGAAATATCACATCGGTTGGTATCACCGCAGCATTTCTGTTTTCTGTCATAACACTTCCAGCCATGGTTGCTATTCTTCCTGTGAGAGTAAAAGTAAAACCGAAAACAATTGATGATTCTCCATACATGAATAAATTGGCTGATTTTGTCATCCGAAACAAAAATCCACTTTTCTACAGCTCATTGATAACCGCTGGTATAATTTCATTATTTGTAATAAAAAATGAATTGAATGACAGTTTTGTTGATTATTTTGATGAAACTGTTGATTTCAGAATTGCTACCGATTTTACCACGGAAAATCTTACCGGTATTTATCAAGTACAATATTCATTGAATGCATCTGAAAGCGGTGGCATTAGCGAGCCTGAATACCTAAATTCTGTAGAAGAATTTGCAGAATGGTTCAGACAACAGGATAATGTTTTGCATGTTTCATCCTTCACCGACGTTATGAAACGACTGAATAAAAATATGCATGGAGATGATGATAGCTATTACCTGGTGCCGGACAACCGGGAATTGGCTGCCCAATATCTACTTTTATATGAGATGTCTCTTCCATATGGACTCGATCTGAATAACCAGATTAATGTGGATAAATCGGCGACAAGATTTATCGTGACGCTGGATAATATCACATCTAAGGAAATTATCGCCATGGGTTATATGGGTGAACAATGGCTTATCCAGAACGCGCCTGAATATATGCAGGCATATGGTTCCAGTCCGGCGCTTATGTTTTCAAATATTTCAAAAATGAATGTTCAGAGTATGATCAAGGGTAGTATTATCGCTTTGGTTCTCATTTCCCTCATTATGATTTTTGCCCTGAGAAACTGGAAGGTAGGGACCTTGAGTCTAATTCCAAATCTTATGCCGGCAGCGGTTGGTTTTGGATTATGGGGTATGACTTCAGGTAGAATTGATATAGGGCTATCGGTTGTCATGGGAATGACACTGGGTATCGTTGTTGATGATTCAATCCATTTTTTAAGTAAATATCTTAGGGCTAGAAGAGAAAATAACCTAAGTCCTGAAGACGCCGTCAGATATGCCTTTACCACAGTTGGGAAAGCGCTCACAGTCACAACATTAATTCTTGTAGTTGGGTTTCTTATTCTGTCATTTTCAGCATTTTCAATGAATTCCAATATGGCAAAATTGACATCAGTTACCATTGTTATTGCTCTGGTTGCAGATTTCATTTTCCTACCGCCATTATTGATAAAGGTTGAAAACTGGAGATCCCTTATAAAAGGTGATGATTGATTTACTACAGTTTGAATAGATAATAATTGACACATAATAATAATTAAAAGAAAAAGAGAGAAAATGAAAAAACAAAAAAGATTTCAATTTATGTTAATGCTTGTCGTATTTGTCATGGGTATGCATCTGGCAATTGCTCAAACGGCTGAAAAAAAGGGTCTTGAAATTGCCATGGAAGCAGATATGAGGGATATGGGATTTGGAGATTCAAAATCTGAGATGGAGATGACTCTGCGCAACAGGAATGGGCAGGCAAGTCGCCGGGCAATTCGAAACAAAACGCTGGAAGTCAAAGGCGATGGTGATAAATCACTGGTCATATTTGACGAACCAAAGGATGTGAAGGGGACTGCATTTTTATCCTTTACCCATGCCACCGGCCCTGATGATCAATGGTTATACCTGCCGGCACTGAAGCGGGTTAAAAGGATTTCATCAAATAATAAATCCGGTCCGTTTATGGGCAGTGAATTTGCCTTTGAAGATATCAGTTCACAGGAGATTGACAAATACAAATATAAATACATACGGGATGAAGAATACAGCGGGATGGATTGTTTTGTTATCGAGCGCTATCCCGTTGATCCAAAATCCGGGTATACTAAACAAGTCGTTTGGTACGATAAAGCAGAATACCGCCAGCATAAGGTTGATTCATATGATCGGAAGGGCAGTTTGCTAAAAACCTTAACCATACGTGATTATAATAAATATAATGATAAATACTGGCGCTCAGGTGAAATGAAAATGGTAAATCATATCACCGGCAAAAGCACTGATTTGAAATTTACTAATTATGGTTTTTCGAATGGTTTCACCGAACGTGATTTTGATAAAAACAGTCTCAAGCGTATCAAATAATCAAGTTTAGAAAAAGGATTATTTTTATGCGGTTTATAAATCAACAAATTATCATAATTACGTTTATGATTGCTGGTCTTTCCGGAATTGACTTTTCCGGGAATGCCGTTCTCCAATATCAATATTTCCCGGACTCACCGCTTTTGGAAATACAATCTGGGTCATCGTATTCACTTTCCCTGAAACCAGAGTTTTATCATGAATGGAATGACGGATATCAGAATTTGTTTTTTGTCCCATTTTATCGATATGATGAGGTAGATGTGGAACGAACACATTTCGACATTCGGGAATTGTACTGGTCCTATATCGCAAATACCTGGGAAATAAAAACAGGGATTGCCCAGATATTCTGGGGTGTTACAGAATCCCAGCATCTGGTTGATATCATCAATCAGACTGATTTTGTTGAGGGTATTGATGGAGAAAAAAAACTGGGGCAGCCCATGTTGGATTTAACACTGATCAATGATTGGGGTGTATTGGACCTGATACTGTTACCGGGATTCAGGGAGCGCACTTTTGCAGGCAAGGAGGGGCGCTTGAGATTTCCATTTATAATTGATGTTGATCATCCAATTTACCAGGCCGACGATGGCGATGAGAATATTGATTTTGCCGCCAGATACTCACATTATATTCAGAATGTGGATTTTGCATTTAGTTATTTTTATGGCAATAGTCGGGAACCGCGATATACGCTTCTGCCTGAAAACCAGGTGGAAATGATCATCACACCAGTATATGATTTAATTAATCAGTTTGGATTTGAACTCCAATACACCTCTGAGAATGGCTGGTTGTGGAAGGTGGAATCAATAGTACGGGAAAACCGTGGTAATCAATTCTTTTCATTTACCGGTGGTTATGAATATACCTTCTCAAATGTAAATGGAAAGGGACTTGATATCGGCATCTTGACAGAATATCTGTATGATGATAGAGATTTGGAAGACTTCGCACCGAATCCGTTTGATAATCACCTTTTTGCAGGAATGCGCCTGGCATTCAACGATGTGCAAAGTACCGATCTGTTGGCAGGGGCAATGATTAATAATGATAACAGCAGCGTTTTTTATACGGTTGAAGGCAGCCGCAGACTTGGCGAATCTATAAAACTTATTCTGGAAATAAGGGCATTTTCGAATATCCCTGAAGATGATTTTTTCTATGGATTCAGAAATGATAATCATGCCAAATTGGATTTGGAATGGTATTTTTAAATAAGGTAATGTATCCTTCATAACTATTAGTAAAAACCTTTTGGTTTTTATTGAAATTGATCTTTATATGGTCTTATTATTAGTACGTTATTATGTACTTTAATTAAGGTTATTTTATGAAGTCAATTGATCTTGAAAAAGATATTAAACCATTATCAGAATTTCGTGCGCATACAGCGAACTATGTCAAGCAAGTGCGAGAAACCAAACGGCCACTAGTAATAACTCAGCATGGCAAGAGTGCAGCTATTTTAATTGATGTTAATGTATTTCAATCCCTCATTTACAAAATCGAATTGCTCGAAGATATCCAAATGGCAAATGATCAATTCGACAGTGGTCAGGGAATTAGTCAGGAAGATGTAAAGAGTCAACTTAGAATATCTACATGAGACTAAAAATCATTTGGTCTCCTCTATCGGTTGATAGATTGAAGGAGATCATTGAGTTCATCAATTTAGACAACCCTGGGGCAGCAGATATTTGGGTGTCCTCTTTATTTAAAAAGGTTGATGCGCTTATTAATTTTCCAGAGTCAGGTAGATTCGTTCCGGAGCTCAAAGATAACAAAACTCGCGAGCTGATTTTCGGTAATTATAGAATAATCTACTCCATTGAGACTGATGTAATAAGGGTTCTTACAATCAGAAATACTCGGCAAGATGAACTAACTGATTCAAACCCTAAGTTGGATGAATTCTAATATTCAAGAAACAGGAACCCGGAATGCTACGACGTTAAAATCGGGGCCAGTTATTTCAGCAGTTATTAAATAATCCATTATAATTAACAAATCCCCGTCAAGAATTATTTTCTTGATGGGGATTTTTGCATGTAAGCATATTTGACTTTCTTTTTGTATTAAATTTGCAGGAAGTCTTGAATAGAATAATGCCAATTTATTCGACAGGATTTTGACGCTAACCATAACTGATCAAAGGGGCAAATATGAAATCCATCCATTTATGTATCCTATTTCTAATGATTAATCCAATATTTCAACAGAACTATTCTCTAGATTTTGATGGTTCTATGGATTACGTTCAGATTGACGGGGGATCCGCTTTACTCTCAAATACCAGTGACATGACAATAAGCGGCTGGGTTTATCTTCGTAATTACAACTCCGGGTGGCCTGATTTTGATGGTTTATTTGGCGTCAGGAATGAAGCCAATGCTGATTTTTATATCCTCCAGCATGTTAATTTTCAACTTGAAGGTCGTCTAAGAAACAGCAATAACGAAGTGTTTAGTGTGGATACCGAGGCAAATCTAATCCAGCCGGAGCAATGGCAGCATGTGGCATTAACATATAATGGAGAAGAACTAAAACTCTATTTAAATGGAGTTTTGGCTGGAAATACATCTGCATCAGGTCAAATAAATAATTCGGGAGAACCGTTCATTATTGGGTCTGTATTCTTTCAGGAAAATGATTTTGATCTGGATGGCCTGGCTGATGATATCCGCATTTGGTCGCGGGCACTGAGTCAGGAAGACATTATGGGATACATGGATCAGGATGTTTCCGGTGAAGAAGATCTCATCGGATACTGGAAGCTCAATGAGGGCACCGGCAATACCGTTTATAATTCTGTCTCTGATAATTATCATGGATATTTTTCAGGAGATCCAACCTGGAGTGAAAATACCTCACCTGTTCAGGATCAGTTCTGTGGATTACCAGGAGATGTGAATGGCGATGATAGCCTGGATGTAACAGATATTGTCACCGTTGTAAGTGCAATAATTGATCATGAATATGATGATGTTATTTGCGCCGACATGAATGAGGATGAGATAATAAATGTCCTCGATATTGTATCAATCGTGAATTTGATTATGGGTATATAAAATACTATTATTGATTTGGAAAATGATTCTAGAAATTATCATTAAAGGATTAAGAGAAAAATTGTGAATATAATTATAAATAAAAAAATTATCTTTCTTATTGCCATGTTTTCATTTTCTATCAACCAGGATTTGGATGATCTTGAGTTTGGAAATGAAAATACACTGGATATCATGACCTGGAATATTGAATGGTTTCCCAAAAATGGACAGGTCACAATGGACTATGTTGGACAAATTATTGAAGCACTTGAAATGGATATTATGGCAATCCAGGAGGTGGATAATATAAATTCATTTAATCAGATGATTGACGATTTGCCTATGTATGAAGGATATTTGGAATCATCATGGTTCGCCGGGCTTGCGTATATATACAATACTGAAACGATTGAAATTAATGATATATATGAGATTTATACAACATCGCCATATTGGAGTCCATTCCCCCGCTCACCAATGGTCATAGATTTCAATTTTATGGGCTCACAATATTTCTTAATCAATAATCATTTCAAATGTTGTGGTGATGGAATCATGAACTTAAATGACAGTGGGGATGAGGAAACTCGAAGATATATTGCCAGTAATCTTCTCAAAGATTATATCGATGATAATTTGCCAAATAGTAGGGTCATTGTCCTTGGCGATCTTAACGATATCTTAACCGATGATTATGATAACAATGTATTTCAAACAATCATGGAAGATCCAGCTAATTATACTTTTACTGATATGGAAATTGCTGAGGGTAGTAGTTCAAACTGGTCGTATCCCAATTGGCCTTCCCATATTGATCATATTTTTATAACGAATGAATTATTTGATATCTTTGGAAACGATGTCTCTATTTGCGAGACGATAAGAATTGATGATTATATGAATGGTGGATTTTGGGAATACGACCAGAATATCTCAGATCATCGACCTGTTGCCTTAAAGCTTGGTTTTGATACTATGGTTACTGGTGACTTTAGTGATGATGGAGTTTTAGATATTCTGGATATAGTGATTTTGGTATCTCTCATTTTAAATGATCAATATAATCAAATTGGCGATTTTAACTTAGATGGTGACCTAGATATACAGGATCTTGTGATAATGGTGAATCTAATACTGAGCTGATCTATAGGTAAATTATGGCAATTTACACAACATAAAGGCAGACCCTCTTTATCTATGGAGGTATTAAAAACCATTTGGTTACGACTCTGATGATGAATACTCAGAAACATGATATCAAAGTAATCACAGTAATGGCTTTAATTGCAATGCCCATTATTTACCTTGCTTACAGGCTGGTGAAATATGGTTTAGCAACTGGTTTAAAAACTGGGAGTTATCTATATGCTGGTTTACTGGTTTTTCCAGCAATGGCATTGGTAGTCATCTGTGCATTGTTCCTACAAAAACCACTCACCGAAATACTGTCGCAATCATTTGTAGATTTTCTATTTGGCCGTCATCATGTCCAACGCCCTGAACCCAAGTATGGTATCCCGGAATTCCAACACGAATGGCGTCATTTTGAAGAAGCAATTCTGGAGTATGAAAAGATTGCAGTAAATTTTCCAGAGGAACTCAAACCTTGGGCTGACATGATTGAAATTGTCATGTTGAAACTAAAGGATCCTGATAGAGCTACGAAAATGTTTCATAAGGGAATAGCAAAATTAAAGGATGAGGAAAACCGCAGGGAACTCACAATAATATATCTTGCTCATTGCTCAAGAATCGGTTTTGAACCGGAATTGCAAAACCAAAAGCAGGTATGATTCCATCACGAAATTGCACCTGACATAATACCTCTTTTGATAATCTTTAAGTGAATCCTGATGTTCAAACCCTATAAATAATTCCCAGCGCCAGAATTGTAACAACATGAAAACAATAACAGCCAATCACATACATATCGATTAACTTTAGTAATTTCAATCCATCATTCGGACAAGGATTCACAACTTAAAGACCCGAAGGTTCTGTTTAAGCGTTATATTCTTTAGGTCCAAATTATACTGCAACAAACGAAAGAGCAGGTATGAAGAGAATTACAATTTTCCTATTTATCAGTTTCACCTATGCTACGGTGATCAATATTCCTGCAGATTACTACACAATTCAAGAAGGTATCGACATCTCCACCGATGGTGATACCGTGCTTGTTCAACCAAACACTTATTACGAGAATATCAATTTCAATGGCCACAATATCACAGTAGGCTCAATGTTTATCATGACTGGCGATTCCAATTATATTTCTCAAACTGTAATTGATGGGAATCAAAACGGTAGCGTTGTGAACTTCGATAGCGCCGAAGATAATACAGCTATTCTAAATGGATTCATAATTCAGAACGGGTCGGGAAATGAAAATTATTTGGGTACATCGTATGGCGGCGGAATTCGCTGTAATAGCTCGGATCCCAAATTAATGAATCTAAAAATAATTAATAATACTGCCGACTATGGTGGGGGAATATCCTGTAATTTTTCAGATCCAATCCTGATAAATATTCATATCAGTAATAATTCAGCTGTTGCCGGTGGAGGTGGAATGGAAAATTATTCTTCAAATCCATCATTGAATGATATTACAATTTCTTATAATACCGCTGTCGAATATGGTGGCGGCATGGCAAATGATTTTGCTTCTCCCATACTAATAAATTGCATTTTTCATAATAACACATCTCTTGAAAATGTCGGTGGTGGTGTTTCCAATTACACAACCTCGTCGCCAATATTGATTAATTGCACATTTTACAATAATTCAGCTGTTATTGGCGGAGGTTTATGGAATGGCGGAGCAACTTCAACCGTAACAAATTGTATATTCTGGGCGGATACACCCGACGAATTTTTTGGAAATATTTCAAATGTCAGTTACTCAAATATTCAAGGAGGCTATGAAGGTTTTGGCAATATAGAAAGTGATCCACTATTTCTTGACCCCGACAATGACGATTTCCATCTTGGATATGATTCTCCTTGCATTGATGTTGGTGATCCAAACTCCCCACTGGATCCTGACGGCACTATAACGGATATGGGAGCATACTATTTTGATCAAAACGGTGATTGTCCCGTTCAAGGTGATGTTTCCGGTGATGGCAATCTTGATGTTATTGACATTGTGCAAACTGTTGATTGCATCCTTAACAACAGCGATGATTGCTTTTGTGCCGATCTAGATTCAAACGGCACTATCGATGTCCTTGATATTGTCATGATGGTTGACCTGATTTTAGGGAGTAATTAATATTTCCCTATTTGGGTAGCGTAAAAATGATTGATACACTATAAATATAAATAGAAGTAGATCAAATGAAAAAAATATTGACTATAACAATTATCTCATTCCTTTTTTGTCAAATTTCATTCAGTATCAATAAGGATGAGAAAAATGATATTCTCCTCGATGAAGCACTGATTATCGACCCCATTCATGTAGACGTTCTTGAAGATGAACCAACTGAATTTGCAATTATATATGAAGACGATGAGGCAATAATTGATGAGAATATCGTATTTTCGATCATAACCGAACCACTACATGGCCAATTGAGTGAAGGTAGTTTAAATGAATATAATGATAGTCTGATTATCTGGTTTGCAATTTATACGCCAAATGAAAATTTCTTTGGTGAGGATTCTATAGAATATATTATCATCAATTTAAATAACCCTAATGACCCAGAAACCGGTTGGATCTATTTCCATGTTTTACCCGTGAATGATTTACCATTGCTTGATGAATTATCCGGTGAGGTATTTGATGAGGATGAATCGGTCACAAAACCATTTTGCTGGTCAGATCCTGAAGAAAATGATCTAGTCCAGTTTACCACTTCTTCCACTGAAGAAGAAAATGTGTCATTGTCAGTGCAATATGATTCCGGGACCTGTGCCCTGCTGCATATTATTCCAGTTGAGAATTTTAATGGTGAGTTGACGGCAACAATAACCATATCCGGAACAGCTGACCCATATTGCACAAATCAAATATATGATAACTTTTCTGACTGTTTAGAAAATGATGCATTCTGGTATGATGTAGAAGCATTCTCGTCCTCACAATCCTTTGATATTACAATTGTCCCAGTAAATGACCCACCCTGTTTTAATGAAGAGTTGCCCGATACGCTTTTTTTCAACATTCAGGAAGGTGATAATTGGATGTTTGATATAACTCTATTTATGTATGATGTGGATGGCGATTCAATTAATTTCTATTTTGAATTTATTTATGGGAAAAATATTGGATTAGACGATTTAAATGTGGAGGGCAATCTATTCAGCTTCATCCCAGGCAATGATTTTACAGGTGTAATTATCTTTGAAATATGTACTGATGATAGTCTTGAGAGAGATATTGAGGATTGTGGATGCATCACTTTTTATCTAATATGGCAAAATGTCAACGACGCACCTGTACTTGGTAATATAAATGCGGATATGAGTATTGATGAAGATAGTGACAATTATCTGGTAACAATCACACCAATGGATATCGATATTGTTGAGGGAATCATGGACGATCTTACCATAACATACACGATTTCAAATTCTACATTATTCCCAGATCATAATTTGGATATTGAAACAGATGTCACTGATGTAGAAAGAACAATTACATTTACACCGGCTGGAAATCAATACGGCTCTGCTACATTACAGATTTCTGTTTCTGATGGTGAACTTTCAGATACGGATGAGATCATTCTCACTGTCAACCCTGTCAATGATGCTCCTATATTAGCAGCAATCGGTGATTTGTCATTCAATGAAGGCGGCAGTCTGACAGTTGAATTGAATGCAATGGATATTGATAGCGATGCCAGTGATTTATGGTTTAGTGTTTCTGGTGGGACAAATATTTCTGCCACAATTTTAACAAATGGCAGTACGACTCTTGAACTTGTTTCTGATAGTGACTATCATGGTACTGAGATGATCACCGTCACGGTATGTGATAATGATTTTGATAATGAATTATGTGCATCGGAGGACATTAGCATAACAGTAAATTCCATGAATAATGCCCCCATAGTTGAACCTGTTTTAGAATTTTATGATGTTACCGATGGTTATGAATTCAGCATTGAAGTTTATGATGATGATGACGAAGATGAGCATGAAATTATCTTTACACCGTACAGTAGTTATAACAGAAATGACAATACCTTGTTTGGTGGTTTTATTACTGGACCTGATGATGGAGTATTCACATATCATACAAATGAGAATCCTTATAATTTTGATATAACTTTTTTTAGGGCAACGGATGGGGAACTATTATCCAACCTGGGTCAAATAATATTTAATATTCCTACCAGTGAAATCGACCCTCCAAATACATTAAACATTCATTTAGATGTGATTGAAGATACACCAACTGAATTTGCTTTATTTGGGCTTGATAACGAAAGCCTAATAGATGAAAATTCAGCATTTGCTATTTTAACAAACACCCTTCATGGAGAATTGGGCGAAGGATCATTAATTGAGTATAATGATAATATGATTTTCTGGCTGGTTTCATACGCTCCTGATGAAAACTTCTTTGGAGAAGACTCTCTTGAGTATATTATAATCAATTTAAATAATCCTAATGAACCTGAACCCGCCTGGGTTTATTTTCATGTTTTACCAGTGAATGATTTACCAGTGTTGGAAGAATTATCGGACGAGGAAGTTGATGAAGATGATGCAGTTACAAAACCATTTTGCTGGTCCGATCCTGAAGAGAATGATCAGGTTCAGTTTACCACTTATTCTACATCTGATGAAAATGTATCATTGTCAGTGGAATATGATTCAGGTACTTGTGCCCAGTTGCAAATTTTTCCAGGTGAGAATTATAATGGAGAGTTGACAGCTACGATAACCATTTCAGGAACAGCTGACCCATATTGCACAAATCTAATCTATGATAACTATTTTGACTGCATAGAAAATGATGCATACTGGTATGATGCTGAAGAATTCTCTTCATCACAATCTTTCACAGTGATAATTAATCCTGTAAACGATCCGCCACTTATTATAACAAATCCCCCTGGTCAATTTATTATCCATCAAGGTTTACCATGGATATTTGATATGAACCTATACATTATTGATATTGAGGGAGATGCTATTTTCTACGAATGGAATATTATCTTTTTAGATGAAATAGGTAATGATGATATGACTGAGGATGATGGTCTATTCAGCTTCTATCCGGGAGTCGGTTTTATTGGTGGCGTAGATATCAATATTTGTTTTTATGATGAATTCTCAAGTTGCGGCGAGGTACATACTGATACGTTGTATTTTCATATAGATTGGGTAATTGACTGTAATGGTGATGTTTCAGGTGATGGCAATCTTGATGTTATTGACATTGTGCAAACTGTTGAATGCATCCTTAACAACAGCGATAATTGCATATGCGCCGACCTCGATGCCAACGGCACCATCGATGTCATCGATATTGTCATGATGGTTGACATTATATTGAGTGGTAATTAAAAATTATCTAAATAAGCATCAATTATAATTGAAACACAAATAGAAAAATAGAACTACATCGCATGAAAAATATTTTGGCTATAATTGTAATTCCATTCCTTTTTTGCCAAATTTTATTCAGTACTAATAATGATGATAAAACTGATATTCTCTTCGATGAAACACCGATTTTTGACCCCATTCATGTAGATGTTGTTGAAGATGAACCAGCTAATTCTGTATTAACAAAAAAGTAATGCTGCTCAAATAGACATATTACTATCCGGGAAAATGAAATTAAATATGTTATCACTCGAAGACAGAAATTGTTATCCAATTAATTTCACATAAGGAGCTAAAATGCTAAAGAAAGTTATAACTGTTGGATTATTGGGTGGGATAGTTCTGACTACATGGACCTTACTAATCAATGGTGTATTTAGATTCCAGGCCAATATTGATATGAAGCGAATCGAAACAGAGTATCAGGTGTATGACATATTAAAAGAGCACATCACTGAACCGGGAAGATACATTTTTAATCCAGAATTAACATCAGAAGGGCGATACCCAGACGGAGAGCCTGTGTTTAGTGTTCTTAATGGAGGTGTAGGTCATGAATCCGCTGGTAAATTTATGCTAGTTGGGTTAGGGGTATTCTTCCTTGCACCGATAATTGCCACATGGATGTTATCACTGGCATCAAGACGCACCTTATCGAGTTATCCTCGCAAAGTATTATTTTTCGCGGCAATTGGTTTGCTTATTGCGATATTCACCGATCTAACAAATTTTGGCATAGGTAGTTACCCTGTAAAAGATGCCATCAAGTTTGCTTCAGTACATTTTATTTCATGGACAATTGTTGGTATAGTGGTAGCGGCTCGAATTCAACCTGAACATACCGATTAGATGAATACCTGGTAAATCAGAATAAATATTTTCACGGAACTAATATAATAAAATATAATTGGATGCTGAATTATACTATTTAGGAATATAATTTGTATTCAAATAATAATTATGTCCCAAATTCTATATAATCAAAGATTACAACAATTAAAAAGGTGAGAGATATGAAAATTATTTTGACATTATTAATACTATTTTCTATGGCCATGGGATCAGATCCGGTTGACAATGATTTGGTTTGGCATTCCTGGGAGGAAGGATACAAAATAGCTCAAGAAGAAGAAAAAAATATGCTTGTATTTGCCTTTGCAACCTGGTGTCATTGGTGTAAGCGGATGGATGATAAAACCTTTAGTAATGATGAAATCAAATCTCTAATTGCCAATGATTATATTGCTGTAAAGATGGATGTAGATAAAGAGGAAACATTGGTATATAACAGCAAAAAATATAGCAATACTGAACTAATAGGCAAATTGATGGACTCAGATCAACTTGCTATCCCAACAACTATATTTGTTTTCCCACAAACCAGTCAGTCAAAAAGTAGCGGCGGTTTTAAAACTGTTCAAGAGATGAAGGATATGTTATTATTAAACATAAAAGAAGAAGTTCTGGATATATCAGAATGATTTCGATTCTTGTAATCTCCAAAAATTGGCTATCATTATAGCCCTATTATCAAGTACACATAAGCATACATAATTAAGATTGATGGCCAATAAAAAATTATCAATTATATTGATAGTCCTTTTACCCTTTTCGACACTATTTTTTACTCCAAGTATAACTCAAACTCTGAGTTCTCCCCAAGGCGATCATGCTATAGAAAAAAGTTTTTCTAATAAAAATATTGCTCCAAAACTGATCTGGGAAATAGATGGTATTGGCAATGGATATAGTTCACCGGCGATCAATAAGGATAGAATATTTATCACTGGTGAAATCGATAATATGGGATACGTATTTGTCTTTGATTTGAACGGAAAACCTATCTGGAAGAAACAATATGGCAACGAATGGACAAGACAGTTTGGCGGCACTCGTGCAGCTCCGACAGTAAAGGATGACCTGGTCTATATTTGTTCAGGTTTGGGCAAAATATCCTGTTTTGATGTTAGCGATGGTAGATTAATTTGGACCATTGATATGATAAATGATCTTGATGGGATAAATATTATCTATGGATATTCCATGGATTTATTAATAAACGATGAGTTGTTATATTGTTTTCCTGGTGGATCAGAAAATAATGTTGTTGCATTAGACAGATTATCGGGTAAAATGATATGGTCCTCAAAAGGGATAGGTGAACAGGCAGGATATGGCTCGCCAATTATGGTAAGTCTTTCTCAACGCCATGTGCTGGTAATCTTTTCAGAATATTCATTACTTGGATTTGATGCAATCAGCGGAGAAATGCTTTGGACTCATAGTCTTAATGAAATTGGTGAAATACCATGTAATACACCATTATTTGATCAAGGGCATATCTATTATGTTGCAGGTCCTCGAAATGGTGCGGTAAAGCTAAAAATATCGGATGATGGAAATCAAATTTCTGAAATTTGGAGAAATCCCCAATTTGATACATTTTTTGGCGGTTTTGTTAAAGTTGATAATTTTTTATACGGAGCCAATGAAAATCATAAAAACTTGAGTAGTATTAATATTAATACTGGCAAAATTAGCGGTGCATTAAAAATATATAGTGGTTCAATAGCGACTTCTGATGGACTACTCTTTTATTATAACGATAGTGGAAGATTAAATATTGTTGAACCAAATGAAGGCAATCCAGAATTAATAGAATCATTCAAAATTGAACAAGGAACCGGAGAGCATTTTGCTCATCCTATTGTTCATGAAAATATCCTGTATATTCGCCATGGCGATACTCTATTGGCATATAAAATTATTGCGGATTCAATTGAGTAATTGCTTCAAATTTGAGTTTATAAATCTATTTTATTCCTGAAAACATTAAAACGATCTATCAACTTTCCAGAATCAGATCTACCAAGGCGACAACATCTAGGATATTAATTTGTAAATCAGCATTTAAATCAGCAGAACAGATTTGGTAGTCATCAGGATTGATAAACTCTAAAATAATATTAACCACTAAAATAATATCCAGCACATTAAACTCGTCATCCTGATTAATATCACCTACAATGCAATCCATTTCCATACCTGATTCCCATATCCCAACATCCGGGGCAGTATTAACAAAATATTGAGCCGGCACGATCAATTCTAACTCGCCTTCATTATAGTAAATAGTCGTATCCTGAATCCCGGTATCGATACATGGACTGGATTCTGCAAGCTCATAATCACCACTGGGACCGGTGACAAATTGAGGCGCTTGATCAAAATTCCCAGATAACCAGTATAAATCAAAGTCATCATCAATGGGCATAGAACTTAATCCTCCCGTTACATCACTATTCAAAAACACGATTGATTTTTGAATAGTGTTATTCATAAATCCAACCTCATTGGGTTGGTTATTCCATAATATAGAATTCATTATAATTGGATTGGCAGTATAACCCAAACGAAGACCGCCATCTGAACTGGTGGCTATATTTTCAGTAATCACACAGTGATTGAATAGGGGATTTGCATTGCCGGACCATCCATTTACATAAATGGCAGCGCCATTATTAGCAGTATTATTTTCAATTAATGTTCTATAAATATTTGGAGAATACCGACGTACTAATATCCCTCCGCCGCTATTAGCATTATTTGCGGTGATTATAGAATAATTCATTTCAAACAATGTACAATTGGTATAAATTCCACCACCATTGCTGGCTGAACAATTCTGTACAGTAACATGGTCTAATTGTACAATAGAGCTCGAATCCAAATTGATTCCACCACCGTTTCCTGTTGCTGAACAGCTATCAATAATGACGTCATGAATCCACAAATTGCTGTGTTGAATATTTATACCGGCTCCAGAAGAAGCTGCACCATTGCGTAAGGTTAACCCAGAAATTTCACCTGTACCATCCGGGATATACTTTGCCGTCATTACTCTTTCCTGGTGATTGCCATCAAGAATTGTTTGGGAGATAAAATCGTGATTTCCAGTGGTAAGAAAATGTGATCCAATAATCAGATCTTTATACTGATAACTAAATTCACCAAAATAGATACCTGGCGCAATAAGAATGGTATCACCGCTACTGGCAACTTGCATAGCCTGTTGAATTGTGGAATAAAGTTCTGGCACATTTATCAGCCCGAATGGATCATATTCACAATCTCCAGAATCATACTCAGCATACGGGTCAAAATTCATGGCATTTATATCTGTGCATCCTATCACAAAATGATGAATCAATTGATATGCACCTATATCTGGGGCTTCACCATCAAACTCATATGCAGCAAATTCAACGACAATCTCATTATTAATAAGATACTGATTTGTACCTGCATCTATTAATGGGGAATCAGGAAGCAATTGATAAAGACCTTGTTCAATATCGACAAATTGTGGGTCTATCTGGAGATTATTATCACCCCAGATAACCACATAATTATCTCCATTGTTAATAGCTTCCAAGCCGCCGTCAACAGTGCAATAATCAATAAGTATTTCTATTGGAGCTCCCTCAGTTGGATACACTATTTCGGTGATGTTTTCATTCCATAAGATAGAATTAACAATTTCTATGACGCCATCGTCTACAGAAATGGCACCATCTGAACAATCATTATTTGCAACTATGGAATTTATTAATTGAAGCCTTGACCCATCCGAAATTGCAATACATGGACTATCCGTAACATTATCAGTTATGGAAACACCAAAGAGAGTTAAATCTGTGTTAAATAAAGAAAGAGCAGAAGATTGATTATCGCGAAAAATGGCATGAGAAATATTAATTTGTGAAATCATACTCCATAAAGCACCCTGTGCTTCTGCACCTTCCAAAATTAAATGAGATAAACTAGGATTTGAGAAATGACAAAATACTGCGACGCCATCCTGCTGAGAATTGATTGTAAATCCAGAAAGAATTGCATGTTCACCCGTTTCGTTCATATTCACACTTCCAAGTATAATCGTATTTTCAACTGTGCTGGCATCACCGGTTAAGAAGATTTCGCCGGCAACAATGATCTCTTTACCCTGATAATCGATTGACTCTTCATAGATCCCTGGCGCTACAATAATACAGTCGTATTCATCTGCAGCATTAATGGCAGCCTGAATTGTTGTATAATCACTGGGAACTCTTATCATCTCTTCAAAATCATTGGTGAATTGAACAGGATCTCTTTCACCATTGAGAATTAACATATTTTGTAAAGGAAGATTATGCCAGGTCAATGCAGCTCCGATGCCGCTAGTAGGATGATAAGACATTAGTGCATAATGTGTTTGCTGCAATTCTAGATCTTGATAATTCAGTGGACCCAAATCAGTAGCATAATATAAATCGTGTTCTTCATCACTCTCATCAGTAGATCGAAAGGCATATAGATCCTTTCCATCAGAAAACACATAATTTAATTCGTTAGAACTGGGAGCAAGTTCTAACAATCTAAAAGTAGCCGATCGGAGTCCTGTGTAAACATCATGATATAAATCTATATTTTTAAGAATCCACAAAAAATAAAGTTCTGAATCCACTACACAATCCCATCCACCTGAATCCCAGGCTCCACAGCCATGAGAATTTGGAGGATTATTTAATATCCAATCCATATTCTCACCATTATCAGTTAGTAATTCAAGAAGAACATTTTTACTTATAGTACCGTTGTGGGCAAAGGTGAGACTCCGGCCATTCCAATATTGATGAAATGGGTGGGGATTGGCAATTTCTTCAGCACCGGTGGTGGCGCGACGAACATGGCCCAAAGCGATTTTCGTAGTATCACCAGGGTTTAAAATCTGAGAAACCACCTGTTGAAAAAGTGTATCTTCTGAGGCAAGTAGTGGTGAATGCCAAAACTGGGTTAATGTATCAAGTCTATTATTGGTATAGTATAATAGACCCCAACCGCTATGATTATTGTATGGATAATCATTCCCACTTCCTTCTACACCTTGGGCTTGTAATTCGGCCAATTCAAAAGAAATTATGAGACTATCCTCATATAAGTGATAGGGTGAAGTTGACATGACAGCCCAAAATTTACTTGCAGAAAGTTCTGTTGTAAATAGAATAAAAAATGTCAGGAGGAATATTATTCTAATAGTTATGGATTTTGGAGGATTCATACTACAAGTTTTCTGTGTGGTGTTAATTAATGTTTCATAAAAAAGCGAAATACAACCAATAAATTTAGCCCAAAGTCTCTCTTAATATTTATGCTATGTTTGTCCAAAGGTTATTGAGACTACGCAGTTGCTCCATACATACAAGTAGTCGAATGGGTTATTCAATTCTATCGGTTTAAGCAACACGCAAAAAATTGAAAATGCATATCAAATAAACATATATAAATAAACTCTTTACAATTCATTAACTATTTGTAATTTCATGCTTGTGCTTGAAGGAAAATAATTAAAAGATATGAAGATACATTTACATATTATTATAATCAACCTGCAGAAATCTGCGGGTTTTTTTGTTTAGGAGAAACCCATGATGAAACTATTATTAACTATTACACTGACAATTTCACCAATCCTTACTCAATGCGATTGGAATGAAGATGGAATCCTTAATGTGATTGATGTTATTGAAACTGTTAACTGTATCCTCAACTCATCCTGGGATGGCAGTCAATGTGACTGGAATGAGGATGGGACACTTAATGTAATTGATGTAGTGGAATCAGTTGATTGCATCCTCAACTCATGTTGGGGTCCGGGAGATGGCATAGTCACAGATATTGACGGCAATGTTTATGAAACCATTACAATCGGGGATCAACTTTGGATGGCTGAGAACCTGAAAGTGACCCATTTCAATAACGGTGATGAAATTCCATCTGGTTTCGCACATAGTCAATGGGAGTATCTTAACACTAGCGCTTTTGCAGTATACAATGATTACTCAGGCAATGCTGAAATCTATGGTAATCTATATAATGGACATGTCATTGATGATGACCGCAGCGTCTGCCCCGAAGGATTTCATTTGCCCTCTGATGAAGAGTGGACGGTGTTAACAGACTTCCTTGGAGGAAGTGCTGGCAGTCAATTGGCAGGCAATGCTGACTTATGGAACAGTGGAGATTTAATAAATGATATAGCGTTTGGTACCTCTGGCTTCCTTGCCCTTCCAGGCGGGTACCGCTACACCTTAGGATATTTTAATTTAATGAGCGACGACTGCTATTTCTGGTCCTCTACAACCTTTGACAGCAGCGCGGCGTGGTACAGGAGAATAAATCGTAACAATTCAGAAGCAACCCGCACCACGGGTAACATACAGCACGGCTTCTCAGTTCGTTGCACTGGGGATCAATAATTAGTATTGGAGCATAAGATGAAAAAACTTTTATATAGTAAGTCCAATCCCGCCTTACCCCTTGAGCATTTAAAACCCCGTATCCATCGTATGTCCGTTTTTTTACCTAATATTTGATAGTTTACCAAGGTTGGAGGTGGGGAAGTTAGTAACCAGAAAAGCAATATCCCCCGTCGTGAAACAGGGGATATCGTATTGTGGGCCCTCAGGGACTTGAACCCCGGACCAATGGATTATGAGTCCACTTGTTTCACGTCGGAAAATGAATTAGTGTACGCTATATGTACGCTAAAAGATGCAGCAATAATACAAAATCCTGATTTAGTATGTGTATTTATGTTGGTAATTTTCAAAATAGGGGTTTTCATCTTGCAAGGACAGTTGAATATATTTAAATAGAAGTCTCTCCTAATATTTATACTATGTTTGTCGGAGGGTTTATGATGCTACACATCAAACAATCTATCAAATTCTAGTATAAATACCTTTCTCATAAATTTTAAATACTCTCTTATCTCATCTTTCAATGGTTATTCCTCAATTTAACACATGTAATTAAATGCTATGTGTCCAAGAGGTTATGGAGGATTACATTAAACTTCATCTTCCCAGAAAGGGTATCTTAAAGAGTCCCCTCATTCTATCCCTGGTCTTGCGACCAGAGGTCCACCTACTTTTCATACCAGAAAACGGTTTGTGAAATATTTATTGAGAATTTTCTATGACTCAATAAGAATTTTACTGTCAATCATGCTAAATAAAAACAATTTATACATTTATTGAAAATTCAAATGACTATTAGATCATTGATGACTGGAAAAATGTATTGGAGCAATGAAAAGAATAAACAACAGAATCTAAGTCCTGATCTTATAGAAATATTGTTATTTGTCCTGAATGATTCAATTTACTAAAGTGTACAATACTATGACATAATTTAAATATGTATGTTACAATATGTGAAATATTAACTACCTATTGGTCTTATTATCAGAATAGTATTAGGTTATTAGTAAGATTTAATTTATAATCATGCAACTATTGAGAGGATAATCAAAAATGATAGTAGTCACTTCAAATTCATTAATATAAGATTATATTCCATATAATAATTAAGCAAATGAATCCTAACTGGCATAAATGAAGAAAACTATTCTAATTATTTCCTCATTCCTGTTTCTTGGATCTTCATGCGAAGAGCACACTCAACCTGCAAATTGTGACCCTGGATTTCTCCAATGTGAAGATAACAATACCGAATGTTGTGAGGTGATGTGTAATGATGGATATCATAATTGTGGTAGCATGCTTGTAGAGTGCTGTCTTGATACGACAAGTCACAACTTTACTTGGGAGATCGATACTTTAGGTTTAATTGGAAGTATATTGCATGATGTTGCAATCGTTGATGAAAATAATATTTGGGTCGTTGGTGACATTCGTATGCCAGATCCTGATTCTACCAATGGCACGGGCTACCAAAATTATAATGCCGCGCATTGGGATGGGATTAACTGGGAATTGATGGTAATTAGAAACCCAACTCCAATAAAAGGGATCATATATTTTTCAAATGATGATATTTGGATGGTAAATGGTTATCCTATGCATTGGGATGGCGAAGACTGGACTTTGTACTCTCTGCATAATTATGGGATGCTAGTAGCTGTTGAGCACTTATGGGGCACTTCTTCTTCAAACATGTATTTTGTAGGACGCAATGGTGCTATCGTTCATTATAATGGCACAACATTTACACAGATGAATAGCGGGACGGATGTGAAACTGCTTAGTATAACTGGATTCGAAGATAAAATTTGGGTATGTGGGTACGAAGATTTTATAGGGTCAGTCCTACTTGAAAACGATGGCGATGGGTTCAAAATAGTCTACTTTAAATCACACGATTTTGACCAGATATTATCCGATTCCCTATCTGGAAAAACCATGGCTGTATGGACAAATTCACCTGACAGTGTTAACGTCAATACACCATTTGGAATTTATAGATTACCTGCAAATAGCTCTGGGGAGGCAAGATTTATTCCAAATTACTGGCTCGGTTTTCCTTTTAGTATTGGAGGAAACTCTCAGAATGATATCTTTACTGGAGGTGATTTCTCCTCTGTTTATCATTATAATGGATCAACCTATCAATATTATCCAGAATTTTCGGGGAGAACCAGAATCCTATCTATTAAAATGAAGGAAGACATCTCCTGCTTAGTTGGAGTTGAATTCGAGACAAATAAAGCAATAATCATAAGAGGATATCACGAATGAAAAAACAATGTTTTTTAATCTCTATATTATTTTTTACCTTATTATTTTCATATTCACAGGAGGTTAGCATTGAATTTGAGAATAAACCACAAGGTGATGTGGGCATCTCCGCAACTAGCGAAGGACTTGTTTTTGCTGATAATTTTTTGCCTACGACCTCTTATCAGGGTGGTAATATAGTAACATCTTTCAATATAGCTACTTTTGATTTTTACACATCTCCAAATTATAGTGAAATCGTGTTTGGCTATGGAAAATATAAAATTGAAATAGATGGGAATTATGTTTTTGTTGATCTTAGAGATTGTAATTATCCTTATTTAGATAGGAATGACTTAGAAATTATTTATGACTTTCAATCAGGTCAGTTTAAATATAATGGATATGATGTTACAGGCAATATTGTTGGTATTTGGCTCATCTGGTTGATTGAACCTGAGGTTGAATGTTTTTTGCCTCAAGTAATTTTTTCGAATGAATTGGATGGGATTAATTTTAGTGGGCAACTTATGATCAACAACTCTATTGAAATAAATTCTGGTAGCGATCATGGGCTTGAACAATATTCAGAAAATACCTCTAGAACAAAAGAACGAATTAGAACTATAGATGAACTTTTTTATAACCATCACCATTGGGGAAATGATGACCAGAATATTTTATATCAGAGTAGTTTCATAGCTGATTATTTCCTTGAAAAGGTTTCAAATTTTGAGCAATCATTTCAAATCTCTATAAGCTCAATCATTCCTGATGCAATATTATTTAAAGACCCATGGTATGCTGATGAGTATCAGGGTGTATGGAATCAACCAAATGAATTCAAGTCAGTTAGTGAACAAGTTGATGTCAATGGGTATATTAAAGTCTTCTTAGACGAGAATTTTAACTTTCACCCACTGTATGAAATTTATTCCCTTAGGGCTTCACAATTATACGCAACAAATGATGCAATCTATCGATTTGTTGAGTGGGGTGGTACAGGAGTAGACTATGGCGATGGGCTTAACATTCCAACAAGCAACTTTGAAACAAATGTAGTATTCAAACAAAATAATGCAATTGTCGAAGCAGTTTATGAACAAATAAACAATACTTCGGGAATTTATACTTTAAATGAAAGTGAAGTATTATTGATGCCAAACAATTTTGATATTACATTGGCAGATGGATTTCAGTTAAAAGTAAGTGGCATTTTACAGCATAATTCAAACCAAGGTGATGAAAAATCTATTTTTCAAATGGGTGACCTTTCTCATTTTAAAAAAGAAGTCACTGGGTATATTTATATGGATAATGTCATCTTCAAGAATGAATCACCTGGAACCGCTGTAAGTAAACTGACCATATCATCTGACAGTGACATCCCCTCAGGAGTAAATTTCACCAGATGTGTATTTGAAAATATAGATATTGATAATAATGCCGGCTATTCAGCAGGCGAATATGTTCCAGGTTCAAACTTTGTTAATTGTACATTAATATATAGTCCTTTATTTGTCGGCTGGGATAGCGACTCCTTTAATGAATTAAATTTAATAAATACAATTTTATATGATAGTGATGTAACCTGGCTAGAGAGGCACGTCGTATCTGGCATTAACATAAGTTATTGTAATTATTATGGATCAGATCTAACTCCTGATGCAACAGTCACAAACAGTATTAACACTGACCCGTTATTCGTATCAGGAACTGATTATAACCTAATGTTGAATAGTCCATGTAAAGACTCAGGTGATCCTAATCCAATTTACAATGATATTGGTGATGGGACAATTAGCGATCAGGGTGCATATTATTTCTATCAAAAATATGGGGATGTCACACAGGATTTCACAGTTGACGTGCTTGATGTTACTTCAATTGTAGGGTATACACTTGATACGATAGAATTCACTATAAATCAACTTAGAAATGGCGATGTTAATCATGACTCATCGGTAGATGTGTTGGACATTGTGACACTAATGAATTGCATTACAAATTCCGAATGTGATGAGCAAAATATTAATCGATCTGGTGACATGGTCGCATTCGGGAATGCAACTTTTAACCTATCATATTCTGAAGGATTAGGTCGATCTGACGATCTGGATAATGTCATATCAATTAATTCTGAGTTACCAGTGCAGGGCTTTCAGATGACCGTTGAATATGATGAAGAGGAATATGAATTTTTATCTCTGGAGAAACTTGAAGCAGCATTTGGTCTTACTCTTGAATATAATTCATCAATCCCTGGTGTAGTTAAATTCATCCTTTACCCTGAGGACTTATTTGAAATACCAGCTGGGGAACATGATATATTGCAGTTATCCTTCACTGGACTTGGTCGTTCAAACGGAGGTGGCCTTGATTTAACATATTTGGACCCAATCATGGCCGATTCACATGGGAACAAGATAAACATTGTCTCTAGCCTTGAGATACCTTTGGAATTCGCATTATATCATGCATATCCAAATCCATTCAATCCCGTGACCAATTTGAGTTACTCCACCCCCGAGGGTAGAAATCTCTCTCTCGTTGTATATGATATAATGGGTCGGGAAGTAACTCAGCTTATTAATTCATACAAAGAAGCAGGCTATCATTCCATACAATGGGATGCTACATCTTTCTCTTCAGGGGTTTACATGGTGAAACTAGTAGCAGGAGAATTTACTCAAACTCAGAAAATTGCACTTGTGAAATAAACGAAACTTTCAACGACAAACCCTCAGTAATGGGGCTTCAGTCTATTTGATTGGAGCCCTTTATCATTTGAATAATGAAATAATTTCTATTAAAGTGACAACCTTCCAGAAATTAATGTAGAGTTCCAAAATCTGAAATAAAAATTATAAAGGGTTCCAATCGACAAAATATGGAGAGCAAGAGATTCGAACCCTTACAGGCTAAAATTTGATCTGCGGATTACCAGTCCACTTGTTTCACGACGGAATATGAATTACCGTACACCATTTGTACGCTAAAATGTATAATAATTATTGTTCCAACTTTAAAAATGGATCAAACTATGGGGCAGGCCACTTTTAATCCGGCAGAAATTATTTGGCAATGAAACTGAATACTATCTTGCAGCAAAATTGTATCACTAAATATTGGTGGAAAATGCTCTATGTCAGTTCTGGCTTTTGCAAATAATTGTAGTGTAGGCAGGATCAGCAGGCTAATAAAACTTTACTCAAATTACATTATGATGGAAGAAAAAAATATTGGCTCATCATCTCGTGAGATCATATTAGAAAGTTACCTTAAAGTACAGGAGCTGAGCTCTGGAGAGATAAAACATCCTGAACTTGATGTTTGAGATTGGTAGATAATATGAAATTAAAATGTAGAGAGTTTGATAAAAAGCTGAAGAAATTCCATTACTGGGATTTGGAAACAGCCAAACCCATTGATGAATTTTGGTCAATGGTTATTACACAAAATATGCCTATTGACCTGTACACAGGAAAAGAGGATATTGAGTGTAGAGAAATCTATGGTGGTGATTTATTTGCGCTCGATGATTTTAAAGGTATTGTTGCATTTGAATCCTCCAAATGGACCTTTAACTGGGCAAGGGAAAACAGGACCGTTGCTACGCCAATATTTAATTGCTATGCGGTTAAGGGTAGGGTAACTGGGACCATCCATGACATGAAGTAGAAATTATAACGTATGGATTTTAAAATTAAATATTTTCATATTTAATGAAATTTGATAACACTACACAACAACTCGATAGACAATTTTCATTCATAATATTAAGTTAATTTAAGAATATTAATATAACTCGAATTATGATAATTTATTTGTAGTATCTCAAATTTAACAGATATTAGTATATTACACCTTAATCAAACAGGAGAACAATATCGTGTTATATAATAAATATTTCAAATTTTTAATCCTAATTTTACTTTTTCAATTCGTTTCATCGCAATCTGGTGATGACTATTGTGGTACCCTAGAAGGACTTCAAGCTTTTTTTGAAGACCCGAATAGAACTCGTGATGCAAGGCCAGAATATGAACTGTCTATTGGGGATGAGGATGATGACTCGAACTTCGTTGTCCATTACACTTTGACGGGTCCTTCAGCAGTAACATTATCGCATGCGGAAGCTGTTCTTGAAAAAGCAGAAGAGGTTTATCAGAAATATTTGTTAAAGGATTGGATTGAATTACCGCCAGATTGCGATGAAAATATCCAGGACGATTGTGATGACTATGAGGATGATAGTAAGTATGATATTTATTTTGTCTACAATCCCGATCCTACAATTAAAGGAAAGACTCATGTTGAACGCCCATGCACTATTGAAAATGAATGCGCTTCAGAACCTTTCACACAGGGATACACTAGCTGGATCGAAATAGTACCGGGAGAACTTCCAAATACAGCAACAATACCCCATGAATTACATCATGCTATTCAGATAAGCTATGCACCAATTTCTGGTGGTGGCATTTGGTTTTATGAGGCTACTGCAACATATATGCCAACGGTAATTGATAATTCTCTGTCAACCATTGGAAGTTATTTGCAATGGACTAACCTTGATAACCCTTTAACTAAACCAAATTATCCTATAGATACAACGACTGATCTTTATGAATATACGTGCGGACTTTGGAATAAGTTTTTAGTAGAAAATTATCAGGATTCTTCAATTGTTAGAACTATTTGGGAGGAGATTGGACAATCTGGTGATGGATTATTTGATATTTTTGATGAGATCCTCACAAATGAAATTGAACCATCTTCAAGTTTATCTGAGGCATTTGAAGGTTATTCAATATGGCGATATTTTACTGGAGATAGATCTATACCTGGTGAGTATTTTTATGAGGCTAGCCTTTATCCCACATCCACAATATTGACTGGAAATAGAATAGAGCCTGAGGCTATTCAGCTGGAATCACAAAGAGGCGGAACTTACTTTGTTTCATTTAATGATATGCAGGATCCAGATATGGATTTGAATATTTATACAGAAGAACCAGAGGAATTCTCATTAACTGTTATTAAATATGGGGAAGATATTTCAGAACACACAATAGATTACTATTCACTATCAGCTTCCCCTGAAAATGTCGAAATCCCATACGATGTAGGTGATAATATTATTATTGTACCTGTTGCGGATATTTTTTCTGATGGTGCTTCAGAAGATTTTTATATTACCTATGATATCTCTGATACACCACAAAAAATTGTTAGATTTGCCAATGAATTAGAGGATGCGGATATCGGTCATACACTTTCATTATCGGAAATTGGCCACATTAGTTCTAATTCTTCAATTCCTCTGATTATTGGAGAAACATATGATATTCAACCAAGCCAACAATATTATGAAAGTCCGCAGCCATTATATATACACCAACATATTCGTTGGAACGAGGATATTGAGAATATAAATATTACAAATACTTTTGAAGTTACTCTATTTACCGATGAAGAGGTTGCTCAATATCTTAACGCAGCAAATGTCGAAATCAAATCTAATGCTATTGACATTTTAGGAATTCATAATCCAGTAGAAATTCGAGATCCCTGGTTTATTGATCCAACATCTGGTCTACAACTTGATGAATTCATACTAGTCGAGACGTGGTTTGCAGATGAAGGTATGAATTATGCGCATTTAGATATGGTTAATGATCCACCTGATCCATTTTATTCACTTAAAACACCGCTATTAATTAATTCTGAAACCATACTTGAATTTGACCATTGGTCAATAAATAATACCGATGATTTACCAATATCACCAAAGGCAGCAATATTCACCACAGGCCAAGAGGATATTTTTGATATTGTTTTTTATTATGAAGAAGCTGAAGTTGATGCACAGTACATTGAATATTATAGGGGAGATGTTAACCAAGATGCAGGGATTGATAATGGTGATATTGTGCTGATGGTGGCATTTGTTTTAGAGACAAGGACTCCAAATGAATATCATTATTTGTCTGGTGATGTAAATTCTGATACCAGTATTGATATTCTTGACGTTGTTATCATGACCGACTGTATTGTAAACAATTCTACCATTGAAGATATTGCTGATTGTTTAAATTACTGGTATTATCTTGAACGTTTATCAAATCTCACTGGAAATGCAATTGTCTCCATAAATTCAAGTCAACAATTTCTCAGTCGTGGTGAAGTACAGATTCTTTACATTAATATTGACTCAGAAGAGGTGATTAAAGGATTTCAATTTGATTTGGTATATGATCCTCTCAATACAGAATTAACAGAAATAAACTTAACGGAGATCTCATTTGGTTTTGAACTGGCATATAATGAGATTGAATATGGAATTACAAGAGTTATTGCATATCCAATTGACGAATTTGATATTCCTGCGGGTAATCATGATGTACTGGTTGCTAGTTTTACAAATTTGTCTAGAATGTCTGATGCGCCACAATACTCGTATGATAATGCAATTGTTGTTGGTGAAAATGGGATGCAGCTTAATATTGAGAATAATCAAACGAATAAAATTCCTGAAACATATAAATTGAGCAATATTTACCCAAATCCATTCAACTCAATAACTACTATTGAATTCGAATTACCTGAAGATTCAATTGTATCCATGACAATTTATGATATCTCAGGACGGATAATTGAGGAATTAGTAAATGGAAATCTAAATGCTGGGTATAATCAAGTATTATGGAATGCAGATAATAGATCTTCAGGGATTTACTTTGTTAGATTACATGCAGGATCTTATAATAAAACTTCAAAATTGGTATTAATAAAATAAATTATCTCATACACAGAACAGCTGCGCTGATCATTTTTTGCATCAGTTTGATATTTTCTCAACTGCATTTGATTCTTGGTGATGTTGACGAAGATGGTCAACTGAACATCATTGATATTGTCAGAGTTGTTGAAATTGTACTTGAGCCGGGTGAACCGGGCTCAGATCATGAATCCTGGGCTGCTGATGTTAATGCTGATGATATTATTAATGTAGAAGATATTGTTATGATGGTTGGAATGATTCTTAGTGACATTTATTGTAACGAAGATCAATTTGGTTGTTTTACTTTCTCTCTTGATTGTTGTATTCGAACCACATCTCACGAATTTGAATGGGAAGTCTTGCATTTTGGAGAAGGCTCTGATAATTTTATTAGAGATGCATGGATTTTCGATGATGGTCATATTTGGTGTGTAGGTGAGTTTCATGAAGGCGGAGAGCAGTATTCGGCTAAAGTATGGGATGGAGATTCTTGGTTAAATAAAAAACTTTTTCGTCATTATCAGGATATAATTCGAGTTATACCAGGTATACGAAGTATGTGGGCTTTTACTGAGGAAGATATATGGTTTGCAGCAGGAACAGTTTACCATTATTCAGGAAGCGATACACTGACAACCATGTATGGAGAGTTTGCATGGACCCCTCCATTTTACGGACGAATTTGGGCTTCATCACCTGAAAATATATTCTTTGCAGATCCTTGGGATTATAATATCGGATATTATGACGGCAATGAGTTTACTGATATAGATAGTTTGACCGATGTACCACTACTAGATATTTGGGGTCTTGAAAATCCTGAAACAAATGACTTAACAGTTTGGACGGGTGGTTGGAATGATAATAATGGTGAAACTATATTGTTAGCAAACCATGGGGAAGAATGGGAATTAATTTCAAACCTAAATCTTTATCCTGCTTTGCAGGATACTATCTCATCACTTGTAGTCTCATTTTGGTCTTCACCATATTCCTCACTATATATTACAACAGCTGCGGGTATTTATAAAGCTGGGCATGACACCCAAGGTGAAGCCGAATTATTTTATGTTTATCCTGATTTTTCAGCCTATATAAAGAGTATTCGCGGGAATTCTGATAACGATATTTTCATTGCAGGCATTAATGGAGATGTTCGTCATTTTAATGGTGAAACCTGGCACACATATGATGAATTAAGAGATGAGGATGCCGATCTATTAGGATTAGAATTTAATGGGGATACTGTGGTTATGGTTGGTTGGCGTCATCCTGGGAATGGAAACCAGGGTGTGATTATCAAAGGTGTAAGAAGTGGTGATTAAAATTCTCAAACTAAACCTGTAAAGATAATATTTATGTTACATTTGTCCAATCGCTTTTGAAGATGCACAATGGCCATATAATAAGAATCAGTGGCGGTAATTATGAGGAAGGTACTATTGGTATGTCTAGACATAATGAATATGATAGGAATTTATTATGTAATCCGCCACATGGTGATTTCAGTTTAATTGAATATACTAATTTTGGATGTTCAGATTCCACAGCTTTGAATTATATCCCCTATGTTTTAAATAAAGATGATTCCTGCTTGTATGAAGCAGATCTGAATTTTGATGGTTTAGTTTCTGTGCAGGATGTTATAATCCTAATTGTAAAATTTTTGAAGAAATTGAGCCCAATGAATTTCATTTTACTGTTGGAGATCTTAATGGTGACAGTTTTCTTGATGTGCGAGATATCATCCAAATTGTTATCATCATTATGGGCCAATAGTATTAACAGAATACAGTTTTTAGAAATAAAATAATTAATTAGAATCTAGCAGAAATCAATCAATCAATTATGGATATTAAATATATAACAATACTGTTAGTGTTGAGTGCTGTTTCCATGAACCAATTATTCGCCTGCCAACGAGATACCTTATATTTTGTTGATGAGACATTTTCTAGACTTCCTGATAATCAGCAAATCAGCACAAGCTCTGATGTGGGAGATGTAGATGGCGACGGAGATTTAGATATCGTTGTTGGAAATGTGTGCTGGTTTGAATTTTACTGGTGTGAAAATCGGATATTAATTAATGATGGTAATGGATTTTTTACAGACGAATCTGCACTTCGTTTACCTGATAATGACAATGATACAAAAGATGTAACTTTTTGTGATGTAGACAATGATTTAGACTTGGATATTCTTTTTGCAAATGCGGGTTTAAATTCAGTAGGCGAACAAAATACTATAATGATAAATGATGGCAATGGTTATTTTGTAGATGAAACAGATGTCCGTCTTCCCGATTTAGTTGATGGGAGTAAGGATATTTTATGTGCAGATGTAGACGGTGATTTGCATTTAGATTTAGTAATTTCAAATCTTCATGGGCACAATAATCGTGTTTCTCTAAATGATGGTCAGGGGTTTTTCACTGATTATTTAATAATTCCGGAAGGTACCGATTCGTTAAAGACTACCAGGTTTCTAGCAGTAGATTCCGATAATGACTTTGATATTGATCTTGTTATGATTAACAAGGTTGTTGATTCCCCTTTTGAATATATTTATCAGGATGATCTACTGTTAATCAATTATGGGTATGGTGCATTTTTTTACTCTGATCAACCACTTCCCAATGATCCCAATGATTTTAGCTGGATTGGTAAGACCTATGATCTAAATACCGACAATATTAATGACATATTTATTTGCAAAGGTTTTCAAAGTACAATGTATATGAGTGATGGCAGTGGAGGATACATTGATGAAACCTTTGATCATCTCCCGGACACAAACAATCCCAGAGATCAAGCAGTTGCAGACTTGTCAGGGGATGGTTTTGCAGATATATTTTATGCTGGCGGCAGTGGAAATGAAAACCAATTATTTTTGAATGATGGGGATAATTATTTCTCTGATATTTCGAATTTGTCATTACCATCCCTACCGATGAGTACAAGCCGAAGTACCAATGTAGCAGATTTTGACAGAGATGGTGATCTGGATATTTTTATAGCTGCGCAAGGTGATTTACGAAGCAGACTTTTGATCAACTATGGAGACATCCCAGATAGTACCTGTCCCAGAATTTACTTCAATGAAGCACATTCCATATTCAATGGAAGCCAAATCAGGATATTCGTGCAGGATGATATGATCTGGTTAAGTTCAGTACAATTATTATTCAGGCAGACTGGAGACAGTACATTTATTTCCAGAGAGATGGTTCCGGTGGGTGGCGACCTTTATCAGGTAAGTCTGACAGATTATTCTAATATTGAGATTGAATATTATTTCGAAGCAACTGATCACAACGGAAATGAAACCGTTTTTCCTGAAGATGCACCAGAATCCAATTTACTAATTTTCACACCGATTAACTCGATACCATTTCTGGGTGATTTAAATCAGGATGAGACCCTGAATATCCTAGATATCATTATCATGGTGGATATTGTACTTGGAAACCTAATTCCAGATGAATACATGCAACTATCTGGTGATGTGAATCAGGATACAATCCTTGATGTGATTGATATCGTTGGACTTGTTTGGATGATATTAGAGAGTTAAATAATAAAGGAGAAGATTAAATGATTACATTAAAAATTAGAATAGTGCTATTTTTCTTAATGCTGGCTGGGGCCACTGCTCAGATTACATTCCAAGATGTGACTATTATTAATGGTGTTGGAACTACAAGCAACACACGTGGAATTATTTTCACTGATTATGATGGTGATGGTGATGAGGATATATATTTGACTCAATACGGCTCAAACATATTATACAGCTATGATAAAGATGAGGAAGAATATAATGACGTTGCCAGTGAAGCAAATGTAAATCATTCAGGTTATGGATATGCAAGTACACTTGGAGATTATAATAACGATGGATACATTGATTATATGATGACTATTCATGGAGGGAACTCCAATGTTCTCTACTATAACGAGGGCGAAACACCTGTAACTTTTTTAGATATTAACGATGATGAAAATTTTAATATTGAAGGCGGAGCAGATGATGCAGGTTGCTTGTGGTTAGATTTTGATATGGATGGAGACTTGGATATATTTTTAGTGGATCACCATGCCCAAAACGGTGGGTATTTTCTATATCAAAATAGTAATAATATATTTACTGATATAACAGAATCAACACTTTTTGCACCGCCTCCTGGGAATAATCCAGCAGAGGGTGCAGGACAATGTGTGATAGCAGCAGATTTTGACAATGATTCGGATATTGATATATACACCACAAGTTATAATTTATTTAATTATGATGGGAGTAGCTATTTTAAATATGATGAGCCAAATGAAAGATATATAAGAATTGATGATGGTAACCATGCGCCGAACTTAGAGAATTCTGGCCAAGGGGTCGCCACAGGTGATTATGATAATGATGGCTGGCTAGATATAATCATTGCTAACGATGTTAATAGTGATAATATCTTATATAATAATGATGGAGATGGTACATTCACTGACGAAACATGCTGTGGTATTGGTTTAGATGTGGCAAGTTTAGGTGTCCAATTTGGTGATTTTGATAATGACGGTTATTTAGACATATATATAATAAATTACAATTCGGCAAATAAGCTATTTATAAATGATGGAGATGGTACATTCACTGATGTAACAGCAAATTCTAACGTAGGCGATACTGGAAACGGAGGTGGTTGTGCATTGAGTGATTTTAATGATGATGGAAAATTAGATATTTATCTTGCGAATACAGGCAATACATCAAATATATTATATAAGAACACTACAAGTAATAGTAATAATTATTTAAAAATTAAACTAGAAGGTACAACAACCAACAGGTCGGCAATTAATTCTCGAATAGAAGTTACTACAGATAATCCCAGTTTAAGCATGATCAGAGAAATTCAGTCAGCTTCTGGTTTTTTCTCTCAAAATAGTTTAATTGCTCATTTTGGATTGGATACGGCAACAACAGCTGACATTGTTATTAAATGGTTAAATAGCGCAGATGAATATGCATATGATATTTCTGCGAATCAAACTATAAAGATTGTAGAAGGAACTCCGTCAGCACCCGCTAATCTCACGATTACAAATGATGAGGAGCAGGAGGAAAATCCATATTTAGAATGGGAAGCTGATAATGATGAAACAGTTAAGGGATATGATATTTATCGGAATATATGTTCTGGATTTAGGTTTATGACTTGCTCCGGCTGGGAAAAGTTGAATTCCACGTTTATTTCAGAATTGTATTGGATTGATAGTGGATATGTAATTGATGATGAAGGTGCTTCAATTGCAAAGTACAAAGTGAAAGTTACAGATCTTACTGATAAAGTATCTCCTTATTCAAATGTAGTTACGGTTCAAGGCTGTTGTCAGGGGATGATGAAAACAAACGATTTGGTTGAAAATAATATTTCAAAAGATTTTTTATTAAATAATTACCCCAATCCATTCAATGCTAAAACAACGATAAATATTAATTTAAATTCAGATGGAATTGTCAACTTGTCGATTTATGATCTCAATGGTACTAAAGTTTCTGAATTAATGGATGGTTTTTATAATTCCAGTTATTATCAAGTACAATGGGATGCAAATGATTTTTCCTCCGGGCTATACTTTGTAAAACTGACTACTCAGGATATCACCAAAACACATCGGATCATTTTATTGAAATAAATTTAAGAAGAATGATTTAGTTAAATTGTACCATATTGAATATAACAGGCCTATTTAGTTTTTTGTGCAAAACAGACAATTGTTATTTTGGCGGAAGTCGGGCTTGCTCCCATCAGGATACTGCTGATTGATCTAATACAATTGTTTTCCGCTGATTTGCTAAATCATCAAGTTTCCTTCTGTATAACTTCATACTTGCAATTTTACAGACATATATAAGGATGTTTGTAATCCTCCAAAAATTCCAAAATGAATGGATTAGCAATCCACTGCTCATCCCTCGAGAAATGATTTACCGTACGCTATATGTACGCTAAAAGATGCTTAATTATTATGCAATATTTATATTTCTTGTGATGATAATATTTATATTCGTTTTTTCATTTGAATGTGAAATTATTAGACTTTGAATTTATTTTATATTTACCGAGAAGTCTCTTACAAGATTAATCTATTATATTTTGATAGGCTTTGGCATGTTACAGGGAATTAATATCGTCCAATATTCTATACTGGACCATAGAGAGTTCGACTTCTTTCTGCTTGAGAATGTTTTCAGCCATTCTCTTATTTATGCTAAATAGATACTTCCTGATCATTTTCTTGAAATAGTCAAGTTTCCAGCAAGGTTGACGTTTTGAGCGTGGATACGGCCTAATTACTGCCACTAAAGTTCACTGTACTCTGCAGTTATGTGTTCCAGGAGTAACATTAGCGGCCCTTTCTCCGGAACGTCACTCTTTGTAATGTATATCGTACCCATAACGTTTAACTAGAGCAGGTGTGGATTCTATGGTAATAACAAGCAGTCTTTTATTTAGATCATAATCAAATCGCCAGTTTTCATTGTCAGATAATTTTGAATGCTTAATTGCCCCGGGATAGAATTCTATATGAGTAGAATCCGATATTGGGAAGTATGTAATAGTGGGGAGGGGCATAGAATTTTCTAGGAATATCCCTTAATTAAATTGAAATTCCCACTCAAGGACACTCAAGTGGGGATAATTATGCCGGCCTACCGGCGGTAACGGAATTATTTTTCTACGATAAAATTTTTGTTAGCAGCTTTAAAGCTATCTATGAGAATATTAAGATCCAGTATTGGCAAATATTGATTTTTATACGCATCATTTTTTACAACAGATACAAGCATACCTCTTGTATTACCAATTGCTATTGAAAATAAAGTTCTAATAATATCATCTTTTATACGATATTTAGTGTTCCCGATCTTCTCAATAACATTATCGGAATTTTTGATTTCAAAGATTGTTTTAGTAATAATTCCAAATAAATCCATCTTTTTTTCATGAGAGAATTTTACATTAAAATTGATCGAGAAAATTTCTTTATTTTCACTAATATCAAATTTTGCTTGCATTGAAACAAGGAGGGGGACCCCTTTACTTAATTCCTCAGCATATTCTGCGGGATCAACTTCAAAAAAACTAATTGTTTTGATGTCTCTGATCGCTATGCTGATCAATAAATTATCAGCATTTTCTTTTACTTTCTTTTTACTCATAGATGTTTAATTAAAAGACTGAATAGGGGTCGGTGCATTGGTTTGTCTAAGCGGTGATGAATAGAGATTACCATGTTTATCAATGGAAAAATCTGACCCAATACCCTGCATAATTACAATAGCGACCCCTGGATTTGGAGAGGCTCTAAATGGCAAGTCTGTGGGAATGGTGGTGGAATGATATTGTACTGTATACTTGTTCATCCTTTCCTCGATAACCTGATCTAGGTCAGTAAACTCAATTTTTGGTGCAAGTCCAACTGCGAGTGAGAGTTCAACAAGTTTTTCTAATTTGTGGTTGAAATTACCGTTCAAGACTTGGGAAATATACCCTTTTGAGCAACCAAGTTCATTTGCAAGCTCAGTTCTGTTTAAGCTTTTTCTTTCCATATACGAATCAATTGCTGCAAATAGTGTGTGGCGAATTCTCTCAAGCCAGAACGTTTTTGTTTTCATCAATGTTCGAATATCAATCATTTTATATTCCTCTTCCTATTATAGTTGTATTTTCGTCAATAGCTTTAAAATATTGAGCTTTTATCCTTCTCATCTTTATTAGTTGTTTTTTCTGATCTTTTTTAAATCCACCAATTACAATAATTCTTCCAGTCCCCTCATCTTCAAAACAGTATAATCTTAGCTCACCTGCTCTAAATTCGTAATCGACATATTTGTCAGATTTTGACCTTTTTAATTGTTTAAATCGTGTACTAATTGGTTTGTTACCCCCAGACATCCAGTCAATAATTTGACTGATGTTGTCAAGCTGAGCTTCATGGGAGTTTTTGTGTCTGTCGGTGAAATCGTCGTATCCGCACTTACCTTTGATTGCTAGTTTGTAAAATATTAATGGTGTATACTCACCAAGTATGTTAATTATTTCAAATCTACACATAGAGTTTAGTTATAGCTAAACATCTATTGCAATACTTAATATTGTAACAAATTATTAACAATTTCCCGGTGATATTCAATATATGTGACTTTGACACATTTCTCTCCTCAAACCCATATTCAATTTACCTATCACCACTCATCTCCAGGATCCTCATCGGGAGTATATCTCCATGCCCGGGCTTCTTTATTATAGTATTTCCATCCATCACCATCATTTAAATCTTACCAGTGTCCCTACTCAGCATCCCTAACGCAGTGGACGGAGAAGCCATTTCTCTTTTGTTTCCTTGACCTGCCCCCCAAAAGTCGGACCATGTTGTAAGTTAGTCCTAAAGAAAAAAGAAAGGAAAACGAAACATGGCAC
>JABHXA010000016.1 GCA_018657495.1 Fidelibacterota bacterium
TGGAATGCTGAAGCGCATTCAAGCGGTCTTTACATTGTAAAGATGCAAGCTGGTGATTTCACAAAAACTCAGAAAATCCTGCTAATTAAATAATAAACTGCATTCTAATAAAAAGGGAGTCTTAGGGCTCCCTTTTTTATTTCCCTCAGAAAACGTTGTGTGGCATAGTCCAGTTTTGCGATGTCGGTAATTAAATACTATCATGGATGACCCGGTATTGCACAGCCTTCGCATTACGACCTAAATTTAGCGTTCAATTATGCTTAGTTTTAACCACATATACTATTTTTGTCAGCGAGGATTATTTGATAGATAATACTCGTACCGAAGGATCCAATACAAAAATCATTGCAATTGCCAATCAAAAAGGCGGAGTTGGAAAAACAACATCTTCTGTGAATATTGCCGCCTATCTTGCTGCAGCTGAGATTCCCACACTATTGATTGATATGGATCCCCAGGCAAATGCCACAACAGGTGTTGGTATTGATGTGGGAAATAGTAAATATTCAGTATACGATGTATTGATTGGCGATGCGAATATCAATGATGCCATTCAATCGACACAGCTGGAATATCTTGATGTTTTATCTGCGTCAGCTGACCTGGTGGGTGCAGAAATTGAACTTGTGGGAAAACTCTCAAGAGAACATATGTTGAAACAGGTTACTTCTGAAATAGGCAACAAGTATCGCTATATCATAATTGATAGTCCGCCCTCTCTGGGTCTGTTGACAATCAATGTTTTGACGGCGGCAAAGTCAATTCTAATACCCATCCAATGTGAATATTATGCCCTGGAAGGATTATCTCAGTTACTAAATACAATACGACTTGTCCAGAAACACTTGAATACTTCACTTGAGATTGAAGGTATTTTAATTACAATGTTTGACAGTCGTTTAAATTTATCAAAACAGGTGGTTGAGGAATTGATCGAATATTTTGGTGACAAGGTTTACGATACTTATATACGTCGAAATGTCCGGCTTGGTGAAGCGCCAAGTCATGGAAAACCAATCCTATTATATGATGCATCTTCTGTGGGAGCCCAAAACTACATGAGTCTTGTATCCGAAATTCTTGAAGCAAATGAAAAAGAAAAGTCTCGGTAAAGGATTAAGAGCGCTGATTCCTGCCTATGAGGTAGGCAACGACCGTTATCTTGATGGTGCTATTTCACTGTCAAAGATAATTCCTAACCCAAACCAACCTAGACAGAAATTCCATAAGGAAGGGATGGAAGAGCTAATCAATTCCATAAGAGAAAATGGAATTCTGCAACCATTAACGGTTAGAGAAACAGAGGATGGCCATTTTGAGCTGATTGCCGGTGAAAGAAGATTCAGGGCTGCAAAAAAACTGGAACTTGAAACTGTGCCTGTATATGTAATTAGTGTAAAAACGGATGTCCAGATGCTTGAATATGCTCTGGTTGAAAATGTTCAGCGGGAAGATCTGGATCCTATTGAGGAAGCAGAAGGTTATGCACTGCTATCCGGGAAATATAATCTTTCACAGGCAGATATCGCCAAAAAAGTCGGGAAGAACAGAGTTACAGTTACCAATTCAATGCGATTATTAAAATTGCCTTCTGAGGTAAAAGCTCATATCAGGGCAGGAGATGTTTCATCTGGGCATGGTCGTGCTCTTCTCGCATTAAAATCAACGACATTGATTAAAAATATGCTCCACAGAATAATCAAAGATCAGTTAAGTGTAAGACAAACAGAGGATCTTGTTAAATCTCAGGCTACTGTTAAAAAGAAAAAGCCCTTGACGCAAAAGAAAAATACATTGTCCTACAAAAAACCGTCCGCCTTATTATGGTTTGAAAAAGATTTGCGAAGCACATTAGCCACAAAAGTTTCTATTAGTAGAGCAAAAGAAGGCGATGGCAGAATAGAAATTGAATTCTATTCTAATGAGGATCTAGAGCGACTCATCGAATTGATCACTGGAAATACTAATCACAACTAAAACATTGTCAAAAAAATTAAATATATTATTCAGGAATATCATTTGCCTGAATTTTTAAGTATGTTATAATTTTACTGGCTGTATTTCTATTGAAAAAGAAGTATTATACAATATTTTTTATCTCAAATGACGATTCCCGTCGTGAGTTTACGATTTCAAATTATTTGGTAATTACTTCATTGCTATTTGGAATTGGGTTAATAATAATCACTGGTGCAGGAATATGGAATTTACTTGATAAAAGTAAATTACAGGATGAACTCGAGGTTCTCAGAAGATTTGAACATAGTGCATTGAAAGTAATTGTGGATTTAGGTGCTGAAGATTTATTGATGCAGCAACCTGATATTGAGGTTGTGCTTATAAAATACTTTGGCGATGATCCTGATAGGATTCCTATGAATTCTCCAGTAGATGGATATATTACACAAAATATTAATCCAAGGGGAGATGATAAACATTTTGGAGTTGATATTGCTGCCAAATCTGGAGACACAATTGTCGCACCGGCTGATGGGCTGGTAGTATTCTCAGGTGAAACCAGTTCTCTTGGAAAAATGATTATCCTTTCACACGCACTTGATTTTTACACTCTGTTTGGTCATATTGATACTAATTATACATCAGTAAGGGAATATGTGAAAGCAAGTCAACCCATTGGCAGTGTCGGGGGGTTAGGAGATGACGGCGGACCCCATCTCCATTTTGAGATATGGAAAGGTGATCAAGTAATTGATCCCGTAAAATTTATTGAGAATTATAAAGATAAAGATGTCTCTAACAAGTAAACAGGAAAAGAACGTTAGTTCTATTATCGGCCCAAATGTAGAGGTCATTGGAACAATAACTGCCACCGGTGGAATTCTCATTTATGGAAAAGTCATAGGTGATGTAAATGCGGCAGGGATGGTTCGAATTTCTCAAGGCGGGATTGTCAATGGTACCATCACCGCCAAAGATGCAAGGATAAGCGGGACTCTTGAAGGTGATCTGATCGCTACCAGAAAAGTAGAACTGAATAATAAGTCTGTACTCAAGGGAAATCTAAAAGCAAAAATCCTGATCATTGAAGAGGGAGCTGTTTTCGAAGGCAATTGCAACATGGATGAAGAAAAAATGCTATCTACTCCCACAGATAACGGGGACGAAGATGGAGCAGAGTCCGAATCCGAATAACTGGGCCCGGTACTCTGGAATTGGGTTTCAGATCGCCATTTATATTTTAATATTCTGGTGGATCGGATCAAAATTGGAAATTAAATACGATGTGCGCCCATGGGGCTCATTAATAGGACTATTAGTCGGCGTATTTGCAGGTTTATATGAATTGGGAAAACTAATTTTTAAAAAAAAATGAAATATATCATAGAGATAATATACTTTACCCTGATATCGCTAGGTTTGATACAGTCAGCTAAAAAGAAGATTGATAAAAATCCCGGTGAATATTTTCAGATTCATTTTCAATATTTAATATTCAAGCTGGGTATGTTTTTTATATCCTTGCTTTTTATGGTGGCAATGTACCCAGAATTAAAAGCGGGACTCATATTGGTTGGTTTAGCCACATTCATTATAATTCATTTTTTTGAATGTATGATTATTCAAAAACAACTATTAAAACAAAGAGAATTTAATGGCCGGTAATTCAGGCGGATCATTTGGTGATATCATATTGCATCATGTGACAAATGATCCAAGTCATATATATTTTCCCATACATATTTTAGGGATGGACCTCTCAATCACAAAACATGTGATCCTGTTGTGGGTAGTTGCAGCAGTAACAATATTTATGGCAACATGGGGAACAAGAAGATATAGGAAGAATCCCAGTGCCACTCCAAAAGGATTATCTCATCTATACGAGATCCTTATGAATTTTATACGGGATGATATTGTCAAAAATAATATAGGGAAAAAAGACGGGAAATTCTGGGTACCCCTGATTACTACTTATTTTATTTTTATTCTAACCGCAAATATTCTGGGTCTCATCCCATTATTTGAATTCATTCCCGGTGGAAGTAACACAGTCACAGGAAACTTTGCTGTTACTGTTGCACTTGCCAGCATCACATTTTTTGCAATAATCGTTGCAGGTACAATGAAACATGGATTTTTTCAGTATTGGAAAAATATGGTACCACCTAATATCCCGTTTCCAGTATTATTCATTCTAATCCCTATCGAAATCATGGGCATGTTTATCAGACCTGTGGCTTTAACCCTTCGACTTGGTGCAAATATGACAGCAGGTCACATTGGTATGGTGGCGATTTTTGGATTACCGATAATTCTGAATATGTTTGGTGTCGGTGTGGTTTCAGTAATGCTGAATATCGGTATTTATTTTCTTGAAATAATTGTCAGTCTGGTGCAGGCATATGTATTTACGCTCTTGTCTGCCGTATTTATTGGGATGGCAATCCACCCAGAGCATTAAAAATTAATAAACAAATAAATAAAATCATGGAGGTTTTCATATAATGGAAGGTCTAGCTTTTTTTGGAGCAGCATTTGGAGCAGGTTTAGCTGTAATTGGTGCAGGATTAGGAATTGGAAAAATATTTGCATCTGCTGCTGAAGCAACTGCAAGACAGCCTGAAGCGGCAAATGAAATTCGATCCACCGTAAATCTTCCTCTTTTCCTTTTGGAAGGGGTTACTATTATCGCGTTGGTTGTTTGCATACTGGCTGTAGTTCTGTAAAACATATATCACTTATGAAATCGATTAAGAATATTGTCTTAATCCTGTTTCTTACTGGTCTTAGTTTCGCCAGTGGCGGGTCAGGTCATTCTGAAGCCACTTGGATGGATAATTGGCTTAAACCAGATCCAGGAATTTTCCTTTGGACGATTGTTACATTTTTTATTGTACTTATCATCCTAAAGGCAAAGGCCTGGGGTCCACTGATGGATGCTCTTGACAAACGTGAAGCAGAAATAAAAAACTCACTTGCCGCGGCTGAAAAAGCCAAGAAGGAAGCAGATGCTGTTTCTCAGGAATATGATGAGTTAGTTAAAAAAGCCCAAATCGAGGCCCAACGGATAGTATCCGAAGGAAAGTCTGCTGGCGAACGAGTCAAAGTTGAAATTGAAAAACATGCCAAACTAAAAGCAGATGAAATGCTTTTAAAGGCCAAGGAACAGATTGAAGCAGAAAAAGAAAAAGCCGTAAAGGAAATAAAATCAGTTATTGTTGACTTGTCTATCAGCGCTGCATCAAAGGTGATCGAAAAGAACCTTGATAATCAAGATAATCAACGCCTTATTGAAGCTACTTTAAAAGATATTGGCAGGGCTTAATGAGCAGTATAAGAACAATCCGTATATATGCACGGATTTTGTTTAAATCAGCTGTAGAAGCCAAAGATCTTCAGGGCGTTAAGGATAGATTTGCAAAAATTGATTTACTGCATAAAAAAATTCCTGAATTTAGATTATTACTAATTTCCAAAAGGATTAGTCAATCCCAGAAACTAGCAGTATTATCAGAAATATTAAAAGATAATGGCTCCCAATTTGATATTGAATTTATCAAAATTCTTATGGAAAATGGAGAGATTGGTAATCTATCTGAAATCCTTAACTCATTCTTCCTTCTGGTTGAACGAGAATCTGATATATTGAATGTTACAATCACATCAGCAATAAAATTAGATGAATCAACTCAGTTAAAAATTGTTGAAAATATCAGAAGCAATATGAAAAAGAAGGTAGCTGCTAACATGAGAATTAATCCAGATCTAATAGGAGGTATAACCCTTCGAATTGGAAATACTGTGATAGATGGATCAGTAGCACGACGATTGGAAAAATTAAAAACCGCCCTAGCAGGCGCGTAGTTACTACGGAGTATGAATGGAAATTAGAACAGATGAAATAACATCCCTAATTAGAACCCAACTTGAAGCATTTCAGTTGGATATGGATGTATCTGAAGTCGGTGAGGTCATCATGATTGGTGATGGTGTTGCCAGAGTCTCAGGTCTGGAAAATGTCATGAGTTCTGAACTTGTAGAGCTTCCTAATGATGTTTTTGGAATGGCGTTGAATCTTGAAGAAGACAATGTTGGTATCGTTCTATTTGGCGAAAGCCGATATGTAAAAGAAGGAGACATTGCCAAAAGAACTGGTAATGTTGTTGAAATTCCTGTAGGTGAAGTCATGCTGGGAAGAGTGGTTAACCCACTTGGACAGGCAATGGATGGTAAAGGTGAAATAAAATCTGATACCCATCTTCCTATAGAGCGAAAGGCTTTGGGTGTGATGCAGCGTCAACCAGTTGTTGAACCACTTCAAACTGGATTAAAATCAATTGACAGTATGATTCCTATTGGCAGGGGTCAGAGGGAATTGATCATAGGTGATCGTCAGACGGGTAAAACTGCTATTGCAATTGACACCATTATTAATCAGAAAAGAACGCATGACACAAATTCTCCTGTCTACTGTGTATATGTGGCTATTGGTCAAAAAGCATCAACTGTTGCTCAGGTAGTAACTGAGCTTGAAAAAGCAGATGCAATGTCTTATACAACTATCGTCGCAGCTAATGCTTCTGATCCTGCATCCATGCAATATATTGCGCCATATTCCGGAACATCAATTGGCGAACACTTCAGAGATAATGGTAAACATGCTCTCATTATATATGATGACTTATCAAAACAGGCGGCTGCATATAGACAAATGTCGCTATTGCTGAGAAGACCTCCAGGTCGAGAAGCATATCCCGGTGATGTATTCTATCTGCATAGTAGACTTTTGGAAAGATCCAGTAAGTTGAGTGATAAATTAGGTGGTGGTTCTTTAACAGCGCTTCCAATTATCGAAACTCAGGAAGGCGATGTTGCTGCATATATTCCTACAAATGTTATTTCTATTACGGATGGGCAGATCTATCTTGAGAATAACTTATTCAATTCAGGTGTAAGACCTGCTGTTGATGTTGGACTATCTGTCTCTCGTGTTGGTGGAAATGCTCAGATCAAGGCAATGAAAAAAATTGCCGGTAAGCTAAGGTTGGAACTGGCACAATACAGAGAAATGGAAGCATTTGCTAAATTTGGCTCAGATCTTGATAAATCTACTCAACAGCTACTCACAAGAGGGGCCAGAATGGTAGAAGTTCTAAAGCAGGATCAGTACTCACCAATGAGCGTCGAAAGACAGATTGCAATTTTATTCGCTGGATCAAATGGTTATCTTGATGACATAAATTTGGAAAATATCAAATCATTTGAGATCGGTCTATTGGATTATCTGGAATTAAATGCAAAAGTGCAATTGGATGAGATACACAAAACAGGTAAACTCGGTGATGAATTAGTCAATAGTCTCAAACAATCAATTGAAAACTTTAAAAAGGGATTCTCTGTATAGATCATGGCCAATTTAAAGGAAATACGTGATCGGATAAAATCCGTAAAGAGTATTCAGCAGGTTACTAAAGCAATGAAGATGGTAGCTGCTGCAAAACTGCGCCGTGCTCAGCAGAATATGGAACAATCCAGACCCTATACAGAAAATCTGGAAAATATGATCTCCAGCCTGCTTCCAGATGTGGATAGATCAATGCTTGCTCTATTGGATAAAAGACCTGTTAAGAGAATTGCATATCTGATCATATCTTCTGACCGAGGCCTTGCAGGTTCTTTCAATTCCAATGTCATCAAAAAGGCACAGACCGAAATAGATGAATTTGGAAAAGATAATGTTGATGTTTTTTGTATCGGCAAAAAAGTACGAGATCATTTCAAAAAACGAGAATATAATATCATTGAAGAACATATTGGGTTTTGGAACGAATTAGACTTCTCGCATGCAATAAAAATTGGTTCGGGGGTTATCAGTAAATTCCTAAGCGGTGATGTGGATGAAATAAAAATTGTAGGTAACTTATTCAAGAATATAGCTGTTCAAAAGACGATATGCAAAACATTGCTCCCTCTGACGTTTGACACTGTTGAATCTGTAAATATTGATCGTATTTTTGAACCATCCAAGATAGAACTAGTGGAAGCACTAATCCCTAGACATTTAAATGTACAAGTTTGGCAAGCTCTATTAGAGTCCTATGCCAGTGAAATGGCTGCTAGAATGGTATCGATGGAAAATGCAACGACCAATGCTGACGATATGATAAAGTCATTGAAACTCAAATTCAACAAAGCGCGTCAAGCTGCAATTACCAAGGAAATTCTTGAGATTGTAAGTGGAGCAGAAGCGCTAGCTTAAATTAATTAAATTCTAAAATTTAAAATATAAACAATATTTAAAGGAAGTGGCGAATGGCAAATAAAGGTAAAGTTTCACAGGTAATGGGCGCTGTAGTTGATGTAGTGTTCGAAGACGGGAATTTGCCTGAGATATTGAATGCTCTTGAACTCGATAGAGAAGATGGGAATAAATTGGTATTAGAAGTTGCACAGCATCTAGGTGACTCATCTGTAAGAACAATCGCAATGGACTCAACTGATGGTTTAGCGCGTGGTCATTCAGTAATAGATTCAGGTTCACCAATATCAGTTCCTGTTGGACCCAAAACTCTGGGAAGATTATTTGATGTGCTGGGAAATATCATTGATAACGAAGCTGATCCAGATATTAAAGAGAGATGGCCGATTCATCGCGCAGCTCCAAAACATGAGGATCTTGCAGCATCCCAGGAAGTGCTGGTAACAGGGATTAAAGTTGTTGATCTGATGGAGCCATATACAAAAGGTGGTAAAACGGGTTTATTTGGTGGTGCTGGAGTAGGCAAAACAGTACTGATTCAAGAGCTCATTAGAAATATTGCTACCGAGCATGGCGGGTATTCCGTATTTGCCGGTGTCGGTGAACGTACAAGAGAAGGAAACGACCTTTTTAGGGAAATGACAGAATCAGGTGTAATTGATAAAACAACCATGGTTTTTGGCCAGATGAATGAACCACCAGGTGCTAGACTTCGCGTTGGGCTTGCAGGTTTGACAATGGCTGAATATTTTCGAGATGCTGAAGGAAAAGATGTTCTATTATTTGTAGATAATATTTTTAGATTCACTCAAGCCGGATCTGAAGTATCAGCATTGCTTGGCCGTATGCCATCAGCTGTTGGATATCAGCCAACACTTGGTACGGAAATGGGTGAATTACAGGAGCGTATTACCTCCACAAAAAAAGGATCTATTACATCAGTACAGGCAGTTTATGTGCCAGCAGATGATTTAACAGACCCTGCTCCCGCAACAACATTTGCGCATTTGGATGCTACCACAGTGTTGGAAAGAAAAATTGCTGAATTGGGAATATATCCTGCGATTGATCCATTAGCTTCTACATCAAGAATTCTTGATCCAAGGGTTATTGGAGAACATCATTATTCAGTTGCTCGCGGAATACAAATGATTCTCCAAAAATACAAGGATCTACAAGATATTATTGCTATTTTGGGAATGGACGAATTATCAGACGAAGATAAATTGGTTGTAGGTCGTGCTAGAAAAATACAGAAGTTTATGTCACAACCATTTTTTGTAGCAGAACAATTCACTGGAACACCTGGCCGATATGTTTCACTTGAAGATTCTATAGCAGGATTTGAAGCAATTATGAAAGGTGATGCAGACGAGTTATCTGAAAATAGTTTTGCCTATGTAGGTACAATTGATGAAGCATTTGACAAAGCCAAAAAGGCTGGAAATTAATGACCAACTCATTTCAATTGGATATTGTTACTCCCACCAGTGTCATCAATGAAGGACTCGTTGATTATGTTCGGGCACCGGCTCTTGATGGCCTGTTTGGAATTGAAGCAGGACATGCCCCGGCGATTATCGGTTTAGGGATTGGTGAGATTAAGGTGAATAAAGGCTCAGATATTATTTTTTATTCCACCAGCGGCGGTTATGCAGATATTCGAAGTGAAGGTGTCATGCTCTTACTTGAATCAGTTGAGGAAGCATCTGAGATTGATCAAAAAAGAGCTGATGAAGCAGTTAAAAGAGCAAAGAGTAGACTTGGGAATGACCGATTAGATAAGATTCGGGCCAGAGCAGCACTTGAAAGAGCAAAAAACAGATTGAAAATATCACATCATAATGATTAATTTGGAAACTATCGAGAAAGATTCAGGTTATCTGCCTCGTCAAATCTATTAAGCACAATATTTTATTGGAGAAAAGATCATGTTAAAAAAAATAACAGTTATAACTATCACTTTATTATTAAGCACTTCGTGCACCTTATTTAAAAAGCCTCAGCCAGAACCTGAACCAGTTGTTGAACCGGCAATGACACGAGTGGATGATGCCGACTCAAGTGTTACCGAAACATCTGAACCAGTGACAATTGAAAGCAATGAACTTGGAAGTGAACCCGTAGAAGAAGTTGCCACACCTGTTGCTGACTCAGGTCCTCAAAGTTCAATCGATCCTGAGTTAGATCTGGACGATATTTTATCTGATAGTGTCTGGGTAGATTATATGATCAAACCAGGTGATTATCTCTCCCTTATTGCTTATAATGAATATGGAAATGCCAATGAATGGCGTCGGATCTATGAGTGGAATAAGGAAGAAATTGGCAGCGACCCTGATAAAATATATCCGTATAATGAATTGGATTTGAAAAAATCCAGAGCCAAAGGAATCGAATTTGAGTATGAGTTCACTACCTATACGGTTCAAAGTGGTGAATCATTATGGAGCATTGCCCGTAAAGTCTATAAGGATGAATATGCCTGGGTAGTATTATTTTGGGATAACGAAAAAATGCTTAACGAAAAAGGCGGTGATCTTCAGGTAGGGATGGTTCTGAAAATCAGAACAGCGCTTTGGCCGGATTATGAAGAATAAGAATTATTTCTTTTAAATTTAAAAGGGCAGAAATTATTCTGCCCTTTTTTTTATCCGTTTTGATCTGGATAATACTAAATATACCTGTGCCATCGATCACTGAGACTTTTCCAAAGTCAAAGAAATATTACCCAATTATTTAAATTGCAACTTCACCAAATTCTCCAGTACTTATGCGAAAGGCTTGATGAACTTGAGTTACATAGATCTTGCCGTCACCATGTAAACCTGTATGTGCAGACTCCTGGATAGTGGTGATAATCTGGTTAACAAGATCATCCCTACAAAATATTTCAAGTTTGACATGAGGTATAAAATCAATTAGTTCATCATCAATACTTTGTGACGAATTTTTTGTTTTTGCCTTTCCAAACCCACGGATATCACTCACACTCATTCCTGGTAATCCTTCTATGTTGTGAAGCGCAAGAGTCACTTTTGATAATTTATGAGGTTTAATATAAGCAATTATATTTTTCATTATTTCTCCAGTTAGATATATTTGTGGACTACAACAAATTAAATAATTACCGCAGCCCTGATGTTTTATCCAAGTTTGGTTTCGTCAGTTATATCAATAGTAAACCATTTGTAAATAGCCGGTACAACCAGCAGTGTTAGTATTGTGGAGGTAATCAAACCACCAATCACCACTGTTGCTAGCGGTCGTTGAACATCACTTCCTGTTCCGGTAGCCAGCAACAAAGGGATTAATCCAAACGCCGTTGTAATTGCCGTCATCAATACCGGTCTGATCCTCATAAGGGCACCCTTAATGGAAGCTTCATCAATGTGAACCCCATCACGCAATAACTGATTCAGATATGTCACTAAGACCATTCCATTCTCCAGGGCGATTCCAAACAAGGCAATAAAACCAACGGATGATGGAACGGATAGATTTTGCCCTGTAAGCCATAGAGCTACGATACCGCCAACCAGAGCCAATGGAATATTCAAAAGGATAAGGAAAGTGTTTTTTAAGGAATTGAAACTTGAAAATAACAACATAAAAATGAGCAATAGAGTTATAGGTACTACTACCAATAATCGTTTGTTAGCTTGTTGCTGTAGTTTATACTGTCCACCCCAGGTTACCTGATATCCCGAGGGTAATTCTAAACGTTTTTCGATTTCCCTTTGACCTTCTGCAACAAATGAGCCGATATCACGTCCCAAAACATTACACTGAATTGTTATAAATCTCTGACTATTTTCACGAGTAATTTGACGGGGTCCAACGATTTCGGTAATTAAGGCCAGTTGACTCAGTGGTACTTTAATCCCATCTGGAGCTTCAATGAGAATTTCGCCAATAGCTTCAGGTGTATCACGATAATTCTTTTCGAAACGAACCAATATATCAAACCTTCTAACACCCTCGAACAATTGCCCGGCAACCTCACCACCAACAGCCGCCTGAATTACTTCCTGTACATCTGATACATTGATTCCATATCGGGCAATAGCATGGCGATCAACTTTTATCATCAATTGAGGGGTCCCGCTAATTTGATCAGCCTGGACGTCGGCAGCCCCTCGAACACTTCCAATAATTTTAGCAATTTCATCGGCTTTATCTTTTAATACATTCAAGTCATCACCAAATAACTTAATGGCCAATTCTGCCCGTACCCCCTCTAATAATTCATCTACTGTCATTTGGATAGGCTGGGTGAAGTTTGACAACGCACCAGGAATATTTCCTACTTCATCGCGTATCACATCCTCTAATTCGGCCTGATTTTTTGCTGATCGCCATTCTGATTTTGGTTTCAGGATGATATACATTTCTGCAGAATTAACAGGATCAGCATGAGCACCTACTTCACCACGACCTATCCGAGTCACAACTTCATCAATCTCATGAATATCCATTAATCGTCGTTCGACTATCTGGGTTAATTTTGTACTTTCGTTAAGAGAAATGGATGGCGCCATACTCAATCTAATAACAATCGTACCTTCCTGTAGTGTAGGTGTGAACTCAGAACCAAGACGCGGGAAAATGAAAACCCCTACCATTAATAATGCCGCGGCCAGAATGATGGCAAATTTCCTTTGTCTCACAAAAAATCTGATAACCGGCTCATAGATTTTACCAATCAACCTTACAATGGCGATTTCATTTTGAGACTCATAGCCGATTGATTTTTTCTTTGATCGACGCATAAAGATATATGATAGGAGTGGTGCCATAGTCAGCGCGAATATGAGTGAACCAAACATGGCAAGAGAAACGGTATATCCCAAAGGTCGAAATGTTTTTCCCTCAACACCTTGCAACGTAAAAAGCGGAATAAAAACTACGATGATAATAATAATGGCAAATAGGATAGGACGCGCAACTTCGATACATGCCCGGCTGATTACATGAATCCTATGTTCATTTGGGAGTGATTTACGTAACTTGCGATCCACATTTTCAACCATAACAATTGTACCATCCACCATCATACCAATGGCAATTGCTAAACCTCCAAATGACATCAGATTTACCGATATCCCAAAATATTTCATTCCAATTAGAGCAAATAAAATAGAAAATGGAATTGATAAAGCCACAACTAAACTTGGCCGGAATGACCCCATAAAAACTACCAGCACCACCACTACCAAAAGGATCCCCTGTAACAATGCTTTTGACACAGTATTGACTGCTGCCTCAACAAGTGTTTTCTGTTGATAGTAGGGGATGATGTTGATGCCTTCAGGCAGGGTTTTATTTATTTCTGCAAGTTTTTCTTCGACCTGACCAATAACTACGGATGAGTTGCTGCCATAAAGTTTTACGACCATTCCCGAGACAACTTCTTCTATACCGTTTCGAGTCTGCAGGCCTCGACGGACAGCCCCTCCTACTCCAATGTTCGCAATCTGTTTTAAATATACCGGTGTCCCATCATGTGTTTTGATGACGATATCTTCAAGGTCTTCGATCTTTTGTACCAGACCTGTTGATCTGACAATATACTCCTCGGCATTTCTTTCAATGAATTGTGCTCCAACATTTAAATTATTTGCTTTTATCTTATCAATCACATCATGAATTGTCGCATCATAACGTAATAATGCAAAAGGGTTGATAGAAACTTGAAACTGCTTCTCCCAGCCGCCGATGCCCAATACTTCGGTAACACCGGGCACAGTTTGCAACTGATTTTTAACAAGCCAATCCTGAATTGTGCGAATTTCTTCAAGTGAATATTTCCCGGTAGTATCTTCAAGATAGTAAAAGAGGATTAATCCCATACCAGTAGAAATGGGTCCCATTTGGGGATCACCAAATCCCTCGGGGATCTGCTCACGGGCCTCCTGCAATCTTTCATTGACCAATTGGCGGGCGAAAAATATATCAGTATTATCATGGAAATAGATATTGACCACAGATAATCCAAAATTAGAAACTGATCTAATATGATCTAAATCCGGCAGACCGTTCATCACAGCTTCAATCGGAAAGGTCACATATTTCTCAATTTCCTCAGGCGCCAGGCCTGCAGTTTCAGTAAAGACCTGGACCATTGATGGCGAAACATCAGGGAAGGCGTCAATTGGCAATTGTTTGTAACTGATTATACCTGCCGCCATGATCAGGACACTTAATACCAGCACCAGAAGGCGGTTACTTAACCCAAACTTAATTATTTTTTGCATAAATTATAACTCTCAAAAAAATTAGTCGACCCGACATTGAAATTTTCAGGTCAAAATATAGTCTCGTAAAATAGTACCACTTCATTTAAAGTGATATCTAATGTGCATGTCCATCGCCAAATTCAGATTTTTGAAGTTCTGCTTTGAGTGTAAAGCCACCAGTGCTGATAAACTCTTCACCAGGCTTTAATCCATCGATAACTTCCAGCGTTTTATCGTTTATTCGTCCAATAGAAATATGGCGGGGAGAAAATCCCTCATGAGCGCGTACGAATATCACATTCTCACCATTGATAATTTCCACAGCCGTTTTTGGTATAAGAATATTTACCAGTATATTTACAGTCGTAACTCTTCCATTAATAAATAATCCTGGACGCCACATGTCATCCTGGTTATCTAAAATTATCCGACATGTAGCTGTGCGGGTTCTCTCGTCAATCACCGGGGAGATATAACTAACAGATCCATTTGTTGCGGTAAACCCTTTCCCGGCAGAGACTTCAACTTTCTGTCCAATTTTTATATATGGTAAATCTTTCTGGAATATTTGCAATTGAGCCCATACTGTTTGAAGATCTGCAATTACAAAACCGTGATCAGAGTCGTTTATTACTTCACCCTGAGTGAGATGCTTTTCAATTACGGTCCCTTTAATGAGTGATTTAACTTCGTATTCAGAAAGACTTTCATTACTCTCAATAATGGCAAGCACCTCCCCAATGGTCACTTTGTCTCCTACACTTTTTAATACTTTTTTTACGATACCATCAAAGCGTGGATAGATATGGGCAAGATTATCCGGTGGAATGATTATTTCGCCTGTTAGATTTACATGGAGCTGAAGTTCGCCGCCGCCGGCTATTTGAGTTATGATACCAAACTCTTTCATCTCTTTATCGGAGATTATTACATCTATTTCTTCTGACTCATCATGATCCTCATGCCCTTCAAGTTCATCATGTTCACTGTGAGTCTCTCCAGTTTCTGAATGATTCTCATGCCCATCATGTTCAAGATTGTGATCATTATTGCATTGCCAAAAAGTGAATGCAATTAATGTCAGCAGTAAATTTCGAAACAATTTCTTTATCATTATAATTTTCCTATCTTTGCACATTTAATTGTAGCTTCCAGATAACTTTTCATTGATCAATATTTCAACATAAGCAATTGCCAGATTGTACTCTAGGAGTAAATCCAAGTAGTAATGTTTGATATCAAATAACATCCTCTCTGCGTCCAGCACTTCCAGGAAGCCAAACTTCCCTTGGGTATAATCTTTGGAAACAATATCATAAGCAAGCTCTGACTCTGGTATCAATTTTTTTTCATAACCCAGTATCTCATCTTCAAGCTGGATGAGTAATATATAAGCTGATTCCAGCTCAGATTGTAATTGTGTCCTGACAGAAGATTCTTCCCAATTTGACTGGGTAATGGATTCAGTTGCTTTTAAGATGGAACCCTCATTTCTATTAAATACAGGCAACGGAATGGAGACGCCTACTGAAAAAGCAATATCCCCAGTATCCTGAATATTCTTGAAACCAGCACTGATAATCGGATCCATTATGCGGCTTGCATTTGCCAATTTTAAAATTGAGTTTCGATATGCACGCTCTGTCGCCCACCGAGCAAGTTTTGGATTATTTTCTAACAAACCTGTCAATTTTTCAACTGGTGGAAGAGGCCTTGCCGAGACTAATTCTCCTGAGATTACGGAAAATGACAATTTATTTTCTCCAAACAATGCTGCCATGTGAATACGTTTTTCTTCCAGGATACGTTTCGTCCGTTTTAATTCCATATTTGTTCTCATCACCTCAACCTCAGCCCGGGAAAGTGCTGATGGGGATAATTTTCCTGCCGAAACACGCTTTTCAACATTGGTACGGAAATTTTCAGCAAGTGATAATATCTCCTCTGTCATATAAATTTCGTTTTGAGCGGCTATTAATTGAATATAGCACTCGGTGACTGCGCTATATATTTCTAATTCTTTTACCCTGTAATCCCATATCGCAAGATTTGTTCGATAGTCTGCTGCCTCGATTCTTTTCCATCGTTTCCCTGAAATCTCAATTTGCTGTCCGATGGAAATAACAGATTCTAATGCACCTAGTCCACCAAATTCACCTGTTCCGGCAAAATTTTCAACTTCAATGTCGAGTTCAGGATTTGGCGACATTGACTGCTGAATTGATTCCGCCTGAGTGAGACGAATAGTATATAATGCAGCCTGCAGTTGCGGGTTATTTGTTGTCGACAGGGCGAGTGCAGTTTGAAAACTAAGTGTATCTGTCATTTCAGAAGGTGATAGTACCTGAGCTCCATAATTATCACCAAACAGTGGTGATCTACTTTGAGAAATTTGCCTTGAATTTTGTGTTATCAAATCGATTGGAGATGGCGCTCCAATGACTGATTTGAAAGGTAATATTGCAAATATTGCAATCAGAAATGCTTTTTCCATCAAGATCCTTTTTTGGATTGGTTTTATAAATTGTTTAGATATGATATCTGTTATACTACAGAAAATCACGCTGCAGAAACTCTCTGCAGCATTATATAGATATTATAAATGAAAGGGCTGCTAAGTAAGCAGAATGGAATTCAACCCGGCAGTTGCGGGGTGAATATATGAGAAATTGAATCTAGGGTGGAGATATCGCTGTGGAGACTCCAAAGGAGTAAAATATTTTAAGCTGATAACATGGACAAATTTAAGTATGTTTTTTGATGTTGCCCGATAGGTCGGCACAGTATTTTGACTGAATGTATTAACAGAAATATCCAGGCAATGCTCAAAATCATCTTCATGAGAATCGACTGAACCAATGGAGGTTGTGGAAAGCATGCTTGTGGATTCATTCTTTATCTCAAAGGCAATATGACCATCTGCACTGATACACAATACAAGATTATTCAGCGGTATTTGCGGTAGAAATGAATAAACCAGTAATGTTGAAATGAGTGTGATATTTATGAATACTTTATGCAATAATTTTTTCCATTTGTTCTTTTGGATTTATAATCCGAGCGGCAAATTTAGCTTATGGCCGCATATCATAATCAAACATATTTTAATAGTACTACAAAAAATCTTCATGGCTCAGCGGCAAACTGAGCAAATGTTTAATATGTCTGTTTATAATTCAGACCTGATTTCGTTTATCGTATAAAATATTGCCTCAACATATTGTTACTATCTCAAGGTTTGTATCAATATTATTTTAAGAGTATAATTGTAATGTGAAATCACAACATATTTATATATTATTCAATTTAAATCGGACAATGGGTTGATGAAATATTATCTAATCCTTTCAATTAATCTAACTATTTTATTATCGCTAGCATCAACGCAGGAATTTGATAAAAACATCGTTGGCTATTTTATATCCTGGGGTGTTTATGTCAGAGATTACCATGTTACTGATATTCCACCTGATCAGATCAATGTAATCAATTATGCCTTTGCCAATATATCCGACGGTGAAATTGTCATTGGCGATGCCTATGCCGATACAGATAAGTTCTACCCGGGGGACTGCTGGGATCCAGGATGTGAAAGAGGGTCATTTCATCAGCTGACAATCCTTAAAGAACAAAATCCTCATATCAAAACACTTATTTCAGTAGGCGGCTGGACATGGTCTCATTATTTTTCTGATGTTGCCCTCACAGAAGAATCAAGATCGCTATTTGCAACATCCTGTGTAGAATTTATTCAACAATGGGGTTTTGATGGTGTAGATCTCGATTGGGAATATCCGGTAAGTGGTGGACTCGAATCTAATATATATCGTCCAGAAGATCGTGAAAATTTTACATTATTGCTTGCAGAATTACGATCCCAATTGGATGCCGCAGGAGATTACCTACTAACAATTGCAGCACCTGCTTCGCCAATGATAATTGAAAATATTGAGGTTGAAGATATCCATCAGTATCTTGACTGGATTAATATCATGACCTATGATTTCCATGGACCATGGGGTAGTGAAGCAGACATTGTGACAAATTTCCTTGCTCCTTTATACCCTGTAGAGGAGGACCCAATCATTGAACCCTATCATTCCCAATTTAATATGACAGCGGCGGTACAAAACTATTTAGATCTTGGGGTTCCTGCAGATAAAATAAATCCGGGTTTACCATTTTATGGCAGGGGATTTGCCAATGTGGAAAATGTAAACAATGGTTTATTTGCAGATTGGTCCGGCTTACCAACAGGGACATGGGAAAATGGTGTAAGAGATTATTGGGATATAAACCAGAATTTTGTTAATGTGAATGGTTACACAGAATACTGGCATGATGAGGCTGTTGTCCCATGGGTATATAATCCAGCAACTCAAATCATGTATAGTTATGAAAATCCAGCCTCCATCACAGCAAAATGTCAATATATCAATAACCAGAATTTGGGTGGGGTTATGTTTTGGGAGTTCAGCACTGATAAATATGGTGAACTTTTAGAGGTTGTATACAATGAGCTGGATATTGAAATACCGGTCTGCTTTTTGGTTGGAGATGTGAATGATGATGGCGAATTGAACATTCTGGATATTGTTAGTATTGTGGGATTTATTCTGGGAAATATCCTGGAATTAGATATGGAAGTTTGTGCAGATTGCAATTCAGATGGAAATATTGATGTCCTGGATGTGGTTTGTATCGTGAATATATTGATAGAAAGCAACGAATAGGATACGATTTCAGTAGATGTCAAATTTTCAGTTCGAAATAAAATGATTCACAATTTGAAAATTCTACTATTTTTCTCTTTTACATTTTTGTTTTCAGATGCAGATAATAGGGAATATCCTGATCGCTTCCTGGTAGGATACTGGCATAACTTTATTAACGGTGCAGGTCCTTTGCTGCTCTCTGAAATCCCTGATGAGTTTGATGTGATTAACATATCTTTCGCTGAACCAGACAGCCCATTTGGTTCCAATATTTCCTTTTCCCCTGACCTTTCTATATATCCCAATCCAGATGATTTTCAAAATGATATAATTTCATTACAAAATGAAGGGCGAAAAATTCTCATCTCGATCGGCGGGGCAAACGGTCCCATCCATCTAAATAATGAAACAGATATCCAGCAATTTGTTAATTCAATGATGTCGCTTATTTCTCAATATAATTTTGATGGTTTGGATATTGACTTAGAAGGACAGTCTCTCTACCTGAATCCAGGTGACACTGATTTTCGGAATCCTACAAGTCCAACAATCGTCAATTTTATTGAAGCAATTATCACCCTCACCGATCAGCTCCCAGACGATTTTATCCTCTCCGCAGCACCTGAAACAGCTCATGTTCAAGGCGGAGCAAGTTACTACGGAACCGTATGGGGTGTGTATCTTCCGGTGATTCATGCACTCCGGGATCGATTGAGTCATCTTCATGTTCAGCATTATAACACAGGTTCAATGCTTGCCATTGATGGAAATTCATACCAACCGGCAACTGCAGATTTTCATGTTGCCATGGCAGAAATGCTACTCACAGGTTTTACTGTTTCCGGGGGATTATTTTTTGAGGCTTTAGACGAAAATCAGGTTATGTTTGGTTTACCGGCAGGTCCTTCAGCAGCAGGCAGTGGTTACACAAATCCTGAAACACTTTTATCGGCGTTAGATTATCTAATACATGGAATTCCATTTGGTGGCAGCTATAATCTTAATAATCAAAATGGTTATCCTGAATTTCCCGGATTGATGACATGGTCAATAAATTGGGATGATTATTATGGTAATGAATTTTCCACAATCTATGGTAATTATTTTGATGAATTAGGTGAATTAAATTGTGAAGCTACTGGTGATGTGAATGATGATGGTGAGTTGAATATTTTAGATATTGTCAATCTTGTAAATTTTATTTTAGATAACAATATTGAGTTGGAACTTGAGGCCTGTGCAGATTGTAATAGCGATTCGGAAATAAATATACTCGATGTTATCTGCATGGTGAATATCCTTATATCAGTGTAAAATATATCAGTATTATCAATAAGATTCAGGATTGACGGAGACATTATTAGTATAAGAAACAGTCCGGATTTGATTTCAACATGGTGTGGATATTGGGAGGAATTAAAATTTCATTATTTAAAATTTAATCCATTATAGTTGAGGGAGTAAAATTAAAACTAAATCCTATGATGCTTCCTGCCGGACCCAGGTTTTGTGATGCCAATTCGAATTGATACTTTTTGTATGACCAGCCGATACCAAAGGATAATCCTGAGACGATTTCATCAAAAACTTCTCCCCATTCCAGATATTTATTTTCGCTTGAACTGCTCAGTCTTAACTGAAGGTTTGATGAGAAAGTAATTTCAATACCATATATTTGTAAGTCCTGGATATGTTTTTGCTTCACGTAATCAAAAAATAAAAACCCTGGGAAATGCTGTGGTTTATAAAATAATGAATAACGAAAATCTGGCGATATCGATTCCTCAAAGTGGTCATACTGATCTGTAATTTTACCCCAATTTTCGATAGATAATCCCATACCCAATCTATTTGAAAGCATCCGTCCTCGAATACCAGCATTCATGACAAGTCCGCTGGAATTATATGAACTAATTTTACTCTTAATGAATCCGGCTGATATCCCATATGAGATAAGGTTTCGAAAAGTCGATTTATATCCAACCCGCATGGCAAGATCATTTGCACTAAAGGTATTTTCTGTTTGACTATCGGTAAATTTGCCATAATTAATACTGGTAATGGTGACACCAATGAGATGTTGGTTTGCAAAATTATAGGTCCCGTGAATGCTATTTCCATTTATATCGAGGGGGTAGGTAAAATGATGAAATCCTCCAGATAGTCCATCAGCACTGAGAGCGGCAGGATTTGATGATAGAACCGGGGAATTAAATGCGGCAGCCCCATTTGTAAGAGACAGAGATCTGCTTGATGTTGACAGATGCATAATTGTGTAAGGGGCCTGACTGCACAGGAATGACACAAGAAATATGCTCGTTATAAATCGGCTAAACAGTGTTTTTTTATGATTAATTATTGTCATAGAAATAAATTAATTACAGTGAATTTAAAAAGATAAACTCCATGAAAATCAGGAAATGTTTTATCAAATTGTGACAACAGCGAAAATCTCCGGTTCACTAAAAAATGGAAATAAAAATATAGCCTGTTAACCGCAATACTTTCATTCAAAAACTCAAAGACTCGAGAGTAACCGGCATGCTTTTAAAACGGTATGTTTCAAATTCGAATGATAATTTATCAATTATATTGGGTATCACCATCAGTCTCATCAATAATATTCTGGAGATCTTCTAATTCTTCTTCTGCTTGCCAGAACGCCAGCTTCTTTTTATTCCGGTTTCGTTTATAGTAATACCCGCCAATTAAGATTATTGGAAGGGCGATAAACACCAAATTTGTAATTTTCAAAAGGAAAAGCCAATTATAGTTTTCCCTGATATAGCTGAAATACTTATCCTGGAAATCCAATTGGTCATTATGGGTTACTCTTTGAAAGGCTGTCTGAAAATCAGCTTTAACTTTGGTTGAATTAGGGCCTAGGCTATTCATTTCCTCAAAAATCAGGGCAAACACGGATGATCCATAATAATATTCCATTGCATAAACCGCAGCGGCGGCTTGCCCGTAGGCCAGGCTTATTTTATTGGATGGATGGATCCGCATGCTGTGTATCCTGGAAATAGGCAATAGGTCATTTCGCCATTTCGCCTGGGATATTCTAATTTTATGCAAAACTGAAAACTCCCCAGCCTGCCGCATTGCCAATCCTTCAGAAAACCAGCTTGGGAATGTACCATTTTTTGAGACACGATAAAGATAAAGATGATTCAACTCGTGAACAACCACATCTAAAAATCGATTATAACTGATATGCGTAATAGCTGGTGATTGGAGAATAATCGTGGATGTTCTATTCATCGCCACAGCCATACTCCACTCCGGCGCATGTCCTTTTGTTTTACGAATAAACTCATCTTTTGAAGGCACAACTACAATGGAAAAGTCTTTAGGTTGAACCTCACCAAATTCCTTTACCATTTTTTCAGAAATGTCAATGGTAATCTGGGTGATTTTCTTCTCAAGGTCTTTATCACCGGCATCGAGCAAAATCTCACAATCCCCCATTGCCGTCTGAAATGTGCCGCCATATACTGCTGTTAAAATCAAGAATGAAAAAAGAAATCTCATAATACGGTTACCGGATCAGGTATAAATTTTATTTTGACACCCTTTGTATTCAGCTTCAATTCATTTGTGTGAAGTTGCTGATGCAAGTATTTTTGCAGAATCATCGGATTGTCTAATGGTTGTTTTATCAGGATATGGTATCTCCAATAATGTTTTATTCTTTCAATTGGCGCAGGAGCAGGACCCAAAATAGTCAGATCGGGTAATGACTCCAATTTTTGCTGATATATATATGCTGTTTCATTGACATGCTGTTTATTTAAACCGGAAAATAAAATCCGGGATAATCTGGAAAATGGAGGATACATGAGTTCCTGTCTATCAGATAAACATTGATTATAAAACTTTTTGATATCCATTTTTGATGCACATAGTATATTTGAATCATTTGGATTAAAGGTTTGTACAATTGCTATGCCAGGTTTTTTATGTCTGCCAGCGCGTCCGGATACTTGATAAATCAACTGAAATATTCTTTCCCCTGCTCTGAAATCAGGTAAAAACAAACCGGAGTCGGCATTGATTATGCCAACAAGAGTAACATTTTCAAAATCCAAACCTTTGGCAATCATCTGTGTCCCCAACAGAATCTGTGCTTCACCATTGCCAAATTTCTCCAGAATTAGATGATGTGCACCTCTTTTTCTAACTGTATCCTGATCCATCCTAATCAGGTTGACATCTGGAAAAAACTTTCTAAGCTCTTCTTCAACTTTTTGAGTTCCAGTACCGGTGAGTTTTAGATTTTCACTGTTACATAACTTACATGTGTCTTTGAGGTTATATGAATTTTGACAATAATGACAAATCATATTGTTTGATATTTTGTGATATGTCAATGAGACACTGCATCGTTCACATGAAGCAATTTCACCACAGTCGATGCATTGATGAACATGAGAATAACCTCTTCTGTTTTGCAAAATGATTATTTGTTCATCACGATCAATTTTCAATCGAATTTCATTTAGCAATTCAGGACTGAGGATTTTACTCTCAGCATCATCATTAAAAGCGACATTTTTCATGTCAACCAGCACAACCCTGGGATAGGTAGCATTACCATACCGTTTTGTCAGGTTAACTACTGAGTATTTACCGTTAATGCCATTATAATAAGAGTCCAGGCTGGGTGTTGCACTTGCCATCAGCACCATTGCCTGAGCCTGTTTTGCTCTAATCAGGGCCACATCTCGTGCATGGTAAAATGGATGACTGTTTTCCTGTTTATATGAAGATTCCTGTTCTTCATCCACAATGATCAAACCAAGATTTGCCAATGGGGTTAGTACGGCACTTCTTGCTCCGACAATAATAGTGTATTTGCCTTCTTTCAGTTGCTGCCAGGTCCATCCCTTTTCGGCACGGGTCATTGCACTGTGCCATAGGGCTACTTTATCGCCAAATGTATTGCGGAATTTTTTTGCTACCTGTGGTGTAAGAGATATTTCAGGGACTAATACAAGGACAGACTTTCCATCGGCGATTACCTTCTGTGCCAGTTTTAGATAAACCTCAGTTTTGCCGCTTCCAGTAACCCCGTGAAGCAGGAAGGGTGAAAATCTCCCAGCTGACTGAGCGACGATCAATTCTTCGTATACATTTTGCTGCTCATCTGATAATTTTATTTCTAATTTTTTCCCCGGTGCCATTAGATCAAAAGGATCATACACTTTTGGTCGTTTGATCAGATGAACCAATCCTTTCTTCTCCATTGCCCGGCATACATTCAATGGGTTTGATGCAAATTCTGACAAATTGGATGTGCGTACAGGTTCATCACCATCCACAAGCTGATTCAAAACCTTTTTTTGGGCAAGGGCCCGGATACCAATATCATCGACCATGGTTTTCCAGTTGGGAGTCAATTGAACATAATATTCTATCTTTGGCTTGTATTCATTGGAAAAACTTAAGGGTATAGCACTTTTCATCACTTTGCCAATAGGGGTCAAATAATATTGGGACATCCATAAAAATGTTTGCCATAATTCTTCAGGGATACTCAGTTTATCATCCCTAATAGATGTTAGCTCTTTAAATTCACCCTTAAAAACCGAGGATTCTCTAATGGCAGTGACAAAACCAATTCTGTGACTATTGCCAAGATTGACATTGACGCAAACACCAGGTTTTACCATCTGTATTAGATGGTCGGGTATCTTATAATCAAATGATCTAAATTGTTGTAATGGGAATGATACACTGGCGAACATTGTTGTAAATTTACATCGGTTAATTCCTTTGGAATATTTGAAAATGATCGGATTTTGAAGAAACAAATTATTTTACGATTGTCCTTACGCGAATTCTCCGTTTGATCAAATAATTAATCATCTAATTATAAAATAAAAATTAACAATATTTTGAGACAAATAGTAAAATTGCTCACAGTTATAATCATCCTAAATCTTTCGTTATTCGGAAGCAATAGAGTAGATGATTTAGATATGCTTTATGATGATTCCCAGGTATCCATCATAGAGATAGAAGTGGATCCACTAACGCTGGAATGGATATACCAATACCCGGAAAGCGACAGCATTCACATTGCCCAGTTTCACTTTAGTAATTCACATATCGATGAATTCGTAGATGATATCGGCTTTAGACTAAGGGGTAATACGTCACGGGATGCTTTAAAAAAATCTTTCAAAATATCATTTAATACATTCGTTCCAGGTAGAGAATTCTATGGTGTCGATAAACTCAATCTGAATGGCGAGCATAATGATCCATCCATTGTTAGATCCAAACTATGCTGGGATTTCTATAATTCGGTTGGCATGGTATCATCTCGATCGGCACACACTGCAGTGTATATTAATGGTTCTTACTATGGACTTTACATTTCGATAGAGCATATTGATGATGAATTTCTGGACTCTAGCTATAATGATAGTTCAGGAAATCTCTGGAAATGTATCTGGCCTGCTGATCTAACCTATAGAGGTGAGAATCCGGAAGATTATCATCCGTGGATAGATGGTGTTCGTCCTTATGAGCTAAAAACCAACGAAGAACTATATGATTATTCAAAACTTGCAAATCTTATTTCAGTGATCAATAATGTACCGGACAATGAATTTTCTGAGTCCCTGAATTCCGTAATATATGTAAATGAGTTTTTAAAATATTTAGCCGTAAACATCCTTATGGGCAGCTGGGATGATTATTGGTATTTAAAAAATAATTACTACTTATACCATGAGCCGGTTGCAGACAAGATTCACTGGATTCCGTATGATTATGACAATTCATTTGGTATCGACTGGTTTAATATTGAATGGTCTCAATCCAACCCATACACATTTGCTATTATGGATGGAGAAAGGCCATTGGCTACTCGTATAATGGATAACCCAGGTTTCCGAAATTTATATACCCATTTTCTGGAATTTTATTTAGGAGTGTATTCATTAGACACATGGGAAGATGATGTGCTTTCTCTGAGAGACATAATCTCCCCTTTTGCTGAACAGGATCTTTACCGACAAATGGATTATGGGTTTGACAGTGATGATGGACTTGAAGATTTTTTGAATTCATATGATGCCGATCATTATTCCAATCAGCATGTCAAGAGAAGCCTTTTTGAATTCCGCAACATGAGGATTGAATCTCTCCCAAGTTTGCTGAACTATTCTCCTGGACCGCCAATGATATATGATTATAAGATATTGCCCTCAAATCCTATGGCAGGAGAAAGTCTAACAATTGAAGCATCTGTATTTGATAACGACGGGTTGACATTTGTGCAGGTCCAATATACACCTGACGGAGAACCCACAACATTGTATTCACTCAATTTTAACCCGGAGATCGATACAAAAATTGTTGAAAAATCAGACCGATATAATTTCACGATTTCTACAATGCCAACTATCACTTCAGCAGAAATTCGCTTTATTGCCATGGATACGAACGGAGAAATGTCATTTTATCCAGAGTCGGAAACCATCAATATTCAGTTGGGCATACCGTCTCAAATCGGCGTTCGCTTAAATGAATTCATGGCGATCAACAATAACGTCATTATGGATGAAGAAGGGAATTATGAGGATTGGGTGGAAATTGTTAATATAACAAATGAAACGATTATCCTTGATGGTTTCTATTTAAGTGATAAAGTGGATAATTTAACCAAATGGCAGTTTCCCAACGAGAATATTGAAATTCAACCTGATGAATATCTTCTTGTTTGGACGGATAACGACGATGAAGATGGACCATTACACACCAGCTTTGAACTAAATGGTAGTGGTGAATTTCTCGTAATTACCGCCTCGGATGGCATTGAGATTATAGATTCACTTTCTTTTGGTCCTCAGCCTGATGATATGTCAATGGGCAGGGATCCAGATGGTACAGGAGAATGGCTGTTTCTTGCTACTCCTACACCGGGCTTGTCAAATATGACGATTATATGCTGGGCGCCAGGGGACCTGAATTGTGACGGCACCGAAGATATTCTGGATATTGTGATTCTGGTCGACTGGATTCTAACTGGATACGTTCCGTCTCCACAAGAATTGTCGGCTGCAGATTTAAATGCAGATGGCACTATGGATATATTGGATATTGTTGCCCTTGTAGCAATTATTCTATAATTCTGATAACTGATCAGAATTGCAAAAAAAAAATAATTCTCACCATGAAAGAATTACATTTATTGTTCTTCTAACAGGTATGGGAAATAAAATCTATTTCACATGATATTCGAAAAGACGTTTAATTATAAAATAAATCATCTTAATTTTTAATTATTGCTAAAGGAAATATACATTCTATGAACAGAAAAAACTTTATAAAAGGAATTGTCGGTGCAGGCGTAATCGGCAGTATACCTGGATTTGTAATTGCTCAAAATACAATAAAACCATCCCGGAAATATCCAACAATGGAGATGGTTGGAAAACGTAAGCCAGATTTGTTTGGTGAAGATGTCAAATTGCGTAAACGTGCTTTAGAGGCATTCAATGATATGAGATCTGCTGGATTTAAGGCTGGGATTAATGTTTATTCACAATCCAGTTATCGGAGTTTTGATCATCAAAAACAGATTTGGAATCGTAAAGTAAAAGGGGCTATCAATAATGGAGATACACCCATAAAGGCAGTCACAGATTTGATCAGAAGTTCTACTATCCCAGGTACATCACGACATCATTGGGGTACCGAGGTTGATTTTATTGATATGGCTGTTCAGCCACAACCTTTAGATAGGCTTGAAGTAAAAAATTATAAACCGGGTGGGGAATACGAACATCTCCAATACTGGCTGTTGGATAACGCTGAAAGTTATGGTTTTTATCTTACATATACAGACGATCCTACCCGAAAAGGATTTAAATATGAACCCTGGCATTATAGTTATGCAGAATTGGCAGTCCCAATTTTTAAAGAATTCATTAACATAAATTGGAAAGAGCAATTGCAGGATATTTCAATTGCCGGTAGTCATCTTTTCACACCAGAATTTATGGATAAATATTTCAGGGAAAATATACTGGGGATATCAAAAAAATTATTGAAAATGTAGGTCTATTGAATAACAATTTCCTGTGATATCAACTCACCGTACCCGGTGAGTTGATATTCAATAAAGCTGATTATCTTCTGAGAGGATGAATCCAGATATTTTTTATCAGTACTCACCTCGGCAGTGACAATTTGTGCCCTCTGCCATTTTTCATGATAAGCCGATTCCGTTACAGAAATATTGAATTTATTCCTGAGTTTTGCCTTAAGACTTTTAATCACTGTCCTTTTGTCTTTCAGAGAATGGGAGCTTGGAATAAAAATTTCCAAAGTTAACACGGCAAAATGGGTCCTATTTTCCATAACGAATATTACTGAAATCCTATATCACGCCAATATAACATATCTTTAAATTATTGAAGAAGTAAAAATAATTAGGATAATGTTATCCTATATTATTACAACTATCCCCAAATTGCATGTTTAAACAAATTGTTACCATTAATCGGAATTAGATTTCGCCAATATCTCAAAAATAACAAAAATAAATATTCAAATTTTCTCCTAGTGAATAGTGATATATAAACATCATAATATTGAATTGGTAAACGCTACCTCTAAGCCTCATCCTTTTATGTTGTCACAATCAATTACAGCAAATATTTACATTTCACACAAAGAAAAATATTATATAATGCGCTAACAAGACTTGTATATCTATAAATCATATTAATAAATTTTAGCAGCAAATAATCAAACAATATTTATGGTTATCACAAACTTTGTAATTGATTGTTTGGTTTTTTGATTTACATATTTTTCCAAATTAAGGAGCTCTAATGAATGGGTACTATTTATCTCAGGAAAATGTGAAAGATTTTATCTCACACCTGATGAAGAAAAAGACCGTGTATGCGCCGCATGCCAAAGCTGATCATTCTTTTGTTTTTGAGGAAGTAGTTGATGCCGACAATGTCATTTTAGATTATGTGCGGACTCTAAATTCCATAAAAAAATATTTTATGCCGTCAAGGGAAGTAATGCTACGATATAACCTTGATGACAACAGTTATTCAATTGAAGATGTGGAACCTGTAAAGGGGATATTTCTCGGTGTCCACAGTTATGATATGCAGGCAGTTTTACGCCTGGATCATAGCTTCAGCCATGGAAACCCGGAGAAGAATTATCTAACCCGTCGCCTTGACAATATATTTATTGGTACATCGTTCACACCTGATAATTTCCATTTTTCCAGTTCAGTAAATATCCAGCCGCATAAAACTGAAGGATTTGATCTTTTCATGCATAAGACTGACCGTGGATATGTTCTTGAAGAAGTAACAAAAACGGGTTCTGATCTTATGAAGGGATTTGATCAGTTAACCAAATTTCATGGTGAATATCCTAATTCTGAGCATTTTAAATCTCATTTGTACGCACCGCAGGAAAAACTTTCAAAAGTATTTGAAGAAAGTTATGATAATCCTGTTTGGCATGAAATTGCACAAAAATGCGTTGGCTGTGGAACATGCAATCTAGCTTGTCCCACTTGTTATTGTTTCGATGTGGAAGACCATGTCGATTTGTCTTTACAATCCGGATCCAGAGAACGACGTCTTGACTCATGTATGCTTCGTGGATTCACAGAGGTTGCCGGTGGAGAAGTTTTCAGGGATCGTCTTGCTGATCGAATCAGGCATCGGGTTTATAGAAAATTTAAATATATCTCAGATAGTGCCGGTGAACCCTGGTGTGTAGGATGCGGAAGATGCACAATTTATTGCACGGCAGGAATCAGCATAGTAGATATTGTCAACCGGCTGGTTAGCGACTATGATAAAAAGCAAATTGTTCAAGACAGTGATATGATTGCCGCGTGGGATTAAGGAGAATGAAATGATAAAAACAGTAAATATTAAACCTGAGAATTTTAAAGAACTTTATTTCCCAACTTTAGCGGAAATCACTGAAGTACAACAGTTCACCGAGAAGGAAAAATGGTATAAGCTTTCACTCCTTGACGGAAGTAATCTTGGTCATTATCCCGGTCAGTTTGTAGAAGTTTCAATTTTTGGGGCTGGTGAAGCACCCATTTCAATTACATCTGCACCAAATTCATATGGCAGTTTCGAACTGTGTATACGTGAAGTGGGCATGTTTACAGAGATGATTCATAAAATGAAGGCAGGGGACAAACTGGGTATAAGAGGTCCATTTGGTCAGGGATTCGATGTTAATGAACTTTATGGAAAGGATATTCTCATCATTGGCGGTGGCATTGGTATTGTACCTCTACGCTCTCTGATAAACTACATCCTGGATCATCGTCAGGATTATGGTCGACTCATTATCACCTATGGGGCAAGAAACTCAAAAGATCTATTATTTCCTGAAGAACTAGAACTATGGCAGTCCAATCCTGATGTCGAATTCCATCAAACGGTAGATTACGGTGATGAAAGCTGGAAAGGAAATGTTGGAGTAATAACCACACTGATACCACCATTGGATTTGGATTTAAAGAATACCATTGCCTGCATAACCGGACCTCCGATTATGTACAAGTTTGTTCTCCTCACGCTACAGTCAAAAGGACTGCAGGATGATAATATTTATATGTCACTGGAAAGAAGAATGAAATGTGGGGTTGGGAAATGCGGTCATTGCCAGATAAATCACTCCTATGTGTGCCAGGACGGTCCCGTTTATCATTATCCTGATTTAAAATTGATAAGGGAGGCAATCTAATGAAAAGTAAACCCAGGGTGGCAGTATTTGATTTTACCGGCTGCGAAGGCTGTGAACTAAACAAATTGAACTTTGAGAATCATCTATTAGATATACTTGATCACATTGATATCGTGGAATGGAGAGAAGCAATGGATGATCAGGTTGCCGAATATGATATTGCTTTTGTTGAAGGATCAATCAGCACACCGGACTGTGTTGAACGGATATTTGATATTCGAAACAGGACAAAAGTACTCATCGCTCTTGGAGCCTGTGCTGTGAATGGCGGCATGAATGCCATGAAAAATAAACAGTCCCTCGACACCGTAAGGGAAATAGTATATGGTGAGGATAAAGACTTGTTTCCAACACTTCCGGCGCTGCCGCTTTCGTCATATGTAACAGTCGATTATGAAGTCCATGGCTGTCCAATGACTCAAAAAGAATTTCTACAATTACTAACTTCAATTCTGGCGGGAAAAAAACCAGTCAAACCTGATTATGCTGTTTGTGTCGAATGCAAACTAGATGAAAACGAATGTGTTTATGGGAAAGGAATGATCTGTATGGGTCCCATCACACGGGCTGGCTGTGATGCTTTATGTCCTTCGTTCGGTCAATACTGCATTGGCTGCAGGGGTCTGGTTCCTCATCCAAATAAAGAAGCAATGATAAATATTCTCATCGAAAATGGGCTGTCAATTGACGATGCCGAAAAAAGGATGGATCTCTATAACTCAAACGAGAAAGACGTGGTATTGATATGAAGCAGAATCTTGATATCAAAGTCAAACACCTTACCCGCGTTGAAGGTCATGGAAATATTGTCGTAAATATGAATTCTGGAAAGCTTGAAAAAGCTCAACTGGAAATTGTTGAAGCACCACGGTATTTTGAAGCCATGCTGAAGGGTCGCAGTTTTCATGAAGCAGCTATTATTACCTCGCGGATTTGTGGTATCTGCTCTCTTGGTCATCAGATCACCTCACTAAAAGCCACAGAAAATGCCCTTGGTTTAGAGGTAAGTAATCAGACAATTCTCCTGAGAAAACTTCTTATTCATGGGGCGTTGATACAATCAAATATTCTGCATGCCTACTTTCTTGCCGCACCTGATTTTTTAAACGCCGGTTCTGTATTTCCACTTATCAATACTCACCCTGATGTGGTAGTGAGAGCATTAAGGATGAAACGGCTTGCAAATGATATTGGTGACATAATCTCCGGGAGAGCAGTTCACCCGATTACACCAGTTCCCGGCGGCTTTACAAAGATTCCTTCTGAAGCGGATTTGATTGAGATAAAACGCCGACTGATTGAAGAAGCTCTACCGGATGTAAATGCCACTGTCGAAACTATGCAGGCATTGGCTGGGGCAATTCCAAATTTCACCAGGGAAACAGAGTACATCTCCCTTAAAAATGATAACGATTATGCTATGTATGATGGAAAAATATCTTCTACCGACACAGGATTATATCCAGACAGTGAATACTTGAAAATCACAAATGAATTTATTGTACCTCATAGTTCTTCCAAACATGCCAAAAATAATCGCTCATCATATATGGTCGGAGCGCTGGCAAGATTCAATAATAATCATGATAAATTATTACCGGAAGCAGCATTAGCAGCTGCAGCCCTTGGATTAGTGGCTCCAAATTATAATCCTTATATGAATACTATTGCCCAGGTTGTGGAGGTTGCTCATGCAGTCTACGATTCAATCAATATTATTGATACTCTTCTGAATGACGGATTGAAAAATGAAAAACCGAATCAATCACCAACAAAATATGGGACCGGGATAAGTGTCACAGAAGTGCCCAGGGGTATTCTCTTTCATGAATATTCTTATGATCGACAGGGCCGAATCACAGCAGCAAATTGTATTATCCCAACAGGGCAGAATTTGGCAAATATTGATGACGATATGAAAAAACTGGTTCCGGAGATTATCGATGAAGCAACAGAGGAAATTATTCATAAACTGGAGATGCTGGTGCGTGCCTATGATCCATGCATATCATGTTCGGTGCATATTGTTGATGTAGAATTTGTTGAATAGCAAGTTTGTTTATTGCTGCAGGGAACATATAATTATAGGACGTAACATTTGAGATTAAAATCCCTGCAGCAATATCAAATGGTGATTAAATGATAGTGGAAAATCAATAAAGATATACAGGTAATAAAATCGTTATATTTAACATTGATATTAAAGAGTCAAAATTAACAGGATTGGAATGGATATGAATCCATCCATCCATTTCTATTCAGTGGGAAATCCGCTTTATGCTGATGACGGAGTAGGATTAGCCGTAATTGATGCTTTGAAAAAAATCCCGCAATTTGAGACGGCAACATTTTTTGATGCCCATACTGATGCACTTTCACTGATCGACAAATTCAACAAAAATGGTTTGAATATCATCATTGATGCCGCCAGAATGGGTAAACCTCCAGGGCATGTGGAAGTAATTCAAAAAGAAAACGTCAAGCTTGTAATTCAATGGGATCATCTGTCGCTCCATGGATTCGGATTGGCAGAAACAATAACATTGGCGGAAAAAATTGAAATGCTGCCTGATAATTTATGGGTGGTTGGCATCGAACCTGAGACTATACAAATTGACGTTCCCATATCAGAAATAATTACAGCTGCCATACCAGTTGCAGTAAATAAAATTATAAATGAGGTAATTGAAAATGGACAATTATAAACCCAAAATTCTCATCATTGATGATGATATTGATTTGGTAGAAGTTTTACGTATTACACTTGAGAATGAAAATTATGAGGTGATCGATGCCCAGACTGGACTGAGAGGATATAATCTTGCTCAAACCATGAATCCCAATCTGATCATACTGGATGTTATGATGGGAACTATTGATGAGGGATTTCACACTGCTTATCAAATACGGGCTAATCCTGAGACAAAGGAGACACCAATAATAATGCTGACAGCAGTTGTACAGCAAACCGGTTTCAAGTTTAGCAAGGATGATGATGAAGCTTTTTTGCCAGTAGATGAATTTATCGAAAAACCGGTAAATCCAAAGAAACTCATAGATACCGTTAGAAAATTACTTGTACCGGTAAAATGAAATTTCTTGATATCCCCGAACCGCTGGATGATGACGTTTCACGTTTTTCAACGGCAAGGAGTATCAGACTTAGGGCGGATTGGTTTATTCGAATCCGCTGGCTTGCTATAACCACATCTCTCATTTTGGGACTGGTGGCAGAAAAAATGTCATCTGATCTAAATTTCACCTATATCATAGTTTTTATTATTGCTTTAATGGCTGTCAATATTGGTTATTTTGGTTACAGCAAACATATGACTGTCCAATCCCTCCTGTATGAAAAGTATTTTGTCAAAACACAAATGCTCATTGACCTGATTCTACTTACCATCCTAATTCATTATACCGGTGGTATTGAAAATCCGTTATTCTTTATTTATTTTATTCATGTTATAATTGCCAGCCTTATGTTTAAAGGTAAAGAAGTGTACCAGATCGCAACCGTAGCAATTTTACTTTTCAGCGGTGAGGTGGTATTATCAGGTGGGAATTCTTTTATGCCTACCGGTTTTCTGACCCACCATCATATCATCAGTGGAGGAGATCATCTCCATGATGTGAATTATATACTTATGATGCTGGCTTCGTTCTGGTTTGTTATTCTTTTTACTGCTTTTGTGACTGCCTCTATGATGGACCGCTATCGGGTGATCAGGGATAAATTGGTTCGAAATCAGAAAAAACTAATATCAGCAGAAAAAGAGAAAATGGATTTTTTCAGGTTTGTGACCCATGAAATAAAATCTCCAGTTTCAACATCACTTTCAGCTATAAATGCCGTATTGGAATTGTATAATGCAGAGTTAAATGATAATGCCCGAAACCTACTGAATAGGGCTCAGGGTCGAAGCCAGCAGGCTATTGATATGGTTAAAGATCTCAGCGAACTTACCCAGGGGGCAATACATAATCGCCAGATTCGCGGTAATATCGAATTATGTACTTTGATCCGTAAAATTGTTGATGATGAACTGGGAAACAATCCAAAAAATATTATCACAAAGTATATTTTTCCAAAGACCAGTATAGAAATAAGTACTTATCCGGACTTATTGGAAAAAGTGCTGGTTAACCTGGTTTCAAACGGCATTCGGTATAACAGGGAAGGTGGAAAATTAACCATCAAATTGCAAAGAGATAATCAGCTCGTCCTGATATCCATAACCGATGAAGGCATTGGAATTAGTACTTCCGATTTACCCAGGATATATAAGGAGTTTTATAGATCAGCTGAGGCAAAACAAACTGCAAAAATTGGAACGGGATTGGGATTGGCTATCGTAAAACGATTTGTTGGTAAATTGAATGGACACATATCTGTATCTAGTGAGTTGGGTGCCGGAACAACATTTGTAATAAGGTTACCTGAAAATGTCTGAAAAAATCAAAATTGGTGGTATCCTCATAAAAAAGAATCTATGCATGATGCAAATTACCGGTGTTGAAAACAGACCCGGATCAGCTGCAAAAGTCTTTCAAATATTTAGCGCTAAAAGGGCTTCACTTGAGTTTATCAGCGAAAGTAGAAATCCAGATGGACTTGGCAGTATCACGGTGTGCATATCAGCTAAATTTTGTCCAGTTATAGAAAAGTTTGAGAAAAAGATTCAGAAATATGCCCATCCTGATAAAATATTCAGACATCCGCAAGTGGTGATGATTACTATTTATGGTCCTCATTTTGGTGATGAGCCTTCTATTGCCAGTAGTTTATGCCAGGCATTAGCAAAATGTGATGTGAATATACATGGGATATCTACAGCAATAAACAGCGTCACATGTGTGATTGATTCAAGCGATTTAAATTCTGCTAATGATGCTATGGTAACCGTATTTAAGACTCCGGACTGAGGTGAAGGTCATTATTTCTCCCCGATAATTCCCCAGGATAAATCGGAGAATTTTGTAATTTCTATGCGAAATCCAAGACTCTGCAGTATTTTTAATTCATCTTCAAGGTTCCAATAATATTCATCATCAAAATCACCGATCAATTCGGGATACTTTTCCCTCATCTCATTTTCATAATTTGAACTTTTAAACATCAGGTCACCAAATATAACCTTACCACCTTTTGGCAATAGCATATATACTTTTTCAAATAGTAGATGTTTTTCTTCTTGAGTTAGGTGATGAATGGCAAATGTAGAAATTATTGTATCAACAGTTTCAAATTTCTGGTGGTCATCAAATAATTCTAATAAATCAGTTTTGATAAATATAATATTTTTTTCATTTTTCAACTTAATCCTGGCAATATTCAGCATATTTTGTGAAACATCTACACAATATATCTTATCAAAAAATTCAACTGCTTTTGTCGTATTTCCTGTTCCACAACCTAAATCAACTATAATATTTGAATCTTGAGTGTTTTCATTAACCCATTTCATCATATTTGAATATCCAGTTCGAATTGGATGTTTTTCATTTTTTACAACTTGATCATAAATTGCAGCCGATGGATCGTGATTGAATTTTTGAGCGAATTTACTTTTCATAATGTTTGGTTAGAGCCAAAATCTAAAAAATAGTTTGCTGGAAAGATAAATGAAATAATTCCCATTGAATTACAAAATAAATAATCAAATGACTGCCGCTTCAATAGCTGCTTTTTGAACTTTTCACCTGCAATATGAATGTCAACGAATATTACTTAAATTTTATTTCGGTGGTTATTTCAAAGCGGTAAAGAGATACATCCATAATGCCGTCAACAGCTTCATTTAAATAACGGAAGGTGGGTCTCACAGTTACGGAACCGAAATCTGATGAGTACACTGGTATGAGATAATGTCCCCAGAAAAAAGTAAAGGTATGAGTGTCTTCCATATCCCAATCCATTTCAGCTACATCTAACCAAAAAGTTAAGGTTCCTTTTCCTATTTTGCGTGAAGCCTTTCCCCTAACCAGCCATCCTTCATATTTTCCATCGGGGGCGTCTGAATTGGACTGGGAAGTAAAATAGGCATTACCTGACAATGAGAATTTTGATATTCCGGGTATTTTCACCTGTACACCGGCAGTAGTAGGGGTAGCTTCATCATCATCGGCAATGGTAAGTAGCATAATTGGTTTTACACTGAAATCATCAAAGTGAAATTGATAATCTACCATAACAGTAATATTGTCAAGACGGGAAATTTTATCAGATCCAACAGGTTCTTCGTAGTTTGTAACATCATTATCGATGGATAATGTCCAATTTATTTTTTCATTATTGAACACATAATATCCACCAAAACCGGTGGTGGCATTATTATTATATAAGACCCATGGAATATTTACCATTAGTTTTGGATAGTAGTGAATATCAAGGCCAGGGTTATTGATACCATTTACGGGAATGATTCCTACCCAGGCACCGGTATTTTTTTTATGATAACCCCAAAACATTTCCATAAAGTATATGGATGAACGTCCTGAGCCATCAGGATTGCTATCGTCCAATTTATCGCCTTTTCCTAAACGATTATAGTTTGCAGGAGCATTGGTGCTGAGTTTGGCATTAAAAAACCATCCCTCACCAATATCGGCGATCATCCTGATCCTACCACGGTATAGAATATAAGAATCACCTGAGGAATTCAAGATACCATCTTTTGGATAATCTCCAAAGGTTTTGTGATCAAATCGGGGACGTAATGCGGCGTTGCCGCTAAAGGTAATTCCAGCCCAGCTTAATTGAATGAGGATAGTAAAAATAATGAGAGTTTTGGATTTTGACATAATGGTTTCTGTGCCTTTATAATTATAAATATTTAAATGATAGACATGAAATAAAATACGAAAAGAGGAATTGCATGTCTAAATAATACTATTAAATTTATTAAGGCCGATACCCTCGGTGGAAATGATATATTGTCCAAAATTAATATTTTAATTATTAATTAAGTTAGATTAATAATCAAGTGAAAATGACATTAACAATTTCAAGGTCAAATTGAAAAAGAAGGTAATCCTTTATACAATGCTCAAAATGGATGATGGGCTGGATAGATATCGAAATATGTAAATATTATTCGATTACTCAAATAGTAAACGTAGATTTTCGAATTAGAATTTGCAGGATCAGTTTTTAAAATCCGAATCCTGAAGTATTTGGCAGAATAAGAGGTGATTTTTGAAGTTTAGAAGAGAGATCTGGTTCATTGAACTCAGAAGGGGCGAGATCATTTGGGCCATCTGAATAAAAAAGTGAGGCAATTTCTTGAGCTTGAGACCGACCAATCCCAATTTCAAATTGACCGCCACCATATAAACTAATGCCCCGTGAAAGTGCCAATTCAATTGCACGAAGTAACTCACTTAAAAAGCCAAAACGAGAGGGTTTGATATTTAACCAGCCTGTTTCTGGAAGTAGAAGAATATCTGCAACAGAATGAACCGGGAAATCCCAGCTCAATCGATTATTAAGACTAGAGAGCACATCCAACCCGGCGAATCCAGGGTCTTCCAGAATTGCATCAGGGAATGCCAGGGCAATATTTTGATAATCGATTGTGTTAACTGGTGGACCACTAAAAGTGCCATGGTAATGACCTTTAAAATCCACACAACTTATATTGTATGATTTCAATTCTTCAAGAAGCATATCTGTAAATTCAGCTGAATAATCAATCTTGAAATCGAGTGTATTATCCATAGCCAGTTTATCATTTAAAGGTTGGACTGATGGCGGCGAGCCCAGTCCTGTAGAAACAACATACCGTAATGGATTGAGATTTCGCAGGAGCACTTCACCTAATGATGTTTTTGCCTGGCGAAGGGCCAAATCAAGTCCGGCACTTTCGAATGCCCATCGCCGGTAAAGCCTGGCTGCCAGTTGATCAGGAGGAGATGGAAATAGGTGGTTGTCGAGGCTATCTAAATATCTGCTGTAAGAATCAAAACCTGGAAAATTTCCAATAATTCGTGGCGGGACCATGCAAACAAATTCCTGCTGCTCTTCATTACTATAATTAACATCTTCACCGCGACCAACATGACCTCCTCCGTGAAGGTTTACAATTGTTGTGGTACGGGTCCAACCATTGCTTGTGGTCTGTTCAAGAGTCTCAAAAGAAACTGACTCAACTTTTACAGGGAGTTTACAAATCTGATAATAAAATAAATCTGTCATAATTAATATCCAAATTTTAGTAATAAAGTGTTTTTAAAAGATATTTGTCAGAGAGCCATCTGGATTTCAAATAGCGTCAAACCTTGTTTCAATTTCTACATTAATATCAAGATTCTCTTTTATATAAAGCATAAATATAGAGTCTTGGGTTCCCAGAAGGGGTATGATAGGTATAATCGAAATGTGATTTTAATGTGAAGGATGGCCCCAGATTATTTGATAAGTCATCAAGGGAGTAATGGTGGATGGGAAGTCCGGCGCATTTTTTTGTTCCTGAATGTGTGAATTCTGCAAAAATGATGTATCCACCAATCTTTAAAGCAGATTTCACATTCTCAAAGTATCCGCAAATATCATCTTTATCCGTGAGAAAATGGAGAACAGCCCGGTCAATCCAAATATCCACTTTTTCATTTAGATTTTCAATTGGTGATGCAATATCCTGATGTAGCCAGATTATATCTCTTTGTATTTCACCCAAGCGGATTTTTACACGATCTAATGCTTCATTACTGATATCATTCAGAACTAATTTTGCCCCAATTGACAAAAGTGCATCTATCAAAACTGAGGTACCGGCACCGGGGAGAAATATGGTTGCATCTTTATAATGAGGGATCAGGTCCAATAATTTAAATGTCTGTGATGCATTCTTTTCATACCACCCCAGTTTTGAATCCGAATTATTCAAAAAGACGCCATCCCAGTGTTTACTTTTCGAATTCACTTCAGCTGGGTCTGGTGAATCTTGATAAATTTTTCATAATTATCCAAAAACAAGAGAAGTAAATTGGGGTCAAAATGGCCTGGCATAACCCTTCCATCACCTTCCTCAAAAATTTGTCGGGTTCTATCATAAGAAAAAGCCTTTTTATACGGCCTCACGGAGACGAGGGCGTCAAAGACATCGGCGATAGCAACTATTCGAGCCTCAAGTGAGATTTCCTCTTCCCGTTTACCCTCAGGATAACCGCTGCCATCCCATTTTTCATGATGCTCATGGGTGATATTATAGGCCATTTCTAATCCTGTAAGATCTTTTACCATAATACCTCCATAAACCGCATGATTTTTGACAATATTCATTTCATCGACGGTTAATTTTCTTGGCAGTCTGATTATGTCAGCAACATTGATTTTACCAATATCATGGAGTTGGGCAAATTGTGAAATATCTTCAATAAATTGTTTTTCACAATTATTTAAACTTGCTAATAAATGAGAATAATGGTTAATCCGTTCAACATGATCGCCAGTATCTTCATCGGCGGCTTTGGCGGCGCGTTTTAAAGCCTTTGAAGTACCATATAGTAATTTCTTTAGAATGAAGCTTTCGGTAATATCGGTTAATCCTGCCTGAATACATTTCATACTGGGATGAATACCATCTGCTTCATATTCAATAATTCGGGAGTGATATTTGACAATCTTGCCGGCGAGTTTTCCTTCAAAGGCAAGTTTTCCCTCAGATCTGCATTTATCGAGAAGCTCATGACCCTTATCACGACTGCCGGATATTTCAGATAAAACTTCGAGGATTGTTTTACCTTTTAACTCACCAAATAACTCAATGCAGCTTTCATTTGTATAGCTAATTTGCGTATCGGCAATACTAATACCTTCAACAACATCAGCGGCGAAAACACCAAAGATGGCAAAATCTGCATCAAACTTTGCCAATTATATTTCCTGTTATTTTTTCTTTAATATCAAACAATTAGGATCACATTAAAGATTTCAAACTGGATTCAACATCATTGACTAAATCCTCAATATTTTCAATACCGACGGAGAGTCTGACCAGACCATCGCTGATACCCAGTGCCTGTCGTTTTTCTTCAGGAACGGAAGCATGGGTCATTGTCGCCGGATGACAGACAAGGCTTTCCACACCGCCAAGACTTTCAGCAAGAGTAAAAATTGATAGCCCTTTTACAAATTTTGCAGCAGTTGGAAGATCCACTAATTCTACTGAAATCATGCCGCCATATCCAGGATTACCATGAGGATCAAGTTGCTGTGAGGATGCCAATTCATGCTGCGGATGAGATTCTAGTCCAGGGTAATAAACATTTTGAAAGGCCCCGCTATCTTCAAGGATTTGGGCCAACTTCATGGCATTACGATTATGTTCTTTCAGACGGACAGTCAATGTTTTTAGGGATCGTTGTGTAAGCCAGCAATCCTGCGGCGAAGGGATTCCTCCAACAGACATCTGTATAAACTGCAGGTCATCAAGGAGTGAACTCTCAGTTGTGATGACAATCCCGCCAACAACATCACTATGACCATTGAGATATTTTGTTGTGCTGTGAACAACAATTTGAGCTCCCAATGTAAGTGGTCTTTGGAAGTAGGGAGACATAAAAGTATTATCAACTGCCAGGATTATTTTATGCTTATCGGCAATCACAGCAATTTTCCTAATGTCGCTTAACTGCATCATAGGGTTTGTCGGCGTTTCAATGAAAATAAGTTTTGTATTTGACTGGATATTATTTTTCACAGCCGATATATCAGAGGTATCCACCCAGCTGGCAGTCAGGCCAAATCTGTTGAATATTTTATCCATGACACGATAGGTACCGCCATATACATTTTCAGAAAGAATAATATGATCTCCCTGGGAAAATAGACTAAACACGGCTGATTCTGCAGCCATGCCGGAACCAAATGCAACGGCGCCGATTCCTTCCTCAAGGGAGGCGATATTTTCCTCAAGATTTCTCCGGGTGGGATTATCCGCTCGTGAGTAATCAAAATCATATTCGGCAAAATTTTTCTGGTAAAAAGTGGATGTTTGATGGACAGGAGGTACAATAGCACCAGTCTCTTTATCCGGCGTTTGTCCAGTGTGAATAGCCCGCGTAGAAAAATGTAATTTTTCTAATTTTCCAGATGTATCTCTCATTTTTTATTAAATCTTTCCATGACATTTTTTATATTTTTTACCACTGCCGCAGGGACATGGTTCATTCGCTCCAACTTTCTTTTCTACATGTACCGGTGCAACTTTTTGACGTTGTTGAGGCATGCCGCCCTGGGTTTGTGATCCTGGTGTAGGAGTTGTGAAGCCCATTCCATCAGTTGACTCATGTTTATATTGAACATTCTGTGCCGAGCTGGATTGACTTGAGCGACTGTCCTGAGCTGATCTTATTTGAACACGGAAAATTCGCTTTAAGGTATCCTGATTAGTGGTATGCATCATTTCTGAAAACATCCCATACCCTTCGGACTTATATTCAATCAATGGATTTTTCTGTCCATATGCCCTAAGGTTGATACCTTCGCGTAATTGATCCATGCCATGGAGATGTTCCATCCATTTTTCATCAATGGTACGCAAGATCATGAATTTCTCAAAATCTTCAAATTTTTCTACACCAACGATTTCTTTCTTTGCTAACAAAAGCGCATTTGCGGCGCTGATAACCATATTCTTTAGGTCGGATATTTCGGTAATTTCCATTTCATCAGATTGGATATCCAGCGAGAAAGTATTCAACAATTCATTATTCAAAGCCTCCCAGTCCCATGAATGAGGATTTGTCGTATTCTCACAATAATCATTGATGACATTTTCAAGATATTCATCCATGATTTCATTCATTAGACTGCTGACGGATTCGCCCATGAGAGCATAATTACGTCGATCGTAAACGATTTCCCGCTGGTTATTCATCACATCGTCATATTCCAACAAATGTTTTCGGATGCTGTAATTGTGTCCTTCCACCTTTTTCTGGGCTCGTTCGATGGATTTACTTACCATTGAATGGGTGATCACCTCGCCATCGCCGATACCAATACGGTCCATAATCTTGGTAACCCGATCTGATAAAAATATGCGCATCAGATCATCTTCCATACTTAAATAGAAGGTAGATTCTCCAGGATCACCCTGTCTTCCCGATCGTCCTCTAAGCTGTAAATCGATTCTTCGCGATTCAGCGCGACTAGTCCCTAAAATATAAAGACCGCCATATTTTATGGTATCTTCTGTAAGTTTAATATCAGTACCACGTCCCGCCATATTTGTGGCGATAGTGATGGCTGATTTCTGTCCTGCTAAGGTAACAACTTCCGCTTCCCGCTGATGCTGTTTAGCATTGAGGACATTATGTGGAATTTTGTTTCGCCTGAGCATTCTGGATAGAGTCTCCGACTCCTCAACAGAAGTAGTACCAACAAGGACTGGCTGTCCTTTTTGAAAAAGTGATTCAATCTGATTTACACAGGCATTATACTTTTCCCGTTTGGTTCGATAAATCTGATCGTCATTATCTACACGAACTAATTCTTGATTTGTCGGGATTTCCACCACATCTAATTTGTAGATATCCATGAATTCACCGGCTTCGGTACTGGCAGTTCCAGTCATACCGGCGAGTTTTTCATACATTCGAAAATAATTCTGGATGGTGATGGTCGCCATGGTCTGTGTTTCTTTTTCCACGGTAACATTTTCTTTGGATTCAAGTGCCTGATGTAATCCATCGCTATAACGCCGGCCGTGGAGAACCCTGCCCGTATGTTCGTCGACGATGAGAACTTTGCCTTCCTGCACGATGTAATCCACATCTTTTTCAAAAAGGGTGTAAGATTTCAGTAGTTGATTGATAGCGTGAATCCGGTCACTTCTGCTGGCATGAAGCGCTTGTATTTCATCCTTCTTCTTCATCTTATCCATATCAGACATTTCAGTATTGGTGTCAATATCGTGGAGGAGCTCCGGCAGATCAGGTATGATAAATTCTTCAGGATTACTTGGGGATAGAGTATCTCTGCCCATTTCAGTAAGATCGATGATATTGGATCGTTCATCGACGCTGAAATAAAGCTGTTCATCAATCTCACTCATTTTTTTATCGCGGATGAATTCACTTTCAGTAGAGCGTACCATTTGTTTTGTGCCCTGTCTCTGAAAAACTTTCATCAATCTTTTATTCTTTGGTATGCCTCTGCTGGCAACAAGGAGTTTAATTCCTGCTTCACGTTCTTTTTCAGAAAGTGACATTTTTCCTTTATCATCTTTTTCTATCGAATCCAGGATTCTTTCACCATCTGCAACTAACTGGTTCACCAAATATGTTTGTTTACGAACCAAACCTTCAACAATAGATTTGTTATCCTGATACTGATGATTCATCGGTGCATTCACCTGTCCGGAAATTATCAAAGGTACCCTCGCCTCATCAATAAGAACAGAATCCACTTCATCAACAATGGCATAAACATGAGAAGTCTGAACCTGGGATTCTCTGGTATTAGCCATATTATCTCTCAGATAGTCAAATCCAAATTCCTGATTGGTTCCATAGGTGATATCCCTGGCATACATTTCTTTGCGTTTATCGGGACTCATTGAATTTAAGATGCAACCCACAGTGAGACCGAGGAATTCATACAGGAGTCCCATCCACTGGCTGTCTCTTTCGGCAAGATAGTCATTTACTGTGATGAGATGGACACCTCTTCCAGTGAGGGCATTCAAGGTCATTGCAAGGGTGGAAACTAATGTTTTTCCTTCACCTGTTTTCATCTCTGCAATCATTCCTTTATGAAGCACCACACCACCCATTATCTGTACATCGAAATGGACCATGTTCCAAACTGCGTCTTGTCCCATAATCTTGAATTTAGTACCAACCAGTCTCCTGGATGCATCCTTGACTATTGCAAATACCTCATACATATGATCTTCGAGGGTATCCTGTTCGGCTTTATAAATATGATCATCCAGCTCAGATCCCTTCATCTTCTCTGATAATCCAAACTTGCGGGCTTCACTTCGGTTGGTTTCAATTATTTTGCGTATATTTAAGAATTTTTCTCTTAGTTCTTCATCTGTCAAGGAAGCAAGAGCAGGGAAAATCTTGTTCACCTCCTCAACAGCAGGCCATAGGGCTTTTAGATCTTTATCGGATTTTCTACCAAATAATTTGGTAATAACTTTTGTAATTACAGACATTATGCCTCATAAATATTAAAAAATGCTGACTTTTTTCAAACGTTAAATTTACGACTTATGAGCTGATTGGAATAGATAGAATTTCAAGGCTGGATACACAAAATTTATAAGGTGAATCTTACTAATCGAAAAGGGATTAATAATAAAATGATATATGGTAAAAATGAACCAACAGGATTTGAGAATTATTCCATCATTGGGAAGATGCGGCTGTATGAGATGATATAAATCATTACTTTTACTTCAAAATCAAACTAGTAATTCCAACTGGTTTATGAAAACCAGGTTATTTAATTATTCCGTAAAACTAATCATTGTTACTTAATTTATCGATAATTATTAACCCGATTAAATGGAGAAGATAATGTCCTACTACCGCCTTCTGATAATTTTTGTTCTAATTATATTTACTATTAATTGTCATAGTGAACTTTCACAACCAAAAGTGAAATCCCCAAATGGGAGACTGCAGGTTGAACTTACAATTTCAGAAGGACATCTATTATATACAGTCACACGGGATAATAAAATACTTTTTCAACCATCAAGATTAGGACTTATATTCAAAAAACAAGAAGGGTTTGCTGATCATCTTACAATAGATGGTCAATCCCTGAACCGTTTTGATGAGACATGGGAGCAGCCTTGGGGAGAAGAAAAATTTATCCGCAATCACTATAACGAACTCACGGTGGAAATCAGCTCTGATCTTAATCCAGACGCAAATATGTCGGTATTGTTTAGGGTGTATGATGATGGTTTTGCATTCCGTTATTCTGTATCCGGCAATGGCGATCGGGAAGAATTTATTATGCTTGATGAACTATCAGAATTTGCCATTGCCAGTGATCCTGAATCGTGGTGGATAAAAGCCTATCAGTGGAATCGCTATGAATATTTATATGAACAATCATTATTATCTGAAATCGATACTGTTCATACTCCCGTTACGATGAAAGTAAATCCAAATCTATATTTGAGCATACATGAAGCGGCATTGACAGATTATGCCAGCATGACAATTGAACAGACTGGCGGGAATACCTTGAAGTGCAACCTGGTACCATGGGCAGATGGGACAAAGGTGAAGGGAAAATTCCCCCTACTTTCGCCATGGCGGACCGTACAAATAAATGATACTGCCGGTGGTTTGATCAGCTCATATCTCATCCTGAATTGCAATGAACCCAATAAACTGACAGATGTCTCCTGGATAAAACCAGGTAAATATATTGGTATTTGGTGGGGAATGCATCTTGGAACTATGACCTGGTACGAAGGAGATATTCACGGGGCAACAACTGACAATTCAAAGGAATATATAAATTATGCTGCTGAATTTGGATTTGATGGTGTGCTCATTGAAGGATGGAATAAGGGCTGGAATTCAGACTGGTTTAAGGATGGAAATGTTTTTAGTTTTACTGAATCTTTTAAAGATTTTGATCTGGATGCAATCACAGAATACGGTAAACAGAAAGATATAAAGGTAATTGGTCATCATGAGACATCTGCAGCGATAGGAAATTATGAGGATCAGGTAGATGCAGCTTTCAAATTGTACCAGGAACATGGAATTGAAACCATCAAAACAGGTTATGTGGGACATGGAACAGATATTGTTCCGGTAGGTGGTAAACCGGGTGATCATGAATGGCATCACGGTCAATACATGGTGAATCACTATCGGGATATAGTTAAAAAGGCGGCCGAATATAAAATCATGCTTGATGTCCACGAACCGATTAAAGCTACCGGGATTCGCCGAACCTATCCAAATATGATGACGCGGGAAGGTGCCCGCGGGCAGGAGTATAATGCCTGGAGTGGCGATGGCGGCAATCCACCCGATCATACCACCATTTTGCCTTTTACACGATTACTGGGTGGCCCCATGGATTTTACTCCAGGTATAATTGACCTCACATTTGATCATGCCAATCGTATCGATAATCGGGTGAATACTACTCTGGCAAAACAACTGGCATTATATGTGGTATTGTATTCTCCATTACAAATGGCCGCTGACTTACCGGAAAATTATAAGGATGAACCTGCTTTTCAATTTATTAAAGATGTGCCGGTGGACTGGGAAACGACTTTGGTTCCGCATGGTGAAATTGGCGATTATGTTGTTATTGTAAGAAAAGATCGTAATAGTGATGATTGGTATATTGCTGGCATCACCGATGAAAATGAACGGGATTTAACCATTGAACTTTTCTTTTTGGATAAAAATAAGCAATATACAGCGACGATTTATTCAGATGGAGAGGACGCCCACTGGGAAGATAATCCGTATTCTTTAGATATTAAAAATATGATGCTGAAGCGCATGGATAAATTGACACTTCGCCTGGCTGCCGGTGGTGGACAGGCCATTCGAATAACACCTGAAATTCAATAATAACAGGATTATTAGTTTGAAATCAAAAAATCTGTTTTTTATCTTCGCACTATCGGGTTGTGAGCCTTTTCTGATATTGAGTGATCCATTATCGTTCTTAAATTAGTGCAATGTATTCTATACAAATCATTGATGACGATAAAAATGTACTATCAGCTTTAGGAGATTTTTTTAAAGAAGAGTTGTACGAAGTTTTCCAATATGAATCCGGAGAAATGGCGCTGGAAAACTTAAATCAGGATTTACCCAATGTAATCCTGCTTGATTTGAAACTGCCTGGATTGGATGGTTTTTCAATTCTGGAGGAAATAAAAAAGCAAAATCCAGAAATACAGGTCATCATTATCACCGGTACCGTGGATATCAATACAGCTGTAAAAGCCATGAAATTGGGTGCAATGGATTATGTAACCAAACCGTTTAATCTGGATGAGGTCAGTGTGCTGGTTGAGAAAGCGGTACAAACGCAGCAGAGTTTTGAGCATCTGGCATTATTACGCAAGAAACAGGAGCATTCCTTTTCAGATATAATCGGCAGCAGTCGGGCAATGAAGGATGTATTCTCAACGATTCAACAGATTGCGCTTTCATCGCGAACTTCAGTTCTTATTACAGGCGAGACTGGAACCGGGAAAGAGTTGGTTGCTCGTGCCATCCACCATAGCAGCGATCGATCCCAGAAACCATTTGTGGAAGTAAATTGTTCAGCCTTTAATGAAAACCTTCTTGAGTCCGAACTGTTTGGTTATGAACCGGGTGCATTCACCGGGGCGCGAACCAGGAAAAAGGGATTATTGGAAATGGCCCATGGCGGGACATTCTTTCTTGATGAGATTGGTGAAATGGAGCTATCCCTGCAATCAAAGATTTTGAAAGTAATTGAAGAGAAATCACTTAGAAGAATTGGCGGTGTAAAAGAGATAAATATTGATACTCGCATTATTAGCGCCACATCAAAGGATCTCATTGATGAGGTCTCGAACAATAATTTCAGGAAGGACCTTTTTTATCGATTGAATGTGGCAAGGGTTGAGTTACCACCGTTAAAAAATAGAGACGAGGATATACTCCAGCTTGCCATCCATTTCATCAAACAATACAATCTTGAATTCAAGAAAAATGTCACCGGTTTGGATACCGAAGTAATGAATGTTCTAATGAGGCATGATTGGCCGGGAAATGTTAGAGAATTGCGGAATGTAATTGAACGGGCAATGTTGTATCAAAAAGGACAGGTCCTTGGTTTAGAGGATATCAGTATTATGAATGCTCCTCTGAAGCGAATTGATACAAATGAGAACAGTGATGAAATAAAACAAGGCAGAGGCATTGTCACACTGGATATTCTAAGTGGTGAATTCAGCCTGGTGGAAAGTGAGAAAAGCATCTATAATAAGGCATTGGAAGTCTCAGGCGGTGTACAAAGCAAAGCAGCGGATTTGCTTGGTATATCCCGTCAAAGAATAAACTATAAACTGAAAACATTGGGTCTGCTTGGGGATTAGTCAATCCTTTTCACCTGCATAATTATTATTAATAACATATGAAAGAAATCAATTCGATTACTGAAAAATTATCTCAGTATTCACGTCTGGCAGCCTACCAGGAATCATCCCATACCATAAATAATTTACTTACATCTGCAAAAATTCATGTGACTATGTCAAAGAGATACCTTGAGAAAGGCAATCAAGAGGCTACCATTGAACGATTAGGGAAAATAGATCAATCATTAGACAATCTGGTAAGATTCAGCAATGAAATTTCAGGACATATCAGCATTCCCACAGAATCCTCAAAAAATGACATTCAAAAACTCATTCAAGATTCAGTGGAGATTGCAACGTCATTGTTTAAAGGATTTGAATTTTCGGTAGATTTTGATTTTGATGAGTTTGGTAAAGATATTGATATCGATCCATCACTGATTCAAGTTTTGATTATATCGTTTCTTGCAACAGGAAAAAGAATGTATAACTCCTGTGATTATATATTCAATACAAAATGGAACGATGATAGAACTCAACTTAAAATCACCGGCATTACTACCAATATTGGTGAGTTAAATCCGATATCAGAAGACTCACTACTAGCTCGGAGTTCGGGATCGGATATAGGTGAGATACCGCTGTCAACGATGAAACGAATTATTCAAACACAATTTAAACATGTAAATCTGCAAATACCTGAGATTGATAAACATGAATTTATCCTTGTATTAAATCTATCGCCGCTTCAATGATATCAAATTCAAATCAAAGATAGTACAAGATGGATTGCCCGGTTTGCAAAAATCCCATGATTGCCCTTGAACTAAAACAAGTGGAGATTGATAACTGTTTTGAATGCGGTGGCATCTGGTTGGATGCCGGTGAGTTGGAAATTCTATTGAATGAGAATGATACAGTTGACTCATTTTTGAAATCCTTTTCAACTGCTAATAAAACGATGGAAAAAACGCGGCGATGTCCTATCTGTCTAAAAAAAATGAAAAAGATTTATGTGAGCGATGAAAAAGATTTGATCATCGATGAATGTGGTTCAAATCACGGTATTTGGTTTGATAAAGGGGAATTATCACAGGTAATCAGACAATGCGATGGTGAATATTCTCAGCTTGCAGCATTATTAAAAGATATATTTCAGCATGATCACAAAATTCATAAGCCCCCCTCAGAAAATATTAAATAGGAGTAAATAATGGTTGGTATCATATTACTGGTTATTCTTGTCATCGTTGTTTTTTATGTGATAGGATTATATAATTCGCTTATCCGGTTAAAGAATCAGGTTGGCAATGGCTGGTCTCAAATTGATGTTCAATTGAAAAGACGCCATGATTTAATCCCGAATCTTATCGAAACCTGCAAGGGTTACATGAAACATGAAAAAGAAACACTTGAAAATATCACAAATGCCAGGAGTAATGCCATGGGAGCTGATTCGATTTCGGACAAATCTTCGGCGGAAGGCGCCCTGAGCGGATCGATTAGCAAATTTATGCTTGTGGTGGAAAATTATCCTGATTTAAAAGCAAATGCCAATTTCATCAGTCTGCAGGAGGAACTGAGTTCTACTGAAAATAAAATTGCCTTTTCCCGGCAGAATTATAATGATCAGGTATTATTCTTTAACAATAAAATTGAAATGTTTCCCAGTAATATTATCGCCGGCTCTTTCAATTTCAAGCAGGCTGATTTCTTTGAGATTGAGGATAAAACTGAACGGGATGTACCAAAGGTAAAATTTTAGAAAATACATTCTCCCGAAGCTTGAATCGAACCTATCAAATCGGACTATCAATTATTGAACGGCAGGAGAGTTGATGAAAAGGGGTTTGGCCTTCATCAGCATGCCTAAACTAAATAAATCATGTTTGAATTAATACAAGCCAATAAGAAAAAATCAGTAATCCTGTTTCTGCTCATGGGTTTATTCCTCATTGCCCTGGGATATTTTATTGGAGCTGCAATGTTTCCACCAAACGGAGGAGTAATTGGCGCAGTAGGTGCTGTATTTATTTGGCTATTCCTTTCTTCTATCAGTTACTTTTCAGGCGATAAGATATTGCTCATGTCCAGCGGTGCTAAAGAAGTGACTCATGACATTCATCCAATGCTCTTCAATATTGTTGAGGAAATGAAAATTGCTTCCGGTCTGTCGTCCATGCCAAAAATATATATCATTGACAATCCTGCCCCAAACGCATTTGCAACAGGAGTAAAACCAGAGCGATGTGCTGTTGCCGTAACTGCAGGATTATTAAATCAATTGAATCGCGATGAACTTCAGGGTGTCATTGCCCATGAGATATCTCATATTTTGAATAGGGATGTATTGTTCATGACCATGTCAGGGATAATGCTGGGGAGCATCGTGTTAATCTCTCACACATTTTTTCGGAGTATGTTATATGGCGGTGGGCGACGATTTCGCTCAAGCAAGTCATCACAGGGAGCGGGCCAGGCTCAGGCTGTTATCATGATTGTGGCAGTGCTACTGGCGATTCTTGCACCTATAGTTGCACGGATAATATACTTTGCTATCTCAAGGAAAAGAGAATATCTAGCCGATGCTTCGGCAGCAAGACTAACGCGGTATCCTGATGGTTTGGCCTCGGCATTGGAAAAAATTTCTGCCAATACGCACGACCTGAAATCAGCGAATAAAGTGACTGCTCCAATGTATATCCTCAATCCGCTAAAGGATAAAGGTCAAATGTTATCCAATCTCTCCAGCACGCATCCACCGATCACCAAACGAATACAGATTCTGAGAAAAATGTCTCATGGCGCAGGATTTGATCAATACCAGGAAGCGTTCTCGGAGGTGACTGGCAAGGTGAGTCCGGTCGTCCCGGTTTCTGAACTGAACTCAAATGATGATTTCTCTATACGGGAGAAATCTGCTGATCTGCCAGGTGAATCAAAAAAATCTCAAAAAAGAGATTTGAATGATTTGATGCGGGCTGTGAATAATTATGCTTTTCTTACCTGTATCTGTGGTTTAAAATTCAAGATTCCACCAAATTACACAAACTCTGATATAACCTGTCCCAGATGTGAAAATATCATGATTGTGCCATTGTTGGATTTTTTATCACCGGAAGCAATAAATCAAATTAAACAGGATAAAAGTAAAGAAAAAGATGAGAGCCAGCAGGTATATAATCGAAGTCATGGCGGCTGGCACACCTTTAATTGCAATTGCGGCCATCGCATTCAGTTGTCACCGGCGTTTGCCACTGACAGGATAACCTGTAAACGATGCGAGCGTGTGATTCAGATTAAGTGATATGATATTATCAATTTGCTGATTCAGCAGGATTCATTTGATAGTAAAATAATAGAATGATCTGATTAAATAAATAGAAAAACCCCAACCGCATATAATGCAGTTGGGGTTTCTTTTAGCTTGGATGTAGATAAAATCTATTTAAGCAGTATAACCTTTTGAGTTGTGACAAATTCTTCATTTGCAGAGTTTGCTTTCATCATCACAAAATAAAGTCCACTTGAGAAACCATTAGCATCAAACTCAACAGCATAATTACCAGCAATTTGTTGAGAATTGGAGTTTATTAACTCAGCAACTTCCCGACCGGCAATATCATAGACATACAGTGAAACAGATGCATCAATCGGTAATGAGTATGATATAGTTGTTGTTGGATTGAATGGATTTGGATAAGCTGAATTCAAAACGAATGTCTCAGGAATTTCAGCTCGATCAGCAAAACTATGATAGTTTCCTTTTGTGAGACCACTGCCGCCAAAATAGCTGTCCAGAACCAATATGCATTCTTTTTCAACTTTTACTTCCCTGGCAAGGAATGCGCCTGTGGCATTTACTTCTTTTTTTAGTTCAATCTTGCCATTTGGCGCATATATTGTCCCAAAGAAATCAGATTTTTCTTCAATCTTAGCAGCATGATCATGATCACTTAAAATATAGAATATGATATCAGATGCACCAATTGATGAATCAGCATCAGGTCCTACATAAGAATTCTTCTTGGCTTCAAGTTTATGTTCAATGCGGATTTCCGTGGCATCAGCCATGATTAATTCAGCATTTTTCTTCAGCTTTAACTCATTCAGATTGTATACCCCGCCAGTGAGCAGTAAGACGCCATTATCTTTCACTTCAACTTTATGATAATCACCTGGTTCAAGTACAAGATAGTTGTTCTTCTGAACCGTAACATTTTCATCACCTGCAGGAGCAGATTTAAATGGAGGCATTGTTGAGAATAATGGGAAATCTACGGGCGAGTATTCCTGTCCAAGAATGTACCCTTGATTATCAAGTTCATTGTAATGGGCGTCACCACCAATTTCAGTATCTTCCTTGATCTCAATTCCATTTGCCTTTATTGAATAACCAGATGCAGTTACGATATCTTTGTCAAGCTTTAATTCGTAATCCCAGTCGTCTCCACCACCGTGGTCATCGCCACCGCCATGATCATCACCACCATCGTAGTCATATTCCATCATTTCATTTACAAGAATATTACCTGACAATACCTGGGTTTCCTTTTTAATTTCAATCTCTTCACTGGCAAATACCATGGCACCGGCAAGATCAGCTTCAACATTTACAATAACGGTAAATTCGTAATCAACTGTACCGCCGCATCCATCATCTGCAGTCAATGTTACCACGGTAAAACCAAGGTCAACAGCAGTAAAGGTTAATAACGATCCGGCAAGAGTAACATCAGCTGCACCAGCATCGGAGTTGGTCATTGATAGACTCAGGCTATGACCATCTGCATCAGTAAATACACCGGATACATCAGCATCAAATGAAAGTACACTGCTTCCGTATGAAAGGGTTTGGTCACCAAGCGGATTGGCTACTTCAGGATCAGTATTGTAAACTTCTACAGTTCTAACCATTGAAGATGTATTGTTACTTTCATCAGTTGCAGTATAAGTAATTTCGTAAAATCCAAGTGTACTGGTATCAACTGAACCGGCTGCTTCAACAAGAGGATCAGCATCGCAATCATCTGTTGCGGTAGCACCAGGATCAGTGAATGTACCCAGACAGGCAACCTGCATAGGATTATCACCAGCCATTGTTAGTTCTGGATCAACGACATCAGCCTCGACCATAACAACCATATCATCAGAATCAGATGCACCATAAATATCAGTAACTGTGAGCGTTAATGTATGACTTCCAGCTGGAAATGACAGTAATGGACTCATATCGCTTGAAGATCCAAATGAACCTGTCCAGCTATATGTAAGAGCATCACCATCAGTATCGCTTGAACCACTGCCTTCTACAGTAACATCCTGATTGCCAAGTACACAGTCAAATGACTGATCGTCACCGGCATCAGCTACTGGAGCCACATTAACAACTTCAACAATCCTTGAAACGGAGACGTCATTTCCGCTGGCATCAGTGGCTGTATAGGTCACCGTATATGTTCCTGGGGTTTCAACATCAACGGTTCCGGATGTAGTAATTACTGGTGCAGCATCACAATCATCAGATGCAGTTGCACCTTGATCGGTATAAACAGTGTGAACATCAATTACAACGTTACCAGAGCCAACTAAGGCTATTGCCGGTGGAGCTGAATCTCCAACAATTGTTAGAACCATATCATCACTTGCCTGTCCGCCATTTCCGTCATCGACGCTGAGGGTGACAGTATGAGTTCCGATAGGAAATACTACAGTTGGGCTAACGCCTGAAGCAGATCCAGATGTCCATGTCCAACTATATGTTAGGGCATCATTATCTACATCACTTGAGCCACCACCATCTAAGGTGACGGACTGACTGCTTACCACGCAATCAAATGACTGGTCGCCACCAGCATCAGCAACAGGTGCTGAATTTGGATTTAGATTACCAAATACCAGTGAAATCTCAGTAGGTGTCAATGCTCTATTGTAGATAGATATATCATCTAGTGCGCCGACAAATCCTGTGTGATAATATGTATTCCATCTACCAAAAGTTAGCGCATCACCACTTGTATACGGTGTAATTGCAACATTTGCCTGGGCAACCAAAACTCCGTCAACATAAAGCTTAGAAACACTGCCATCATAGGTACCAACCATATGATACCATTGGTTTTCTGAAATTACACCATTTACACCATTATATGCCTGGGCAGTACCATTTGAGCTATAAGCTTGATTGAGATGATGCCCTGAATTGTGTATCCACATTCCATAGTTACGGGTACTATTTTCACCTTTACCAACGAGACGCATCCAATCATTTACACCATTGCTCTGAGAATTAAACCACAGGCTTACGGTATAGTTTTGTAATCTTAAGTCAGCAGCATCAGGTACTGAAATTCTGTTTGAACCGTTAAATTGAAAGGCATCGCCTGAGATACCAGCGACATAAGTCACTGTTCCAGAGCCTGTTGATGAACCATCATGACCAGCTCCAGAAGCATCATCGGCATTGCCATCGGCTGGCCAGTAACCAACAAGACCATCAGTTGGGAAATCAACATCTGTAACGGTAACAGACATTTGATCGGTAGCTGTTTCACCATTTCCATCATCTACTGTCAAAGTAACTGTGTGGGTACCGGCAAAAAGTGATACCGTTGGAGATACACCTAAAGCAGTCCCAAAAGGTCCGCTCCAGGAATATGTCAAACTATCAAAGTCAGGATCATCAGAGGCTGAGCCATCCAATGTCACATCTGTACCACCTCCTGAAGCAAGGGCTGTTTGATCCGCACCAGCATCAGCAACTGGAGCTTGATTTAATGGCATAAGAACATCAACGATTACATCGTCTGTTGCAGAGCCACTGACACTATCATCTACAGTTAAGGTAAAGGTATAAGCTGAACCAGCATTTAATGTCGTGCTGAAAGAAGCGGCTGTGGATACCACATTGCCATTTAATTCCCAGCTATAGGTTATTGAGTCATTATCCGGATCAGAAGAATCTGAACCATCAAGGGTAACATTTGCAGTAAGGGCAGTTGCCTGTATGGTTTGGTCTGCGCCTGCGTCAGCGACTGGTAATGCATTTGGTGGTAATGGGCACCATGTAGCAGAACTGGCATTTTGTGAATTTGTTACTGTAGTGCCATTTCCGCTATCCACAACCTGGTTGGTCATGTTATAAAAAGTGTTATCAAGAATTTGGGTATTGTTGACACCACCATGGACGTGAATTCCATTCGTACCTTCAGCAAAACTACTGTTTTTAACAGTACATCCACTACTGCTTGCATGGATTCGAACACCTACATTTTTACCACAGGTTTCCAAACCATCAACGGTTATATTGGCAGAGCCAGCTATATCTACAGCCATACCACCTGATCCAACGACGTTTTGACCGACAATATTTACAGTATTACAATAATAAAGTGTTACTGCGGTTCCAGCATCATCAATATTAAAGGTATTTGGTTGAAGGGTATAATTTGTAAAGGATTTTAAGTACATCCCATGCAATGATCCTGTCATGTCATTCCCTGAGATACTAGCAGGTGAGTGATAACCACCATAAAAACCAATGGCTGTTGCACCAGAGTTTTGAATATTGTTATTGTCAATCACCATACCGGCGTTGCTAGCATGCTGTGTAAAATAGATAGCATGGCTTGAAGAATTGCTCAAATCGTTTCCAGTGAAAGATGTATTTGGATTACCACCACCCTTGATAGCATGGCTAAAACCAGATAGGTTATTATTACTGATTGTACAATTTGAGCTATTGTAAATGTTCAGACCTGTTTTAGTACTTCTGTCAACGCTGCTATCAAACATGGTTGTGAAATCCCAACCATCAATTGTGATATAACGACTACTGCTCAATGTAATAACTGACTCAGTGTGGTTTGCAAAAGTATTGCTATTTGGACCAGATGAACCTGGAGGAGATAGTGTCATTGGGCTTGAATGAATACTGTGTAAATACATTCCGTGTGTAGAACCTGTCAAATCATTTCCATCAATACTGGCAGGTGTATTGTATCCACCATAAAAACCAATAGCTGTAGCAGCACAGTTTTGAATATTGTTATTGTCAATCACCATACCGGCGTTGCTGGCATGCTGTGTAAAATATATAGCATTGGACTTCCTACAAAAAACTGGACACTCAAAGAAGTCATGCTGCTTTTTTGTTTAGTTGATTTCTGTATTTCATGAG
>JABHXA010000017.1 GCA_018657495.1 Fidelibacterota bacterium
TACCATTCCAGAGATTAGACTCATATCTGTATTTTCAAATTTACAAAAAAGAAGCATTACCTGTCGATTGGCAATGGTTCTTATGGTTTTGTCAAACCTGTACTCGTTTACGTTATAGGAGTTTATTCCACCTGATACTTCAATATCAAATTGCTCATATTCTCTCAATATAGAGAACTCTACCAATGATAATGGAATGACTGCAACAACCTGGGAATTATCCATGATCTGGAATAATGTATCCGGTGACAAAGAGTTGTATTTCACACCAGAAATTGGCGTCAAAATACTCATACCTTCTGAACGAACTTTTAGTGTTTCAATAATTGATTGAAGTGCCTCAATTTTTGCTGTTTCGACTGCATATAGTTCCGGTTTGGCACCTGTTTTGGCAATTTCTAATTGGGCTTTGGCAATACTGATATTGATATTATCCAGTTCGAACCGGCTGCTTTCAATTTCGAAATTTTCAGTTGAAATCAAATTGTTTTCAAATAGAGTCTTGGTCCTGTCCAGAATGATAGCCTGCTGCCTGCCAACACTTGAATAGTAATCAAGCTGTAATTCCAACTCTTTTATGACTGGTTGTTTCTCACCACTTTTTAAATTTATAAGGTTTGTGCGGGATATATTGAGCTCACCGTTTAACTCCGCCAGCTCTTTTGACCACTCATTGGAAGTAACTAACCCTATTTGATAATTCTTTGGAATCCAATCATTTTCGCCAATATTATTTGATAATTCAAATGAAACCCGATCTCCTCGATCCGGACTAATCAGATTCAAACTACTGGTAATCCCGCTGTAATTATCATTTAGGCAACTTATAATAGTTCCATTGGTGGATTTAGCAACAATCCATTGTTGTAGAGGCATAATCTGGGCTTTAAGTTCAATATTATAATTAAATTTATACGGAATAAATATAATTATTAAAATCAAAACCAAAAGGGAAATCGTGATAAATCTGCTTTTCATAAATCGTAAACTTGCTTAATAATCATTTTAAATTTTAAAGTTATGGGCATTTTCATATATGTATATTTCACTAATCATTTAAGCCATTAATCAATTCTGCATTGCCCTAAATTTAAATCTAATTATCCTTCGACAAGATGTATTTAAGTGTAACACGTTATGATTATTTATTTAAATGGTTAAAATCAATTCAATATTTCATCTACTATATTAACAATATCAAGGATATCGATGTTTGAATCAACATAAATATCTGCTGCCCACAATTGATAATTATTTATTGTACCGTTGAAAATGATATCAACAACCATGACAATATCGACAATATCAATTATCTGATCATTATTTACATCTCCCGGTAAACCCTGATTAAAGAATTCCATTGATTTAATATTAAACCCGCCCTGACTAAAATAAAGCTGGAGAATATGTGTCCCCTCGATAAGATAAACAAAATCCACCATCAGGCTCTGCCAATTCTGCCAGCCATCGGTATCTGGCACAGATGTGGGCATAAATAGTACTTCATCATCAAGTTTTAGATGAAACCAACCACCTCCAAACCCGGCCACAGAAAAATTAACAACATAGTTTCCGGTTTGAGCGATATCAACAGTATACTCCAGCCATTCATCGTCTTCAGTCCAGCCAATATTATATTCAATTTGACCATCATCTGTACAGATCTCTATATCCACACCATCATTTCTATATTTATGTCCACTATTCCAGGACTGACTATTATCTCCGTTGCTGATCATATAATCATCATCGTGGTAGCTAATATTATTCATTCCCATGTCATAATTGATTGCTGGGATAATCCCTGGAATGACATTTTCTGCAAACGGGATATTATCTTCCTGGAATGATTCATTGAACAATACTTCAATGATATCGGGTCGAAACTGGCAGTTTTCTATGGAAATATTTTCAGCCAGCTGCATTAATCCTGAAAATGCCTGATATGTAGGAGGCTGTGAACCCTCATCATTCCAATAATCGAGTATATCTTGAAAATATTCTGGGATCTCTACAGATAATGGACTCGTAGTAGTGTCCAGTTTTTTATGCGTCCACCAATTCCAACCAATATTTTCTGACTCCACCATCTGAATCACTTCTGCACCCCAATGATTTGAGTTTTCACCTGTTTCACCAAGCCAGAGTGGAACATCATAGGCATCCCTCAATGACAGGTAATTTGATATTGAACCTGTGTCAGTAGAATTCCAATATTTATGGAATGAATACACCATATTATCATCAAACGGCGGTGAAAGTAATCCAAAATCGGTTGCAAACCAATTACCTTCAATAAAGATGATATGATTGAGATCTACCTGACGAATTGCATTGGTAATTTCAACATAGAGATTACGCAGATGAAAATTATTATATCCATCCGGGAGAACCGGTTCATTTATCAGATCATATCCACCAATCCACTTTTCATACACATAACGTTCGGCAATAGTTTGCCAAATTTCAACGGTATGAGCTTGATATTCGTCATTTGACCACAAGAGCGCTTCACCATTGCTATCGCTTATATTCAGGTGGTTCTGTCCACCAGGGGCGCAGTGCATATCTAATATCAAGTACAGTTGATTTGCCTCACACCAATTGAGTAAACTGTCAATCTGGGCAAAACCACTTTCAAGATACTCGCCTGGTGCTGGAGATAGTTTTTCATAATGAAATGGCAGACGGATAGAGTTAAATCCCCATTCAGAAATTTGCTGGATATCAGCGGCGGTGACATAATTCTGCTCATAGAGCTCATAGAATGTTTCTGTCATTGAACTTCCAACTAAATTGGTAATCATATTTCGTATCTCAGTAGGTGAACCATACCCTGGAATGTGCAGCATATAACCCTCAGGAACCAACCAGCCGCCCAAACCAAGCCCCCGTAACAGAATTGGATTATCATTCATATCGAGTATATCGGGTCCAACGGTTTTTAAATATGTATCATCATTTGGTATTTCACCAGAAAAACCGAGATTATAATTATCAGTAAGGCACAGTATCATATAACCTTCCTGGAACACCACATTTGTCGGTGTGAAATCACAATTATTACCCCACCAGGTGTGAGTAGCTTTCTGCCAGCGGTCCTGATCCCAATTATCAAAATTATCAACCCATTGAAAGGTAAAATTATTATTCGATCCTGAATCACCACTCCCCGGTGTAAAAGAATAATATTTCACCCAATCATAATAGGCATATAGAGGCAGTATATCATCATTCCAATTCCCGACCCAACTGGGATAATCTGGAATCCACATATTCATCATAATTTTCTGAGCTAAATCGAGTTGCTGGATATGAGATCCCTGATCCCGATATACTTCCAGACCATCAATAAACCATGCCACATATGTTGGCGTCCATTCGAAGGCATAGGTATGAAATTCTAAATGAGGATTAAAACTGGTGGGGCTTTCATGGACATGATTTACCTGACCTGGTGTAATAACATTAAACTGAACCTCATCACCGTACTGACCGAGGATTTCCAGATCGATCTCGTTCCAGGCTATGCCAGCATCATGATAGGTAAAAAATGATGATAGCATACCGCTACCGGCTGCAGATTGCATACGGACCTCAAAGCGGCCATAAGTATATGAGGTGATGGTTCTTAATTCTGCACCTTTATAATCTTTTGAAAAGAGACAGGATAGGAATGTTATGATAATCAGCAATTTTCCGATATGCTTCAAAAGAATAATATTTGAATGAGTTATCCTATTCATTTTGATTGATCCATACCATTCAACAGGGATGACAGAAATGTAATGCAACTGAATTTTAATTGCATTATTTCTCCTCTAATATTTTTCCATAATCAATATTATGGTCTGTGGTCAACAGGGGAAAATCAGGGACAATTACCGGATATGGAACATTCTCAGAAATTGCAAACATATCAATATTTGTCAACCGCAATTTGTCAAATTCTTTGAAATTTATTATTACAGAATCACTATATTTTTGCTGAAGGGAATTTACAAATGGGTTCAAAGATTCGTTTATTATATTCAAGTAACTTTTGTCAGGAGTATTATCAAAATCACTTCTATTTAATAGCTGATTTCTTCTAATGATTGACTTATAACTGTCTGACCACATCTGCTGATCCTGTATAACATTGATATCCTTATCAAGATTTTTCTTATATGCTTCCAAAGTAAGAAAATGATCTCTGAAAAGATCTGCGATTGCAAATTTAAGCTGCTGAGGAAATTCTCCGGCGGCGATATTCTTTTTCCGAAATACCAATGGATGCGTTTTTATCAGTCCTTCAAGATCCTTTACATTCCAGTTCTGGCCATCGAATTCAAGTACCGACCTGTTTGACGAGAATGATATAACAGGTTTCTCATCTGGAAAATCAGCGGTGATTTCATTCTGCCACATCATCATTTCGGCAGTTTCTTCCTGGTTTTCCCGGGTTGCACGATATCGTTTTTCAATCAAATTTGAAAACTCATTAAAAGCATCGGCATTTAGCCTCATCGATTTACCCTTCATTATCTTGTGGACATATTTTGTGTAATGTAGGTTCGCATAATCGCTTTTTAGCTTTTCCCCTACTCGACTTGCGAGGGATTTTTGATCAGGTTCCGTTATAGGTATTGTTGATGTCCAACCTATTATCTGCATGAGAAGATAACGCCCATCCTGGGTTTTTATGGGTCCAACGATTTCATCTTTTTGAAGTTCTTTTGTAAAGAGAGTGGTTGTGATTGTCGGATCCAATTCCTGGAAATAATCAACATTGCGGATTGGAATAGAATCAAGCTTAAAAAGACCGTTGTAAATTTCATTAAAACTGAGTCCATCCTGAACCATTTTCAAAATACCATCAGAAATACCGCTGTCTTCATAGGCGAAATAATGAATCTTATAATTTCTCATTGCCCATTGGGACATTTTTACAACCAGAGTATCATGTATAACTGCTTTATCATATCCCTCATTTTTGTAAAGTAAATCTCTCATTTTCTGTTCTTTTCGACCAATTAGGTAATCGGTGAAATTTTGATCGGTTTCATGGCTGTCTAAATCCATCATCATGAGTTTTTCAGCTATGAGGGAGTTGAGTATAATTTTTTTATGAATAGGGCTGTCATCGTGACAATATGGTGGTCTGACGGTATATTCGGCGCGCCGGATAAATTCATCGACAGTAATAATCCTGTCTCCAACCTGTGCCAATATTTTTCCCAAAGGCATAGATTGATACTCTTGCTTATTTTTATTGCTATCTGAACAGGCCCAAATTGAAAACAGGGCAATACAAATCGTTAATATTTTTCTGATCTGTAGCATATATATAAATTAGTAAATCTAATAATATCAATTTGCCCCAACCGGGACAAATTGATATTATTTTTCAGACAACAAACAAAATTTAAAATTCAAACCCAATGGTGTAAAGGTGAACATCTCCTAAACGACCAATAGTTTTATAGCAGTAATCAATCTTGATATTTTGGTTACCGGCGATTTTCATTTTGATTCCACCACCAAATGTGGCTCCATATTCAGAGTCAACCATGTATTTGCCTTTATAGCCACCACGAACGAAATAGCTGACAAAACCATGCTGGATGAATTCATATTCGGCACCAATATTGATGGATTCACTATTGTTATTTGGATGTAGGGCATCCATGGCAATGACCAAATTCTGATTATGTGTAGCGATGGGATGAAAAGAAAATCCAATTCTGAAAATAAGCGGCAATTCCCATTCTTCGGTTCTAAAAATACCAGGTACGTTCTCAAAATTACCATAATCATCAGAGATATCGATTGGATTCAACAGATCCATTCCATCATATCTCATTCTGGATCCGTAGTTTGAGATGCTCATACCAATTTTGAGTCCTTTTTGCCGATTCTCATTTGGAACCAAAAAATTTGTATTGATAATGACTCCGAGATCAACGGCGGCGGCTGTCGCTTTGGTATGCCAGATATTTGATGATATCACTTTTCCGGTGGCACCAAATGAAAACCAATTGACAATTTTTCGACCAAACGAGAATGACATGGCATATTCATTTGTTGAATATAATTCACCCGTGCCATCAGGGGCACTTATCGATGTCACTTGTTCATCGCCATAATTCATCAGTGTCAGGCTTGCAGCAAAGGTACCTATATTGGGCGCATTAAAGGCGGCACCGATAAATACATGACTGATATCCAATATCCATGGCTGATAGATGAACATCACTTCGTTACCTGTGATACCGGTGAGTCCTGCTGGATTCCAGAATACTGAAGACACATCGTCAACGACGCTGACGTAAGCACCGCCCATAGCAGTTCCTGGACTGCCAATATCGATTTCCAGAAAATTAGCAGTTGTTGTTCCATTCCTGTTTACACCAAACAAGAAACATGCGAACAGAGAGAAGATAATTACACGTCGAGTCATAGCTTTAATTTTCATATTATTGTTATTCATATTATTTGATAACCGCAAATTTGCCAAGTTTTTCTTTACCTGTGATGCCTGATTTCACATGGTAGATATACATTCCTGCTGCAACTTCCAATCCTTCATTGGTCTGTAAATCCCAGTGAATACTGCCTTCGTCCATACCATTGTCGACTTGGATTTTATCTACAAGCACCCCGCTAACCGTATAAATATGGATTGTGCATTTAGAAGGAAGATGGGTAAATGCCAATTTTCGTCTCTGATTATATCCAGTATTGAATATGGCCTGCTCCATTACATTTGTACAGACATATGGATTTGGAACAACCTTAATATTCTCCATCATCAAATCATGTTCAGAGACACTGACAGTATCCGGTGCCTGTGCATATATCCACAGTGAGTCCGATTCCATGAATGGACGTGCATGAATTATGGCATATTTGTCACCAGGTTCGGGATAGTTTTCAACTTCATCATTTGGATTTTCAAAAAACGATAGAGTAAAGTTTGTCTGCTGCCAAATATTGTCAACTAAGGCACCCTGATAAAAATATGGACCTGTTCTTCCAACAAGAATTTTGTCACCAACTAAATCAAAGGTTCCATCGTTGTTTGAATCATAAGCCAGCATAGCCATAGTATCCTGGGTGGTAGAATTGTAAATATAAAAGTCAAAACTTTCATTTAGGTATAAGTTTTGGACATCCAAAATAGGAATGCCATTTTCATCAGTAACATTTGCAGGATATGGGACATTGCTTTGATAAACACCATCGATACCGGTGAAGATTATTTCATAGTCCCAGGGTTCAATTTTGGATAATCTTGAATTATAGTTAACAAATAAAATCCCCTGACCAGCATTTGCTTCAGTTTCCCAATATTCAGATTGTATTCTGGCAGTATCAACATTCCCTGATATTGTCAATTGTATACCATCAAAGACATCTGTAATTACGGGTTGATCGGTATTCAATGTCCAGTAATCATAGAGAAATCCTGCTTCGTTTTCAACTTCTTCAAGAACCAGGTTATCATTTCTATAGTCATGAACATTTTCTAATTCCGTTGGTGGTTTTTCATCATATATAAGTTCAAGAGTCTCCACTTCCCATGTGCAGCCAGCTGAGTTTACGCATTCGTTTTCCACCGTAATATTATCACAAGCAGACACTGCCAAACAGCTGTAAGAGACAAAGTTGAATGTATTGTCATCCCATATTTGCGTACTGAAATCTAGGTCATTATTTTGAACACCACTGACTCCAACGCATTCGGGATTATCAAATTCCAGTGCTGATGTTAAATACCAGTTTCCAACATAACTTGTGTTATCGTTTGAATCAAAATTTAATTTCGTACAGAAATTATTCTCTGGCTCTTTTAATAATATCTCTAATTTATCGGCGAATGAGACATATTTTCCAGATGCGGTAGATTCGTCAGCAAAGGTGAAATTAAGTTCATAGCCAAAAATTGCAGATATTGCTTCCAATGTTCCAAATTGTTCCTGATCATCCCAGCTGCATCCTTCTTCAGTAAAACACTCGGATGATGAGTTATATTCATCACAGCTTATGTCAGATTCACACCAAACAATCGGATCATCAAGAGTTTTTAGGACCTTTATTCCGGATGCTGTGACATAGTTCTCACCATCTGTTTCATTCATAAATGTGACAACATATTCTCCACCATCAACCAGCGCTCCTGGAGCAAAAACGGATGCTTCGATAAGACCAGTTCCCAGCAGATTGGATGGTTCAATTTCCAGTTCAGGAAAAACATATCCGGCACTAGCGGCCATTGGAACTACAATGGCGACATTGGGTCCAGTCGTTAAGACATATTCGTTTTCATCCAGTTCGATAACTGCATTATTTTCTGATGGTGGGATGCCGGATGTCATGTTATTATCCGGTTCTAAACCATAATCGTAGGCAACAATAGCATAATAATATGTCCTGCCATTTTGCACTTCTGTATCAATAAAACTATGCTGAATTCCTCTATCATCTCCCAGGTAGTATGAGGTACCAAAAACGGGTGCCCAGTCAGCAAAACCGGTAATACCATCTTCTTTATCACATTGGAATATTGGCTGAAAGAACATTGGATTTCCAAATCCATCAGTAATGATCTGTGCATCTCTTAGATATTTATCGGTGGAACGATAAATCTTGTATCCCTCAAAGTCAAGCTGAAGAGAATCTGGAAGAAAGGGATCTCGTGAGAATTCTGAGATATTACCCCAAGTAAGAATTACCTGGCCATCTCCGGCTTCAGCAGTTAATGTTGGGGCTGTTGGTGGTTGAGCAAATCGATAGTCTGTTTCATAAATTGTCTGCACTGTACGTTTCAATTCGAATAATGCCACGGCATTCTGTGACTGTCCGCCTGGAGAGCCGGTGATGGGATCAAATGAATGTAATTCCGCCATAGATATGCGTTCGGTTTTTCCCTGACTTAACTCAAAAGTACCTGAGGCAAATAATTCAACAAGATTTGAGGGGACATCGGTGTATTGCATTCGCACCGTATCACTGAGCATATTCCACATTACATCATCATTTTTAAACCACTTCGTTGTGTTATTTTCAGCATGGCTATCAATTCTAAATAATTGAAATGTTGTTAAACCAATCATATCAGATTCTGATACATCAGTGGCAGCAAAATTTGGTTCACCGCCTACACCTTCTACATAGTCAGGTCGACCATTACATTCGCCTTCATCCGGTTCAGTGTAATTGATGTCATTGGGTCCGATACCATCTAATCCTACATCATCCCACAGTTGACTGCAAACACCATTTTCATCTCTGTAACTGTCACGCCAATCCTGATCTTCATCACCAGACCAATGTTCTTTTAAGTCACTTTCCTGGAGATCATAGAATGAGAGGAAATTATCAAGATCATCAATCCCGCATGTAGCACAAATCAAAATACCGGCGTCATTATCCCGGCTTTCATCAATAAGGCCATCTAAATCGTTATCCAGATTATCGTAACCCTTGCCAGGACTTTCTAAAAAGGCAAATCCCATAATCCCGGGGGTGGCACCGGCAAATCCCACACCATCAAAATCCCATGAATATGATAAATCAAGTTGATCGTCAAAATATCCAACTTCATCATCGGCATTTTCTGATCCGATGGCATTATCCACCCAGTATCCAAAGGAGGTCTCGGTGATATTATAATCAGAAATATTGGCAATATTATATTCCCAGAAAAGGGCATCTCTTACCAGAGGATTATTCCATTGGAAGGCTCTTGCTTCTACCCGGACACCCAATCCACCCCATGGTGCTCCTGCCTGAAATGATGCATCATGCTGGATAGTATATCCCGATCGGGGATAATAGGCAAACTCAGTTGTTGGAACACAGGAATCATCGCAGTAAAAATTGCAGCTATCAACATTGGCATAGCTGTCAGTAGCCCCACAAAATTCGATTGTGTCAAAACCACCATATCTCCATTCATTTTGAAGGTATTCCTGATCCTGGGCATCATTTACAACAAAATAAGTTTCTAAGTCGGCGTAAGTAACACCTTTTCCGAAACGGCCATCCCAGAATCCAGCCCATTGTTTATTAATACCAGTAGAGGGCCATCCTTCAAGTGGCCAGGAATTGGGGTCATCGCTCATAGCCGGATAATCCTGCCCTGGATTAAAATATCCAAATACTGGATAGAATGTCCAATCAACGCTGTTCAACTCATCATGATCTACTTCTTCCCTGTATTGTGTTTGCAGGAAATAAACTTCATGGACGTATTCAGCAAGGCTGATTGCTGTTGAATCATCAAGAACTAATGTATCCAGAGTTGCAGGATTCAAATCATCAAGGATATATGTTTTTCCGCCAATTAGCAAACCAATGCCATCAACCATGCGGGTTCCAGTTCCGTCATTTGGCCAGATGGAGACATCATTCAAGCCACCTGGTGCCCAGTTTGACAGTTGAGTTGTGTTTTTAAAATACAGTAAAACACGATTCCCATCCATGTGGGCCTCCCGAATGGCAGCAGGATCTGCTGCTAAATCATCTGGACCAACGTAAGCTTCCTGTGGAATAATCCATCCTGAGATAATCAGAATCGTACTAAGTATTAATGTGCTTTTTATTATATTTTTCATATCAGATGTTTATTTCTAGTCCTATTTTGACTAAACGTGGTGTTGAATAAGAACTTGGATCCTGTCTGGAATCCTCAATGTTTGTAAAGTTGCTTCGAAAAGCAGCTCTCTCATAATCAAGTATTATTGCAGTATAAGCGCGACCGGTTTGACCATCTACACCGTATTCGTTTAACCTGTCAAATACATTATATATTGAAAAGGTGATTCTACCGGAGATTTGATTATTTAGTTTAATATTGTAGTACCCAGTCAAATCAACACTGTAATTTGATGGTTTGTAATCATTGTTTGGTAAAAGGTGAATACTTGCCAATGGATTTGTGGAAACAGGAGTGAAAGTATATGGAGTACCAGAATTGTAATAACCGGTTAGTGTGAGCCCATAATTATGAGTATTATAACCGGCAGTTGCATTGAAAGTATGTCTTTGATCCCAGCTCATTGAGATCAATTTATTTACTGGATCGACCTGATCACCTTCGCGGTCGTATGACATCGTCGGATTATCGGCATTCCCCCGTGTATATTGCAGGGTATAGTTAGTCATCAGGGTGAAATTATCTTTGCGGTAATCAAACTGCACCTCCATACCACGAACATTTCCATAATCCTTATTAGTGTACAAACCATATTTCACTGTATTGTAGGTGGTAATTATCTTCGTACTGAGTAGCTCATAAATATCACGATAATAAAGGTTTACTTCAAATCCCATATTAAGATTCAATTTCTGCCATAAACCTATTTCATAGGTAATTGTTTTTTCTGCTTTAAGATTTGGATTACCAAGAATAGTTTCAAAGTCACCTGTTGGAATCAGCCAATCATAATTACTGTATATTGCATAAAGGGGCGGCATTTGAAAGAAATGTCCATAACTAAAATGAAGAACGGCAGCATCTCCGACCTGATATCCAATACCCAGTCTTGGGCTCCATTGATATTTAGCATCGGCAAAAACATAACGGGAGGTATCCGTATTATTGATCATATTTCTCGGATTTCGATAATCTGTTGGGACAAGTCGATTTGGATCAAAATAATCAAATCTTAAACCAAGATTGATCACCATTTCATCAAACTCCATCTTATCCTGTATATATCCAGATTTTTCATATGCTGAAGCATTGTATTCTTCTTTATAGGTACTGAGAATATCCTCTCCGGTGAAGATATATGGTGTGTATACCTCATCAGTAGTAGAACTATCGCGAATAGTATAATATCTATTTTTAATTCTATGCTTTAGATAGTCAAATCCCATTTTAATGCTGTGTTTATGTCCTGCCTGCCAGGTGAAATCAATCTTGGCATTATCATCAATGGTATTTCTTCTTGTATGTCCTTTATCCTGACCGCCAAGAAGGAAGCCTGATTCATTATTTGTATAATAATCATATACATAGCGACTATCCTGCGGATCTTCGAAAATATATGATCCATGGTGATGATCTATGCGGGATAATTTTAAATCTACAAACATGGCTTCATTAATCATATAATTTGTATGCCAGGTGTAGAAGTGACTTATATTAAAATTTGTTGATCTGGCATCAGGATTATATTTGTAATAATGGCTATACCAGTGTGATTCATTATCATTAAGTGAGTACATAAGCGACATTCTGACGCTAGGCATCGGGAAGAAATTTAGTTTACCCATGAATGATCGATAGATAGCATTATTCATTGATGAGTATGATTCATTTTTTTCGCGGATAGAATATCCATCCGGGACAAATACTGCCTGCATAAATCCTTCGTAGGTTTCAGGGTCTGAACTAACTATTGCTTCGACATATGAACAACCTAAAGCATCCCAGCCGCCAAGGCCAATAGTTACAAAACCAAATGTCCCAAACAAAAAATCTTCACAATTTAATTGGTCATCAGTAAGTTCAATAACTTCGCCATTGGCATCAAGACATGCACTAAACTGCAGTGTACACACTCCATATGAGGCGCAAACATCAGGATCAGTTATAGACTCTCCTGTTTGCCAGTTTAATATTTCGACACTATTTTCATCTGTACAATAATCTTCCATTACATGATCGCCTGAATGTTCAGAATACCAGGCTTCCGGAACGTCAGCTGAAAAATCACTTGAATCTGCTACATTAAAATAATTTACACCATTTAAATGATTGAGATTCTCCTGCTGTCTGTAATTCATAAAAAAGTAGACTTTATCTTTCACAACAGGTCCACTTAACTGCACTTTAAGATCTTTATTTGAGTTGAGCTCAGGCTGATCAATACCCAGGAATATGTCGTTATGAGGTGTGACATAATTGGCATAATTTGAAGAGATTGATCCTTCAATTTTATTTGAACCAATTTTTGTTATTTGATTTACCACACCACTCATGGCTTTCCCATATTCAGCATTAAACGTTCCAGTAATAATCTCGAGATCTCGGATGGAGCCCGGTTCCAGGTTCACCAATGATGATGTCCCACCAAATCCTTCATCTACTTTTACGCCATCTATGAGATATGTTACTTCAGTACTTCGTCCACCGCGAAAACTTCCGGCTACAACACCTGCCTGCATGTTGATTATAGCGCCAACATCTTCAACAGGTAATAAATCTATTTCGTCTGATGAAATGTTTTTAATTGTGGCGGTTTGATCTTTTTTTACCGATATTTTATCAGCGTGAACAACAATGGTTGCCCCTTCAATAACAGCTTGGTTCAATTTGATATCTAGAGGAGATGTCCGGTTGACGGATACCCTTACCCCTTCAACGGTCATAGATTCATAACCAATAACCATGACTTTCACCTCATAGGATCCAGGCGGGATATTAATTATGAAAAAATTGCCGTCAATATCGGCAGCAGTTCCGATACTTGTACCTGATAACATGACATTGGCACCTATGAGAGGTTCTCCAGATTTTGCATCCGCTACCTTACCTGAAATTTTTCCCGTTGTCTGTGTTAGTACAATAGTCGAAAGAAAGATGGTACTAATTACACGTAAAAATATTCTAAACATTGTTTCCCTATTTGCAATCCAATTATATAATTGTTTTATTTTTGATTAAAAAAAGAGGAAAGCCATTTAGCTTTTAACGACTTTCCTCTTTTGATTTAATGAACTTATTTCAGGTTATTTATTTCAATAACATGATCTTCTGGTTAGAAATTCCACCAGCATATTCGATCTGCACAAAGTACAAACCTGAGGATAAAGTGGCACCGAGATTGTCTGTACCATTCCAGAGAACAGAATAAACACCTGCTTCTGTGTAACCGTTGATCAGTGTATTAACATTTCTACCAAGAACATCATAGATTTCCAATTTTACCATTCCGTCAACTGGCATAACATATTCAATTGTTGTGCTGGCATTAAATGGATTCGGATAGTTCGACAGTAAATGATAATCTGTTACGGTTGTTACGTCCACATAATGATTTCCTGAAGCAGCAAGAACCTCAACAACTTCAAATTCGCCGGTACTGGTAAATAGTTCTTTACCAGGACGAAGAATTACCACAGTTGTTTGATTCACAGTAGTGTTGTACTCAGCAAGATATGCATCATCCGGCATAGAAATAGTAAAATCAGCATCGTGACTCAGAACCATTTGTACACCGCCGATATATCCATTAGCAACAATATCCACACCATTTTCACTATTTATCAGTACTGCTTTATAGGCTTCTTCACCGTCGGGACGGGTTGAGAGTATCCAGTCAATAATCATCACAAGATCAAGTACATCAACAGCACCTGACTCATCAACATCACCATGACATGTAGCATAATCAACCTCTAATTCAGATGTCCCGAGTATAACGGCCACAATAGCTACAACATCAAGTACATCAACATTTCCTTCACCAGTCATATCGCCATCGCCGCAGGTCATACAGGCTTCACAGCTGGCCCAGCATACAACATCAAGCATCATATCGGTTTCAGCTACATCAACCCAACGATCAAGGTATTGACCTTCGCCGCAAGCTTCGGGTACTTCTTCCCAGTTTCCTTCCCAACCATAAGATGGTTGAGTTCGGTATTTGAAGTTCTGATGTGTTCCAGCGAGTAAGGATAATGTTTTGGTGAAGATCTCATCACCATCATCATCTGACATTAACCAACCCATAGAAGCAACACCAGGATCTTCAGATCCAATAGTACCACCGGCAAGATAAACACCTTCTGAAGTATCTACACCAATCATATCTACCTGGAAAGTCACATCAACATAATTTGGTTCAACATCTGGACATTCTTCACAAGTGGCCCAGCAAACTTCATCAAGGACAACATCATCAACAACATCAACATAACGATTGATGAAGTTACATTCGCCGTTTTCACCTGTACATTCAGCAAGGATGAGGCATTCTGGAGCCTCTGCTTCTGTCATAGACCAATCTGGGAATTCTGTTGTTGACCATTCGTAACCGGCAAATTTGTATTCATAGTTGCCAGGCTCAAGTTCAAGAGTTACAGTATATACCATATCACCGTCTGAATCATCCATAGGAATACCAGGCCACCAACCAGCAAAACTACCCTGTAGGGCAATTGTATGATTAGCTGCCAAATCAGGATTCTGAGAGAGATCAACCTGGAATGTTACTTCAGGCACCGTTTCTACAATGTCGCATGTGCTCCAATAGACACCGTCAAGTTCAACAGCTTCAGTTACTTCTACGGAACGGTTGATGAATTGACATTCACCATTTTCACCGGTACAACCGGCAAGGACGAGACATTCAGGAGCATTTTCTTCTGTTAGACTCCAATCTTCAAATTCAGTAGTAGACCATTCATAACCGGCAAATTTATATTCATAATAGCCAGCTTCAAGTGGGACGGTAACTTCGTAGTACAGGTCTCCATCATCGTCATTCATGACAATACCAGGCCACCAACCACCAAAATCACTTTGTAGGGCAATTGTATTATTAGCGGCAATTTCTGGGTTCAGAGAAAGATCAACACCAAAGGTTACCAATGGGGTTGCAATATATTCATATGTGTCGCATCCTGCCCAGTATACTACGTCTAGTGCTTGATCTTCAGCTGCCGTTGTTAGTAGTCTGTTTGTACAGGTGCCATATTGGCATTCAACGGTGGATGTTGTTCCAGGACATGGTGGTTCGCCAACAGGGTATAAAGCATCAGGAAATTCTGAAATAGACCACTCATAACCAGCAAATTTATATTCATAGTCGGTTTCTGCACCTAAGCATAGTGTGGTTGTGTAGACATAGTCTCCTAGATCTTCCATAACATCACCAGGCCACCAGCCATTAAATTCACCCATAAGGGCAACTGTATTTGCTTCAGCAACTTCTGGATTCAAAGATAAATCAACATAGAATGTAACGGCAACCTGCTCTTCTAAACATTCACCTACATTAGGATCAGGACATTCCCCGCATGTTCCATCTACACATTGTGCAAAACATGTGTTTACAACCATATCTTCTTCACCCACATCAATATGTCTATCGCTCCAGGGTTCAGTGGCACAGTCTTGTCCGGCGATGCTTTCTTTGCATGACCAGTCACCGCAGGCACCATTTGTAAAGGTATAATCGGTTCCTGTATTCGGTAACATCTGAACAGTAATAGAGTAAATGCCATCACTGTCGGGATCTGTCATTGGGTTGTCACCAGGATTTCCGAAAGTATCACCCCCTGCAAGAAATGGATCAACACCTTCACCTTCGCAACTAAAGTCAACGTTGAATGTAACATTAACAAAATCACCATCATAATAGCAGGAGCCATCATCAATGTTTGCATCAGGATTGTAATTCATTGCTTCAGGGTCAGTGCAGCCTGAAATATACAGTGTGCCTGTTGCATTGAGATTCATAAAATCCCAGTAGACAGAACCATCGGCATTAGCAAGCTGATTATAGTTAATGGCTACTTCTACATTTGTGGCACCTTCAGGAGCAACACCTGTGACAGATAATTCTGTCCATACATCGGGTACCGAAAGGGCTGTAAACATTTCTGATAAGTCCTGACCCAGATCACCAGCATCATTTGACCAATTCAGTGAAAGATAAGCTGAGTTATCGCCGCCAATCTGATCATCAGGGTGTGAAAATACAAAACCGGAGAATGATAGCTCATTGCCAGCATCAAGGGCAAAACTTTGGCTGAATACATTGAGAGGAGAACCATCATATCTACCCCATGTTTTTAGTCCATATTCTCCATCTAATGCTTCAAAAATATCATCACTAGTGTGAACGAGAGCACCAGTCATATCGACAACATAACTGCCATTGTGTTCACCACCCCAGCCATTGAGGTCATCCTCAAAACTGGCATTGGTAAGTGCACCGCCTGGAAGCGCAACACATGCGTCACATGAAGCCCAGCATACTGGATCCAATACTTCATCTTCTGCACCTACATTAATGAATCGATTGATAAACTGGCATTCACCATTTTCACCAGAACAGTTTTCCAATGCGATGCATGGACCAGCTTCGGCTTCAGTCATGCTCCAATCTGCAAATTCAGTATCGGACCATTCGTAACCGGCAAATTTGTACTCATAGTAACCCGGTTCTAAATCTACTGTTGTGGAAAAAACCAGGTCTCCATCGTCATCATTCATGACAATACCTGGCCACCAGCCGGCAAAATCTGCCTGCAATGAAATGGTGTTGCTTCCTGCAATTGCACCATCGTTGGACATATCAACATTAAATGTGACCTGTACCGCAAAGGTGAAACTGAGTAAAACAATTAATGATAAAAATTTCTTAATCATGCCTATCTCCTACTTATTGATTGTGTTAATAATTACCAATGATCAGAAACAATTGTGAAATGGACTTCTAATCAGACGTTTGTTGTTTCGAATATAAATTTCTTGAAAATCTTTTAGATTCAATATAAAACATTATTCGTTTTGATCTTTTATTAGTAACTCCCGCAAAATAAACCAACAATTCAGAAATATGATATAAATGTTAAACTTATAACACACCATATTATCCTATTACTTGAATTGTTTGGTTAAATTGCACCGCAGAAATTTAAAATACTTCAAACGAACCATGCAAATATTTTTCACTGATGTGAATATTTTTCATTATTTATGCAATTTATTTTCATAATATCTTAAATTTGTATTAATTTTCCATATTCAAAACAGGTTAAATAGTAAGCTGTTTCTGTTATGAACTATACTTAAGTATCTAAATTTATATAGGTTTAATTTTAATATGAGAACCACACTTCAAGATATTGCAAGCGATACCGGGCTATCTGTGTCAACGGTCTCAAGAATACTATCGAGAAAATCTCTTTCAAATTCAGAAAATGAGAAATCCGTGTTGTCCAGTGCCAGAAAACTAAACTATCCATATATCTTAAATAATCATGTGAATAATGAAAATCATATAAACAGGATCGCATTAATAACCGAAATATTTGAAGGGGAATTCTATTCATCCTTATTCTATTGGTTTTATCAGGCAAGTCTTGAATCAAATTGTGAGTTTAGTCAAATTGAATCGACACATCAAAAAATACTTTCTCCAGAATTTATTGCATCAATCCGAAAAAATTATGATGCGATCTGCATTTTATTTTCAGAAATGACTGAGTCCGAATACGAAACACTAATGGAGATGCTCGGCGACATGCCTGCTGTTTCACTTGCACCGATTCTTAATCCTTATATTGATACTGTTACTTTTGATAGTTATCGTGGCGGTCACCTGGCTGCAAAACATTTCGAAGACCTTGGTTATAATAAAGTTGGTCTCATCGCCGGTCCTTCCACCAAAGTAGAAGCACTTTATCGAAAAAATGGTTTTCTTGACCATGTCGCTGCAAGCAAAGATATGGAATGCGTTTGGACCTTTAAAGGCGACTATTCCATTGAGGCCGGAAAACAGGCATATGATGATTTGAAGAGTAAAAATATAAGCAATATTGCCGTATTTGGCTCAAATGATCAGACCTGTTTTGGTTTTATGAAAAGTGTTTTTGAGGATGGTAAAAGTATTCCCCATGATTATGCCATTTGCGGATATGATGATCTACCGCTGTGTAAAAATTTATTTCCTGAATTGACCTCAATCCATACTGATTTCTTCGAATTGGGAAAAGCGACAATGAGATTATTAGAGAAAAAACTGCAGGGCCAAAATGATAGTAATGGACATGTAAGCCTTATCCCTGTTACAATTAACAAACGAACAAGTACTCTAGGCAAAGTAATGTCAGCTGTCACAATTTGATATCATAAAAATAACAACTCAACATGTATAACTATATATTCAGATTCATAAAACTATCCACTGTATTCATTTTTATAATGGGTTGTTCTCATATCTCTAAATTCAATTCTCAGGATTGGGAGCTTGTGTGGCAGGATGAGTTTGATAGACCATCAATCAATTATAATGACTGGACATTTGATCTTGGAACCGGGGCGGCAAATTATACTGAGTATGGAATTTCTTCCACTGAATTTGTCCCGGATGGATTCCCAAATGATCATTTCTCCGTTCGATGGGATGGTTTTGTCATTCCTGAATTTACCGACGATTATACCTTTAATATTGTTGCAGATGATGGTGTTCGATTATGGGTTAGTGATAAGTTGATCATTGATAGCTGGATACCTCAGGCTCCTACTGAATTATCAGGGAACCACGCAATGTCGGCAAATAAGAGATATCCCATCAGGATTGAATATTTTGAAGATTCCGGCGGAGAGACACTCATTCTTGGTTGGCAATGTTCTAAATTTGATAAAACACTTATTCCCTCAGATCGAATGTTTACTACAACAGGTGAATCCGGTTTAAAGGGTCGATACTTTTCCAATCAGGAATTAAATGAATCTGCCGATTCACCGGCAACCATCAGAATTGATCCTATCCTTAACTGGACAACCGGCACCGGTTGGGGAAACAACGAATTACAATTTTATACCAGTGATGAGGAAAATGTAAGAATCTCGGATGGCAGACTTATTATTGAAGCTCACAAGAAAAATTACCGAGGGTCAAATTATACATCGTCACGGATAAAAACCACCAATAGCTGGAAATACGGCAGGTTTGAGATGAAAGCCAAGCTGCCAAAAGGCAGAGGAACATGGGCGGCAATATGGGGGCTCCCCACTGACTGGACATATGGTAATTGGCCGGCAAGCGGAGAAATTGACATTGTTGAACATGTGGGCTATGACCAGGGCAATATTATTGCATCAGTTCACACGCAAAAAAAAGCTGGTAACTTATATCAATCTGACCAGCAGGCATCTCTAATTGTTGATGACGCTACGGATACTGATCATATTTACATCCTTGAATGGTATGAGGATAAAATGATTGTTTCTGTTGATGATAAAAAGATTTTCTCATTCTCCAATGATGATGAAGGCTGGGAACAATGGCCATTTGATGAACAATTTCACATACTACTAAATATTGCCGTTGGCGGTAATTGGGGTGGTTCACAAGGAATTGATGATACAGTATTCCCTGCAAGAATGGAAATTGACTACATTCGCGTCTATCAATAAAATGAAAGATAAAACCTTTAAAATGTTTTCATTCCATTGCGTTCATCAATATATTCTCAAATTATCTTCCGCTGTGCTTATTTGTTTTATCCTGATTTTCAACAACTGCGTCCAGCATGAAAAAACCACTGGTTCTCCCCCATTTGTAATATCTCAGGAACAAGTTTCTTCTTTTGTGAGGAATTTCAATCCTCTCATCCCTAGTGGATCATCAAGGTGGCCTACAGTTTCAGGAATTTATGAACCATTATTCATTTATAATTCTATGACCGGAATATACGTTCCGTGGCTTGCAACCGGGTATGAATGGAAAGATGGAAATCTCCAATTAGACGTAACAATCAGGGAAAATGTCACCTGGTCTGACGGTCAGCCTTTTACAGCCTATGATGTTTCATATACATTCAATCTTAAAAAAACGAATGCAGCCCTTGACCCCAGGGCATCCTGGGGTTATTTGAAATCCGTTGAAGCAATAAATGATCATTTAGTCAGATTCAAATTTTTACGGATATTTGTGCCTGGCTTGCATGCACTTACAGAACAGTCCATTATTCCAAAGCATATCTGGGAAAACATTGATGACCCAGTAAAGTTTACAAATCCTAATCCTGTTGCCACTGGACCATTCACGGAGATTTTACGCTTTGATCATCAAATATGGGAATTGGGTAGAAATCCACATTACTGGCAGGAAGGAAAACCGGCTGTTGAGAGATTACGGTTTTATGCCTATCCAACCAATGAACAAGCGACAATCGCCTTGATCAATGGCGAAGTAGACTGGGCTGGCAATTTCATACCTGCTATCGATCGGGTTTTTGTCGGTAGAGATCCTGAAAACCATCATTACTGGTTCCCCCGGGTTGGCGGTTCGATTTTTCTATATGTCAATACAACCAAACAATTCCTTGATCAGGTGGAAGTACGTAAAGCCATAAGCCTGGCGATTAACCGGGAATTAATTGTGCGTGTTGCCATGTATGATTACACCATCCCGGCACACCCAACAGCCCTTGCAGATGGACTGGCTCCATGGCGGTCACCGACTGCAACAGAAAATGGCGACTGGGTTGAATATGATATCGAGCGAGCCAATGAAATGCTTGATAACGCCGGATTCAAAAAAGGTCCAAATGGCATTCGTCTCCTGCCTGACGGTAAGGAATTATTCTTTGATATTTCCATCGTTTCAGGATGGAGTGATTGGATTCGCGCCGCCCAGGTTATTTCACAAAATCTCAAATTGGTTGGGATAAATACGCGGGTTAAAACTCGTGACTTTGGTGCATGGTTAAGTTCAATGCAAAATGGTGAATTTGACATGGGGATTGCCTGGACAGAAAAGGGACCTACACCTTATCGGTTGTACCGAGGGTTAATGTCGTCTGAATTTTTGAAACCTGTTGGTGAAACTGCTGAAGTCAATTGGCATCGATTTGCCTCGGATGAAGTCGATTCACTCTGCGTCGCATTTGAAAAGACTTCTGATAAGGAAGAGATAAAACAAATTATTTACCGCATGCAGGAAATTTTTGTGGATAATGCCCCGGCAATTCCGTTATTTGCCGAACCTTCCTGGGGCCAGTACAATACCAAGCGATTTACAAATTTCCCCACAGAAAAGAACCCTTATGCTCAAATTTCGCCAAACTATCCACCTGAAAATCTTCTTGTTTTAGTTAATGTGGAACCGAAATGAGCACCTCAATTCAATATTTGTTAAGAAGATTGGGGTTTTACGCAATTGCTGCCTGGGCGGCACTAACGCTTAATTTCTTTATCCCTCGTATGATGCCCGGTGATCCTGCTTCCATAATATTTGCTCGTTTTAGAGGCAAATTGAATCCAGAAGCCATGGTTGCCTTGAGAGAAACATTCGGGTTGACCGATGAACCTCTGTTAGGACAATATTTTACATATTTGAAAAACTTGCTCAGCGGTGACCTAGGAATCTCTATCGCTTACTTCCCACAACCTGTTACGGAGATTATATCCACAGCATTATTATGGACGATATTCCTCGCCGGCACATCCTTGATAATCTCATTTTCTCTTGGAACTCTGCTCGGTACATTAGCAGCATGGAAACGCGGTGGACGATTAGATTCATTTCTACCACCCGCACTGGCTTTTTTTGGTGCTTTCCCTTATTTCTGGCTGGCAATGGTTGCTTTATTTACCTTTGGATTTGGCCTGGGATGGTTTCCCCTCCGACATGCCTATGGTGATGCTGTTACACCTGGTTTCAATCTCCCGTTTATGATTGATGCAATTTATCATGCCTTTCTCCCGGCACTTACAATGGTTATGGTAAGTCTTGGTGGTTGGATGCTTTCAATGCGCAATACGATGATCACAACTCTTGGTGCAGATTATATCACATTTGCCAGAGCCAAAGGATTACCCTCCAAAATGGTGATGTTAAAGTATGCTGCCAGGAACGCAATACTCCCAAATTTTACTGGTTTTGGCATGGCCTTGGGATTTGTATTAAGCGGAGCATTACTCACTGAAATAATTTTTTCATATCCCGGACAGGGATATCTATTACTTGAAGCCGTACGTGCTCAGGACTTTCCATTGATGCAGGGATTATTTATGACCATTACACTGGCGGTATTGGGGGCAAACTGGCTTGTAGATATTGCCATTTTATTCCTTGATCCAAGGACGAGGAGATGATCATGGCAACCCGCAAAAATGATAGTATCTTATTCCGCTGGATTAAAGGGATAATCCATAACAAGAAAGCCTTATCAGGCAGTTTACTGGTATTATCATTTATTTTAATTGCCGCAATCGGACCATATATCACCGTCGATCCAAACGCATTTCTTGATACTCCCCTTTCTCCGCCATCATTCAGTCACTGGTTTGGAACTACCGGACAGGGACAGGATGTATTGGCACAGACTATTTCCGGTGCCCGGCAAACCTTGATTGTTGGTTTCGCCACAGGATTTTTTGTTGTATTAATCGGTGCTCTCATTGGAGGAATATCTGGGTTTTACGGCGGTAAAGTGGATGATGTTTTATCTATGATAATCAATATTTTCCTGGTCATGCCGGGCTTACCACTCATGGTTATACTTGCCAGCTGGCTTCCACCTGGACCTCTCACCCTCACCGGTGTACTGGTTATTACCGGTTGGGCCTGGAATGCCCGAGTTATCCGCAGTCAGATGATGGCCCTGAGAGATCGTGATTTTGTTTCGGCAGCAATTGTAAGCGGTGAAAGAAATATTAGAATTATACTCATTGAAATTATGCCCAGAATGTTATCACTTTTGGCTTCATCCTTTATCGGTGCATCGATCTATGCCATAGGGGCACAGGTTGGTCTGGAGTTTTTAGGGTTAGGTGATGTCAGTACAATCACATGGGGTACAAACCTCTATTGGGCCAGCAATGACCTGGCATTACTTACCGGCTCATGGTGGACTTTTGTGCCCACCGGTATTTGCATCGCTTTTGTGAGCTTTGGACTGACACTTATTAATTTTGGTATTGATGAAGTAACAAACCCTCGTCTCATTTCTGAACGCAACTGGCGAAAATATTTGCCAAAAGGCAAAGGCAACGACGGAATCACACCAGTAATAAAAACTCATGCCTAATCCAATATTATCCATCAAAAATCTCAATGTTGAGTATATTACTCAAAGTGATCCCAATCATGCTGTGAAAAATGTATCTTTTGATATACAAAAGGGTGAAGTTTTTGGTTTGGTTGGTGAATCTGGCAGTGGAAAAAGTACCGTTGTTCAATCCATCTTGAGGACTTTACCACCGCCGGCTATTATTACCGGAGGCCAAATTCTGCTGAATGGAGTAGACATACTCCAGATGTCAGATGCCGATGTTCAAAAATTCCGCTGGCGTCAAATTTCAATTGTCATGCAAAGTGCTCTAAACGCTCTCAACCCGGTGCTTTCCATAAGACAGCAGATCAGTGATGTATTATTTATTCATAAAGGTTTAAATAAAAAGGAAGCTGATGCCCGGGTCAGGGAACTTTTTGATCTTATCGATATCAATCATGACCGACTCGACAGTTTCCCACATGAATTATCCGGAGGAATGAGACAGCGTATCGTTCTGGCTATTGCCCTTGCCCTCATGCCTCCTTTTATCATTATGGACGAACCAACTACCGCCCTTGATGTGATTGTGGAAAGGGAAATACTTTTTAAAGTCCTCGAACTCCGAAAAGAACTTGGGTTTACTATTTTATTTATAACCCATGATTTAAATTTACTTTTGGAGTTTGCGGAAAGAATCGGGGTCATGCTGCAGGGAGATCTCATTGAAGTCAACACGGCTTCAGTAATTGGTCAAGGGGGGGAACATGAGTATACCAAAAAACTCATTGGCTCCTTGCCCTCTGCCACTGGTCCGCGTCGTCATGATCTAATACCACTGCCAGATAAAAAAGATCAAGAACCTGAACCGCTTCTGGAATTACGTGATTTGTGCAAAAGCTTCAATTTATCAGGGTGGATCAATCCAAAAAAATTACTTGCTGTAAATGATGTATCATTTACCATTAACAAAAGTGAAATTGTCAGTCTTGTTGGAGAATCGGGGAGCGGCAAAAGCACCGTGGCCAGGTTAATTGCCCGACTGATCAAACCCACCAGTGGTTCAATTATTCTGAACGGCAAGAATATCTTCGAATCCGAGCCAAGGAAAGCATCGCTTGCCTATCGCCGGAAAGTACAGATGGTATTTCAAGATCCCTTTGGATCTCTTAATTCAGTGCACACTGTATATCATCATTTAGAAAGGCCTATCAAACGGCATAAATTGATGGATGAATCAAAGATATATCAGTATATAATCGATATGCTTGAGGCTGTTGACTTATCCCCCGGGATTGTCTTTGCCGATAAATTTCCTCATGAAATGTCTGGTGGAGAACGTCAGAGGGTTGCCATTGCCAGAGCACTGAGTCTAAAACCTGAGCTCATTATCGCCGATGAACCTACCTCGATGTTAGATGTCTCAATCCGTTTGGATATCCTGCGTATACTGGCCAATCTAAGAAATCAAAATAATGTCGCCATTCTGTTTATTACCCATGATCTCGCATCAGCGCGATATCTTGCTGACAGGATCATCGTTTTGCAGAACGGCAAACAAGTTGAAGAGGGATTATCTGAGGAATTGACTGGAAATCCCCAGCATCATTATACCAAACAGCTTATTGCTGCAGCATCTCCTGGATGGTTAAAAAAGAATTTAGAAAATCTATAATTTTTAGGAATATGAAATAGAATGACAAAAAATCTTGATTTTCCAAAAAAATTCGTCTGGGCAGTGGCTACTTCCAGCTACCAAATTGAAGGTGCATCTGATGCAGATGGCAAAGGCTTGTCAATATGGGATACATTTACTCAAATTCCAGGTAAGATAAAAAATGGGGATACAGGCAATATTGCCTGTGATCATTATTCCCGCTGGCGTGAAGATATTAAGCTGATGAAAGATTTGGGGGTCGATGCCTATCGCTTTTCCATCGCCTGGTCACGCATCCTGCCAAAGGGAAATTGCGGCTTGATTAATACAAAGGGATTAGATTTTTATGAAAGCCTTGTGGATGCGCTTTTAGAAGAAAATATCACTCCTTTTATCACTCTGTATCATTGGGACCTTCCCCAGGCATTATATGAACTGGGGGGCTGGCCTGAACGAATGATCGTCGATGCTTTTGCAAAATATGCTGATATAGTTTCCTCCCGGCTTGGCGATCGGGTAAAAAATTGGATTACCCATAATGAACCATGGGTGGTCAGTACCCACGGATATCTAAATGGCAGCCATGCCCCAGGCCATTCAAACTGGAAAGAGGCATTAGCGACTGCCCACCATCTTATGTTATCTCATGGATTGGCAGTAAAAGCAATCCGCAGTAATGCTCCTGACGCAAAAGTGGGTATCACATTAAATTTGTGCCCGGCAGTGCCCGCTTCTAACAGCCATGAAGATCATCAGGCAACAAGAATATTTGACGGTGAATTTAATCGATGGTATTTAGACCCTCTGTTTAAGGGACGATATCCTGCAGATATTATAAACAATCATTTAAAAAAAACCAGGGTCAGCGAAAATGATTTAGACTTCATCAAAGATGGAGATCTCGCTGTTATCTCAGAACCCATAGATTTTCTTGGACTAAACTATTATAGCAGAGCAATTATCCGAAGTGATGAAATTCCTGATAATCAAAATGCCAAACCAGTTGTTTTATGTGGGGAGAAAACAGATATTGGTTGGGAAATCCATGCCGATAGTCTTTACCAACTTCTGATGCGTCTAAAAAATGAATATCCAATTAAATCTATCTACATTACTGAAAATGGCGCGGCCTATAATATAGGTCCTGATAAAAATGGAAATATTTCAGATACGAAAAGGATTCATTATTTAAAAGAACATCTTTCTGCAGTTCATCGCGCCATAAGTGACGGAGTTAGCCTCGACGGTTATTTTGCATGGACTTTGATGGATAATTTTGAGTGGGCCGAGGGGTATACACAAAAATTTGGATTGGTGTGGATGGAACCTGAGACTTTAAACCGAATAAAAAAAGACAGTTTTTTGTGGTATCAAAAAACTATCCATGATAACTCAATATTACTATAATTCTTATGTCTGGAGAAAATCAATTGCATCTACGTGGGTTTATAACTGCTAAGGATACTGAATATCGTCTCTCCCCTATCCCTGATAAATTTTTTGAAAAAAATACCGTATCAAATCCATCAGCCATTGTTCGCGTTGACCCGGTAAAAACCTACCAAGTGATCCAGGGATTTGGAGGAGCCTTCACCGAGTCTGCGGCAACCACATTTTACAAGATGCCGCCTTCAGTTCAAAATGAAATAATCAGAGCATATTTTGATAAAAAAGACGGCATCGGTTATACTTTCGGCCGCACCCATATCAACAGCTGTGATTTCTCACTGGGTAATTATGCCTATACTGAAGTCCCAGGTGATGAAAGTCTTAAACATTTCAGTATTGATCACGATCACCAATCCTTAATTCCACTTATAAAATCGTCTATGGATGCTGCCGGGGGAGAGCTAAAATTATTGGCTTCACCCTGGAGCCCACCAGCATGGATGAAAACCACTGGCAAAATGAATAATGGCGGGAAACTTTTAGCAAAATACCAAAAAGTCTGGGCCGAATACTATTGCCGATATATTTTAGAATATGAAAAAGCCGGGATTGATATCTGGGGTATATCTGTCCAAAATGAACCGGCGGCAACACAGACATGGGACTCCTGCATTTACAGCGCGGAAGAAGAAAGAGATTTTGTCCGTGACTATTTGGGTCCAGCAATGCACAACGCTGGATATGCCGGAAAAAAAATTGTTATCTGGGACCATAACCGCGATATCATGTTTGACAGGGCCAAAGTTGTCTTTGACGACCCTGAAGCTGCAAAATATGTCTGGGGAACAGGTTTTCACTGGTATTGTGGCGACCATTTTGATAATGTCAAAAAACTGCATGATGCCTATCCCGATAAAGAGCTGATTTTTACCGAAGGATGCCAGGAAGGAGGTCCCCATACCGGCTCGTGGGATTTGGGTGAAAGATATGCCCGGTCAATTATCAATGATCTCAATAGATGGACAGTTGCATGGATCGACTGGAATATTATTTTAGATGAGCAGGGTGGCCCAAATCATCAGTCAAATTTTTGCAGTGCACCCATTATTGCCGATACAAAATCAGGGGAATGTCTCTATCAAAGTTCATATTATTATCTTGGACATTTTTCTAAATTTATGACCCCCGGTTCTGTCCGCATTTTTTCAGAATCTTCAGTTGATCATCTCGAAGTCCTTGCGGCAAAAACGGTTGATAATAAACTGGTGATCACCATATTAAATAAATCTTCTGAAGAAATAAATTTTAGGCTGGCCTTATCTGATCAACCTGTCACGGTCTCGCAACCGGCAAGATCCATTGTCACTTTAATCCAAAATTTGTAATCATAAATTAGATAAACTACTCACCAGGCAAATATATGAGTAAATCTGAAGCAAAATATTTCTCGTCAGCTGACGCATCAAGAACTAACCCTGAAACCGAGGGATTTACCAAAATAAATCAAGAGCAATTTTATTGCATTAATGATATCGATAAAATGCCGCCTTTTTTGATGAGTGTAACCAGCAGTGACGATCACTGGATGTTTCTCTCAAGCAGGGGTGGGTTAACCGCCGGAAGGATAAACGAAAACTATAGCCTGTTTCCATATGAGACAGAAGACAAAATCCACAAAAGTCATACACATACCGGTCCGGTTATAGTTTTTCGAATCTATAATGATGATGGTTCCGTAGAGTATTGGCAGCCTTTTAAAAGCTCTCAAGACAATGATGCCATAAGTAGAAACCTCTATAAAAATAGGCTTGGTAATTCTGTCATTTTTGAAGAAATCAATCATGAATTAGGATTATCCTATCGCAACCAATGGTCTAACAGCGAGAAATACGGATTCATCAAAACTTCCACCGTTAAAAATCTTACCCCTGTTTCTAATCGAAAAGTGGATATTCTTGATGGTTTAAAAAATGTCCTGCCAAGCGGTGTAGAAGTTTTTACACAATTAACTATGAGCAATTTAGCCGATGCTTATAAGCGATCTGAAATTGATCCCCAAACTAAGATGGGAATATTTTCATTATCCTCATTACTCATGGATAGACCAGAACCGGGGGAAAGTCTAAATGCGGCAATTATGTGGGCGATTGGTCTGTCTGAATTTGATATCAGTTTATCTGAGACAGCAATTAGACAATTTCTTGAAGGTGGAGAGTTTATTCAAACTCCTCTGATCACTGGACTGCGGGGTTGTTATTTATTGCATTCTACATTGATATTAGGAGGTGAAGAAGAGCTCAGTTGGAGCATTGTCGCTGAGGTTAATCAAAACCAACAGGAAGTGGCCCAGATTCGTAAACAATTGAGGGAAGAGAAAAACTTGGATGAACTCATAAAGAGGGATATTCAAAGCAGCACAATTAATCTGATCAAAAATGTGGCAGCAGCCGATGGAATTCAAAAAACCTCAAGCAGTATGGATGACTGTCATCATCTGGCAAATGTTATGTTTAATATCATGCGCGGGGGCGTGTTTGCCGCTAACTATACAATCGAAATTTCAGATTTCAAGCAGTTTCTTAATACCCGGAATAAACATGTCCTTAACCAGTTCTCCGACTTTTTAAAGGCGTTACCAAATAGCATTGAACTGGCTGATTTTTTAGAGGCAGTTATTAAAACGGATGACCCTGATTTACAGCGATTATTGTACGAATATTTACCAATTATGTTTAGCCGTCGTCATGGTGACCCAAGCAGGCCCTGGAATAAATTTGATATCCGTATAAAAGATAACAATCATAATAAAGTTTTGAATTACCAGGGAAATTGGCGTGATATATTCCAAAACTGGGAAGCCCTGAGTATAAGTTATCCAACTTTCCTTGAATCATTTATTGCAAAATTTGTCAATGCATCCACTATCGATGGGTTTAACCCATATCGCATAACCCGTGATGGAATAGATTGGGAAATTTCTGATCCAGATGATCCCTGGTCATTTATAGGATACTGGGGTGACCATCAAATAATATACCTTCTTAAATTTCTTGAATTATCCAAAAGTTTTCACCCACAAACATTTGATCAGCTTCTTGAAAAACCAATTTATTCATATGCCAATGTGCCTTATCAAATTCTTCCATATGAGAAGGTGGTGGAAAACCCCAAATCAACAATCGAATTCGATCATGAAAAGGAAAATGTGATTGAAAAACTCGTTGAAGAATTTGGGATGGATGGCAAATTGGTTTTTGATAATCAGAGTACAGTTTATCATGTCACTCTAATTGAGAAACTGTTTGTTCCTTTGCTGTCCAAAATTTCCAATTTAGTACCAGATGGTGGAATCTGGATGAATACTCAGAGACCAGAATGGAATGATGCAAATAATGCCCTTGTTGGTAATGGCATCTCAATGGTTACCCATTATTATTTAAGGCGATTTTTACAGTTTCTAAATGATTTACTATTAGATCATGAAAGTGAAAATTTTACTTTTTCAACTGAAATAGCCGATTGGTTTGAGGATATTTTAGATATCTTGTTAAGCAACAAATCCTCTCTTTCAAATGACCGAATAAATGACTCAGAACGACGGAAGATCGTTAATGAGCTTGGAACCGCTTTTTCAAATTATCGCGGTCTGGTATATGAATCTGGTTTCTCTGGAAAAAGAAAATTATCAAAAAACCAATTACTCGATTTCATCCACATAACCCTGAACTTTATTGATCACGGCAATCGAGCAAATAAACGGAATGATGGTCTCTATAATGCATACAATCTGCTCGATATTAAAACAAATGATGGCAAAGCCTCGATTTCAGAATTATATCAAATGCTCGAAGGTCAGGTTGCCGTTCTCACCAGTGGTACGTTAACCACCGATGAGGTCGTGATGGTACTTGTTGAATTATTTAATAGCAATATGTTCTGTGCTAATCGAAACAGTTTTATACTTTATCCGGCTCGCGAATTACCTGGTTTCATGGAAAAGAATATCATTCCAAATAAACTCCTCAAGGAAAATAAATTATTGTCCGAACTTCTTGTTGATGGAAGCGAATCAATTATTTTCAGGGATGTTGATGACCACATCAGGTTTAATTGTGATTTTAGAAATTCAACGGATCTACAGATTGCCTTGAATAACTTATTAAAAATTGAAAAATGGGAAAACTATGCTTCAGATATAAATGGAATTGAGGCCATTTTTGAGAAGGTCTTTAATCATCATGCCTTTACTGGTCGTTCCGGATGTATGTATGCCTATGAAGGTATCGGATCCATTTATTGGCATATGGTTTCAAAACTTCTTCTGGTTGTTCAGGAATATTATTTAAAATCTGATTCCTTATCGCAGCAGCATGAGATTGGCCGTTATTATTATCGTATCCGCCAGGGATTAGGTTTTAATAAAACAGCCAGAGAATATGGTGCATTTCCATTTGATCCATATTCTCATACACCAGGGCATCTTGGAGCCCAACAACCTGGCATGACTGGACAGGTGAAAGAAGAAATTCTAACCAGGTTTGGCGAATTAGGAATCAAAGTGCATGACGGAATATTGCATTTCCAGCCATCTCTTCTAAGGAAAAAAGAATTTCTCAGCGAAAGAGCCCGCTGGACTACTTTTGATGTAAACGGGCAGGAATCATCCAGAATATTGGATGTGGAGACCCTTGGATTCACCTATTGTCAAATACCTATTATCTATGATATCAGTAAACCTGAAGCGCAGATTCAAGTTGAGTTTACGGATGGTTCAAAAGAAAATCATCCAGGGTCATCTTTGAATTTAGAATTGAGCAGTTTGATTTTTAACCGAAATAACATTATTAAATCTATATATGTACATATTCCAAAATCTCAACTTGCATTTTGAATATTTGCATTTTAAAAAGGAACGCCATGAGAATAATTTTTTACCTATTGCTGTCATCAGTAATCCTCACGGGAAATAGTATGACGAGTTCACCAATAAGTATAAGCGATAAGGTTTCCACCATAATTTCACATATGACTGTGGAAGAAAAGATCGGACAGATGACACAGGTTGACCGTCGCTATTTGCTTGATGACAATGATATCAGAAAATATTTCCTCGGTTCATTATTAAGTGGTGGTAACGGTGGGCCAGAAGATAATACTGCAAAGGGATGGCTGGAGATGTACAAAGAATACCAAAACATTGCCATGGAAACCCGATTGGGAATTCCACTGATTTATGGTGTTGATGCAGTACATGGTCATAATAATATTTTTGGTACAACAATTTTCCCTCACAATATCGGTCTTGGTTGTACAATGGATCCTGATCTGGTCAAGCGGGTTGCAGAAATTACCGCTATTGAAGTTGCCGCAACTGGCTTGAATTGGACATTTAGTCCATGTGTTGCTGTACCCGGTGATATTCGTTGGGGTCGGGCATATGAAGGATTTTCCCAGGATCCGCAGCTTACGTCCACTTTGGGTGTGGCTGCTGTAAAAGGCTATCAGGGAAATGATCTCTCGAAAAGACATACTATTCTTGCTTGCAGCAAACATTATGTTGGCGATGGCGGGGCAGCATGGGGTACCGGTGATAACGATTACACAATTGATCGTGGAGATGCCGTTATGAATGAAGATGATTTTCGTCGTATTCATCTTCCCCCATATGTTGAAGCAGTAAATAATGGCGTTGGCTCAGTGATGGTTTCCTATAGCAGTTGGAATGGAGAAAAATGCCATGGTCATGCTTATTTAATAACGGATGTTTTAAAAAATGAACTTGGTTTTGAAGGATTTGTAGTCTCCGACTGGGCAGGATTTAGAGGCATTGCGGAAGATCAAAAATCAGATATCGTAAAAGCAATAAATGCTGGAATAGATATGATCATGCTTCCCGGCTCGAAAGATAAAGAAGAGGAAGGTTACATATATTTTCTAAAACTTTTTAAAGAAGCTGTCCTGGAAAAATCTATTTCAATGGATCGAATCGACGATGCAGTCACTAGGATTTTAAAAATGAAGTTTGAATTGGGTCTTTTTGAAAAACCGCTTGGAGATGATTCACTATTAAAAACAGTGGGGTCAGTGGAACATCGGGAAGTTGCCAGAGAGGCCGTCAGGAAATCACTGGTAGTATTAAAAAATGAAGACAATCTATTTCCATTAAAAAAATCAGGATCAAAAATACTTGTTGCCGGTGAGGCTGCCAATGATATCGGCATGCAATGTGGCGGATGGTCGATAACCTGGCAGGGTATTCGTGGCGATATTACCGTTGGAACTACAATCCTTGAGGGCATACAAAATACCGTTGTAGATAAATCTCAGGTTATATTTTCAGCTGATGGATCCGGTGGTGATGATGCAACTATTGGCATTGTAGTCATTGGCGAAGAACCTTATGCAGAGGGTTATGGCGACAGGGCAGATTTATCCCTCTCTGATGAGGATCTCATGTTACTTTCCAAAATGAAGGATAAAGGTATTCCCACCGTGGTTATTCTGCTCTCAGGTAGACCGTTAATTATCACCGATCATTTAAAAGATATGGATGTTTTTATTGCCGCCTGGCTCCCGGGAACAGAAGGACAGGGTATCGCTGATATCTTATTTGGCGATTTTCCAGCCACCGGAAAATTATCTTTTACCTGGCCAAGAAGTATGGATCAAATACCACTTCAAAGAAAAGAATCTGACACCAAACCTCTATTTCCGTTTGGATACAAATCTAATTAAAAAGGACTGTGATGAAATTTGTTAATCGATACACTTTATTTATTCTTTCTGCCGGCCTGCTTGTTTCATGTGTGAAAGATTTAGACAGCCAATCCCCTTCAGGACTCAGCGAACCATTGCGTATCACTGATACAAAAATTCTTAACAGCAATGATGATAAAATATTCTTAAAAGGATGCAACCTGGGAAATTGGCTTGTTTTAGAAATGTGGATGCTTGATTATCGACAAAGCGGTAGTGGGGATCAATATGAATTTGAATTACAATTAAGCGAGCGGTTCGGGGCATCTGAAACCCATCGGTTGATGGAATTGTATCGCAGTAGCTGGGCCATCGAACGGGATTTCAAAATGATCAAATCTTTTGGCATGAATACCATCAGGTTACCGTTTGAATATAGACTATTAATGGATGATGATAAACCCTTCCAATTAAGAGAAGATGCCTGGTTCTGGTTGGATAAAGCAGTCAACCTTGCCACGAAACACGATATGTTTATTATTCTTGATATGCATGGTGCGCCTGGTCGTCAGAGCGGAATGGATCATACAGGTCGATCTGGATATAATCGCCTTTGGGAAGAAGCTAAATACCAGGATCAAACCGAATGGCTTTGGGTCCAGATATCAAAACATTACAAAGACAATCCAACGATTGCAGCTTATGATTTCCTGAATGAACCCTGGGGTGGTGAGGAATTAGATCTCAAAAAAATGATTTTACGTTGCAATGAGGTGGTGAGGGCTGAAAATGATAATCATATTGTTATTTTCCCCGGGCATTACAGTGGGATTGATTTTTATGAGGATGAACACAGTAAATCGCTGACAAACGTCCTTTATACAGCGCATTTTTATCCAGGATTTTTTGGATGGGGTGGTCCCGTTCCACAGGTGCATGCCGATTTTCTCGAAAACGGTTTAATGGATTGGAAAGAAACCATGGATCGATTTAATGCGCCTTTGTTAATTGGTGAATTTAATGTGGTTTCCCAACGAGCTGGCGGTGGAGAGATGATGCGACGATATTATGATCGTTACGAAAAATGGGGATGGCCTGCTACCATGTGGTCCTATAAAGTGCTCACCCAGCAGGGAGGCATTAATGAAATGAATTGGGGAATGGTCACCAATGAGAAACCACTCGCAAAACTTGATATCATAGCAGATGATCTCAGTGAAATAGAAACCTGGTTCAAATCTCTGGCCACAATGGAATACTCGGTAAACAGCGATCTCCAATACTGGTTAACAACTGATGAAACCCCTTCTCTCCTTGATGATTTACCACCACTTCCCCCACCTATTACTAAAGCCCCAGCCGTTGATCCACTACCTGGAAAATGGCAGGCCTCTGATATTGGTGAACCCCTCGAAGGCGGTCAACTAGTTGATGGTGATACCTGGACCGTTTATGGCGGTGGTGCTGATATTTGGACCGACAATGATCAGTTTCGTTATATCTGGCACGAGGTGGAAGGTGATTTTTCGGTACGCGTGACCGTAAATGAATTGTTATCAACAAATACATATGCCAAGGCCGGAATAATGGCTCGAAATAGCCTTGACCCCCAGTCATCACATGTCCTGATAAATATTTTCCCATTCGGCAATACCGAGTTTGGTTATCGGATCGGCAAAGGTAAAATGATGCAGGCCAGCGGCGGTAATTCAGCAATATTACCGGGGGCAGAATTGGAATTAACCCGAGAGGGCAATACTTTTATCGGTAAAATTTTGATCGATGGTGAATGGCAAGTTGTTGGTGAAATATCCAATGATGAAATTACCAATAGAACCTTATTGGGCCTCGCCACTCTGAGTCATGATAATAACCGACTTACAAAAGCAGTATTTGATAATTTTAATTTTTTGAAATAACAATTATTTTTTTATATAAGTTTTATTGGAGATAGAATGAAAATAATCATTACCATTTTTATCCTATTATTGGGTAGTATTTATTGTGATAGTCCGCAGGAGACTATTGTGCAGGGGTGTACAGATCCGGAGGCTTGTAACTACAACAGCAATGCCGATGAAGAAAACGACAGTTGTCTTTTTGATGATTGCCTCGGAGTCTGCGGTGGAGATGCTGTTATAGATTGTACCGGGATTTGCGGTGGTGCATATGCCACCGATGATTGCGGTGAATGTATCCACCCGGTAAATCAGGCATATCTATGGAACTCAACCTGTTCAGGATGTATGGATGAATCAGCGGACAATTATGATGAGTCGGCCATTTTTGATGATGGATCCTGCATTGAAGAATTCCCTCCCGGTTGGCTATTAGTCTGGAATGACGAATTTAACGGTGAGACTATAAACGGGGCAAATTGGGCACATGAAGTGTGGTCCCCGGGTCATGTAAATAATGAATTACAGGCATATACCAGCCGACCAGAGAATTCATATATTGACAATGGCCATTTGGTCATTCAGGCATTGCATGAAAATTATAATGATGCAAATTATACTTCAGCAAGACTTAACTCAGCTGGTAAAGGTGAGATTCAGTACGGGCGATTTGATATAAGAGCTAAAGTCCCATTGGGTCAAGGTACATGGCCGGCAATCTGGATGCTGGGATCAAATATTGGCTCTGTGGGCTGGCCAGAATGCGGTGAAATCGATATCATGGAACATGTGAACAATTCAAATAATATCCTGAGCTCAATCCATACAAGCGCCTGTTACCATTCTCTCCCAAATTATCCTGATGGCTGCCCTGATTATAATATCACCTGTCCTGATGGCTGCTGGCAGCCAAATACCTCAGGAACAACCTTGGCTCAAGTGGATGATTGGCATGTATATGGGATGATTTGGAATGAGAACTCTCTTACCTTCTCAATAGATAATCAACCATTCATGACCGTGAATCGACCGATCAACTCAAATACACAGTCATGGCCCTTTGATCAGGATTTCTTTTTAATATTGAATCTTGCCATTGGCGGCGATTGGCCGGGCAATCCTGATAATAACATTTTTCCCATAACATTTGAAATAGATTATGTAAGAGTCTATGAAGCCGAATGAAAAATAAATCTGTAATAATAAAAATTGTTTTGTCAATGCTGATTTATTGTTTGGCATGTGAAAAAAGCGCAGCACCAGTGGATAACGAAGCACCTAGTATCGAATTAAGTTATTTAGAGGAATATACCTATCAAGCCGTTTCAGGTACCATCAGTATTGAGGCGGTTGTAACTGACAATGAAAACATCTCTTATGTTGAGTTCTATATAATTATAAATGATGAGCATCAGTTACTGGATTCTATCTATGAAACGCCATTTATTCTGGAATGGGACACAGACCAATTTGACGATTGTAATACCTTTTTGATTTATGCTAAAGTATTTGATGAATCTGATAATAGTAATGTCTCTGATATTCATTTATTTAATGTCGATAATAGCTCAAACACAGATATATCTGTTCAGGTTTGGTTAACTGAAGGAATTGGTTCCGACAAGCTTGAGCCCCAAACAGAACGATACTTTGGTGACAATTGTAATTCTGTTAATGTAGTTGAAGTCAATGATGGCGATATTTATCAGGAAATCGATGGATTTGGTGCTGCTCTCACCCACTCGTCAGCATATCTAATCAATAATTCACCGAACAGGGATTTGATCATAGAAAAATTATTTTCTAAAACGGATGGTATCGGCATTAGTTATATCAGGCTTGCTATGGGTTCATCTGATTTTGTTCAAGGACCTCATTATTCCTATGCTGAGACGGTAGATGATTTAGAGCTATTGGATTTTTCAATAGATAGAGATAGAGAAAATATCATCCCTGTTCTACAAGATATTTTGATTCACAATCCTGATATTAAAATAATGGGCTCTCCCTGGAGTGCTCCTGGATGGATGAAAACAAGTGGTCAGTTCGTATGTAGTAGTCAATGGAACAGCCGATTACGGACAGATATGTATGGCGTCTATGCTGATTATTTCGTTAAATATATTGAAGAATATGCCCTTGAGGGTATTCCAATCGATGCTATTACCATACAGAATGAACCTCTTTATTGCCCCTGGAACTATCCGGGGATGATCATGTCAGGGAATGAACAAAGGGACTTTGTAAAATATCATCTTGGACCAAAATTCGAAGATAATGGGATTAACACAAAAATTGTCATCTTTGATCACAATTGGGATGGGACCGAAGATGACGGTTCCTCTCAAACAGGTGCATTTGAATTTATTGAGGATGTGTATAATGATCCTCTTGCAGTTTCATACATTGACGGAACGGCATTTCATGGTTATGGAAATGGTGATGCAACTTTCCAAAGCGATATATACAATCTGGACCCCAGTAAGTCTATATATTTCACTGAACGAACCAATTCTTTATTATGGGAAAGTTGGGATGGTGTTCTTGGACATATGGCAAAATATTATTTTATTGATGTACTAAATCATTGGTCAAGAAATGTTTTGCTCTGGAATCTCGCCCTTGATTTGAATAATGGTCCATTTAATGGTGGATGTGAAAATTGTACTGGGTTGGTCACCGTTGATAACAGCTACCTGCAATATGAGGTTGACTATTATATAACCGGTCATTTTAGTAAATTTGTCGATACCGGTGCCGTAAGACTTGGCACTGATGAAGATGTGGATGATATTGATGCGGTAACATTCCGTAATCCTGATGGCAGTCATGCAATGGTTGCTGTGAATACCGGATATGAATCAAAAAGTTTTTTCGTCATTTGGAATGATATGAGTTTCTACTATAATCTACCTGGTCAGGGTCTGGTTACATTTAAATGGTAAACTTGTATTTTACCAGCCAATTTTTTCAAATTAATTACCTACAGGGAATCTATGGAAAGCAATTATAATATGAAATCCCGTCTGTTAATTATCATTAATGTGGTGATTATCCTCTTTGGTTGGTCAATGTCTCAAACCGTTATAATAAACGAAGTTATGTCGGCAAACTCTACCATAATTTCGGATGAGGATGGTGACTATTCTGATTGGATTGAACTTTATAATTATGGTGAATCTCCGGTTAATTTGGGTGGATTTGCTTTATCCGATGATGTGGATGAACCGGACAAATGGATACTCCCTGATTTTCAATTAAATCCCAATCAATATCTGTTAATATTTGCTTCTGGAAAGAACCGATCTGCAGTGAGCAGTCATTGGGAAACCGTCATTAATTGGGGGGATGATTGGAAATATATTCTTGGCTATTCTGCCCCACCTGAATTATGGCGTCAAACTGATTTTATCGATGACAATTGGCCCACCGGTCCAAGCGGATTCGGCTATGGTGATGGCGATGATGCTACCATTACCCAACCCATAATTTCTGTATTCATCAGAAACACTTTTAATATAGAGTCCCTCGCAAGTATTCAACAGGCTGTTCTGCATGTTGACTATGATGATGCCTTTGTTGCTTATTTGAATGGTGTTGAAATTGCCAGGGCTAATATAGGGACTCCTGGAGTATATCCATCATATGATCAAGGCTCTGATTCCTGGCGAGAAGCATTAATGTATTCAGGAGGATTACCCGAATCATTTAGTGATGATTGGGCTGAAACATTGCTCCAGGAAGGTCAGAATACTTTGGCTATTGAAGTACATAATTATAACTCGACCTCTTCGGATTTGTCTTTGATTCCGTTTTTTACTCTTGGGATGAATGAGATCCCTGAAAACCCAAATGGTACACCTGAGATACTTGATTTTCAGATGACACCACTCCATACAAATTTCAATATTTCGTCTGATGGAGAAACACTAATCCTCACGTCAGCTGATGGTATCACTTTGGATAGTCTTGAAACAGGTGATTATCCCGTTGATATCTCTTTTGGTCGATACCCCGATGGAGAGGATAGTTGGATGATATTCACTGAACCAACACCTGGTAGTGAAAACAGTGATATTGGCTATTCCGGATTGATAACTGATCCGATATTTTCCAATCCCGGAGGGTTTTATGACAATACTATAACACTATCAATCAGCTCTGACTCACCATCTGCAGTTATGTATTATACCGTTGATGGTTCAGAGCCAACTGAGAACTCATATACCTACACAAATCCCTTTAACATTTACACAACGGCAGTTATTCGAGCCCGTTCATTCCAACCTGGATTCATGCCAAGTAACACAATTACCCATTCCTATTTTGTAAATGAAGATACACCGCTTACGGTAATGTCTTTATCCACCACGCCGGATAATTTCTTTGATTTTAATACTGGAATATATGAGATGGGACCCAACGCATCACAGAATTTCCCACATTTTGGGGCCAATTTCTGGCAGGATTGGGAACGACCAATTCATATTGAATTATTCGAAATAGATCGTCAACTTGGATTTAGCTCAGATGCAGGTGTAAAAATATTTGGCGGCTGGAGCAGAGGTCTTCCTCAAAAATCAATGTCATTCTTTGCTCGGAGTGAATATGGCGCCAGTCAATTCAATTATCAACTGTTTGACAATCTGTCAATCGATATTTTTGAATCGTTTATTATTCGAAATTCCGGTAATGACTGGGAATCTTCCATGTTGCGGGATGGCATGATGACCACATTGGTACAGAATGAAGGTGTGGACCTTCAAGCATATCGACCAGCAGCTGTGTATCTTAATGGACAGTATTGGGGATTATACAATATACGTGAAAAAATTAATGAACATTTTATTGCCTCCCACCATCCTGTAGATCCTGACGATTTGGATATTCTTGAAGCAGACGCCAACCCTATCAACGGTGATGCCGGGCATTATAATAGTATGATAAATTTTCTTAATTCTGAAAATATGAGCCTGCCGGAAAATTATGATTATATAACCACGCAAATGGATATTGATGAATTTATCAGTTATGAAATCTCACAAATTTATTATGACAATCAGGATTGGCCTGGAAATAATATAAAGTTTTGGCGCCCCCGAACCGATGACGGAAAATGGCGATGGATTCTATATGATACTGACTTTGGTTTTGGCATCTGGAATTCAAATGCTTATGCCAATAATACCCTGGCTTTTGCCTTGAATCCCTGGGGACCCGGATGGCCAAATCCTCCATGGTCGACTTTTCTTTTAAGAAAACTCCTGGAAAATCCTGTTTTTGAAAATAAATTCATCAACCGGTTTTGCGATCTTTATAATACTATCTTTGATGCTGACTATGTTCTCGATCATATTAGTGACATAATGGAAGTTATAGAACCCGAAATGCCTGACCACATCAATCGCTGGGGAGGATCGATGTCTGAATGGTATAGTAGAATAGGAGTGATAAATAATTTTGCCAATCAACGGCTTGGATATATGATGGGGCATTTCATGTCAGAATTTGATCTGGATGAAACGGGTCAGATCATCCTGGGAATTACAATCCCAAACTCAGGACAAATAAAAATTAATTCATTGACGCTTGATTCCTATCCATGGCAGGGGACATATTTTCAAGGTGTTGATATAGAACTTACAGCCCTCCCGGCAAATGGTTATACTTTTTCTGGATGGTCAGCAAATTATGGTGCTAACCCAACCATATATGTCGCACCTCAAAATGTATTATCCATCACGGCATATTTTAATCCTATACCCGGATACCAGGAGAATATCGTTATTAATGAAATTAATTACAATTCATCACCTGATGCAGATACCGGCGATTGGATAGAATTTTACAATAATAGTCCAAACCCTATAAATATTGGTGGCTGGCAGTTTAAAGATTCAAATGATGAAAATGTGTTTACAATCCCTGAAAATACTTATTTCCAAGAGGACAGTTATTTTCTCCTGGCCAGAGACACGGAAGCATTACAGCAATTTTTTCCTGATGTTGATAATATTTTTGGTCAATTAGATTTTGGTTTTAGTGGAGCCGGTGAATTATTACGTCTTTTTAACCAGTTTGGTGTTTTAGCAGATTCTGTCAGGTATGATGATATTGAGCCATGGCCTTTATTACCTGATGGTGATGGTCCTACTCTGGAATTAAATCATCCGAATATGAATAATGGTATTGGGGAAAACTGGTCTGCATCGGTGGGATTTGGTACCCCTGGAGCCATAAATTCAGTCGATATCCAAACATGTCAATACAATGGCGATGCAAATTTAGACGGTGATATATCAGTACTTGACATTGTTTTGTTGATTGGACATATCCTTGGAGATTTCCCTCTTGAAAATTTGGCACTATGCAATGCCGATGTTATTAATGATGGTACTGTTGACGTGCTTGATGTAGTTGCACTTGTTGGCTTAATTATAGACTAATAACGTATATCAGGTTCATTTCCGTTTATCATTTATGGCTTTTATCATTCATTTAAGATTAAAGCTAACCTATTTTTATTCAGTAAATAATTAAAAATTAAATTAAGGAGAGATTATCATTATTAAAGGTAGAATTTTAATAGTATTGATATTAATTGGTAGTGTTTTTGGGCAAGGTTACAGTACAAACGATCCAGGTGAATTGAACTTACCGCCAAATCCGAATATAACTGGAAATATAACAGGTCCGGTTTTAACAACAGATTGGAGTGCAAGCCTCGCATTCAATCAACTTACAGGCAGTAATCGTACTTCACCATTAGTGGCCGATCCGTTAACATTTATATGTGATTCATACGACGGATTGATAATGGGTCCAGTGGGCGATATGTGGTTAGCTGGTAATCCTGGGGATGAAATTGCCTTTGTTTATAGTCATTTGCAGGATCTCTCAGTCACTTCGATAAATATGTCTGGTAGCAATCCATTAATGGATGCCTATTCAGACTGGTCAGTTACAGCGTCGTGGAATTCAGGCTCCTTCAAAGCGGTGATGGCTCATGGTAGTCCCTTTGCCTATTTCAATTCAGAAAATGGCATAGAGGTCAATTCCATTGAGGGTGAACCTGTAGTCTGGTATAATAATGGAAGTGTATTGGGGATTACGGTCAATGGACATTATTATGGGCTCTTTGCACCTTCCGGTTCTCAATGGGATGAAACAGGCACAGGATTTCAATCAGATTTAAACGGATTAGATTATTGTTCCATCGCTTTCCTGCCAAATGCCCAATCAAGCACCATCGAATACTATGGCTCATTTGCCTATAATTTTATTACCGATACAGTGGTGGACTGGGAATATGACCTCGAAAACGCTCAGGTTATTGCCACTTATACTGCAATTTATGATCAAAAGGAATCTGGGAGCAGTAATATGCTCTATGCTCTTTACCCGCATCAATGGCTGAATTATTCCGGAGCATTGACTGATATAAGTTATGTCTCGGCTAGAGGAGAAATGAAAACCATTGAAGGAATCAATTTCACGACCGAAATGGCCTATACTGGTATCCTTCCCCATTTGCCAATGGCAGCTGAGGATGGAGTACTGGGGTTTAATGAATTCCAGCAAAGAATGCTAATTACGGCAGAGTATAATAAATCAGATGATCAGCTCATTCTTAGTGATGATCATACATATGCTACTGGAGTGAGAATGGGACGTACTGCCCAGTTAGTACGCATTGCCGATCAATTGGGAATGATTGAGGAGCGAGATCGTTTTCTCAATGTTATTAAAAGTAAACTTGAAGATTGGCTCACCTACACAACAGACGAAGGTACAGAATATTTCTATTATGATGATCGCTGGGGAACGCTTATCGGTGTGCCGGCAGGATACGGCAGTGATTCTGAACTGAATGATCATCATTTTCATTATGGTTATTATATTCGCGCTGCCGCAACTGTGGCCCAGTTCGATTCAGCCTGGGTTGAGATGTGGGGTGCTATGGTAGAATTACTGATCCGCGATACCAATAGCTGGCTCCGCGATGATGAACTTTTCACATTTATGCGCGGATTTGATATTTATGCCGGACATTCATGGGCGTCTGGTCACGCTGATTTTGCTGAAGGTAATAATCAGGAATCCAGCTCGGAAGCAATCAATTGTGCCTCTGGTATTGCTTTATGGGGGATGGTAACCGGTAATGATGAAATCCGAGATTTGGGCATCTATCTATATACTACAGAAAAATCCGCCTTACAGAATTACTGGTTCGATATCAATGATATATGCTTTCCAGTGACTTTTCCAAAACCCATGGTTGGCATGGTATGGGGAATGAAGGCTGATTATGCCACATGGTTTGGTGCCGCACCAGATCATGCTGAGTTTGTCCATGGCATCAATTTATTACCCATCACCGCCGCATCTCTACATTTGGGACATGATTCAGAATATGTCTTAGAAAATTATAATTTTCTCGATGACAGTTATGGGATTGACGAATGGGAGGACATTTTGTGGGAATATCTCGCTCTTGGTGATCCACAGCTAGCTGTGGATAATTTAATCAGTAATCCGAATTACTCACCTGCCGGTTCACCGGTTAATGAAACTCAGGCACATACCTATCATTGGATTCATAATCTCAATGCAATGGGACTGGTGCATAGCGATATTACGGCTAATACTCCCTCATATGCCGTTTTTGACAAAAATGGATTCAAAATATATGTTGCATACAACAGCAGTGAAACAAATATAGATGTGCTTTTTTCGGATGGAGCAATGATGTCTGTTCCTGCCGGTGAGTTGGTTTTTCTTAGAGAAGATACTAATGGAATAAATGCTGATGCCGGTGATAATATGACTTTCAGTTTTATTTATGGATATGATGAGATTGTTTCAGTTGATCTTGATGCATCGGAGAGTTCATTTATCTATGGTAATATTTCCAGTTTCGAATGGTTCATCGGAGAAACACTTGTAGCAACCGGTATAAATCCCACTGTAGATCTGCAGGCAGCTGATGCAATCTACGAGATTACTTTGATGGTAACTGGAGATGATTCATCTTCTGACAGTGATCAGGTCTATATCACACTTGAGGGAAGGACTAGTTTTGAACCATCCTGTGTTGATGATTTTTCCGTCCTTGTGTCCAGTAACCCTGCTGACCCAACGATTCAATTTGTACCGTCAAATCCAGGTGTTGGTGAGAATCTATTGTTATTATTCTATCATACTGACCTGTATCTATTTCCTGCTGGTGTCGGTGCAAATACAGTCGCACCGAATGAGGAATTTCATCTTAATGATGGTTTGTATCCAAACATTATTGATGAAGATGAAACTGTCCATTTTTATTATGTCTATAATGTCCCTGGTGGAGGGGAAACCAGCAATTTAGACTGCCTAATGTCATTCGATGCAAGCATTGTGGAAACTTGTATTGGCCTGGTTGGTGATTTAAATTTTGATAATGTAACTGATGTCCTTGATATAGTAATGATGGTTGAGTGTATATCAGTTCAGAATTGTCACATTTGCTCAGATGTTAACGGAGATGATGACACCAATATTCTGGATATAATTAGCCTCCTCAATGCTATTTTGGAGGCATGATAACAATCAGCTACATGAGATTCTAATAAAATTGTTTTATCTTAATAACACGGGGAGAATATGAATACGATTTCTATAATTACATTTATACTGGCCACAGCCTCAGTAGGGGTATTGACTTACTTTATTGTCAGAGGGATGAAAAGATCAGACAATGCTGCTGAGGAATACTTTACCGGTGGTCGAGCTTTAGCCTGGCCTGTAGTCGCCGGTTCATTGCTCTTAACCAATCTATCTACCGAACAACTGGTAGGATTAAACGGTGCTGTCTTTGGAGACCAGAACCTGGTAGGCATAGCCTGGGAAGCACTTGCAGCCTTTGCCATGATCGCCACTGCTTTGTTATTCCTCCCCAAATTTCTCGCCAGTGGATTTACCACAACTCCAGCCTTTCTGGAAAAACGATTTGACAAAACTACCAGATCAATGGTCTCCGGTTTATTTCTATTTGGATATATAACCGTTCTCCTGCCTGTGGTTCTTTATACTGGCTCCCTTGCCCTTATAGGTATGTTCAATCTGCAGATAGATCTCTGGGTCATGGTGGTTATTATCGGTGTCCTTGGTAGTTCTTATGCTATCATCGGTGGCTTAAAAACCGTTGCCGTCAGTGATACCATCAATGGTGTGGGATTACTTATTGGCGGATTGGCTATCCCCTTTCTTGCCCTTTTAGCATTAGGAGAGGGTTCATTTTTCGCTGGACTCGATATTCTCACCAGCTCCAGACCGGATTCACTGGCAGTACTTGCCATAACAAACTCTGCAGATAAGGTGGTTTCAGTGCCATGGCCTACATTATTAACCGGTATGATGTTTATACAGGTATTTTATTGGTCAACAAACCAGGTGATTGTACAAAGAGCCCTGGCTGCAAAGAGTCTTGCCGAAGGT